>NZ_MJLZ01000047.1 GCF_003666245.1 Brenneria alni
TTTATATCCTGGAGAGATACAGTCGTGGTTAAGGTAAATAGGTCATTAGTTTGCGCATTTGCAGTTTTTCTTTTTTTTATTTCATGCTTTACTGGTTGGTTTTCTTTTAATAGTTATTTGGAACTTTTACAGTTAAACGATGTTATTGTCTTTTCATGGAAAGTTGGGTTAATGGTATTTGGTACTCCCTTGTTATTATATTTTTCATTTCTATGTTTTTATTCTGTAATACAGAATAAAGTGGCGAGAATTAATAACAAACTAGGAGGGGTTCTATTTATAATAATGGTCATTGGCGCTATAATTAGTTTGTTTTCATCTTTCTATATATCTTATAATTTTAGAAGTTATGGTTATGAAATCTGTCCTAAAACATCTTGGATGGATCCCAATAAATATGTGAAAGATAGTGCTCTTTGCAAAGAGTAAGAAATGAAAGAAAAATCTGATAGGGTGCGTTTTTATATCCCAGGGAGATACAGTCGTGGTTAAGGTAAATAGGCCATTAGTTGGCGCATTTGCAGTATTGGTTTTCCTGCTTTCCTGCTGGGGGGGCTGGTTTTCTTTAAGTGGATACGTAGATTTCTTTAAATCAAGTGATGTAATTACTTTTTCATGGAAAGTTGGAGTTATAATATTTTCAGTACCTTTGTTATTCTATTTTTCATATCTGGCATTTTTTTCTGTAATAAAAAATGAACCAGCAAAAATGAATAATAAATTAGCAAATTCATTGGCGATGATAGCTATCTTCGGCGCTGTGGTTAGTTTTTTTTCATCAATATATATATCATATAACCTTAGTGAGAGAGGTTATAACGTCTGCCCTAAAATATCCTGGATGGATCCCAATAAATATGTAAAAGATATTGCTCTGTGTGATAAAGAGTAAATCACCAGCACACATAAAAAGCGTGCTGGTTATCAAAAACAATGAATCCTAGATACTCATTTCCTCCCATATACTGTAACCAGACGTTCCCGCGGTCTTGTGGTTCCATGCTATGCTTTTATATTTTAACTGGATTTTTTCATACGGCATGATTTCATTGTTATCTATTACGTGCGGATAGACACAGGTAACATCTACTATGCTCGCGTCCGTTAATTTAACTTCATAATAAAGCTCTAACTGTCCAGCAGAATTTACGCGATAAAAATAAAATGTCACCTCTATCTTTTCATTGTAAGAAATTGCCATGCCTAATAACGGGGATGACTTATCTATTGGCTTAATAAAATGAATAGGATGGTGAGATACATTTTGATCGCGGCTGATACTGTGGTTCAAACCTAATACTTGTATCTGATCCTCATGGCCTGTTTGGTAGCGATTGCCAATTGAGTCAAGAGTTGAACAACCGGATGATATCAAACCTTGTTTTTGACCGTTAATACTGGCGTAAATCAAATTAGCCATATCAAATCCTTATGAGAAAAGTTATAAATAGACGGAGTAAAATATTTCTATTATCAACGCGAAAATAATACGGTTAACACGGCAGAAAAGCAAAGCGTTCGTTCATGAAAGGTGAGTTGTGTTGAGTATCCTGAAATAGGATGAAAACAAAAAAGATTGCATAGCAGGCAAACGACAATTTATGTCTTTCAGGAAATTACCATTACGTTGGCAGAAAGCGTCAGCAGCCAACTGATGGTGGTCTATCAGGCTATTTATTCGCAACTGTCGGCGCAACTGGACATGGAACTGGGGAGGCAGTCAGCGTTTCGACGAGATCAATTTACCGGTTCGTGAAACAGAGAAAAACGAAAGGTGGCTATTGCACCCGCTGCTCGGAGTGTTTGGTGCACTCGACTGAGTGCGCTGCCTGTACGGCAGTGAACAGGGATAGCGCAGGCTCTGGAAGTCATAGCAATTTCTAAGCTGCCTGTACGGCAGTGAACCTCCGTTGCTTGCCTTGTTGCTATATTTCCATTTTCTAAGCTGCCTGTACGGCAGTGAACAGGGGGTCATAAAGCAGGCGCTGGCCTGTGAATTTCTAAGCTGCCTGTACGGCAGTGAACGTCACCACCACGTGCAGCCTTACATTTACTACTTTCTTAGCTGCCTGTACGGCAGTGAATCTGTCTAAAAAAGGTAAGTAATTTCAATGTTATTTCTTAGCTGCCTGTACGGCAGTGAACTCACCCGACGCATTATCAAATGGGCTCTTATCTTTCTTAGCTGCCTGTACGGCAGTGAACGTTGAGGCGGCGATAGAACGGGGCAATGCAGATTTCTTAGCTGCCTGTACGGCAGTGAACGAGTATTCGCGCCTTTGATTTGATGCTGTCTATTTCTTAGCTGCCTGTACGGCAGTGAACCATACAAATATGCGTACGCCGCTATCTCTTGTTTTCTTAGCTGCCTGTACGGCAGTGAACACAGGCGAATTTGATGTCGTCGGTACACCGTGTTTCTTAGCTGCCTGTACGGCAGTGAACGAGACGCGAATCGTCTACATTCGGCAGGCACTTTTCTTAGCTGCCTGTACGGCAGTGAACAAAGCCATCCGCGCAGCCGGAATAACAGTGAATTTCTTAGCTGCCTGTACGGCAGTGAACCATTAGCCAATCCGTAAGAGACTACAGCGCGATTTCTTAGCTGCCTGTACGGCAGTGAACGTATGGCGTACCTGGGGCGCTGCTGGCTTAATTTTCTTAGCTGCCTGTACGGCAGTGAACATTATGCGTTGCGATAGTATTCGGCACGAATTTTTCTTAGCTGCCTGTACGGCAGTGAACCCCGTTCCATGCTTGAGCACATTGACGGAGATTTTCTTAGCTGCCTGTACGGCAGTGAACCATAGAACAGGTAAGGGATGAATTTGAGCGTTTTTCTTAGCTGCCTGTACGGCAGTGAACCGTTGTAAATTGATGGTTTATTCCTGATTTTTAAAGAAAAAAAGCGTTAATGGCGTATAGACCCTCTTTTTAAGAGTTCGGCCAGCCCTGTATAAAATCAATACGTTAGGATTGACCGAAAAAAAAGGGTCAGAACCACGGCACCGTGGCGGTGGCGCTCAACCCGTATGAGCTGAACTCCCCCTTGACCGGCGTTTCCTGAATTGGCCCTTGCGCGACAAACAGCTTGAACATCTGCCCGGATGACAGACTTTTTAACTGTAAAAAAGGTAAGTTAGTGCGTTTTTCACGGGTAAGCGGTATCTGTTCTTGCGCCTGCTGTTCAGTTAGCCAGCCTTTTTGAACCGATCGCCGGCGCAAACGCAGTGCGCTACTTTTTACCTGAACTCGCTGCACAGTGCGGAATTTTGCCCCGACCGGAACCGGCTGTATCTCACCGCTTTGGGTATAATCCCGCAACCCTTTCAGCCAGTTGCTCGCCTGCAACGCAAACAGAGCATGTGCCGGGCCATGCAAACGGATGGTCTTGCCCAACATTTTCCCGGCCTCAGGGAAACTCACGCCGATATTCCCCCCAGCCATTTGCCCCAGTGAACGATGCAGCTTGGCAAACAGAGCATTTAGCAGGTCTGATTCGGTAAATTCAGGGTCTGGCAGCACACGTATCTCAAGATAGTGATCCATAGACTGCTCCTTATTCACCTTTCTCGCCAAACACGCCGCCCCGAATCAACGTCGCCATTACATAGTGCTGCTGATTTTGTTCCGGTACACCTCCTTTGGTGATCCAGTTATCCAACAGGGTATAAAAATCCATTTTCTGCTTCGGCTGACGATAGGCTTTCCCCCTACTGGTTACGGAGCCGTAAGGTTCAACCGCAATCGGCCCCAGCCCCAGCTCGACCGCGTCGGGATACCAGTCATCAATTGTACGCAAAGCGTTACCAATTTTTTGAGAATGCAGCGCTGCCGTACCATCCACCTGGTACAGGATTTTGCTTTTCTTGCTCTTGCTGCTGTCATCCAACACCAGCTCCTGTGATGGAAAAACTTCCTGACCGGAACCTAAACGCACGAATGCTTCAACGTTAAAAAATACAGAGTCTGAACCAGACAGCCCTTGCTCAATAGCAGCAGCCAACTGCGCCAAATCACCCTTTGGATTGCTGAACTGCCTCAGAGAGTAGTCTTCACCATTGAACGTCCAGCTTTTTTCACCCTGAGTTACCCTTATTTTCAGCGCCTCCGCCCCTACCCGGTTACGCCACAAAAAGCGGCCATTGGCCAGATTCTCTGCATAACGCGCCGCCAGCACACCAAACCCGCGTTCGGCGATATAACCGCCAATCACCCGCGACAGTTCCGCCTGATAATCCTGGTCGTTGCACACTGACGGCGTCGCCAGGTTACCCAGCACACGTAACGAAAAACTGACCTTTAGCGTATCAACCTCAAAAGGCAGGGCGGCAACATCAACGGGTTGCAGGTTGGCCTTTTGGATCTCGGCATCCAGCTTGGCAGGATCGCTGGCCAGTGCGTTTTTCAGGCGGTTAGATATGGTGCCACGTACCGCTTTTTCTTTAATTTCAATGGGCTGCCAGCCGGACGTTTGATCCCAATTACCAGAAAACATCAGCGCATCGGAATTAGCCAGCTTACGTTCGAACGCTAATACTGATGCTGTTTTAATAGTTGCTTTAGCCATGATTAAATCCTTTTTCAATTATTCGTCGTCGTTAAATTCGTAGATTTCAGTTGTTACCGCCGTTTTACTACGGCACTGATACCAGCCATCGTGATAGTGGTAATGCCAGAGCACGGCGTGAAGATCGTCAATACGGTGCGCGCCTCGCCACTCGCCGATGCCGTAGACTGACTCGGCAAAACAGAATGGTGTTGTTGGATCACGGGTTTTCTCCACCTCGCCAGCAGCGTACAGCGGCGAGATAGCCCGGTAACCCGTCATCAATGGAACTAAATAACCACCGTCCCCTGGTTTTGGCAGATAGCGCCAGTCAACCTGCTCATTGCCGTCGCCATTTGCCGCAGCGCCCATCTTGATCGCCGCGAAATCCAGCCAGGCATCGATGATCTCCACGTCAGGTTCATGATTTCGCCGTTGTGCAAAATGGTTTTGCAGCAATGAACTGCGATCCAGCAACATATAACCGGGTAGCAAACGGCGCATTATGCGACGGGTTTGCGTCTCATTTTGCGGGAAGGCAATCACCTCGATTTTACGGATATCCGTGATGATGCCGCCCGCCAGATGCTGGTTGACACATAGCATGGACAGGTGATCCGCCAATGTCCGAGCGCCTTCATCACCATCGGCAATCATACCGTGACATTCCATCAGTAAAGACACCGTCATATGCATACGGCCTTCTTCATTGAAAGGCGCGGTTTTCTCTTCCCTGGTCAATGGGTTGCGGGTAAGTGCGAAAGATCGCTCCCAACCGGAGCCGTAAGTATGAAGCTGCTGTTTATGACAGATAACCCCGCAACCATGCAGCGTCAGGTTATGGCTTTGCTGTAGTTGGCGGGAAAGGGCATGGGTGTAGCCCAGGAAGTGAGTAATTGCCGGAAAGCCATAAGTTAGCCCGGCGATGGCATTGGCATTTTCCACCTTCACATGGCGCAGAACAATCAGCGAGCTCATTGCATCTCCTCCGTCAGCGCGAATTCAGATTCCCGCATCCTGCGTTTGAATAGTGCTGCCGTCGACCACTCTCGCCGCTCAACCTCACTAAAGCGCAGTTGTTCATGTTCCAGTTGGCGATTCAGCCAGACGCCAAAGTCATGCGCAACCTCTTTTTTCCAGTCACCACCGTCACGTTCAAATTTAAAATCCTGATCAGATTCAGCCCGATAGGGATCGAGCCACAATTGCTGTGAACGTTTTAAGAGGCAGGTTTCCTGCTTGCTCCACCCTGCATCTAAATTCTGTATCGCCGCCACATAGTTAAACAGATTATCGATAATGCTATCGGCATATGCCCAACACTGCTGGCGGATTTCCATGGTGTTGCCGACCGCCGCTACACTAAGCAGAAATTGCCGCATCTGCTGCACCGTCGAGCGCGAAAGGTGTTCGAATTCACCACGGGGGCGAAAAATTGACTTATGTTGTAGCGGCGGCTTCGCAATGCTTTCCCAAATTGGCGCAGCACAAGGCAGTAAGTAGGATTTGCCACCACGGGCGCTGTTAAGAAACGAAATATTCTGCGGCTTGGTCCCTCCCATATTCTGAACAGCCAGGTTGGGATAGGACACCTCAACACCATCATGCCAGCGTTTTTCCTTTCTGGCTTGGCGTACGGCTTTTGCCTCATCGCTGAAGCGTGCAGCCGTAATCCGCTGATACAGCGCCTGTGCCAGTGAAGAAGAGTAAAGCGGGCTGATTAGATGATAGTGGTCGTCGGCAAGGGCGTCTGACAAAGGAAAGTAGATCTGTTTTACCAGCTTATGCGAACTAGGCTGTTTATCCATCAAAACCTGATTAAACCCCGCGACCCACTGCGCAAGCTGCTGCGGATCATCCGCCAACCCGGCAAGCGCGGAATGATCGCCACGTTGCAACGCGGACACCAGCGAATCTCCCTGATATTCTGTCTGTAGCAGCTTTGCCACATCCAACGCAGCGGCATTTCCCACCGCATCCACTGTTGGTTGCTCCAGCGTGGCGGTAGAAAGATATTCATGGTTCTCTTCCGGGGCCTGAGCGCTGAGTACGCTGCTGCCTTTGGCGTCACTGTGGGTAAATTTCAGCGCATGTGTCACCAGGCTTATCTGCCCGGCGCGGGAAGCAGCATCGGTTAACCACGCCTGTACCTGATAGCGGGATGCGATATCCTGCCGTTCTACCGCCAATGCCAGTGCATCATCAGCAAATTTTTTCTCTGCCGCCTCAAGTTTGAGCCGCTTGCGGTTTTCGATATAGTCGATTATAAACCGACTCAATCCGTCCTCTTTCATCATTCCTCTCCTTTTATATTCAGTCGAGTGCGCCAAACACTCCTAGCAGCGGGTGCCATAGCCACCTTTCGTTTTTCTCTGCTTCACGAACCGGTAAATTGATCTCGCCGAAACGCTGACTGACAGCCCCCAGCTCCATGTCCAGTCGCTCCGACAGTTGCGAATAAATAGCCTGATAGTCCACCATCAGCCAACTGCTGACGCCTTCTGCCAACGTAATGGTAATTTCCTGAAAGACATAACTCTCTTTCCAGCCTGAATAACCGCCGTCCGGCATTTTGAATTCAGGTTTGTCGCCTTCTTCGGCTATCCATAAATAGTGTTGTTCATCCGGCAACGACTGACGGAACGGCTTAAGGCGCTGCAACTCACCGCTCCAGTCGGCCTGTGTTTTCCACCACAGCGCAGCATAATAATCCGTTGAATTCTTCATTCCTTGCATCGCCTTACGCAGCATATGGTGCTCTAAATCCACCAGATTCTGCGCCGGCGCAAGCGGCTCCCGCTGCTGAATACGAGGAATGGCACTGATGGTGCGATACTGTTCTTCCGTCAATAAACTCTCCAAATCGTAGCTGATTAGCGTTGGATCGCCTGATGAGGATGATTCAAATCCAGGACGACAATAGGCCGGATGGCAATCGCGCAGCGCCTTTACGTTTTTACGCAAAATATGTAGATTCGGCGTGGCGGGTTTCTGCTGACGATGGCGCTGAATACGCCCGGCAAGCTGAATAAGTGAGCGCATCGAACTGGGTTCAGCAATGGCCCAGTCATAATCATGATCTCGCCCTACTTCCGCAACGGAAGTGGCCAGCGCCACAAACAGATGATGCTGTTCCGGGTTATCCGCCAGCGCCTGCTGTACTTCATCCATTTGCCAGAGCGCATTTGGGTTATAACGGGTTAACGAAGCATCCAGCCGTTGTTCGATATACGAACGCATCGCCAGTGGGTGCTGGCTGTGATAAACACAATAATGGACACGGTAGCTAGCAGGAGAAGGCTGCATAAATAAATGACGGGCTACGGCCACCAACGGGTTGATATTCGCCATACGAATCAGCCCCAGTGATACCGTTTTGCCGGAGGAATGCGTTTGATGATGCGCCTGATGCAATGCCATCATTGATTGATGGAAACTGGCCGCTACACCGGCAATTACCTCACTGACTTTTGTACTGATAACCGGAACCGAAACCAACTTAGCCAGACGCAACACCGGCGCCTGTTGCAGTTTCTCTACCCTTGCCGCCACAAATGCTTCATGTGCCTGCTTAAAGGTTTTAGCCGTCTGATGATCGCTTTGTAGGGCTGCATGTTCATCAAACCAGCCGCAGCAGATGTTCACTGGCATATTCGGCTTGCCACATGCCTGTTGGTAGTCTGCCCGCCCGCTGCAATAGGCGTTAAACAACGCTTGAATCAACGCCGGGGGCAAGGTAGCGGAAGAAAGCAACACTCGCGAACCGAGCATACCAGCCCAATTCACCAGACGACACAGCGCGGGCAAGTCGGCAATATCAAAATCATCCGGCTCATCCAGCACCAAATCGGCGGTGAGCAACCGCAACATGGGCGCAATCTGCCGCCCTCCGCGCACACCTTCCGTGGCAGGTATCAGATGATCAATAGTCGTTACGAGAACCGGCGCACTCAGTAATTTATGCAGCGCCGGGCTTTTGTTTAGCCAGGCGCTGAGGCGGCCATCATCCAGACTGCCGTCATATCTAACGTACTGATGCTCGGCGAACAGAGCTTCCGCCGATTCACTGCCCATGCTCAGGGACCGTGCGTTATCCTGATGCAGTTGATGTAATTGCGACACAGCCTGTGAACCAATCAGCACCGCCAGATCGTCATTTTGCAGGGTAAGTTTGGCGCGTAATGCGTCCCCGGTTTGCAACGTCAGGGTACGTAAGCCCAGCGCCACGGAAAACCGACACCCCAGTTTTTCATCTGCCAGCCCGTACATGATTCGCGCATTGGCAAATGTTTTACCGCAGCCGGTAGACGCCATATTCACACCGAAAAAACCCTGCTCCACCGACCGTTCCCGTAGCGAGCAGGCCACATCAAACGCTTTGTCCTGCCAGCGATATTTTTCACTGGTACTGCGCTGTTTAAACCCCTTATGACGGGTGATGGAAGGCAACGATTTTCGCACATGAGGCAGGCTGCGCCCCAGCAACAGAGCATTCTGTCCAACGCCAATGCAGTGTTCGTCTAGCTTCTGTTTAATCTGTCCGGTTTGGCGATCGGTATTGGCAATGGCGGCGTATGTAGCATCCTGCCAACCTGTGGTCGGCGCTAATGAAGAATAGTGATGATCCGCCAACATCAGGGTCAAGCGCGCAAGATGGCTGGTAAATCGCTGGCGCAGCATACCGTAATGCGTCAGCGAACTCAGTTGCCGTGCGCGGGTCGCCAGTTTCTGAGCCTTACCACACCAGATCTCGCTGCGCATCGGCGTGCCGTTTGGAAAGTGCCAGACCGCCTGTTTGTCTTCTTCACGCCAGCCTTCCCTATCCATATTGGTTGAATTCCACTCGGTGGTAAGCTGTTGTGTGAGCCAACTCTCGACGTAGTTCAATTCCGGCGGGTAGGTATAACGATCGGGAAATGCGCTCTTACTGGCGGGATAAGCAGGTAAACGATGATGGGAAACAATCAGCCAGGCGATGACCGTTGCCAGCGGCGGTAGCATCTTAAAAGGATTACTGTACCTGTTGATGCCATCTTTCAGCAGCCGCTGTAGTAATGCTGCTTCGTCGGCGGCGCTAATCTGGCTGAGTGCGCTCAACCAGCCTTGATCATCCTGCTCCCCCACAAATGCCTGAAATAGGCGCAGGGAGATCCATTCGTGGCGATAAGGCTGATACATTTTGCCCTCGCCGCGCAGCCCTTGCTGAAACAGTATGTTGGCCTTGCCGAAATCATGAAACAACCCGGCAATTCCTGCCAGCAGGCTGACAGATTCAATGCAGTGCCACTGATTTTCATCCTGAGATTTCAGAATATCGCGCTCGGTAGTATTCGTCGGCACCACGCCCTGTGTATTAAAACGGCGTAAATTCCCGACGATCCATAATAATTCCGTTCGGTTGGCGCTTTTGATCCAATGGCAGGCAACCGCCGTATTGCGCCGGGCGGTTTTACGCAGCAGTTTGCGCAAGGTATTCAGCCCTTCCAGCGTAATGGCCGTCTGCCAGGTGCGTTCACCTTTACGCTCCGCGAACTGGTCCAGTACGCGCCGGGTTTCCGTCAGCGCCCGTTTATTACATTGGGAAACCAATAAAATATTCATCGCCCGACCTGACTTAATTGTCCGGCAACCGTTTGTAATGCATCAATCATCACATCCAGCGCTTCGGCCTGCTGAAACCCACTCAGGCAACGCTGCCGGAACTCCTGCTCATCATCCCCGGCCATCGCCGCAATAAACGCCTGCGGTAATATCAACGCATCTTTGATCAGGTCTGCCACATCAAATACCAACCCACCACGACGGGTTTTACCATGCAACACCGCCAGCCCATGCGGTAAGCCAATGACCCATGTGGCAACCGCCGCCAGCCCATAAGCCAGGTAATTGCCATGATCAAGAAAGCGGTTAGCCAGATCGACACCTCCGCCTCTTTTCGCACGAATGAAATCACCATAATTAACAGCATTAGCCGCCAGCTTATATAACGCTTTGGTCATCACCGCTTCCTGCGCCAGCAGATCATTGCTATCAGCACACTTTTGCAGGCTTTGTTCATAACGGTCGAGCAGGGCCAGCAGCCTGTCACCACTCAATGTGAAGCTCTGTTCTCTTTCCATACGGGCATTCAGCCAGTGATGACGAATCTGTGCGATACGCACTTTCTGAAAAGCAACAGCGGCAGCCAGCCGCTTCTCATCATCAAACCAGAAACTCACCCAATCCTGTAAATACTCAGTAGGCCGATATTCACTTTGTGGTGTCAGCCATGAAACATCAACCTCAACTTCATTTGCCGAGAGCAGCGGTGTTCCGCCCCCGCCACAAAAACCGACCATGACCCCTGCGCGGGCAAATTCTCGCATGGCCGCCTGAGTAATTGACGTTCCGGTTCCCAGCATAATAACGCTGGTATTCGCGATAGGGATATTCCAATACAATGACTGCTTACCTTCATCGGTAACATATTCAACCCGTCCGCCATTGACTAAAATACGACAATATTGCAGGTAATAAACATTAGAACGCTTTGAGTGCAGGATCGTTTTCAAATCAGACGGGCTGAATGCGTTATCCATATGCAATAGTCCTGAAAAAGTATATTTAATAAATGATGACGTATTTTTTCTCAGTTAAAACTTTTTTACCCAATCAATACGTTGATTACCGTTAAAAATATATAACTGAAAATATCTATACCCTAAATAATTCGAGTTGCAGGGAGGCGGCAACTAAGCGAATTCCCAATAACAAAATCCTTACGGGTAAGAGAGTAGCAAGAAGCGGCAGGAAGGATATCAAAAGTACCATAATAAAACCGCAACCAACAAACAGGTTGAGTTGGCACGACCCTTTTTTCGCACCATCAACTTTACATCAATATTTTCAACGAGTTATTAATCACAGTAAAAAGATGGGTATATGAAGATATTTGGCTATTGTCCTCATAAAAACAATCCATTAGATTGGTTCTGCAACAGTTCACTGCCGTACAGGCAGCTAAGAAATGTAATGACCCGCTTCCCACTGAACTGTTTCCGTTCACTGCCGTACAGGCAGCTAAGAAAAGTGTTCGTTGCCGCAGACCGGTCGCCAGTGTGTTCACTGCCGTACAGGCAGCTAAGAAAATTCGGAACATTTGAAGCCGGAGCAACGCTGAGTTCACTGCCGTACAGGCAGCTAAGAAAAGTACCCCTCACCAACTTTCATCCCGAGCGAAGTTCACTGCCGTACAGGCAGCTAAGAAATTCAGATTGAAGGTCGCTACTATGCTTGCATAGTTCACTGCCGTACAGGCAGCTAAGAAAGATGAAGAAATCCAGCACGTTTATCGGGCACTCGTTCAATGCCGTACAGGCAGCTAAGAAATTGCGCATCAGGTCGGCGTCTGGCGCAAACACGTTCACTGCCGTACAGGCAGCTTAAAAAACGCAGTGCCTGCTGAAGACGCACGCCGAGCTTTTGTCTAGGCTGGCTTCTCTGGTGATAACGGTGTTCGGCTATGCGTCTGTAGCACCGGTTCCCAATACATCAGCAGGTCTTCGCGCAATGCGGCTAATGATTGTTTCTGCGTACTCAGGTCGGCGGAGAAAAAAGCGGCGTCGAACAGTTCTCCCATTCGTTGCCGACTGGCTTGTGCCTGTTCTTGCATCAACTTAGCCTGATCTGGCGTGATATCTGAGAAGCTGAATACCGGCAGCATATTTCTGGCCCAGCTATCCGGCAAAGGCTGACCGGCGGCGAGTAATGCGCCAGCGTAACATTCGGCCAACTGCTGAGAGCCGCGCATTTCTCCGGCCAACCAAATTTGAGACTCCGTACGCTGTGAAGCGACCTGGGGATAAACCTGAGCTGCGGCTATCGATACTTGTCTGATGGCGTCATCGTCGCCGCTGAAAAACGCGCGTAACAGCGTGGTTTCGCCCACTTTATTTTCAATGCGCTGCGCCGCCTGGGGCCATGAATCGCCCGTGGGCAGTTTGAAACGGTGATAGGCATCTTTACCGGAATTCCAAAACTTTCCCAGACTCGGCATCTTTTCCGTCAGGTGGGTGGTAAGACCTTCGTTCATTGCTTGCCAGGAGGGATGTTTTTCGTTACGTATTTTAAAGTCCGGGTGGGTGTAGCAGTGGACGAATTCATGCATTGCCACGTCGGAGGGGCAATCAGGGAATGCTATGTTGGCATTCAAGGCAACCCGCGATTGTGCAGGGGTCCAGATGCCGAGGACTCTTGACGGAAGGTCGTGCGATATCTCCGCTCTGGCTCCAAAACAGGGGCTATTGTCGGGAATATATTTGCCGTAATGTTCGAGAACGGATTGGTTGCCTGCCTGTATGTGGTCCGGCGTGGTGCGCTCTGCCAGATTTATTATCCCCAGCAATGTGCCGCCGGGATCGTTGACGAAGTCCCCCGGATGGGTGAATAGCCGATGCCCGGCGGAAAGCGCCAGAATGCCTGTTATCAGCTTGGCGACCAGTTTGATGGGGTTAATTGGGTTTGGAACGGGTCTTTGGGAAGACGAGGGCGATCTGCGATCAGTGGGCTGCTGGGCCGAAGTTTCCGGTTCATCGGTGGTGGCCCGCAATCGTAACGTTGACGGCGAGTCCATCCGCGGCTGTGCTCTTTGACCGTGCGCGGCATCCATGCGCATCGGTGTCGGGCTGATGTCTTGAGTAGTATTCGGGGATGTTATTCTGGCGGTGGAATCGAGTTTGTTCAGCATGACCATCTCTTAATAAAATCTCAGCCGTTGCGCCGTCTGGCTTAGTTCTGTCGCTGTCTCTGCAAAGTTGGCCAGGATATTTTCAAACCGCGCTTTAGTCAGCGTTGTCAGGGCCTGTTCGTATGAAAAAACCAGACTGTTTTCGTCGGGATTGATGGTCAAAGCTCCGCCTCGTAACCGTAGTCCGGGGAAGGCATAAGACAGCATTTTGCGTAACAGCCTGTCATCACGGGGGCCGTTTCTCAACGGGAGTATCTCGGCCAGAAACGTAAGGGTCGGGCCGTTTACATAAAGGGTCAGATTGATGCCATCATCTGATTGAATAGCGTGCGCCCTGGTATCGGTATGTCCGGTTTGGCAGAATTCTTCAAAAAGTTGTCGGTAAGTAAAATGTGAGGTCATGGTTCACAACTCATCAAGTCATATCGACAGTGAGTAGCGTTGGATGGAGAAATGGTTCCCTGGTGAATAGCCAAAAGTCAGGGGTTTTGAGTGCCATCCCTACTGGTGCGGCGGTGGTGAACACGCTGACGCTTTGAATTGTGACGTGTATTCTTCTCTGCCCATTGAAGCATAAAACCCTAATCGTTGGGTTTTATGCTTTCGGGTTTTGCCTGTTATTGAACCGCAGCGAAAGCCGCGGCAACGCGCTGAACGTTGCTGTGGTTGAGGCCCGCCATACACATGCGGCCACTGGCGATCAGGTAGACACCAAACTCTTCCCGCAGGCGATCGACCTGTGCCGGGCTGAAACCGGTATAGCTGAACATGCCGCGCTGGGTCAGCAGGTAATCAAAATTACGATTCGGCAGCGCCTTTTTCAGTGCTGCCACCAGCGTTTGACGCATTTCCAGAATACGTGTGCGCATCTCTTCCACTTCCGCCTGCCAGTTGGCGTTCAGCTCTGGGTCGTTCAACACGTTGGCAACTACCTGCGCCCCAAAATTCGGCGGTGAGGAGTAATTACGGCGCACGGTAGCCTTCAACTGGCCCAGCACGCGCTGCGCGGTTTCATCATTCTCACACACGACGGAAAGACCGCCGACACGCTCACTGTACAGTGAGAATATTTTAGAGAACGAGTTAGCGATAAGCGCGGGCACACCTGAACTGGCGATAGCGCGGATGGCATAGGCGTCTTGCGCGATACCGGCGCCAAAACCCTGATAGGCAATGTCCATAAACGGGATCAGTTCACGGCTGATAATCACTTCGATAACGCGATCCCACTGCGCATGGGTCAGATCGGAACCGGTCGGGTTATGGCAACACGGATGTAATAGCACAATGCTTTGCGCCGGCAGTTGTTGCAGGGCAGAGAGCATTGCGTCAAATTTTACGCCCAGTTTATCGGCATCAAAGTAAGGGTAGGTATGTACGTTAAAACCTGCCCCGGAGAAAATGGCAATGTGGTTTTCCCAGGTTGGATCGCTGACCCACACTTCCGAGTTCGGAAAGTAACGTTTCAGAAAGTCAGCGCCGACTTTCAGCGCGCCCGATCCGCCGACCGTTTGAATGGTGGCAATACGGTTGGCAATCAGCGCCGGGTGATTTTCGTCAAACAGCAGGCGCTGAATGGCAGTACGATAAGCGGGCAAACCTTCCATTGGCAGGTAGGAATTTGCGCGCTTTGGTAATTGTTGCAGTTCATCTTCTGCGGTACTGACGGAACGAAGTTGGGGAATAACATTCTGTTCGTTGTAATAAAGCCCGATACTTAAATTTACCTTGTCCGTGCGCAGATCCTGTTTGAATGTTTCCATCAGCGACAGGATAGGATCGCCAGCGTAGGCATCAACGTTTTGAAACACAGTGTAACTCTCCTGAAAATAATTTATGGGTACAGGGCATCGGGTAACACGGCTGTCCGAGGTCATCGTCTTTGCAAGAATCAGGCAGTCAGACCGCGTAGCGGCCAGGGCGGTGGTTCATCGCAATAATCAGGTTCAGAATGGCCGCGCCCAGTATTGAGGCAGTCAGCATAGATATGCTTACCACGAAGAGGGAAGCCAGTACAATCACAATATCAACCCCCATCTGGAATTTACCCGCACGCAGGCCGTATTTGTCTTGCAGGTAGAGCGCCAGTATGTTCACGCCGCCCAGACTGGCCTTATGACGGAACAGTACAATGAATCCCAGCCCCATGATCAGGTTGCCAAACAGCGTAGCATAGAACGGGTTCAGTCGATCAAAGTGAACAAATAAAGGATGCAGATCGGAAAACAGTGAAACCAGCGCCACGGCAAAGAACGTTTTTACGGTGAATTTCCACCCCATCCGCCGAATGGCCAGATAATAGAACGGCAGATTCAGCAGGAAAAACGCGGTACCGAAAGAGATGTGTGTCAGGTAATGCAGTAAAAAAGCCATACCCGCGGTGCCGCCAGTGAGTGCGCCAGCCTGACGTAGCAGGATCACGCCAAAAGAAACCATCAGCGTACCAATCAGGATAGCCAGAACATCTTCCAGCAGGGTATGTGGCAATTTTTCGGTAGTGATAAGGTTATCCATGATGGCGGCTCAATTTACTGTCGGGAAAAGCCATAATATTAAGCAAAAATTACACCAGATAACGCTCTGACGAGGTAGTTAGTGGGGTGAAAATAGCAGGGATAAGAGCAACTTATTGAATTATAAACAGGAATAAATGCACAAATAATGCATTTATTGATGTTTTTGTGGCTACATTGTGCGTTTTTGATTTTTTTTTGCTTATATTAACTGCATTAATGCACCATTATGAAGCAGGCTGCCTCATATCAGGGCGCCGGGGCGTCATCAGGCCATTTTCTTTGAGCCGATTGAGCACCACAGAGGTTTTCAGATGCGCCACGCTTTTATTCTGTGACAGGATCTGGCTGATTAAGGCGCTCAGTCCCGGCAGATCCGCCACCGCCACTTTCAGCAGATAGTCAGCATCGCCCGTGGTTTTATAGGCATCAATGATGGCGTCAACTTCCCCCAGCATCTGGTGGAATCGTTCCACATAGTCTGCGGTGTGGTTAATCAGCCGGACTTCAATTAACCCCAGGCACTCCAGACCAACGGCGTTGGGAGAAAGGCGGGCGTGATAGCCGAGGATAAGCTGCGCTTGTTCCAGCGCAATACGGCGACGCGAGCACTGGGATGCGGAAAGCCCGACCAGTTCGCTCAGTTCCTGATTGGTCAGACGGCCATTTGCCTGTAACAGTGTCAGGATTTTCAAATCAAAATCATCAATGTTGTACATAGTTCTCCCCAAACGGCGCCAAATAATCAAGAGCACAGACTAACAGTTTTTTATCCCTCCTGGGCGGTTTCACCGGATTTAAGTCCGGCCAATTCCGTTTTGGCGGTTGGTTGCTGCTGACGATCGGCTATTCAATTAAAAAGAAGAAACGTATTCTATCCGAGTTGGCTGTAAAGAGGCTGATTGCCGATTATTGCATCGGGCTTATTCAATTTTTTTGCGGGGAAACGTAATGATAAAATGGAGTTCACTTGTGTTGTTGCTTATTGCCGGGAGCGCAAGCGCTCAGTCTCATCTGGATAAAGTGCTGGATCAGGGCGTACTAAACGTATGCACCACCGGCGACTATAAACCTTATACCTATCTGCGTGACGACGGGCGCTATGAGGGGATTGACATCTCAATGGCCGAGTCGCTGGCGCAAAGTCTGGGCGTGAAGGTTAACTGGGTGAAAACCACCTGGAAGACGCTGCTGCCGGATTTACAGGCTGGCAAATGTGATATCGCTATGGGCGGCATCTCCGTGACGCTGGCGCGACAAAAAGCGGCGTTCTTTACTACCACACTGGATGTGGATGGCAAAATCCCGCTGGCGCGTTGTGAAAATAAAGATAAATATCAGACGATTGAGCAGCTTAATCAGCCAGCGATACGCCTGATTGAACCGGCGGGCGGCACCAATGAAGCCTTCGCGCATAAATATCTGCCGCAGGCGACGCTGATATTGCATGACAACGTGACCATCTTCCAGCAACTGGTGGACAAGAAAGCGGATGTGATGGTGACGGAAGCGTCGGAAGCGCTGTTTCAGCAGAAACATTACCCGGAACTGTGCGCGATTAACCCGGATAAACCGTTACAGTATGGGGAAAAGGCCTATATGCTGCCGCGTGATGATATGGCCTGGAAGCAGTATGTCGACCAGTGGCTGCACCTGAGCAAAGCTACCGGGGAGTACCAGAAGATTGTCGGTGAGTGGTTGGCGGTCAGTCTATAGTTAGCATAAAAAAAACGGGTCATTCACGATGGCCCGTGCTTCTGTCGGTTACTCGTCGATGTATTCCAGCCTGGTGCGCTGCGTTAAACGGGTAATTAACTCATAGGCGCTGATCCCCGTGTAAGCGGCAATCTTCTCAACGGGTAATGATTTGCCCCATAGAATCACGTCATCCCCCACCTTGTCCTGTGCGCCCGGCCCCAGATCCACGGTAATCATATCCATTGATACTCGTCCGGCCAGCGGTACTTCGCGTCCATTTACCCACACCGGCGTGCCAGCTGGCGCGCTGCGCGGATAGCCATCGCCGTAGCCGATAGCCACCACGCCCAGCCGGGTATCATGCTTACTGGTCCAGATGCTGCCGTAGCCAACCGGCTGTCCCGCTTTATGCTCACGCACGGCAATCAGGTGCGAGGTAAACGTCATGGCGGGTTGGAAACCAAAATGGGCGGCGTCTTCGGTATCAAGCGGTGAAACGCCGTACAGGATGATGCCCGGCCGAACCTGATCGCGATGCGCCTGCGGCCACAGCAGGATGCCGCCCGATGCCGCAATCGATTGTGCGCCGGGTTTGCCCTGGGTGAACCCATCAAAGCAGGCTAACTGACGTTCGGTTGTATCGGCCTGAGGTTCGTCGGCGCGGCAAAAATGGCTCATGATGTTGACCGGTTGCACCACATTGTGGCACTGCGTGAGCCGCTGATAGAAGGTTTCGGCGTGTTCCGGCAAGACCCCGAGACGATGCATTCCGGTGTCGAGCTTCATCCACACGCGAACTGGGCACGGCAGGTCTGCCTGCTCCAGCGCGGCGAGTTGCTCTGTGTTGTGAATGGCGGTTTCAAGCTGATGTTCCGCCACCAGGGAAAGATCGTCGGCAGAGAAAAAGCCTTCAAGCAGCAGGATAGGTTTGGTGATGCCCGCAGCGCGCAGCGTCAGCGCTTCTGAAAGCCGTGCGACGCCGTAACAGTCAGCCTCGCAGAAGGTGTGCGCCGATTCGATGATCCCGTGACCGTAAGCATTGGCTTTCACAACAGCAACCAGGCGGCTTTGCGGAGCCAGTTCGCGGATCCGTTGCAGATTGTGACGCAACGCGCGGCGATTAATCACGGCAGTTGCCGTTTTCATTCTGTGTCCTTAGTGCGTTATTCATCGTCGTATTGTGTGCCGGCGTAATTATCAAAACGCGACCACTGCCCATTAAAGGTTAAACGAACGGAACCGATGGGGCCGTTACGCTGTTTCCCTAAAATAATTTCAGCTATACCCTTCATATCACTGTTTTCGTGATAAACCTCATCACGGTAGATAAACATAATCAGGTCGGCGTCCTGCTCGATGGAGCCGGATTCGCGCAGGTCGGAGTTAACCGGCCTTTTATCCGCACGCTGCTCCAGGCTACGGTTGAGCTGAGACAGTGCGACGACAGGGACTTGCAATTCCTTTGCCAATGCTTTGAGCGAACGGGATATTTCGGCAATTTCCAGCGTGCGGTTATCGGAGAGGGACGGTACGCGCATCAATTGCAGATAGTCGATCATAATCAGGCTCAGACCGTCATGCTCACGAAATACCCGGCGGGAGCGGGAGCGAACTTCGGTTGGCGTCAGGCCGGAAGAGTCATCAATATACATATTGCGTTTTTCCAGCAGGATCCCCATGGTGCTGGAAATACGCGCCCAGTCCTCATCATCCAACTGGCCGGTACGAATGCGGGTTTGATCCACGCGGGACAGCGATGCCAGCATACGCATCATGATCTGTTCGCCAGGCATCTCCAGGCTGAAGATCAGTACCGGTTTGTCCTGCATCATGGCGGCGTTCTCGCACAGGTTCATGGCGAAGGTGGTTTTACCCATTGAAGGACGCGCCGCCACAATAATCAGGTCGGATTTCTGTAAACCGGCGGTTTTTTTATCCAGATCCTGATAGCCGGTAGACACCCCGGTGACGCCGTCGTGCGGCTTCTGATAAAGCTGTTCGATACGGGAAACCGTATCTTCCAGAATACGATCGATACTTTTCGGCCCCTCGTCTTTGCTGGCGCGGTTTTCCGCAATCTGGAAGACGCGGGACTCCGCCAGATCGAGCAGATCTTCACTGCTGCGCCCCTGCGGATCATAGCCTGCGTCGGCAATCTCGTTGGCGACGGAGATCATTTCGCGCACCACCGCACGCTCCCGCACGATGTCGGCGTAAGCGCCGATATTGGCGGCGCTGGGGGTGTTCTTGGCCAGTTCCGCCAGATAGGCAAAACCTCCCGTCGATTCAAGATCACCTTTCTGTTCGAGTGATTCGGACAGGGTGATCAGGTCGATCGGCTTGTTCATTTCCAGCAGTCGCTGCATTTCGGTGAAGATCAGGCGGTGAGCGCGATTGTAGAAATCATTGGCGACCACCCGCTCGGCGACGTTATCCCAACGTTCATTATCGAGCATCAGGCCCCCCAATACCGATTGTTCCGCTTCCAGCGAGTGTGGCGGAAGTTTCAGACCTTCCATTTGGCGGTCTCGGGGTTCATTCGATTTATTGGTTGGTCTTTTTTCTGCCATGAAACGATGTCTTTACCGGTTGATTTGCCATTGGTTAAAGAGGCATTGTATATCTGAAAGCGAGGAATAACACACTTCTAATACACAGTATGGTGATACAAAAAACCGTTCACCATGAGGAGATGACATGGCAAAACGCATTCAGTTTAACGCCCACGGCGGCCCAGAGGTTCTGCAATACGTCGATTTTACGCCGCGTGATCCGGCTGCGGGTGAGGTGCAGATAGAGAATCGCGCCATCGGCATTAATTTAATTGATACCTACTATCGTGCTGGCCTGTATTCACCTCCTTCATTGCCCTCAGGGCTGGGAACGGAAGCGGCGGGTGTGGTCACCCGAGTTGGGGCGGGTGTGCGTAGCGTGAAGGTCGGCGACCGGGTAGTGTATGCGCAGTCGGCGCTGGGCGCCTACAGCGATGTGCATAACGTGGCGGAAGAGAAAGTGGCGCTGTTGCCGGAAGCAATCGGTTTTGAGCAGGCGGCGGCGTCGTTCCTTAAAGGGCTGACGGTTTATTACCTGTTCCGCCAGACTTATGAAATTAAGCCAAATGAAGTCTTTTTATTCCACGCGGCTGCCGGTGGCGTGGGGTTGATCGCCTGTCAGTGGGCGAAAGCGCTGGGCGCCAAACTGATTGGCACCGTGGGTTCAGCCGAAAAGGCGGAACGGGCAAAGCAGGCGGGCGCCTGGGCGACGATTAACTACCGCACGGAAAATATCGCTGAACGGGTAGCTGAATTGACCGGCGGCGAGAAGGTTTCCGTGGTTTACGATTCGGTCGGGAAAGATACCTGGGAACCCTCACTGGACAGCTTGCGCCGCCGTGGGCTGATGGTCAGTTTCGGCAATGCTTCCGGCCCGGTCAGCGGGGTGAATCTGGGGATACTGAACCAGAAAGGGTCGCTGTATGTCACCCGTCCGTCGCTATTCGGTTACATTACCAACCGGGCTGAACTGGAGCAGGCCAGCAATGAACTGTTCTCGCTGTTAGCCAGTGGCGCCATCAAGGTGGAGGTGCCGGCCAGTCAGACCTTTGCGATGGCGGATGCCCCGTCTGCGCACAAGGCGCTGGAGAGTCGCAGCACGCAAGGTTCAAGCCTGCTGATCCCTGATCTGTAATGCTTCACGCTCTTTAAAGCAAAAGGCCCCCGCGAGGAGGCCTTTGCCGTGGCGCTAATTTCATCAAGCTGTATGTAGGGTACAGCGGGAACCGTCATAATGGTGCATTATTTATTTTCATGACGGTGATGAAATCTGTTTGTTTTATTGCGTTTAATCGCCTGTCCCGAAAGTAACGTCGTCATCTTTCAAGAAGGAGTATAGACAGTGGCGACATCCTAGCAGCCACCCTGATGAAAAAATATCTGCTGGCGCACACTTCTGGGTAAAACCCTCTATGGGATAGGTTTTACCTCGCGCAGCATTATTCCCCGGCGCGTTACCGATAATAACCAACCGGTTTGCGTTGAAAATGACGCCATATCCAGACTGCAACGACAGCCAGCAACAGCCACGGCAGCACTTTTATCGCCATCACGAACAGCCCGCCGATCAACATGAAAATGGCGGCGACAAACAGGGCGGCAATGACCCCCAACAATGATACGCCGGTCACCATTAGCATGATAAAAAAACCAATAACAAAGAAAATTTCTAGCATGGTGCGCTCCTGTGGCCGCTGAACGTTGTTTTTTACTCGTTAATCATGATGCATCGGCAACCGTGGTGGCTTTGACCAGACCGTTGCCGATGTTATAGGGTAGTAACAAGAATCGTGCCAAGATGCGCCGCAGATAACGTATTGATTTATCAGCGACGAATAAAGAAGGGATAATTTTGAGCTGGTCAAAAAAACTAATAGTTAGTCTTTTTCAAAGCCTGGAACGGTTAACCAAAGCCAGCGCATGTTCAACGACGGCGGCATCCGCACCGGGTTTGTGCGCATTCTCACTCAGGTAGCGTCGCCACTGGCGTGCGCCCGTTACGCCCTGAAACAGCCCCAGCATATGGCGGGTGATGTGACCCAGCGACGCGCCGCACGATAATTCGCGCTCGATATAGGGATACATGGCCTGCACCGCCGCGACGATATCCGTGCTGGCCGTCTGCACACCAAACAGTTCACGATCGACCTGCGCCAGAATACCGGGGTTGTGGTAAGCCTCGCGTCCCATCATGACACCATCTACATATTGCAGGTGGGTTTTGGCTTCTTCCAGCGTTTTGACACCGCCATTAATGGCGATAGTCAGGGCCGGAAAATCACGCTTCAGTTGATAAACACGCGGGTAATCCAACGGTGGAATGTCGCGGTTTTCTTTCGGGCTAAGGCCAGACAGCCAGGCTTTGCGCGCATGAATGATAAAGGTGTCGCATTCGCCGCGTTCAGCAACGGTTTGGATAAATTCGCACAGGAATGCATAGCTGTCATGATCGTCTATACCGATACGGGTTTTTACCGTCACCGGAATGGAAACGCGATCTTTCATCGCCTTGACGCAGTCGGCCACCAGCGATGCTTCCCCCATCAGACAGGCGCCGAAACGCCCGTTCTGCACCCGATCGGACGGGCAGCCAACATTAAGGTTAACCTCGTCATAGCCGCGTTGTTCCGCCAAATGCGCACAATGCGCTAACGCCTGCGGATCGCTGCCGCCCAACTGTAACGCCAGAGGATGTTCTGCTTCGCTATAGGCCAGATAATCCCCTTTGCCGTGGATGATGGCGCCGGTAGTGACCATTTCGGTATAAAGAAAGGTGTGGCGGGTCAACTGGCGCAGAAAATAGCGGCAATGACGGTCTGTCCAGTCGAGCATCGGCGCGACGGAGAAGCGAGCCAGGGGAAAAGCCGGGCTTGGTTTATTGGTATGGTGGGCGGCAGGCTGGATATGTTGTGGCATGAATATTATCGGGTCTGTAATGACGTCAGTTCCCTGTACGGGAAAATGTGATGAAAGTAGATGGCGGCAATATATCACAGAAGCGTTTTTTGCTACAGGCAAGGCAGTTCGCCAGATAGGCGATGGAACCAGTACGGCTCATGTAGTGAGCCGAACCATAATGTTATTCGGCTCAAAGGCAAGCCGTATCCCCGGCTATTCAACGCATAATACCCGCTGTAAACGGGCGGGGACGCCTGCGGCATATTGTTTGAGATGATCGATAAAAGTATCGACCAGCGCAGAGGCCGGACGGTGCAGCGGACGAATCAGACTAACGATAAAGGGCACATCGATACTGAAAGGGCGCACGACGACGCCGGAGGCGGCATAGTCCAGCGCGGTCAGCGGGTTGACGATGGAAATGCCGATACCCGCCCGCACCATTGCGCAAACCGACGCCGCACTGTGGGTTTCCAATACCATCTGGCGGAGTACGTCCTCTTCATGAAACAACTTATCCAACAACTGACGATAGCTGTCGGCGCTCGACAGGCTAATAAAGGGTTCACCGGCGAAGTCTGCCGGGGTGAGTAGCGCTTTGGCCGCCAGATGATGTTGAGCAGGCAGTACGCACACCTCATTAAGCATCATCAGGGTCTGGCGTTCCGTACCGGCGGGGGTGACGCTGTTTTCGGTCAGCCCCAGATCATGCCGCTGGGCGGACAGCCATTCTTCCAGCAGCGGCGACTCCTGTGGAATGATGTGAAGGTTGAGCGATGGATAGCGGCCCAGCAGGGGTTTACACACTTCAGGCAACAGCGACTGGGAGAATACCGGCAGACAGGCGACCGAAAGCTGTGCCTGCTGAAAAAGGCGGATATCATCCGCAGCGTTGATAATCCGATCCAGTCCGTAATAGGAACGCTGCACTTCTTCAAATAACTGCAAGCCTTGCGCGGTAGGATAAAGACGCCCGCGCAGGCGTTCGAACAACGTCATCTGAATCAACTGCTCAAACCGCGCCAGCTCACGGCTGACTGTCGGCTGAGAGGTATTTAGCAGCACAGCCGCTTCCGTCAGATTACCGGTGGTCATCACCGCGTGAAAAATCTCAATATGTCGTAATGACACGTCCGCCATGTCGAATACCTCTGTTGTGCGTCGCAACCTATATCATAAATGAATAGACTCTGTTTAAAACGATATTTGTTTACCAGGCCAGGAGTGTTTACCCTTGCGATACTCTAAGGTTATTTCGCCAACCGTTTGCTCCGAAGGAATGCTATGCCGCACGATCTCAATGACACCACTTACGCGCTGAATGCACAAAGCCTGCGCGAACTGCCCGCCCGGTTCGGCTGCCCGATCTGGGCCTATGATGCGCAAATCATCATTGACCGTATCGACAAACTGCGCCAGTTCGATACCATTCGCTTTGCGCAAAAAGCCTGCTCAAATACGCATATTCTGCGTCTGATGCATCAGCAGGGCGTCAAGGTGGATTCGGTGTCGCTGGGTGAAATTGAACGGGCGCTGGTGGCCGGTTTTGTGCCGGGAACCGATGATCACCAAATCGTGTTTACCGCTGATCTGCTGGATCGCCCAACATTACAACGGGTGACGGAGTTGAAGATCCCGGTCAATGCGGGGTCGGTGGATATGCTGGAACAACTGGGTCGCCAGTCGCCGGGCCATCCGGTGTGGCTGCGTATTAATCCCGGTTTTGGTCACGGTCACAGCCAGAAAACCAACACCGGCGGCGAGAACAGCAAACACGGCATCTGGTACGGCGATTTGCCGCAGGCGCTGGCGCAGATCCAACGCTATCAACTGAAGCTGGTGGGCGTTCATATGCATATCGGTTCCGGTGTGGATTACGGCCATCTGGAACAGGTGTGTGAAGCAATGGTGCGGCAGGTAATTACGCTGGGCCACGATATTGAGGCGATCTCGGCGGGTGGCGGTTTGTCTATCCCTTACCGTGACGGTGAGGAAGCCATTGATACCGGGCACTATTACGGTTTGTGGAACCATGCCCGTGAGAAAATTGCGGCGCATCTGGGGCATCCGGTGACGCTGGAAATCGAACCGGGCCGTTTTCTGGTGGCTGAATCCGGCGTGCTGGTGGCCGAAGTGCGAGCGGTGAAGGAGATGGGCCGCCGTCACTTTGTGCTGGTGGATGCTGGTTTTAACGACCTGATGCGTCCGGCGATGTATGGCAGCTATCACCATATTTCTCTGCTGCCGGGCGATAACCGTGATATCAGCCAGGCAACGCTGCGTGATAGCGTGATCGCCGGGCCGCTGTGTGAATCAGGTGATGTATTTACCCAGCAGGCCGGTGGCGGGGTAGAAACGATCGCGCTGCCGGAGGCAAAGGTCGGTGACTATCTGGTGTTCCACGATACCGGTGCTTACGGGGCGTCAATGTCATCCAATTACAATAGCCGCCCGCTGTTGCCGGAAGTGTTGTTCGAGCAGGGCCAGCCACGGTTGATCCGCCGCCGACAGACGCTGGAAGATCTGTTGGCGCTGGAATGAGTTTAACAGTAGACATGTTGCCATCAACCCCGGATTGTTTGACACTTTTCGTACTATTGGATACCGTGCTGGAATGATTGCCAACCATCCTGAACGCGACCAGATTCGCCTGGAAAATGTGCTTACCGCGCTAGGCAACCCGCTACGTCTGGCCGTGCTGCGGGTGCTGGCTGGCGGCGGCGAATACGCCTGTGGTTCAGTGCTGCAAGGCATATCGAAGTCCACCCTGACTCACCATTGGCGGGTGCTGCGCGACAGCGGCGTGATTTGGCAGCGTCCCTACGGGCGCGCAAACTTATTATCGTTGCGCCGTGAGGATTTGGATGCGCGTTTCCCGGGGCTGCTTGATGCTTTGCTCGGGGCCGTCGAACACGACTCCGCCACAGCAGAGTCGATAGCGAAAAACCTGCCGTAATCTTCCCTGCCTCGCCCGTAGGCCAAAAGGACGATCATAGTCCTTATGGCGGTACTTTTGCGAGATCGAGTGCGTGTTTATAAAGCGGCCCAGTCGCTCTCCTTACCTGACGCTTGTTTAGCCGTGGCTGGTTGAAGCGTCAAGGCTGAGGGGATGGCGGTTTTGACGGAGGGTTGATTGACGGCCATCGCGATCCGAACGTTATCGCCCAGATGGAAGGTGCTCACCATGCGGATAGTCCTAAGGAGTCTGCCCGCGGGTTATTACATGACACCGCAGAATTTTACAGTTGGTTGCACTTAGAGCAGAACTCTTTCGATTCGATGCTGGCGTAGTGAACGCATCCTCTCTAAAGTACCAAGTCCCAGAGGTATTGATTGGTGATATATCGATGTGCTCTGTACATTGAACCATTTGATTACACCAACCTACGCGGATGCGTAGGTTTTTTTTTATCTGTAAAAATAGATTTTCGTTATATCGATAAAACATCGCTTTTAATATCGTCGGCGCCAGAACGGGGTAGATGAAAAAGCGCTACGGCTTCATTTCTGTCGATAAAGACAATGCGGGCAACGGTACGCTGGCCCGCTCGAACAAAAAGAGTTTCGACATACTCTCCCTCCTGCTGAAAAATACCCATTATCCTAATAGGTTGCTGATGGCCGTGCTTCGGCTATTCTGGTGATGAGCGGCTCACTGTAGTATTTTGACTGCAGCGATGGATTGGTCTGTTTTTCGCAGGCCACACTGTTTATCTGTCTATTGGGAGAAGACATGATTTATACCTTGTTACGTTGGGTGTTACGGCGTCTGTACCGCATCCGGATTGAGGGCGACAGCAGCAACTTTCAGCAAACGAAATTGCTGATAACCCCCAACCACGTTTCCTTTCTTGATGGCGCGCTTCTGGCGCTGTTTTTACCGGTAAAACCGGTATTCGCGGTGTATTCAGACATTTACGGACGCTGGTTCATGCGCTGGCTGAAACCCTATATTGATTTTGTTGCGCTGGACCCGACCAAGCCGTTAGCCATTAAGGGGTTGATTAAGGTGATTGGGCGCGGGCAGCCAGTGGTGGTTTTCCCGGAAGGGCGCATTACCGTGACCGGTTCGCTGATGAAGGTCTACAGCGGTGCGGCGTTTGTGGCGGCAAAATCCGGTGCGACCATTATTCCGGTGCGATTGGACGGGCCGGAGTTTACGCCGTTCGGCAGGTTGGCGGGCGTGGTTAAACGCCGCTGGTTCCCGCCTATCACCATTAACTATCTGCCGCCCACCACGTTACCGATGCCGGAGGCCAACAGCGCCCGTCAGCGCCGCATACTGGCTGGGGAACACTTGCATCAGA
The DNA here is from genome assembly GCF_003666245.1 of Brenneria alni. Lineage (GTDB taxonomy): Bacteria > Pseudomonadota > Gammaproteobacteria > Enterobacterales > Enterobacteriaceae > Brenneria > Brenneria alni. The sequence goes on from NZ_MJLZ01000047.1 coordinate 27,243, forward strand.
TCATGATGAATGCCCGTATGGCAAGTCGCCCTCGCCATACGCTATATGAGGCTTTTCTCGCGGCGCAAACCCGCTACGGGCGCGGCTCTGCCTGTATTTCGGATACCTCGTTAAAGGAAGACAGCTATCAGGGGTTGCTGAAAAAATCGCTGGGCGTATCGCGAATTTTGCAGCGTTTTACCGCTGAAGGCGAACACGTCGGTATGCTGTTGCCTAACGCTACCATTACGGCGGCGGCGATTCTGGGCGCGTCGTTGCGCAACCGGATTCCGGCGATGATGAACTACACGGCGGGGGCGAAAGGGCTGCAAAGCGCGATGAAAGCCGCCGACATTAAAACCATTGTTACCTCGCGCCAGTTTCTGGAAAAGGGCAAACTGACCGAATTGCCAAAACAGATCAATGACGCCAACTGGGTTTATCTGGAAGATTTAAAAGACACCGTGACGTTGGCCGACAAGCTGTGGATCCTGTTTCACCTGCTGTTTCCCGCAAGGGCGATGCTACCGCAGCACGCAGACGACGCGGCAATGATCCTGTTTACTTCCGGCTCCGAGGGTAGCCCAAAAGGGGTGGTGCATTCCCATGACAGCCTGCTGGCCAATGTCGAGCAGATCCGCACCGTAGCGGACTTCATGCCGTGCGACCGTTTTATGTCGGCGCTGCCGCTGTTTCACGCCTTTGGCCTGACCGTCGGGCTGCTTACGCCGTTGATCACCGGCGCCCGAGTGTTTCTGTATCCCAGCCCGCTGCATTACCGCATTGTGCCGGAACTGGTGTATGACCAGAACTGTACCGTGCTGTTCGGCACCTCCACCTTTCTGAGGCACTACGCCCGCTTTGCGCATCCGTATGATTTCGCCCGTTTACGCTATGTGGTGGCCGGGGCGGAAAAACTGTCTGAGGGCACCCGTAAAATCTGGCAGGACAAGTTCGGCATTCGCATTCTGGAAGGCTATGGCGTAACCGAATGCGCGCCGGTGGTGGCGATAAACGTACCGATGGCGACGAAAATCCATACCGTCGGGCGTTTGCTGCCGGAGATGGAATCACGGCTGATGATGGTGCCGGGCATCGAGCGTGGCGGACGTTTGCAACTGCGCGGCCCGAATATCATGAAAGGCTATCTGCGGGTTGAACACCCCGGCGTACTGGAGACGCCTGCTGCGGAAAACGCTCAGGGCGAATCAGAAGCGGGCTGGTACGATACCGGTGATATTGTCGAACTGGACGAAAAAGGCTTTTGCACCATCGTTGGCCGGGTCAAGCGTTTTGCCAAACTTGCCGGTGAGATGGTATCGCTGGAAAGCGTTGAACAACTGGCGTTGATGGTTTCCCCAGAGGCGCAACACGCCGCCAGCGCCAGGAGCGACAGCAGTAAAGGGGAGGCGCTGGTGCTGTTTACCACCGACGGCCAGATAACCCGTGATCGGTTGCTGGCGCAGGCGCGCAGCAGCGGCGTCCCTGAACTGGCGGTGCCGCGTGATATCCGGCATGTGAAAGCATTACCGTTACTCGGCAGCGGCAAACCTGATTTTGTTTCGCTGCGCCAGATGGCTGAACAACCGGAGCAGGCAGAATGAATCAGACGCCAGAACAGGCCACGCCGCTGCTGTCACGCAGCATGAGCGCCGTTATCATTGCGCAGTTTTTTTCCGCATTTGGCGACAACGCACTGTTATTCGCCACATTGGCGCTGGTCAAGGTGCTGGTTTATCCCGACTGGAGCCAACCGTTCCTGCAAATGGGCTTTGTGGCGGCTTATATCATTCTGGCGCCGTTTGTCGGGCAGGTGGCGGACAGTTTTGCCAAAGGCAGGGTGATGATGTTCGCCAATAGCCTGAAACTGGTTGGGGCGTTGCTTATTTGCATCGGCGGTAATCCGTTTCTGGGCTATACGCTGGTGGGGGTGGGGGCGGCGGCTTATTCACCGGCCAAGTACGGCATTCTGGGTGAGATTACCCACGGCGGCCAGTTGGTGAAAGCCAACGGCCTGATGGAAGCCTCGACCATTGCCGCCATTCTCACCGGCTCGGTGGCCGGGGGCGTGCTGGCCGACTGGAACCTGAACGCTGCGCTGGCTATCTGTGCGCTGGCCTATGGTATCGCGCTGGGCGCCAACATGCTGATCCCCCGGTTGACGGCGGCGCGCCCCGGACAGTCCTGGCACCCGGCCCGCATGGCGCACCGTTTCTTTTTGTCCTGCCGGGTGCTATGGCGTGATGGCGAAACCCGGTTTTCATTGCTCGGCACCAGTATGTTCTGGGGAGCGGGGGTGACGCTGCGCTTTCTGCTGGTGCTGTGGGTGCCGCTGGCCCTCGGTATCACCGATAACGCCACGCCGACGCTGCTCAATGCAATGGTGGCGGTGGGGATCGTGGCGGGCTGGCTCTTTTACACATCTGACGCTGCCGGCGGGCGGTTCTGGGGAGGTCTTGGTGGGCGCCGGTTCCTTTAAAAAAAAAAAAAGAAAGTCTGCATAGGTGATGACTGTATTGTATAAACAAAAACGCATGATAAAATTCATACTTGTGACATGACGTAACATT
>NZ_MJLZ01000048.1 GCF_003666245.1 Brenneria alni
GGTTAGTGTAGTATCGATTCCGCTGGTAGATAGCTGCCGAATGTGCGCTATTTTATACATGGAATTCATGACGCTTCAATGATAATTTTTATAAACGATTATTTTTTATTTGTATCTGCTAATTAGGTTTTTTAATTACTATTTCCTGTAACGTATTAAAGTCATTTTCAAAATCATAAGGGTATTAATTGGTGTATTCTCTGCGCTGGTAATATCCAGCCTCTCTTCGATCTGGAGAATCCCCAGAAAAATTCTTTGGTTATATTACTCAATATAACCAATTGATATTAGATAAAAATATATTTTCGAATCGTTCTCCCTATGGCGTAAGAAATTACGTTGAGGTGGACGCACCCGCGGTTCGGAAAAGGGGGCGAATGCTGAAGGTACCGCGCCAGCGGCGTGATTTCAGCCACAAGCCCGGGTTCGTAGGGTGGTGGCGTTTGAACCACCCTGCGTCGGGCGCGTACTGCAACGGTTGCAGAAATCTGCATTGGTTAGTACGCACGAAACCCTCACTGTACTGACAGAAATTCTTCCCCAATTTGTGGGGATTCCCCAGCCATAAAGAGCCAACACTCTGCGTTGTTCAAAACGACAACGTTTTGTCCTGCAACTCGAATTATTTAGAGTATATAGAAAGAAAAAATGGGGATCCTCGTTACTGCGCACTATTTTGTTATAGGATACCCGAAAATTATTATCCCTTTCTTTGGAACGCTGACAATGAATAAATCACAATTGGGTCATGCTGCCGGGCAAGGTCTGCTGGAGCGTGTGTTTAAACTGACACAGCACGGCACCACCGCACGGACAGAAACGATAGCCGGTTTCACCACCTTTTTTACTATGGTATACATCGTTTTTGTTAACCCGCAGATTTTAGGCGCGGCAGGTATGGATACCAAAGCCGTTTTTGTCACCACCTGCCTGATCGCCGCGTTTGGCAGTATCCTGATGGGGTTGCTGGCTAACCTGCCGGTCGCGCTGGCGCCGGCTATGGGCCTGAATGCCTTTTTCGCTTTTGTCGTCGTCGGGGCGATGGGGCTTTCCTGGCAGGTTGCTATGGGGGCTATTTTCTGGGGCGCAGTCGGTTTCCTGTTGCTGACGATTTTCCAGATCCGCTACTGGATGATTGCCAATATACCGCTTAGTCTGCGGCTGGGGATCGCCAGTGGTATCGGTCTGTTTATTGCCATGATGGGGCTGAAGAACGCCGGAATTATTGTTGCCAACCCGGAAACACTGGTCACTGTGGGTAATTTGACGTCACACAGCGTTTTGCTGGGTGCGCTTGGCTTTTTCATTATTGCCGCTCTCGCGTCACGCAATATTCACGCAGCGGTACTGATTTCAATCGTGGTGACCACCTCGATTGGTTTGTTCCTCGGTGATGTTAAGTTTACCGGCGTTTTCTCTATGCCGCCGAGCGTCACGACCGTGGTTGGACAGATTGATTTGGCGGGGGCGCTGAATCTGGGGCTGTCCGGGGTTATTTTTTCTTTTATGCTGGTTAACCTGTTTGACTCTTCCGGCACCTTGATTGGGGTAACGGATAAAGCCGGTCTGGTGGATGCCCGCGGCAAGTTTCCCCGGATGAAACAGGCGCTGTATGTGGATAGCGTCAGCTCGGTTGCGGGGGCTTTTATCGGCACCTCTTCAGTGACGGCTTATATCGAAAGCTCTTCCGGTGTATCCGTTGGTGGGCGTACCGGCCTGACCGCTGTCGTCGTCGGCCTGTTATTTCTGCTGGTTATTTTCCTGTCGCCGCTGGCGGGTATGGTTCCCGCTTATGCCGCAGCTGGCGCGCTGATCTATGTGGGCGTATTGATGACATCCAGTCTGGCGCGGGTTAAATGGGATGATTTAACCGAAGCGGTTCCGGCCTTTATTACGGCAGTGATGATGCCGTTCAGCTTCTCGATCACCGAAGGGATTGCGCTGGGCTTTATCTCTTATTGTGTGATGAAGCTGGCGACGGGCCGCTGGCGCGAAATCAGCCCATGCGTGGTGGTGGTTGCGTTATTGTTCCTGTTAAAAATCATTTTTATCGACGCGCATTAATATTGGTTAATGCTTCACATTGGCAGTCATGGAAGAACCGATCCCATGACTGCCACGCTTTTGCATGTTTACCGGAAATCTGATTTTTCCTACTTTAGCCAGCTTCATAACGGTATCGCCAGCCTTATGGTGACGACCCGCGTAAGCCATGTCGGAATAATTTACCGCAGGTGAGTATTGCTGCTAAGTTTTTACCACGCTCACGAAGTAACCACTCGCCGGGATTATTGCTGCGAGGATAGTGCGGATGTCACTTTTCTGCGGTGTGGTTGGTAAGTTTCATGTAACGCAGGGACTGACGCTGTTGCTGCACAATTTCCCCGGTTTTTTTCATGCCCGATTTCGTGGTGTAGCTCCACATAACCAGCCGATTAAGCGCCGGGACATGCGCACATGCCCAAGCCAGATAATCATCAATATCACTCATGACTTCAACCGCAGAAAGACAGTCAGAGCGCAGCCGTCCAGACGCTGGGTGGAGCCTCAGATTTTCCGCCCGGCACTCATTCGATTTGGGAATTTTCATCAGGGACTGACGAATGGTACGAAGCTGAATGGCGGCTTCCAGGGGATCGCGTTGTGCTTCAATCCATGCTTTTTCGGCAAGGGTCTGTGTTTGGCTATGCTCCGTTGTCTGGTGATTTGTCCTGACACGGACAATCTCAATATCCATACCGACACTGCCTTCTTCACTCATCAGAATGGCAATGGTGTTCCCGGCATAACCCAGGCTGAAATTTGGCAGGTTATGATCGGCGAAATAAGGACGCCCATCCGCAGAAACCAGCAGTTTTGGTAGCTGTGGATAGCCGAAAAAGTAGAACATCATCTCAGCCAGTAACGCCCGGCTTTTCAAATAACGCTCGCGGCGTTTAACGGAAAAGCCTTGTGTGGATAAAATGAGTTCATCTGGCAGTCTTTGCAGGTCAGGAAGCGCTTCCGTGCCAGTCCACCTGACAAAATGGCAGGTCATTGTTCACTCCGTGATGACGATAAGAAACAGTGTGTATGCTCGTCATACTTCAAGTTGCATATGCGTTGGCTGTGTTACTCGGCCCCTCCCTGGGCCTCGCCCATAAAGGGCCAACGCTTTGCGTTGTTCAAAACGACAACGTTTTGTCCTGCAACTTGAATTATTTAGAGTATATCGTTTGAGCCATACTTACTTTAATGCATTATAGATGCATATTATCAGACTAAAATATGATCCAAAGATAAATAAGTGGATAAATCGGCGATTATTATCTATTAATCGCAATGATCTTCCGAAATATCGGTCTTTTTTGGTGTTGCGCTGCCGCCTGACTCATCGCATAAAGTATGCGAATATCCCCATTACGCCAAACTGAACGCAGCAGGCGCTTTGCTGTTATTCATATGGCGTCTCAACCTTGTTGGACACACGCGTGCTTAGGAAAGGCTATTTGCAACATCGGCGTGCATTGTTGGCTGAGAACGGGAACGCTGACACTTGCGTCTTTTACCACCTTTAAGTGGGGAAAAAAGTGAGTGGTTCGCCGTTTTGCGCTATTATTTCCGCTCATATTGTAAGTACTTACTTACAATATGGATGCCAGCCTCTGATTTATGCTCATGTCTATTACTGTCGGAAAATTTGAAAATCGTTCTAATTACATGAATGGTATTTTTTCTGATGGCGTGGACAATTTAGGCAACCGTAAACGCCACGTTGGATCGTGGCGTTTTTAGCATTATCTGCCGCCCCTTTTTATCAAAGTGGGTTATCCGGCAATCTAATGGGGTCAGATAACGGTCAGCGTGACATCGATATTGTTGCGGGTGGCGTTCGAATAGGGGCAAACAACGTGTGCCTTTTTCACCAATTCTTCAGCTTTTGCTTTGTCAAATCCCGGAATAGCGATTTTTAGCTCGACTTCAATACCAAATCCAGTCGGGAGTTTACCAATGCCGACACTGCCTTCAATTGAGGTGTCAGACGGCAGTGAGACTTTCTCACTTGAGGCAACACTCTTCAGCGCACCCAGAAAACAGGCAGAATAACCTGCGGCAAACAGTTGTTCAGGGTTTGTTCCTTCGCCGCCACCGCCGCCCAGCTCTTTTGGTACATCAAGTTTAACATCAAGGTGTTTGTCTGAGGAAACCGCACGACCATCGCGCCCGCCGGTAGCCTTAGCATGAGCAACATAGAGAACTTTTTCGATAGACATATTTTATCCTGTGGTTTACGAGAACATAATCAAGCGTAGACCATGATGGAACGTAAATACCGGATGAAATGACAGGTTAAATTCAATCGGTAGTTAAAAAATCTATAGATACAATGGGCTGGGCTATTTTTTTTTAAAATAGAATGATGATATTTAAGAAAAAGCCGAATCCTCATTCTGTTGTGCTGACAATATTGCGCCTATATTTTCTTCTATCCAGTCTGCCAGAATTTTGACCCGTTCACTGACCTCTTTGCCCATAGGTGTCAGGCGGTATTCAACGTGCGGCGGTACTACGGGATAAGCCGTACGCAATACGAAACCATCATTTTCCAGCCATTGCAGCGTCTGGGCCAGCATACGCTCGCTGACGCCGTCAATTTTTCGACGCAACTGGCTGAAACGCAGTGTCCCATCCAATAACGCCACTAAAATCAGGACGCCCCAGCGGCTGGTTACGTGGTTAAGTATCTGGCGAGATGGACATTTTTGGGCGAAAAGATTTCCCTGCAAGGCTATGACTGACGATGAGGCGGCTGCTTTTACTTTTTCTGGCACTATACTTACCTTTGTGTGCGTACTTACTTAAAGTTAGCTTTGTCGATATTATGCCAGCCAATGTCAGTCAAAGAAAGGAGCTTATGATGATTGCTGTTACAGGTGCATCTGGTCAATTGGGCCGTTTGGTTATTGAAGAATTGTTGGATGAGGTTCCGGCGAGTGATGTTCTGGCGCTGGTGCGGGACGTCACCAAAGTCGCTGATTTAGCCGCACGCGGTGTTCAGGTGAAGGCGGCGGATTATAACCAGCCGGCGGCTCTGGTTTCCGCATTGCAAGGGGTGGATAAAGTCTTGTTGATATCGTCCAGTGAGGTGGGGCAGCGTACTGCGCAACATCGTAACGTAATTGAGGCGGCACAACAGGCGAAGGTGAAACTGCTGGCTTATACCAGTCTTCTGCACGCCGACACCTCGCCGCTGGCATTGGCAACTGAACACAAGGAAACAGAAGCAGTGTTAAAAGCCTCTGGTTTACCTTATGTGCTGCTGCGTAATGGCTGGTATACCGAAAATTATGCCGCCAGCATACCTGCTGCATTGCAGCACGGTGTATTTATCGGTAGTGCGGGCGAGGGGAAAATTGCTTCTGCCGCGCGTGCTGACTATGCCGCTGCCGCTGCCGCCGTGCTGACTCAGGACAATCAGGCCGGTAAGGTTTATGAACTGGCGGGTGATGAGCCCTATACCCTGGCGGAGTTAGCGGCGGAAGTCAGCCGCCAGTCTGGTAAGGCTATCGGCTACCAGGATCTGCCCGCAGCGGAATACAAAGCGGCGCTGGTTGCCGCTGGCTTGCCTGAGATATTTGCTGATCTGCTGGTTGATTCGGATATCGGGGCGTCGAAAGGCGGGTTGTTTGATGATAGTCATCAACTGAGCCGCCTGATCGGGCGTTCGACCACGCCATTGTCAACCGTGGTGAAAGGCGTGATTGAGTAAGACAATTGCAGCTTGGTTGGTCGCCATAATAAATGGCGATCCTGCCAATCTTGTATATTATTCTGATGGATTTATGTGGAGTCAAATCAGAAAATGCCCCGGCTAACACAAGGCTGCCAGGCATTCCAATCCGGCGATATAGCCCGTTTTAATAAAACGGGCAGTACATATCCAGAGTGCGCTATACGCCAGTCAACATCAGTGTTTATACATTACGCTAGTCAGCCAATACAGAATACTGGCGGCTAATATTGAATTCAGGGCGGGAATTCCCCATTCAATGGTGAGTCCTACTATACTGCCCGCAAGGCTTGCTACGATTGCCGACCAGCCGATTAAGGGCGTCTGTTCAATACCTGGCAGTTTTCCTTTTTGCCGACTGTCGGTTAACAATGCTCTATGGGTGCGCAAAATATAATAATCGACCAGCATGATCCCAATAATGGGGGGGAAGAGAACACCTAATAAGGTGAGAAAATCTACAAATCTTTCTAAAATACCCATAACGGAAAGCAAGGTTCCAATAAAGCCAATAACCAATGTTATTGACATATAACCGAGTTTTTTACCGGTAAGACCCTCTATTGCATTAGCAATACCTAATGAAGAGGAGTAGAGATTGATATCATTTATCCTCAAGGTGGAGAAAATAACAGCAGTAAGGCCGATACCCCCCGCCGCCTGGGACATGATCGTTACTACATCTGCCGTATTCAATGCTCTTGCAATTAATATTGCCAGCCCATTAACAATGAACTCCCCGACGATAATGGACATAATGGTCATCCAGAATACATGCCGCCCTTTTTTTGAATAGCGTGTCATATCCGGTGTTATTAAGCTTGCGACAATACAACCGCCAACAACCATTGTTGCTCCCTCGCTAATAGAAATGGGAACGCCAGTCGGTGATGAACTAATCAGTTCGTAAATGTTATGTCCCGTAAGCGTCATTGTGGATATATATCCCACAATCAATATAAATAGCGGCACCGCTATTTTTGCCGTAAATCGCAATGCGTTGAACCCAAAGGCGACCAAAAGCGTCAGCGCTGCTCCAGATATTGCAGCCGACCAGCCGAAACCAAGTTTATCATCAAGCGCATAATTGAGGGCTTTTGCAAAAACGGCATTTTGCACACCAAACCAGCCTAACAGGCTCACGGCAATGACAACACCTATCAGGACTGAGCCAATACGTCCAAATCCGCACCATCTCGCCAGAAGGCTTCCAGACAGTCCTTCTTTCATGCCCGCATAACCCAGTCCCAGTGTTACCAGGCCAAAAATAGCACTCCCAATAAATATCGCTAAAAATGCATGACTTAGCGTCATCGAATTACCGAGTACGGCACCTAGCATAAATTGATCTAATGCTGTCAGCATTCCTATGTGCACTAATGCCACATTAAAAAATGGCAATCTCACGTTCAGCGGAACCCGACTCACTGGATAATCATTTATTATTTCCATTTTAAATTTTTCCCATTAAATTTAAATAAATATAACGCCTTTTGCTATAAGAGAATGCGGAATATAACTCCCCAAGCCTAAGTGGTGACAAAATTCTTCAAATTGCTGCTGTGAATGAACGCCTGCTTTTTGATACATATTATGTATTCTGTTCTCAATGGTTTTGTGAGAAACATTAATCCTTTTGGCTATCTCCTTGCTTGAGCGTCGTTGCAGTATTAAAAAGATGATATCAAGTTCTGCTCTGGTGAAAATGTTTGTGGTTAATTCTGTTTTTAATACCGATGGCTTTTTTTGATTAATGTATATCAGAGGGGATAACGTGCTGAGTTGTTTTGCGTTCCAGATTGTCCCAATACAAATTTTTTCTTCATTTATGATTGGGAATTTCTCACTGATAAAGGGGGTGAGCGTTTTTTTTCCATACCAGTAATGTGTTTCTATAACGGCAATGCGCTGATTACTATTTTCTGCCCGTCGATCATGCTCTCTAAAATCATCGGATAATTCAGCCCATTCAGCGGGAAATTCATCATCAAGTTTTCCTTCAATATCAAACTCTGAGGGAGTATTGGTGTAAAGCCGGGCCGCTTTGTTCATATATATATGGCGTGATTCTAAATCTTTTATCCCCCAGGGTTCATTTAGGCCTTCCAGTAGCGTAATAAGGCTATTGATATAATTTCCCATACTTTTAGATGATGGCATCATGCCCTCCTTTTATGTCTGAATTTTACTTATCAAGTTGGTTTTGATAAGTAATGGCAAGTATACTTATGTGTAAAATCCAATAGATTTCCATATTCTCGATAGCCTGATTTTTCATAAAACCCCCGCGCCTGGAAGTTAAAGGCATCGGCATAAGCCATATGGCAACCGCGTTTTAATGCTCCTTCTTCTGCTTTTTTCATGACTCTCTGGTTTGTCTGTAATATTCAAATTCATTTTTTGCTTAATCTCCAAATATCTTTGCTAATACCATAAATTATTTTTTCTTACAAGAGTGTTTTTTGCTCGTTTAAATATATAGGGAAAAAGTTATTATAAAATCATTCAACAAATATAAATGTTAAAAACTAACTATATATAAAAATATTATTTCATTAATAAATAGTTAATTAGCGAAGTATGTACATTGGGAATTTTCGCTTACATCAGGGAAACTATTTAGTGTGATAAAATTGTTAATATTTAGTGCATTGCGTTTTTTGATGTAATATATTTTTTGTTCGATACGAGATGTTTCTCCAGTGATGTGTTTACTTAAAGGCGTTTAAAACGCATAGCCGAAAGGTATGTCCTCTGAAAGAATAAGTTCTGGATCTTGTTCTGATTGATAAATCCTGACCGCAGACGGATTAACTCCCCTTTGTGCCTGTTTACCCTATATCCTGATGTGCCGCATTGTTGTCCGTAACCTTCAGCCTTTAGGCATATTTATATTGATTTAAACAAGGCTCAATGCAGAAGCTGGAATAGGGTCTGGTCTATAATCCGTGGCTATGAGCGGAAGAGAGCATAAGCGGCTAGAACAAAAAATCCCGCATAAAAGTCAGCTATGCGGGATAAGTGGAGGTAAGTGAGTGCTCACATACTAATCATTACTTGCCGATGCAAAAGCTGGAAAAAATACGCCCCAGAAGATCGTCGGAGGTAAATTCCCCCGTAATTTCGCTAAGAGCCTGCTGGGCCAGCCGCAGTTCTTCAGCTAACAGTTCGCCTGCGTAAGCGCTTACTAACTGTTCTTTGCCCTGCGCCAGATGCTGTGCGGCCTGTTCTAATGCTTGCAGGTGCCGACGCCGCGCCAGAAAGCCCCCTTCGGTATTGCTGGTGAACCCCATACTTTGTTTGAGGTGTTCACGTAACGTATCAATACCCTGTCCGGTGCGTGCTGACAGACGGATAAGTGAGTAAGTATTCACATCCTCGATACCCAGCGGTTCTCCGGTAATATCGGCTTTGTTTCGTACCACGGTAATGGGTAGCGTTTTCGGTAGCCGAGTCATAAACTCAGGCCAGATTGCCGAAGGCGCAATGGCCTCGGTTGTGGTGCCATCCACCATAAACAGTACGCGATCGGCCTGTTCAATTTCCTGCCAGGCGCGTTCAATACCGATGCGCTCAACCTCATCTTTGGCGTCACGCAAACCCGCGGTGTCGATGATATGCAGCGGCATCCCGTCAATATGAATGTGTTCACGCAATACGTCGCGGGTCGTTCCGGCAATATCGGTAACAATCGCCGCTTCCCGTCCTGCCAAGGCGTTGAGCAGGCTTGATTTTCCGGCATTAGGCCGACCGGCAATCACCACTTTCATGCCTTCGCGCAGCAGGCTGCCCTGATGAGCTTCAGCTCTGACGACGTCCAGATCGGCCATAACATGGTTGAGTTGGCCTTCAATTTTTCCATCAGAGAGAAAATCAATTTCCTCATCGGGAAAATCGATAGCGGCCTCAACATAAATTCGCAGATGGGTTAACGCCTCAACCAGATGATGGATGCGGGCAGAAAATGCCCCTTGCAGTGAATTAAGTGCAGATCGAGCGGCCTGTTCGGAACTGGCATCAATGAGATCGGCAATGGCTTCCGCCTGTGCCAGATCGAGCTTGTCATTGAGGAAAGCGCGTTCAGAGAACTCCCCAGGGCGCGCAATACGCACATCGGGTAAGGTCAGAATTCGTTGCAGGAGTAGGTCGAGAATGACCGGGCCACCGTGCCCCTGAAGCTCCAGCACGTCTTCACCAGTGAATGAATTGGGGCCGGGAAACCACAGGGCGATACCCTGGTCGAGAGGCGTGCCGTTGGCATCACGAAACGGCAGGTAGTCGGCATAACGCGGTTTGGGCAGTTTACCCAATACGGCTTGCGCCACGGTTGATGCTGCTCGCCCGGAAACACGTAAAATACCTACCCCGCCGCGTCCCGGTGGCGTGGCTTGGGCTACGATGGTGTCGGCATTGCTCATGGTTTTCTCTGTTTTTTTATATCAGTTGAAAAAGTCGCTCCGCGACGGCCCGTAGGTGAAACGCGTCATAAAAAATAAGGCGGTCAATGACCGCCTTATCGTTAGCATATGACAACCGTGGCGGCTATTTTTTCTCGCGGCTGTGTAAGCCACGTTTTTCCAGACCACGATAGATCAATTGCTGCTGAATGATGGTCACCAGGTTGCTGACGATATAATACAGCACCAGACCAGAGGGGAACCACAGGAAGAACACGGTGAAAATGACCGGCATGTAAGTCATGATCTTTTGTTGCATCGGGTCGGTAACGGTGGTCGGCGACATCTTCTGGATGAAGAACATCGTGACGCCCATCAGGATCGGCAAAATGTAGTACGGGTCTTGCGCAGACAGGTCATGGATCCACAGGGCAAACGGCGCATGGCGCAGTTCAACGGAGCCCATCAGCATGTAGTACAGCGCCAGGAAGATTGGCATCTGAATCAACAGCGGGAAGCAGCCGCCTAGCGGATTCACTTTCTCTGATTTGTACAGCGCCATCATTTCCTGGCTCATGCGCTGTTTGTCATCACCGATACGCTCACGCATTGCTGTCAGCTTCGGTTGTAACATGCGCATTTTCGCCATTGAGGTGTATTGCGCTTTGGTCAGCGGGTACATAATGCCGCGCACGATAAAGGTGATGGCAATAATGGAGAAGCCCCAGTTGCCGATAAAGCCGTGCAGGAATTTCAGCAGCTTAAACAGTGGCTGAGAAATGAACCACAGCCAGCCGTAATCAACGGTCAGGTCAAGATGCGGGGCAACTGCGGCCATCTTGTCCTGAATTTCCGGGCCAACCCACAGCGTTGCATTCAGGTTTTGCTGGCTGCCGGCCGGTACGATGACCGGGGTAGCTTTAAAACCAATGGCGGCCTGCCCGTTACCAAGATTGCTGCTATAGAAGGTGTTTGCCCCTGCGGTGGTTGGGATCCAGGCGGTGGCAAAGTACTGCTGCAACATCGCTACCCAACCACCGTTAGTGATGATATTCAGGTTCTCATCCATGTCGCTGAAGCTGTATTTCTTATACTTATCTTCGCTGGAAGAGAACGCCGCGCCACGGTAGGTATGCAACGCAAAGTTGCTGCTGCCGGTATCACGATGTTTTGGCAACTCGATGGATTGTTTCAACTGACCGAACAAGGTCAGTTCCAGCGGCTGTGCGCTGGTGTTATTGATGCTGTAATCAACATTCAGCGCGTAGTCGCCACGTTTCAGTACAAACGTTTTGGTGTAAGCGACGCCGTCAGCTGCGGTATAAGTCAGCGGAATACGTAGTTCACTTTGGCCGTCAGCCAGTTCAAAGTGATCCTGAGCGGCGGTAAACAATGGACGCGGACCGTTGGCCGGATTGTCCGGGCCGTTTTTACCGGTCAGGCCGCTTTGTGCCTGATAGACGAATTCGGGAGTGGTTTCCAGCAGCAGGAAAGGTTTATCAGAACCCAGCGTATCCGGGTAAGCCAGCAGATGTGCCTGCTCAATGTCGCCGCCGCGGGTATTGATGGTCAGAGACAGCACGTCGGTTTTAACCGTGATCAGTTGACCTTGGCCGCTGGCGGGTACGCCCTGGTTAGTGGCATCGCCGGATGCTGCATTCGTAGCTTGCTGTATGGCCTGTGTGGTCACTGGCGGATTTTTGTCCGTTTCCCAGGCCTGCCAGATCATAAAGGTTACGAATAGCAGAGCGATGAGAAAAAGATTGCGTTGCGAATCCATCGTTAATGTTCTCTGTTATTGTCGGTTTTTGGCGGTACGGGGTCATCACCACCAGGGTTCAAAGGGTGGCATTTTAATACGCGTTTAAGCGTCAACCAACTGCCTTTTATCATGCCGAACCTGCGTATTGCCTCAATACCGTATTGTGAACACGTTGGCCGGAAGCGGCAATGTGGTCCAAGTAACGGACTGATTACAAGTTGATAACCGTGTATCAACCCGATCAGCAGGCGGGAGCCAAACGACAGTGCCGACGCCATAATTTTTCCAACGCTTCCGTCAGTGTTCGATTATCCAGTTCAGACACCCCTTTTTTCGCAATTACCACAAAATCCATTGATGGCAATGAATGTTGATTCAGGCGAAAGCTTTCACGCGTCAGGCGTTTAATCCGATTGCGTTCATGAGCACGTTTAACATGCTTTTTGGCAACGGTAAGACCGATGCGGGGATGCCCCAGCGTGTTCAGGCGGCCGAGGATAGTAATTTGCGGCGTGCCAGCCCGTTGTGGCTGCTGGAAGACGAAAGTGAAATGGCTGGGAGTTAACAAACGTAACTCCCTGGGAAAAGCGAGCTTAACCACTCGGAGGGTTAGCTTTTATTACTTAGAAACAGTCAGACGAGAACGGCCTTTCGCACGACGGCGGGCCAGAACCTGACGACCATTTTTAGTGGCCATACGAGCACGGAAACCGTGGCTACGGTTACGCTTCAATACGGACGGTTGGAAAGTGCGTTTCATGGCGATTTCTACCTAAACTTGGATAATTAACTTCACAGTAAACGCGTTTGGCTACTCGGCGTGAAAATGACCGACGCCTCAATCGCATATAACAATCATATATAACTGAAAGAGGCGGGATTGTAATAACTGTACAGTCCTGAGTCAATTAACATCACACTTTACCTGCCAGCCATTCCAGTTATTTTTGGATTTCTGTCTGGCCGAGCACAGAAAACAGGCGTGGACGCGCGGGCAGGGAATTATACGGACTCTGGAACAAAGCGCAAGGATCCTGCGATGATCCTCCCTGACGGGATCATGATCAATATCACCGCAGTACCTTAATATATGGTCTATTCTTAAACTCATTCGCGTGTAGCAGGCGGACTAACATTAGTCCGATTTTTTTTCGTGATGTCTTAGGCTGCTATAAGAATAGCCTGTGGATAAAAAGGATCAAAACTGTGCAGAAGGGGAGGATCTCTTTGTTGCTTTAGGTTATGATCCGCCGTCCCGTTAGCGATCTTTCTTTGGGATCGTCACGGTCAACCGCATCGGTTACGCGGTGCATCCGCCGTCCGGGTTGTAGACGGGGCAGGTGCCAAAATCATGAGTCATATAAATAACGTTTCTTATTCTTTTCTTTTTGATCGTTTTTGTTCGAGTGGAGTCCGCCGTGTCACTTTCGCTTTGGCAGCAGTGTCTTGCCCGTTTGCAGGATGAGTTACCTGCCACAGAATTCAGTATGTGGATACGCCCGTTACAGGCGGAACTGAGTGATAACACTCTGGCGCTCTACGCCCCTAATCGCTTTGTGCTGGATTGGGTTCGTGATAAATATTTAAATAATATCAATGGATTGTTGAATGATTTTTGTGGGATGGATGCCCCGCTGCTGCGTTTTGAAGTGGGCAGCAAATCCCTGGTTCAGACGATAAGTCAGCCGGTTAACCACCATAATAATGCCAGCGTGGCAGCGGCAACGCAGGTGCGTTTAGCGCCAGTACGCCCAAGCTGGGATAATTCACCGGTGCAGGCAGAGCACAGCTATCGTTCCAATGTGAATCTCAAGCATACCTTTGATAACTTTGTTGAAGGTAAGTCGAACCAACTGGCGCGTGCCGCCGCTCGTCAGGTGGCCGATAATCCGGGTGGAGCCTATAATCCCCTGTTTCTGTACGGCGGAACCGGCCTGGGTAAAACGCACTTATTACATGCGGTCGGCAACGGCATCATCGCCCGTAAAGCCAATGCGAAAGTGGTTTACATGCATTCCGAGCGCTTTGTTCAGGATATGGTAAAAGCGTTGCAGAATAATGCGATTGAAGAGTTCAAACGCTATTACCGTTCGGTGGACGCGCTATTGATTGATGACATTCAGTTTTTTGCCAACAAAGAGCGTTCCCAGGAAGAGTTTTTCCATACTTTTAATGCGTTGCTGGAAGGTAATCAGCAAATCATTCTCACGTCCGATCGCTACCCGAAAGAGATCAACGGCGTGGAAGATCGCCTGAAGTCGCGTTTCGGCTGGGGGCTGACGGTGGCCATTGAGCCGCCGGAGCTGGAAACACGCGTGGCGATCCTGATGAAAAAGGCCGACGAAAATGACATTCGCCTGCCGGGAGAAGTGGCGTTCTTTATCGCCAAGCGTCTGCGCTCTAACGTGCGTGAGCTGGAAGGCGCATTAAATCGGGTGATTGCCAACGCCAACTTTACCGGACGTTCCATCACTATTGATTTTGTGCGGGAAGCGCTGCGCGATCTGCTGGCCTTGCAGGAAAAACTGGTTACTATCGACAATATTCAAAAGACAGTGGCGGAATATTATAAAATCAAAATTGCCGATCTATTGTCCAAACGACGTTCCCGCTCGGTAGCTCGTCCACGCCAGATGGCAATGGCGCTGGCCAAAGAGCTGACCAACCACAGCCTGCCGGAAATCGGTGATGCATTTGGTGGCCGCGACCATACTACGGTGTTACATGCCTGTCGTAAAATCGAACAGTTGCGTGAGGAAAGTCACGACATCAAAGAAGATTTTTCCAATTTAATCAGAACATTATCTTCATAATATGATGAAATTTATTGTTGAACGCGAACATCTGTTAAAACCACTGCAACAGGTCAGCAGCCCGTTGGGTGGCCGGCCTACCTTACCTATTCTGGGCAACCTGTTATTGCAGGTTACCGAAGGGGCTTTATCACTCACCGGTACTGATCTCGAAATGGAGATGGTTGCCAAAGTGGCATTAACGCAGCCGCATGAACCGGGCGCCACCACGGTTCCGGCCCGTAAATTATTTGATATCTGCCGCGGCCTGCCTGATGGCGCGGAAATCACCGTCATGCTCGATGGCGATCGTATGCTGGTGCGCTCCGGGCGCAGCCGTTTTTCGCTGTCGACGTTGCCAGCTGCCGATTTTCCCAATCTGGATGACTGGCAAAGCGACGTTGAATTCTCGTTGCCGCAGGCAACGCTGAAGCGTTTGATTGAAGCCACGCAGTTTTCGATGGCGCATCAGGACGTTCGCTATTACCTCAACGGTATGTTGTTTGAAACCGAAGGGGGGGAATTGCGTACCGTCGCCACCGACGGTCATCGTCTGGCGGTGTGCGCCATGCCGGTGGGGCAGTCGTTGCCAACACATTCGGTGATTGTGCCGCGTAAGGGTGTGATGGAACTGGTGCGTTTGCTGGATGGCGGTGATACGCCGTTGCAACTGCAAATTGGCAGTAACAATATCCGCGCTCACGTCGGTGATTTTATTTTTACGTCCAAGCTGGTTGATGGCCGTTTCCCGGACTATCGCCGCGTATTGCCGAAGAACCCGGATAAGACGCTGGAAGCCAGCTGTGATTTACTTAAGCAGGCATTCTCCCGTGCGGCTATTCTGTCGAATGAAAAGTTCCGTGGCGTGCGTCTGCATCTGATTCAGAACCAACTCAAGATCACCGCCAATAACCCTGAACAGGAAGAAGCGGAAGAAATTCTGGATGTGCAGTACGACGGTACTGAAATGGAAATCGGTTTCAACGTCAGTTATGTACTGGATGTTCTGAATGCGCTGAAGTGTGAGGATGTTCGCTTACTGCTGACGGACTCGGTATCCAGCGTGCAGATCGAAGATGGCGCCAGCCGGGCGGCGGCCTATGTCGTGATGCCGATGCGCCTCTAATATATGGTGGGCGATTTTATTTGCCAGCCTGGGATTGGGCAGTGCTCGCCATCCTCACGTACATTGAGTACGTTCCAGGGTATTTGCTGCGCGGCCTGCTCCCACTCTGTCTGCGACCATAACACCCTTGCTCACAAGAAGTAGTCGCATGGCGCTAACTCGTCTTCTTATTAAAGATTTTCGCAATATTGAAGCGGCCGATTTGGCGCTGGCGCCCGGCTTTAACTTTCTGGTCGGGGCGAATGGCAGTGGTAAAACCAGCGTACTGGAAGCGATTTACACGCTGGGGCATGGGCGGGCGTTTCGTAGCGTGCAGGCAGCACGGGTTATTCGTCACGAACAGCCGGAATTTGTCCTGCACGGTCGTATCGATGGTGTTGAGCGCGAAAGATCGGTCGGGTTGAGTAAAAACCGTCAGGGTGACGGTAAAGTGCGTATCGACGGCAGCGACGGCCATAAAGTGGCCGAACTGGCACAGCTACTGCCGATTCAGTTAATTACTCCCGAAGGTTTTACCCTGCTGAACGGCGGGCCCAAGTACCGCCGTGCCTTTCTTGACTGGGGTTGTTTTCATAACGAACCCGGTTTTTTCTCCGCATGGAGCAATATGAAACGCTTGTTGCGTCAGCGTAATGCGGCGCTGCGACAGGTGGGTCATTACGGACAACTGCGGGCCTGGGATCAGGAGTTGGTGCCATTGGCTGAACGTATCAGCCAATGGCGGGCGCAATACAGCGCGGCGATTGCTGAAGATATTTCAACCACCTGTAGCCAATTTCTGCCTGAATTTGCCCTCAGTTTCTCTTTCCAGCGCGGTTGGGACAAAGAAAGCGATTATGCCGAACTACTGGAACGGCAGTTTGAACGCGACCGTATGCTGGGTTATACGGCGCTTGGGCCGCATAAAGCCGACTTTCGCATCCGCGCCAGCGGTGTGGCGGTCGAGGATATGTTGTCTCGTGGTCAGTTAAAGCTGCTTATGTGTGCGTTAAGGCTGGCCCAGGGTGAGTTTCTCACCCGTCAGAACGGACTGCGCTGTCTGTATCTGATAGATGATTTTGCTTCCGAACTGGATAGTACCCGCCGCCGTTTGCTGGCTGAACGGTTAAAAGCCACTCATGCACAGGTTTTTGTCAGCGCTGTCAGCGCCGAGCAGATAGCCGACATGATGGGTGAAAATGGCAAGATGTTCCGCGTAGAACAGGGTAAAATAACGGTTCAATCACAGGTCTAAAATGAGCGGGAAACGTTGATGTCGAATTCTTATGACTCCTCAAGTATCAAGGTATTGAAAGGGCTGGATGCGGTACGTAAACGCCCAGGTATGTACATCGGTGATACGGATGATGGTACTGGTCTGCATCACATGGTATTCGAGGTTGTGGACAACGCTATCGACGAAGCGCTTGCTGGCTATTGTAAAGACATTGTCATCACTATCCATGCTGATAACTCAGTCTCGGTACAGGATGATGGCCGTGGTATCCCTACCGGTATTCACGAAGAAGGGATATCCGCGGCAGAAGTGATCATGACGGTGCTACATGCCGGCGGCAAGTTTGATGATAACTCGTACAAGGTTTCCGGCGGTTTGCACGGCGTGGGGATTTCCGTGGTTAATGCCCTGTCGGAAAAGCTGGAGCTGGTGGTTCACCGTGAAGGTAAAGTTCACGAGCAAACTTATCGCCACGGTGTGGCGCAGGCGCCGCTGAAAGTGGTGGACGAGACAGAAAAAACCGGCACCACGGTGCGTTTCTGGCCGAGCTATGAAACGTTCACCAACCAGACGGAATTTCAGTATGACATTCTGGCCAAACGTCTGCGTGAGCTGTCGTTCCTAAACTCGGGCGTTTCTATCCGCTTGTTTGATGAGCGCGAAAAAGATAAATCCGACCATTTTCACTACGAAGGCGGTATCAAAGCCTTTGTCGATTACCTCAACAGAAACAAGACGCCTATCCACCCGACGGTATTCTATTTTTCCACAGTGAAAGAGGGTATCGGCGTTGAAGTGGCGTTGCAGTGGAATGACGGCTTCCAGGAAAATATTTACTGCTTTACCAACAACATCCCGCAGCGTGACGGCGGTACGCACCTGGCCGGTTTCCGCGCCGCGATGACTCGTACCCTGAACACCTATATGGATAAAGAGGGTTACAGCAAGAAAGCCAAGATCAGCGCCACCGGCGACGATGCGCGTGAAGGCCTGATTGCCGTGGTTTCCGTTAAAGTGCCCGATCCGAAGTTCTCTTCGCAGACCAAAGATAAACTGGTGTCGTCAGAAGTGAAAACCGCCGTTGAATCGCTGATGAATGAGAAGCTGGTGGACTATCTGATGGAAAACCCGTCGGACGCCAAAATCGTGGTCGGCAAAATTATTGATGCGGCCCGTGCCCGTGAAGCGGCGCGTAAAGCGCGTGACATGACCCGCCGAAAAGGCGCACTCGATCTGGCTGGTCTGCCGGGTAAGCTGGCGGATTGTCAGGAACGCGATCCGGCCTTGTCTGAACTGTATCTGGTGGAAGGGGACTCGGCGGGCGGCTCTGCCAAGCAGGGGCGTAACCGCAAGAATCAGGCGATTCTGCCGCTGAAAGGCAAGATCCTCAACGTCGAGAAAGCGCGTTTTGACAAAATGCTCTCTTCACAGGAAGTGGCAACGCTGATTACCGCGCTGGGTTGCGGCATTGGCCGGGATGAATACAACCCGGACAAACTGCGCTATCACAGCATCATCATCATGACCGATGCCGACGTCGATGGTTCTCACATTCGTACTCTGCTGCTGACGTTCTTCTATCGTCAGATGCCGGAAATTGTTGAGCGTGGGCACGTCTATATCGCGCAGCCGCCGCTGTATAAAGTGAAGAAAGGCAAGCAGGAACAGTACATCAAAGATGATGAGTCTATGGATCAGTACCAGATTACGCTTGCGCTGGATGGGGCGACACTGCATACCAATGCGCAGGCGCCTGCATTGGCCGGTGAACCGCTGGAAAAACTGGTGGCTGAACACTACGCCGTCCAGAAGACCATTGGCCGTATGGAGCGCCGTTTCCCGCGGGCATTGCTGAACGGTTTAATCTACCAGCCAACGCTGGCTGAAGCTGATTTGAGCGACCTGGCCCATGTGCAGCACTGGATGGAAACGCTGGTCACTCGCCTGAGCGAGCGGGAGCAGCATGGCAGCGCTTACAGCTTTGTGATCCACGACAATCAGGAGCGGCAGATCTATGAACCCGCTTTGCGTGTGCGGACACATGGCGTAGATACGGATTACCAACTGGACTTCAGCTTCGTTACCGGTGGCGAGTATCGTAAAATCAATCAGTTGGGTGAAAAATTGCGCGATCTGATTGAAGAGGATGCTTACATTGAACGTGGTGAGCGCCGCCAACCCGTTGCCAGCTTCGAACAGGCGCTGGAGTGGTTGGTGAAGGAATCCCGTCGTGGTCTGGCAATCCAACGTTATAAAGGATTGGGTGAAATGAACCCGGATCAACTGTGGGAAACCACGATGGATCCGACCAGCCGCCGTATGCTGCGCGTCACGGTCAAAGATGCTATCGCCGCCGATGAGCTGTTTACCACCTTGATGGGCGATGCCGTAGAGCCTCGTCGTGCATTTATTGAAGAGAATGCCTTGAAAGCAGCGAACATCGATATCTGATAGGACGGCGTTATCAGCCAATTCAGCCAGCCCCGCCGTGGGCTGGTTTTTTTTACAAAACCATGACCCTTCGCCGCTGAATAGCGTTAGCATGGAAAAAATCATGTGCTGCTGGAAAAATTATGTCTATTAAACTCATTGCAATTGATATGGATGGAACGCTGTTAACGCCCCAAAATCAAATTTCACCCGCAGTAAAAACCGCTATCGCCGCCGCAAGAGTAAAAGGCGTACAGGTGGTATTGGCCACCGGTCGTCCGTTTATTGGTGTGTCGCGTTATCTGATGGAGCTGGATTTACAGCAGGAAGGCTGCTATTGCGTCACTAACAACGGGGCGCTGGTGCAGCGTACTGTGAATGGTGATTGTGTGGCGCAAACCACGCTCAACTTTGACGATTATCTCTATTTCGAGGCGATGTCGCGTAAACTCAATGTCCATTTTCACGCCCTGGATTTCAATTTTGTCTACACCGCGAATAAAGACATCAGCGCTTACACCGTTCATGAGTCGCATTTGACCGGAATGCCGTTGAAGTACCGAACGGTGGAAGAGATGGATCGCCGCCTGACGTTCCCGAAAGTGATGATGATTGATGAGCCGCCGGTATTGGATCGGGCTATCAGCCAGATCCCGCCGGAAGCCTTTAAGAATTATACCATCATGAAGAGCGCTAAATATTATCTGGAAATTCTGGATAAGCGGGTCAATAAAGGTGAGGGGGTGAAAATGCTGGCCGAGCACCTCAACATTCCCCGTGAAAGCGTCATGGCGCTGGGCGATCAGGAGAACGATCTGGCGATGATTCATTATGCCGGGCTGGGCGTGGCAATGGGCAATGCCACCGATGAGGTTAAAGCGGCCAGCCAGTTCGTCACCAAAACCAATATGGAAGATGGCGTGGCTTATGCGATTGAAAAATTTGTCCTTAATGCCTGATAATCGATCTCGCCTCGCTAATCTGGGGGGGCAATGTTAACCCGCTATTGCTGGCGATTATTTTCCTGCTATTTATTTTTAATGTGTATATTTTGCAGTAACGTATCTAAATAACCGCAAATAATGCTGAAATAGCTGGATTCATTTTAATGCCAAACAATCAATTATTTTTTCTTTCATCATCAGAGTGATGTGATTAATCAACTGGCTTTTGGGAATTTGTGGCGGGTAAACTGCGCAATAGGCCATTTTTATATCGGGATAAAAAGGTTTAACAATAACAGGAGATGGGCTATTTAATGCCGTAATGAAATCCACCACGCCAATACCGATATTTTTTGCCGCCAGTACACAGCAGTTAGCCATCGAGGTTTCAATCGGGTTGTGTAAATAGCCCAGTTCTTTTCTGATCGATATATCGATTTGCGCCCGTAACGGCGTGGTTCTGCCCGGAAGAATGGGGCGGTAACGGGTTAAGTCGGTAAGGGTAATCTGCTCTGCTCCCGCAAGAGGATGCGTCATCGACAATACGGCAACGACGCTGGCATCAGCCAGTGTTTCGGCTTCCAGACCTTTACTTCCCATCTGACCGAAAATAAAGCCTACGTCATACTGGTTTGCAGTAATGGCATCGGTGATATGGCTGGTGCTCTCTATATCCAGAAACAGAGCGATATCAGGATATTTGTCGATGAGAGAGGGGAGCATTTTCTCTGAGCAGAGCAACGATAGCGCCTGAACCGATGCAATACGCAATACGCTGCCTTTGGCGTGACGAATTTCATCAGCAATAAAGGCGATGTGATCCAGCCCCAAATAGAGACGCTCGACTTCCCGGTAAAGTTTCATTGCTTCGGCGCGGGGGATAAGGCCGCGCCCATCCCGATCAAACAGTTTCAGGTTGAGGGCGTCTTCAAAATCCCGGATTAGCCGGCTCACCGCTGGCTGGGTAATGTACATCATGTTGGCGGCAGCCGTGATCCCGCCAGTAAGAATGACTTTGTGAAATGCTTCAACCTGACGAGGATTGATGCGCATATTGCCCCCCCGAAACATAATATTTTGTTATCAATCTAACACAAAATGCAATTTTTATTTATCCAGTTTAGCGCATAGACTCAGGAACATAATATTTAATACACTTCATAAATCTTTCACGGAATAGAGGATTTAATGAATGAAAAAATCAACACGGGCATTATGTTTTACTATTTTATTTTCATCTTCGTCTTTGGTTTATAGCGCCGATCTGAATATTGGTCTGGCTTCATCCACAACGTCAATGGACCCGCAGTTTTATGTGGGGGGCGCCAATAGCGCTATGGCGCGTAATATTTTCGACAGTTTGATTGTTCAGGATGAAAAACAGCAAATTTCGCCTGCTTTGGCGACATCGTGGAGAATTATTGATGATAAAACCTGGGAATTCCAATTACGCCCAGGCGTTAAGTTTCATGATGGCAGTGACTTTACCGCCAAAGATGTGATTGCCAGTATAAAGCGTATTGCGTTGGCGTCGAAGAACAGCCCTAGCTCTTATGCGCCTTACGTAAGTGATATCGCTGAAGTAAAACAGATTAGCCCGTTAACGATTCAGATTATTACTAAAGCGCCATCACCGTTGTTATTAAATAATTTAAGCCGGGTTTCCATTTTACCCGCTCGTCTGGAAAATGTGCCGACCGACGCGCTCAACACCGGGAAAGACGTTATTGGCACCGGCCCCTTTAAGTTTGTTTCCTGGGTGCCGGATGATCGGGTCGTCCTTCAGCGTAATGACGGTTATTGGGGAGAAAAAGCGGAGTGGGATAATGTCACCCTCCGCGTATTCAAAAACAGCAGCGCACGTGTAGCAGCAATACTTTCCGGTGATGTGGACATGATTGAAAACGTTCCAACAGCCGACAGCCGTAATATTGAAAAGAATAGTCAGTTACAAACGATTTCAACACCAGGGAATCGTATTATTTATCTGCATATGGACCAACAAAGAGACGAGTCACCGTTCGCAAAAGGCCCTGATGGCAAAAATCCATTACTAAAAAAAGACGTTCGCCAGGCGATGTCTTTAGCGCTTAATCGTCAGGCAATCGTGGAGCGAGTTATGGACGGGCAGGCCACCCCGGCCTCCCAGCTTGTGCCGAAAGGGTATTTCGGGTATTCCGCGGCCATTCCCGCGCCGGTTTACAACCCGGAGAAAGCCAAACAGGAACTGGCCGCTGCGGGCTACCCCAACGGCTTTACGCTGACCTTTCATGCCTCCAACGATCGTTATCCCAATGATTCCAAAATTGCCCAGGCCATTGGCCAAATGTTTACCCGCATCGGCATCAAAACCGAAGTGGTTACGATGCCGGGAAGCGTATATTTCTCACGCGCTTCTCGCCTCGAATTCAGTTTGATCATGGGCGGCGCCGCCATTGAAACCGGGGAAGCGTCTGGCGTGCTTGGGCCATTGCTGGAAACCTTTGGCCCCCATGCCGGGCAGGGTAATCGTGGGCGCTACTCCAATCCTCTTTTTGATAAAACGTTGAATGAAGCCCGTTCCACGCTGGATAGCGCGCAGCGGGAAAAGCTATTGGCTGAGGCAATGAACATCGGCATGAACGATCTGGGGGTGATCCCGGTGATGTTCCTGTCCAACACCTGGGCGATGAAAAAGCAGTATAGCTATGTGGGGCGTTCAGATGCCTATACGCTGCCGTACTTTGTCCGTTCAGCGCAATAAATCCGTCAAAGAGAAGCCGAGGTGTTGGCGTCTGTCAGCGTGTTATAACGCACAGCAAAAATAACAAAAAAGGAACCATCATCGGATGAGTGCTGTACCGATTATTATTGATTGCGATCCGGGTATTGATGATGCCATCGCGCTATTGAGCGCGTTTGTCTCGCCTGAACTGGATATTCTGGGTATTTGCGCGGTTTGCGGCAATCAACCGCTGGAGCGCACGGTTTATAACGCCTTGCAGATTACCGAACTGGGGAAACGCACGGATATTCCCGTCTATGCGGGTTGTCATCGTCCTCTGTTCCGGGCGCCGATTCATGGTCAGTTTCATGGCAAAAGCGGGTTGGGCGACACGGTTTTACCTGCGCCGCAAAAGCAGGCCGAGCCTCATCATGCGGTGAGCTTTATCATTGAACAATGTGACAAAGCCGCCGCAATCGGTAAACCCGTCACGCTGTGTATGCTGGGGCCGTTAACCAATCTGGCGACGGCGCTGACCATGAAACCCTCAATTGCCAATGGCATCGAGAGAGTCGTGATGATGGGCGGCGCTTACCGGGAGGCCGGTAACCGCAGCCTGACGTCGGAGTTCAATATGCTGGCCGACCCCCATGCGGCACATGTGGTGTTCTCCTCATCGCTGACGATGGTGGGCTTGCCGTTGGATGCCTCGCATCAGGTGATTCTGACGCCTGAGCATGTTGCGCGCTTCATTGCGCTTTCCGGTCGGATTTCTGCCCCGCTGGGGGAAATGATGGCGTTCTGGGATCGTAATGATATCCGCCGTTACGGTTCCCGCGGCGGGCCGTTGCACGATCCGCTGGTGATTGCCTGGGTACTGGCGCCGGACTGCTTTAAAACCGAAAAAGCGCGAGTCTACATTGAGTATGAAAGTGAGCTTTGCATGGGGCAGACCGTCGCTGACTGGTACGGGAAAACCGACAGGCCGGCCAATGTGGATGTAGTGACAAAGGTAGACGCCGCACGGGTTTTTGATCTGTTTTCCGACCTCCTGAGCCGCTATGAAGAGAAAGCCTGACATGGTTAAAGCGCGCATTATTATTGATACCGATCCCGGCGTGGATGATGCGGTTGCCATCTGGCTGGCGCTGGCAGCGCCGGAGTTGGACATTCTGGGCATCACGGTGGTGGCCGGCAATGTGCCGCTTGGTGACGCGCTGGTTAATGCCTGCAAGGTGGTGGGTTTGACCGGCAGAATGGATGTGCCGGTTTACGCCGGGGTGGCGGGGCCGCTGGTGCGCGATCAGGTATACGGTAAATACGCGCATATCGGCGCATTCTCGCATGAACTGGTGCCTGATTCGTCTTTTCGCCCGCAGCAGGAACATGCGGTCGATTTTCTGGTGCGTATGGCGCGCCAGGCCGCCGCTGACAATAACCCGATTACTCTTTGTGCGCTGGGGCCGATGACCAACCTGGCGTTGGCGCTGCGTCACCACCCTGATGTCGCCGGTGGTATCAGGCGGATTGTCACCATGAGCGGCGCCTTTAGCGCATTGGGCAACCGTGTTCCCTGGGCGGATTTTAACGTTTATGCCGATCCTCAAGCGGCGGAGATTGTTTTTTCTTCCGGCGTTCCCGTCGTGATTATGCCGCTGGATATGACCTTTCAGGCGCTCATTCAGGCAGAACAGATTGATGAGCTTGAACGTCGCAGCGGTGCGCCAGGCATCGCGCTGGCGGCGCTGTTGCGCCGGTTTGACCGCAATGAAGTTGCGCGCTTTGGCCGTGAAGGCGGCCCGGTTCATGATGCCACCGTGGTGGCGTGGTTACTTAACCCTGCCTTGTTCACCGGGGTATTGGCCAATGTGGGCGTGGAGGTTGCTGGCCGCACGGCGGGTTACGTATTTGCTGATTTTTATAATAAGCTTGATCAGCCAGCGAATGCGCTGGTTATGCGGAATATTGATGAGCAGGGCTTCCTGTCCCTGCTTGCTGACTACCTGAGTCGCTATGGTGCCGAGGAAAGCTGATGATTGCCTACCTGCTAGGCCGTATCGGGCAGACGTTGTTGACGTTGATCGTCATGTCGGTGCTGGTGTTTGTGGGAGTTTATCTGGTTGGCAACCCGGTGGATATGTTGCTGGGGGCAACGGCGACACCGGCGGAAAGGCTGGCGGTGATCCAGTCATTCGGTTTGGATAAACCCGTCTGGGAACAGTATGGGTTGTTCGTCTTGAATGCCTTACAGGGCGACATGGGGAAATCCTTTATTTTTAACCAGCCCGCCCTGACGCTGATTTTCCAGCGTATGCCCGCCACGCTGGAATTGGCGATGACGGCGTTTGTTATCGCGCTGGTTTTGGGGATGCCGCTTGGTATCTATGCCGGTCTGCGGCCAGACAGTGCCGTATCAAAGTCGATTATGACGTTTTCCATCTTTGGTTTTAGTTTGCCGACCTTCTGGATTGGCCTGGTGATGATCATGTTGTTCAGCGTCAAACTGGGGCTGTTGCCGGCGTCGGGGCGCGGGCATACCGGGGATTTGTTCGGTATTCCCTTCAGTTTCCTAACCAAAGACGGCCTTGAACACCTGATCTTACCCGCCTTCAACCTTGCGCTGTTTAAAATCTCCCTGATTATCCGCCTGATGCGGGCAGGAGTGATGGAGTGTCTGCAACAGGATTATGTACAGTTTGCCCGGTCGAAAGGGCTATCGGAAACCCGGATTGTGCTGGTGCATGTATTACGCAACACCCTGATCCCGCTGATTACCGTGATCGGTCTGGAGTTAGGTTCGCTCATTGCGTTTGCGGTGGTAACGGAAACGATTTACGCCTGGCCTGGCATGGGTAAGCTGATTATCGATTCTATTGCCGTGCTGGATAGGCCGGTCATTCTGGCCTACCTGATGATTACCGTGGTGATGTTCAGCGTGATTAACCTGCTCGTCGATCTGTTGTATGTGCTGGTTGACCCACGTGTCCGGCTGGGAGGGAATAACTGATGTCTGCCAATTCGGTACATCAGCGTGCGGCGGGGCCGGAGAAAAGCCGCCCGGCTTTCGCCCGGGTGCTGACGGCGCTCATCAAAGAGAGGCTGGCGCTGTGCGGCCTGATCATGCTGGCCATTTTTATTCTGCTGGCGCTGCTTGCCCCGATTATTTCACCACAAAATCCTTACGATCTTATGCAGCTCGATATTATGGACGGGCGACTGCCGCCGGGTTCCGGCGGCCTCAGCGGCATAACCTATTGGCTTGGCACCGACGATCAGGGGCGCGATCTGTTCAGCGCCATTCTCTACGGCACCCGCATCAGTTTACTGGTCGGTTTTTCCAGCGCGGTAGTTGCCCTGCTGATTGGCGCTTCGCTGGGGCTGATTAGCGCCTATGCCGGTGGGAAAACGGACGCGGTGGTTATGCGCATCGTCGATATTCAACTCAGCTTTCCGCCGATCCTGATTGCGTTGATCCTGCTGGCGGTACTGGGGCAGGGCGTCGATAAGATTATTCTGGCGCTGGTGGTGACCCAATGGGCTTACTACGCACGAACCATCCGTGGTTCGGCGCTGGTCGAACGGCGCCGAAGCTATGTGGATGCCGCCCGCAGCATGGCCTTATCCAATCGGCGGATTCTGTTTTGCCATATTCTGCCGAATTGCCTGGCGCCGCTAATTGTGGTGGCGACGATGCGCATTGCTTACGCCATCATGCTGGAGGCGACGCTCTCTTTTCTGGGCATCGGTCTACCGGTGACGGAACCGTCGCTGGGGTTACTGATTGCCAACGGTTTTGAATACCTGATGTCGGGCGATTATTGGATCAGTTTTTTCCCAGGGATGACGCTGTTGCTGCTGATTGTGGCGATCAATCTGGTTGGGGATGCGCTGCGCGATATCCTCAATCCCAGGAACTAAGGGGTAAACCATGACGCCGCCGATTATGTCCGTATCACATCTGACCACCGCCTTTCAGGTGAAGGGTGAATGGCTGAATGTGGTGCGCGACCTGTCTTTTACCATTGGTGAGCAAGAGACCGTCGCCGTGGTGGGGGAGTCCGGTTCGGGGAAAAGCGTGATGGCGAAATCCATCATGCGCCTGCTGCCCGCCGGACAAAGCCAGATAAGCGGAGAGATTCATTTTGGCGGCGCTGAACTGTTGTCCCTGTCGCCCAAAGAAATGCGCAATGTACGCGGCAACCGCATCGGGATGATTTTTCAGGAGCCGATGACCAGCCTCAATCCGGTGTTGCCGATTGGTTATCAGATTACCGAAATGCTGCGTCAGCATCGGGGAATGGACAACGCGCAGGCGCGGGCGGAGGCGATTCGTCTGCTGGAGAAAGTGCGTATTCCCGGCGCCAAATCACGGTTAAATGAGTATCCGCAAAGTTTTTCCGGCGGGATGCGGCAGCGGGTGGTGATCGCCATTGCGCTGGCCTGTAATCCACAACTATTGATTGCCGATGAACCGACCACGGCGCTGGATGTGACCATTCAGGCGCAGATACTGGCTTTGATTAAAACCCTTCAGGAAGAGGAAGGGATGTCGGTATTGTTTATTACCCATGATATGGGCGTGGTGGCCGAAGTCGCCGATCGCACCTTAGTCATGTATCAGGGCGAACTGGTTGAAAACGCCGCCACCAGAGAAATTTTTCATCATCCTAAACACCCTTACACCCGCATGTTACTGTCCGCCGTACCCAGGCTGGGATCGATGTCGGACGCCGAATGGCCGCAGCGTTTTCCGCTGGTGGATCATCAGACGGGCGAACCGCAACCGATTGCGGCAACGATAAATACGGTGTGCGGCGATAAACCGATACTGGAAGTGAAAAAGCTGGTCACCCGCTTCGATATCCGGTCCGGCTTTTTCCGGCGGCTAACCGGACGGGTGCACGCGGTAGAAAATGTCTCTTTCGACCTGTGGCCCGGTGAAACGCTCTCTTTGGTGGGGGAATCGGGCTGTGGGAAATCCACCACTGGCCGGTCAATCATTCGTCTGGCTGAAGCGGCCAGCGGGGAAATTCTGCTTCAAGGGCAGGATATTCTCACAGCGGATAAACATGACCTGTTTGATCGTCGGCGGCAGATTCAGATGGTGTTTCAAGACCCTTATGAAAGCCTGAATCCAAGAGTGCGGGTGGGGGATGCCATTGCCGAACCGATGCTGGTTCATGGGCTGGTCAGTGCGCAAGACGTTCATGCACGGGTCAGTGCGCTGCTGGAGCAGGTTGGTTTACCAGGCTGGATGGCTGATCGTTTCCCGCATCAGTTTTCCGGCGGGCAGCGTCAGCGGGTATGTATCGCCAGAGCGCTGGCGCTGGAGCCGAAAATCATCATCGCCGATGAGTCGGTTTCGGCACTGGATGTTTCCGTTAAGGCTCAGGTCATCAATCTGATGCTGGATTTACAACAGCAACTGGGGCTGTCTTTCCTGTTTATTTCCCATGATATGGCGGTCGTTGAGCGGATAAGCCATCGTGTCGCGGTGATGTATCTGGGGGAAATTGTCGAGATCGGGCCACGCGCCGCCATCTTTGGCAATCCGCAGCATGATTATACTCGCCGCCTGATTGCAGCGGTGCCTACCCCCGATCCGGATATCAGGCCGGTTCGCGCAGTGTTTAGTGATGAGCTGAAAAGCCCGGTGAGACCGCCGGATTTTATCTATCCTGAACGCGGTTATCGGCAAGTCTCTCATGGGCATTTTGTTCAGATCCAGGAAGATGACGCCTGCCAGTGATCCGCTGTTTGCATCGGATTCGCCGTTATATACGCCTCAGCTTTGAGACACTTTTTGCGGAAGAATAAAAAAACCGGATTGTCCTGATGATAGGGCAATCCGGGAAAGAGGGTAATAACAGACGGATTAGTTATAGATTACCGCTGTACCGTGCAGCAGGTTATTACCGCTGGCAGAGGTGACGGTGAACGCTTTGGCGCCCGCTTTTTCTGCTTTTTCAGCCAATTGTGCTTGCAGGGAATCCAGGTCTTTTGCTGTCGCGGAAACGACACCGACTTTATCCAACTGTTTGGCCTGCTGTGCAGAAATATAATCGGCAGCGGAAGCGCCAAAAGAAACGGTGGCAAGTACGATGGCAGCGGCGATGGTTTTTACGTTTTTCATAATGTCTTATCCTATTTCGAATGATTTGGTTGATTGATGAAAGGGTATTTCCTTTCGATGAGAAAAATGTTACGCCGATGATAAATGGCTGTAAAACGGATACTCTTGATGAGCTTGTTCTAATTTACTGAACAAACTTTTCATTTTTTTTTTATTTTTTTATATATTAAACAATAAATT
>NZ_MJLZ01000049.1 GCF_003666245.1 Brenneria alni
AAATACTCCAGATTATTCAATTATAAAAAATGTTTTATTTTTCCTGAAAAAATAACAAATAAAATATATATCCCCTTAAAGTAAACGAATATAATTACCTCACCTGTTCAACACTAAGTTCCCTGGCCGCTTCTTTGTTATCGGATGGAAAACCAAATAGATAGGTAGCAATAAAAGAAAAACAGAATGAGGCTACGGATCCAATTACAACACTCCAGAAACCACTATCAAAACCATCGGGGGATATAAACATGGTAAAACCGAATACACCCAGGGCGCCAAAGGTATATGCCGTCCCGGAATATAATCCTATAATTGCTCCGCCAATCGCCCCGCCGATACAGCCAAAAATAAAGGGACGCTTCATCGGTAAAGTTAAACCATAAATTGCTGGCTCAGTAATACCAAAAAAACTTGAAATTAATGCGGGGCCAGCCAGAGATTTTGTTTTCTTGTCACGGGTACGTAGCAGTATTCCCAGTGTCGCCCCAGCCTGCCCCCATACTGCGGGTTGAACCACGGGTGAAATAGTGTCATGACCTTGCGTCATCAAATTATTAATCATGATCGGCACCAAACCCCAGTGAACGCCGAAAATCACGAAGATCTGCCAAAATACACCAATAAATATGCCTGCAATCATCGGGTTAAGCTGATAAATATAGGTATATCCGATACCTATTGCATCACTTAAGCCAGTAGCCAAAGGCCCTATCACCAAAAACGTCATTGGCAAAGTAATCATCAGGCACAAAAACGGGGTGATAAAGGATTTGATAAATGGGTGTATCCAACGGTTGAGATGTTTTTCGAGAAAACAGCAAAACCATGCGGAAAAAATGATCGGAATAACGGTTGAACTATAATTGATAAATGTGACAGGAATCCCTAAAAATGTGTAATTCGCCGGGTTATCCCCTTGGGTAGACTGAAACGACTCAATTATCAATGGATGCGTCAGTACCGCGCCTACGACTAATGTCACTAATGGATTACCGCCAAATTTCTTGCCAGCAGTATAACCCAGCAGGATTGGCATAAAATAAAAAAGGGCGTCGCTGGTAGCAAAAATTATACGGTAAGTCCCACTCTCAGTATCAAGCCAGTTAAATACCGTCGCGATAGCTATTACGCCTTTAATCAACCCGGCAGCCATCAATACGCTCAACAATGGTGCAAAAATACTTGAAATCAGATCGATAGCAGCATTGAATAAGGCTTTAACGCCTGTTTTTTTATCTTCTGGCGCATTATTTTCTATATTTTCTTCCGTGATAGATTGGTCATTTCCCTGACTGAGAGGCCCGTTGTTAATCGCGTCGAAAACATCTCCCACATGGCTTCCCACCACCACCTGAAATTGACCACCACTTTCAACGACAGCAATAATTCCTGGCAACGATCTGAGTTTATCTATTTCCGCAAGGTGATTATCACGCAAGTTGAATCTGAGACGAGTTGCGCAATGAACCAATTTGAGGACATTGCCTTTCCCTCCCACATAAGCAACGATTTCATTAGCCAGATTCAAATACCTCATTTATAGCCTCTTAAGTGAGCATCGAAATAAAAATTTAAGCCCCAAAAAAAAAAGACCTAACTCTGGGATCTCACATCGCCTTTTAAAGCGGGAGAAGAGTTAGGTCTAGCCCAACGTACTTTGTTCAGCACGATGGTAGCAATCCTGTAATTGACATTTAATATAACTATCTTTTTATAAGCACAACACTTTCTATTATTTCAGTGAGTAAAATGCGACGATCATCACAAATTGTTGGCGCGAAATCATTAATGACTTTGATCTTTGCCGCGCATTCTCACTTGCTCGATGTGAATGCTCAAAAACATCTTTTCCTGATTAGTCAAGGTATGCTGATGGTGCAACTCAATGTATTTATTTATTTTTTCGGTACACTGGAAGGAATCGGCATATTTTTCCTTTACAAAGAAAGACATCGACTCGTCATCATCCTCAATATAACTGTGTTCTAACATACGCTGGGTAAAAAACTTAAGATGGGTAATAAACCTATGATAGCTAAGTGAGTTTTCGTTATATTCCAGATCAAAATGATACTTGACCATACTTAAAATATCCTGGATCGTGCGTGTCATTTGCAAAGTATCATGCATATTTTCATTCAGTTGCGCATTGACGATATGCAGGGCAATGAATCCGGCTTCATCTTCAGGAAGGCTGACGCCTAACTTATCTTTGATGATACTTAATGCTTCCTCACCTATTTGAAAATAATCACGATACAGTTTTTTAATTTCCCAAAGCAGTGCATTCTTAATTTCTATGCCCTCTGCGTGGCGCTGAATGGCAAAATTGAGGTGATCAGCAAGAGAGACATAAACACTATTATGAATTTTTCCCGGAAGACGTTCTTTTGCCAACATAATAATTTGTTCAGAAATATTTATGTATTCTAACGGAACCTCAGCCAACAACGCCACCAGGCGATCATCAAGTTCATACTGATTGAGAGAGAAAATTTTTTCAATCTGGCTCTCATTCAAATATTCTCCTGCTTTTTTGTTAAAGGTGATCCCCTTCCCCATTACCACCTTCTCATGATCTTTTTCATCCAACACGATGGCAACATTGTTATTTAGTATCTTTTCTATCTTCATAATAAACCCTGATAAACGAGGATACACTTTGAGAAAATCAGTTAAATCAAAATAAATATTTATTTAGCTATTTTCAAAATGTACAACTACCAGGTAAAAATTACTAGCAGGCAGTATATGGTTTTTTTCCTGTTCACCACACTCATTCAGTTATTCAGATCACACTCCTTCCGGCAAAAAACCATTAATTAAAGTAGGAGTGGCAAAATTTTTATGTGATTAAGATTACAGTTTTGAAATCTGCTAAATATTGACGAATATACCCGTCATACTTCAAGCTGCATGTGCGTTGGCTGTGTTACTCGGCCCATCCGTGGGCCTCGCCCCTTCGCGGCCGCTGCCAGCAGCGTTTAAATTTGCTCCTGGCAGATTTGTCAGTCACCCGAATACTTACCTGAGTAAGCTCATCGGGATTAATGAGATAACCGCTCCCGTAACAATCTGCCCGGTGGTCTGCTGTTCGTTAAAATCGCCCTGAAGCGTTAACAAGCACATCTGATCGTGGTACGCCGACATCAAGCTATCTTCGTCTTTTAGTCGGAGGGGCAGTCGAAGGGTCGTCCGGCCAGAAATGTTTGGGATAGCGTCCTTTCATCTCTTTTTGTACCTCGCGGTAAGCCCCTTGCCAGAAAGCGGCCAGATCACGCGTAATCTGCAAGGGCCGCTGTGCTGGCGATAACAGCTCCAGCACCAGCGCGATACGCCCTTCCGCCAGCAGTGGATTTCGGCGCTCGCCGAACATTTCCTGCATTCGCACCGCCAGCACCGGCGGCTTATCTTCATAGTAAGCAATCGGCAAACGGCTGCCGCCCGGTACAGTGTAATGGCTGGGCAAAGCACTATCCAGCCGCTGACGTAAAGGCCAATCCAGCAAACGCATTAACGCCGCGCTGAGGTCAATCTGACGTAATGCCCGTAAGTCCCTCACACCGGACAAAGACGGCTGTAGCCACTGTTCCAGCGTCGCCAGCAGGGTTTCATCATCCATCAGCGGCCAGTTTACCTCAGGCAGCCACTGACGGGCGCACTGTAGCCGTGCGCGCAATTGCAACGCCGCTGAATCCCAATTCAGCCCGGACAACCCCTGTTCCCGCAGCCAGGCTAACATGGCCTGTTGTAACTCCTTATCAGAGGGTTTGCTTAACGGGCGGTGTCGCAACGTCAGGCACCCTATCTGGCAGCGTTTGCTGGCGCGCAGAGTACCTTTCTCTTCGTCCCAATGCACCACGTTATGCTCACTGACCAGCCCAGGTAACTGTTGTTCCAAACGTTCGATATCCAGCGGTAACGCCAGCAGGATACGCGCATCCGCATTATGGCTGTTCTGCAATAAAGCGGGAACTACCAGCCAGTCGGTGGCGGAGAGCGCCTCGTCCGCCGACATCATCGCTCCGGTTCCATTTGCCAGTTGATAGCGCCCGTCATGACTGCGCCGCCGGGCGATACGGTCGGGAAACCCCTGCGCCAACAGCCAGGCGGCCCATCCTTCATCAATGCGGCCTGATGCCGCAGACAAACGACGAGTAAGCTGCTGTGAGCGCCGTAACCAATGCGGCAATGGGCGGTGCAGCCAGTCAAGCAGGTTCATCGATCCGCTGCGCGGCGGCTCTTCCAGTATCGCAGCCAGACAACCCGCCGTTGCCAGCGCATCATTACTTTGCTGTACCGCCGCAGTCAGCATAGCCGCCAGCCGGGGATCGCACCCCAGCGAGGCAATTTTCCGCCCTGCAGACGTCAGTTTGTCATGCTGGTCGGTAATCTTTAGCTGGCGCAAAAGTTGACGCGCCGCCTGCAAAGCAGGCAGCGGCGGCGCATCCAGCCAGATTAATTGGCCTGCATCGGCGCATCCCCACTGCAACAGATCCAGCCAAAAGCTACTGAGATCGCTATTAAGTATCTCGGCCTCACTTTGCGCAGCGGCACGTTCAGCCTGTTCGCGGGAACACAAATGCCAGCAGATACCGGCACTTAACCTGCCGGCACGCCCGGCACGCTGTACCATTGATGCCTGGCTGATACGCTGGGTGACCAGCCTGGTTAAACCACTTTTGACGTCAACACGCGCTATCCGTTCCAGTCCGCAATCCACCACCAGCCGGATCCCTTCAATGGTCAGGCTGGTTTCCGCAATGTTGGTCGACAAGACCACCTTACGCCGCCCGTTTTCCGACGGCAGAATCGCTTTCTGCTGCTCCGCCAGCGTCAGTGCGCCATATAAAGGACACAAATCCACGTCATCCGTCACGCTGCCCGCCAGCAATGTCTGTACCCGTTTGATTTCAGCCACACCCGGTAGAAACAGCAACAGCGATCCGGTTTGTTCGGTCAATAATCGCCTGACCTGGCGGGCAACGCCCTCCTCCAGCCGTTCCTGATTATTCAATGGATAATAATAACGCGCCACCGGATAACTGCGCCCTTCGGATACCACGACGACCGCCTCAGGAAGCAGGGCCGAAAGCCGCGTATTGTCCAACGTGGCGGACATAATCAGCAGTTTCAAATCGTCACGCAGCCCCTGCTGAATATCCAACAGTAGCGCCAGAGCCAGATCAGCCTGTAAACTGCGTTCGTGAAACTCATCCAGAATTACCAGCGCCACGCCATTCAGTTCGGCGTCTTGTTGCAGTAGTCGTGTCAAGATACCTTCGGTGACGACTTCCAAACGGGTTGAGGCGCTGACACGGTTTTCAGCGCGCATACGATAGCCCACCGTCTGCCCCGGCTCTTCACCCAATTGCTGCGCCAGACGCCAGGCAACGCTTTTCGCCGCCAGCCGTCGTGGCTCCAGCATGATAATCCGACCGTCCAGTTTGCCCTGACGGAGCAGTTGCAACGGTAACCAGGTTGATTTCCCCGCGCCGGTCGGCGCATTCAATAAAACCTGGGGCGACATGTGCAGCGCGGTTATCACATCATTCAGTACGGCACTGACAGGCGGTAAAGTCAC
Organism: Brenneria alni; assembly: GCF_003666245.1. Classification (GTDB taxonomy): domain Bacteria; phylum Pseudomonadota; class Gammaproteobacteria; order Enterobacterales; family Enterobacteriaceae; genus Brenneria; species Brenneria alni. The sequence goes on from NZ_MJLZ01000049.1 coordinate 5,588, forward strand.
AGAGATCTCCGTTAAGGGTTAACTTTCAGCGGCAGGCATTGTAGCATCGGCTGCCCACCATCAGACATTAGCAGGCTGGCTGCTGACGAAACAAAAATAGGATAACGATGCAATACACGCCCCGCTTACAGCCAGCCCGGTTGATTAAACGTTACAAACGTTTTCTTGCCGATGTGGTGACCCCGGAAGGAAGAGAACTCACGCTTCATTGCGCCAATACGGGGGCAATGACCGGATGTGCGACACCCGGCGATACCGTTTGGTACTCCACCTCTGACAACCCAAAACGGAAATATCCGCACAGTTGGGAACTGACTGAGACGCGGAAAAATGACTGGATTTGCGTTAATACGCTGCGTGCCAACACTTTATTGCATGAAGCCCTGTTAGAAAATCAGGTGGAAACGTTAGCGGGTTATACCGCCATAAAAACCGAAGTGAAATACGGCACGGAAAACAGCCGTATTGACCTGCTGCTACAGGCGCCAGACAAGATTAACTGCTATATTGAGGTGAAATCTGTCACATTATCGCAACATGGATATGGTTACTTTCCTGATGCCGTTACGCTCAGGGGACAGAAGCACCTACGCGAACTGCAACAGGTGGCGGCCAATGGTGAGCGGGCCGTGCTGTTTTTCGCCGTCCTTCATTCGGGGATCAAACAGGTTTCACCCGCACGGCATATTGACGCACGCTATGCTGAATTATTAATTGCAGCGCAACGACAGGGGGTTGAAATTTTATGTTATGGCTCAATATTATCGCCTAATGGCATCAAGCTTGCGCATCCGTTGCCGTTATTGATAACGCAATAAGTGATAAATAAAGTGGTCATGGCATAACACGCTAACACGTTGTTTATCAACTAGTGATGATACGTTGTTCCTCACACTTTATCAGGCCGGTGTCAGGAACCATTGCCAACCTAATCTTCATCTGTTATTTATAGCGGCCTGTTTTTTCCCCTTTAGGGGTCGATATACCCAAAGTCATTGGCGTTGCCGTCTGGCTGTAACGTCAAATAAACAAGGGTATGGTGCGTGCCGTGTTATGTAGGAGAAGCAACATGCAAGAAGGGCAAAACCGCAAGACATCTTCTCTGAGCATTCTCGCAATTGCCGGAGTAGAGCCATATCAGGAGAAGCCGGGCGAAGAGTATATGAACAGCGTTCAGCTATCTCATTTCAAGCGTATTCTTGAAGCATGGCGCAACCAACTCAGGGATGAAGTGGATCGTACTGTATCGCATATGCGAGATGAAGCAGCCAATTTTCCCGATCCGGTGGATCGTGCGGCTCAGGAAGAAGAGTTCAGCCTTGAACTGCGCAATCGCGATCGTGAACGTAAGCTGATCAAGAAAATCGCTAAAACGTTGCAAAAAATCGAAGATGAAGACTTTGGTTATTGCGAATCCTGCGGCGTAGAGATTGGCATCCGTCGTTTAGAAGCCCGTCCAACGGCTGATTTGTGTATTGACTGCAAAACACTGGCAGAAATACGCGAAAAGCAAATGGCAGGATAATCATTGATCCTAAAAGCCTAACCCTGCGGGTATAATACTCATGCACAGGGATAGGCTATTCAGGTGATAATCCCTGTTCAACCTATAGATACAGAACCTTCGCCACCGCCTTTGCGATACTCAGTGCTGATGTGCGTCGTTGTTTTTACTGTTATGCGTCAAAAAGATCGTTACATCGGGCGCTTTGCCCCTTCCCCGTCCGGTGATCTGCACTTTGGTTCACTGATTGCCGCTCTCGGCAGTTATCTTCAGGCTCGTGCTCAATATGGGCGTTGGCTGGTTCGGATTGAGGATCTCGACCCTCCCCGTGAAATCCCCGGCGCCGCCGCTCGTATCCTCTCCCAGTTGGAACACCATGGTCTTTATTGGGATGGCGAAGTGGTCTATCAGTCACAACGCCATGCGCTTTATCACGAGGCACTTCACTGGCTTGCGCAACAGGGGTTAAGCTACTACTGCACTTGTACCCGGCGCCGTATCCGGCAATTAGGCGGGCACTATGATGGACATTGCCGGGATCGGGGCTTTAGTGCGGAAAATGCCGCATTACGCATACGGCAAACCGCACCAGTGTCTCACTTTTACGATGGGCTACGCGGTGAAATTTATACGAACCCCATTGTAGCGGCTGAAGACTTTATTATTCATCGTCGTGACGGGCTTTTTGCCTACAATCTGGCCGTTGTCGTCGACGATCACATGCAGGACGTCACGGAAATTGTCCGTGGGGCCGATCTGATAGAACCCACGGTGCGGCAGCTCTCGCTATACCGCCAACTGGGGTATAAAGAGCCAGCTTATATCCATCTGCCGCTGGCGCTGAATGCCGCCGGGCACAAACTCTCCAAACAGAATCACGCCCCTGCGCTGCCAGCCGGGGATCCACGTCCCATATTGATAGCCGCACTACAGTTTCTGCATCAGCCATTACCTGAAAGCTGGCAAGACCTGGCACTCCCGGCATTACTTGAGTGGTCTGTCACGCATTGGTCGCTTTCCCATATCCCTCTGCAAGCAACAAAAATCGGCCTGCGATCACATCAGCATTCTCAAACAAGGTCTGGTGAGCTATGATTAGCCGCTATTTTTTTGTGGCGCGCCATTCCTGGCCGCCGCCGATACGGCGTCAAAAACTCCTGCGGAGAGTTTTTTTGCTGTGTCTATAATTGAATTATTCATCACTATCGAGGTGTATTATCTTTACCCGAGTCGCTAATTTTTGCCGTAAAGTACTGAATCGTGAGAACGAAACGGTCAAAGCTGAGGAACCACGCCAACATCTGAGCGTGATCCCACGTGACCAGCATAATATTTCGCGCAGTGATATCAGTGATAACGCACTGAAAGTACTTTATCGCCTGAACAAAGCGGGCTACGAGGCTTATCTGGTCGGCGGCGGTGTGCGTGACCTGCTGCTGGGCAAAAAACCCAAAGATTTTGATATCACCACCAACGCCACGCCAGAGCAGGTTCGCAAGCTATTCCGTAATTGCCGTTTGATTGGCCGCCGTTTCCGTCTGGCTCATGTCATGTTCGGGCCGGAAGTGATCGAAGTCGCTACATTCCGTGGTCATCACGAGCAGCACCGGGAACAGCAGGAAATCAAAAATTCAGCCCAGCAGGCCCAGAGCGGTATGCTACTGCGCGACAATATTTTTGGCTCTGTCGAGGAAGACGCCCAACGCCGAGATTTCTCCATTAACAGCCTGTATTACAGCATTTCCGATTTTACCGTACGTGACTATACCGACGGCTTAAACGATCTGCGTCAGGGCGTTATTCGCATGATCGGCGACCCGGAAACCCGCTATCGTGAAGATCCGGTGCGGATGTTGCGCGCCGTCCGCTTCGCTGCCAAGCTGAATATGACCATCAGCCCTGAAACAGCCGAACCGATTCCCCGCCTTGCCTCTCTGCTGCACGATATCCCGGCGGCCCGTATGTTTGAGGAGTCGCTGAAGCTGTTACAGACGGGTTACGGTTATCCGACTTACAAAATGCTGTGTGAATATCAGTTATTCCAGCCGCTTTTCCCGTTAATCAGCAGTAACTTTACCGAAACAGGTGACAGTACGCTGGAACGAATGGTCGCTCAGGTTCTGAAAAATACCGATCAACGGCTGCAAAATAATATGCGGGTTAACCCGGCATTTCTGTTCTCAGCCATGTTGTGGTATCCGCTGATTGAGCATGCGCAAAAGCTGGCGCAGGAAGGTGGTCTGGCCTATTTCGATGCCTTTGCGCTGGCGATGAATGATATTCTGGATGAACAATGCCGCTCACTTGCAATCCCCAAACGCATTACTTCGTTAGTCCGCGACATCTGGCAATTGCAGTTGCGCCTGTCTCGCCGTCAGGGCAAACGTGCCTATAAACTGATGGAACATCCTAAATTCCGGGCGGCCTATGACCTGCTTTGCCTGCGTGGTGAAATAGAAAACCATCAGGAATTACTGCGTCTGGCACAATGGTGGGGAGAGTTCCAGGTTGCAATTCCGCCGCGTCAGCAGGCCATGTTAAGCACGCTGGATGACGGCCCGACGCCACACCGCCGTTCCCGTCCCCGCCGCCCGCGCAAACCAACCACCGAGCACCGGGAAAAAACCTGATGACATGTGTTTATCTGGCCCTGGGCAGCAATCTGGCACAGCCTTTACAGCAGATTAATGCTGCCCTGACCGCGCTGGATAATATGCCGCAAACCCGGTTGGTCTGCTGTTCCTCTTTTTATCGTAGTCGACCATTGGGCCCACAGGATCAACCCGATTATCTAAACGCCGTTGCAGAACTGGAAACCGACCTGAGTGCCGATCGCCTGCTGGATCATACCCAGGCCATTGAGTTGGAACAGGGCCGGGTGCGCAAAGCGCATCGCTGGGGGCCACGCACGCTGGATCTGGACATTTTGCTGTTCGGTAACCAGATCATCCACACGCAACGGCTGACCGTGCCCCATTACGACATGAAAAACCGCGAATTTATGCTGTATCCGCTGGCTGAGATCGCCCCGGAACTGATTTTTCCTGATGGCGAATCACTCGCCCACCTTTTGACAAACGTTGATCGTAACGGGTTAACCTGTTGGGATGATACATCCTGCGTCTGATCACGTGATTTGTTTAAGTGATCGCTTGATAGCTATCACTGCCCGCGAGCTTCCATTAGAATGATCCCCTTTATTCTTCGCCCTATTGACATAGGAAGACTGTCATGAAACCGACAACCCTCTCCCATTTGCGCCAATGGAAACAAGAGCAGCGTAAGTTTGCTTCGATTACGGCTTACGACGCCAGCTTCTCCCGTTTATTCTTTGAACAGGGTATCCGGGTAATGCTGATTGGCGACTCGCTGGGTATGACATTACAAGGACATGACTCCACTCTGCCTGTGACCATCAACGACATGGTTTACCATACACACTGCGTCCGCCGTGGCGTACCTCTTGCCTTGCTCCTCTCCGACATGCCGTTTATGAGCTACTCGACGCCGGAACAAGCGTTCAGCCAGGCGGCGGAGCTGATGCGTGCAGGCGCCAATATGGTGAAGCTGGAGGGAGGCCGCTGGTTAGCCCCAACCATACAAATGCTGACCGAACGAGCGGTTCCCGTTTGCGGGCATTTGGGTTTGACGCCGCAGTCCGTCAACATTTTCGGTGGTTATAAAGTTCAGGGCCGGGATGAGACAGCCGCCGATCAACTCTTTAACGATGCGCTGGCCATAGAACAGGCCGGAGCGCAGTTGCTGGTGCTGGAATGTATGCCGGTCGCGCTGGCCAAACGCATTACGGAAGCCCTCTCCATTCCGGTTATCGGCATCGGCGCGGGCAACGTAACCGATGGGCAAATTCTGGTCATGCATGATGCATTTGGCATCACGGGCGAAAAAACGCCTAAATTCGCCAAGAACTTTTTAGCGCAAAGCGGCGACATTCGCACAGCGGCGCGTCTTTACGTGCAGGAAGTTGAACAAGGTATTTATCCGGCTGAAGAACATTCTTTTCATTAAAATTAGTTGATTTCAAGGAGTACGGGTGTGTTGATTATTGAAACCCCTCTGCTGCTACGCCGTGAAATCCGTCGCTGGCGCCAGGAGGGGAAACGTATCGCTCTGGTGCCCACTATGGGTAATTTGCACGACGGGCACATGAGGCTGGTTGATGAAGCCAGAGAGCGGGCTGACATCGTGGTGGTCAGTATTTTTGTCAATCCGATGCAGTTTGAACGGCAGGATGACTTAGACCATTATCCACGAACGTTGCAGGAAGACTGTGAGAAGCTGAACCAGCGTGGTGTCGATCTGGTTTTTGCGCCAAGCCCGAATGAGATATATCCGAACGGACTGGAAGAGCAAACTTTTGTCGAAGTTCCCGGTCTTTCTTATATGTTGGAAGGCGCCAGCCGTCCTGGTCATTTTCGGGGCGTTGCCACCATTGTCAGCAAATTGTTTAACATGGTACAGCCCGATCTGGCCTGCTTTGGCGAAAAAGATTATCAGCAGTTGCTGCTGATTCGTCAGTTGGTCAGCGATATGGGTTATGACATCAGTATTGTCGGCGTACCGATTGTACGCGCTAAAGATGGGCTGGCTCTCAGTTCACGCAACGGTTACCTCAGCGCCGAACAGCGCCAGATCGCGCCACAATTACATCAGATCATGGCAACCGTTGTGGCGCAACTGGCTGCTGGCAATCGCCAGATAGATACGTTACTTGCACAGGCAGATGAGACGTTGCAACAGGCCGGGTTCACGCCTGACGAGCTGTTCATTCGTGATGCCGACACCTTGCAGCCACTGACGGCGGCCAGCGCCCGCGCAGTGGTTTTAATGGCGGCCTGGTTGGGTAAAGCGCGATTAATTGATAACCAGCAAGTCGATTTGACCGTATGAGGGGACAAACAATGATACGTACCATGTTGCAGGGCAAACTGCACCGGGTAAAAGTAACCCAGGCTGATTTGCACTACGAAGGATCTTGCGCCATCGATCAGGATTTCATGGATGCGGCAGGCATACTGGAATACGAGGCCATCGACATCTACAACGTGGATAACGGCCAACGGTTCTCAACCTATGCAATTGCCGGAGAACGCGGATCGCGGATTATTTCGGTAAACGGCGCCGCGGCACGCTGTGCCTGCGTGGGCGACAAGCTGATCATCTGCTCTTATGTACAGATGTCTGACGAGCAGGCAAGAGAGCATCACCCTAAGGTCGCTTATTTCTCCGGCGACAACCAACTACAGCGCCAGGCCAAAGCCATTCCGGTGCAGGTAGCCTGACTAACGGGCGGTGGCGACACCGCCTGCGTTTGATGACAAAACCATAGCAATGAGATCCAGATACCCGGGCTTATCGCACCGAGGGGCGCTCCGGCGGCTTACGCCGCTACGGCCCCATCGGCACGCTGTCCCTAATATCGGACTTTGTCAACGGTCTGAGGCGGTGGCGACACCGCCTTTTCTTTTCATCCGCAAATCAGCTACGCAGCCCGCGTCCGTTCTCAATCAGCCACCAGACAAAAATGTAAAACACCACGATAAAGGCGACTAATACGGTCATAGTAAATACCAGCGGCACATCCAGGATGCCGAGAAAACCGTAGCGGAAACCGCTGATCATATACACCACCGGATTCAGTTTCGATACCGCCTGCCAGAACGGCGGCAGCAGAGTTAGCGAATAAAATACCCCGCCCAGATAAGTTAAAGGGGTGAGCACAAAGGTCGGGATCAGGCTGATGTCATCAAAGGTTTTGGCAAATACCGCATTCAGCAGTCCAGCCAGCGAGAACAACACCGCCGTCAGCACCAGCGTTAAAATAATCACCCACCAGGCGTGCACATGCAGCGGTACGAAAAACAGCGATACCGCCGTTACCAGCACGCCGACGCAAATACCACGCGCCACGCCGCCGCCGACATAACCGGCAATCACCACATGAGTAGGAACCGGCGCTACCAGCAGTTCTTCGATGTTACGCTGAAATTTTGCGCTGAAGAAGGACGAGGCCACATTCGCATAGGCGTTGGTGATCACCGCCATCATGATCAGGCCGGGAACGATAAACTGCATGTAATCAAATCCATGCATCTCCCCGATACGTGAACCAATCAGATTACCGAAAATAATAAAATACAGCGTCATGGTGATAACCGGCGGTACCAGCGTCTGTATCCAGATACGGCCAAAGCGGTTCACCTCTCTGACCCAGATACTCTGCAACGCCACCCAATACAAACGCATCATGCTTTTTCTCCATAACCATTAACCAGGGTGACAAACAGCTCTTCCAACCGGTTAGCTTTATTTCGCATACTCAATACCTGAATACCCTGTGCGCTTAACTGGCTGAACAGCCCGTTAAGCCCTTGTTCGCGCATGACCTCCACTTCCAGCGTCGAGGTATCCACCAGACGATACTGATACCCGTCAAGTTTCGGCAACGGACTCCTGGCGGCCAGATCAAACATAAAAGTTTCGGATTTAAGTTTGGAAAGCAGGTGTTTCATGGAGGTATTTTCCACCAACTCACCATTCTGAATAATGCCGATATTGCGGCACAGCATTTCAGCCTCTTCCAGATAGTGGGTAGTCAGAATAATCGTCGTTCCCTGCGCGTTGAGTTCTTTCAGAAATCCCCACATGGAGCGACGCAATTCGATATCCACCCCGGCGGTGGGTTCATCAAGGATCAGGAGTTTAGGCTCATGCATCAATGCGCGGGCAATCATCAGACGACGCTTCATCCCCCCGGATAACATACGGGCGCGTTCGTGCCGTTTTCCCCATAAATCCAACTGTTTCAGATACTTTTCCGCTCTCGGCAGGGCATCCTGGCGTTTAACGCCGTAATAACCCGCCTGATTGACCACAATCTGCAACACGGTTTCAAACGGGTTAAAGTTGAACTCTTGCGGGACCAGCCCCAATTGACGCTTCGCGTTAACCACATCCCGCTCAAGGTCGTAACCAAATACCTGAACTTTGCCGGCGGTTTTATTGACGAGGGAGCTGATGATGCCAATTGTAGTGGATTTCCCGGCGCCATTCGGCCCTAATAACGCGTAGAAATCGCCTGCTTCAACCCGCAGATCGATGCCGCGCAACGCCTGGACGCCCCCTGAGTAGGTCTTGGTTAACTGCGCCAGTTCCAGTGCATATGTCATAAGAAATGGATTGCCTTATTATCAGTAAATTCTACAGTTCGATTGGTAAACTATCGTTTTTCAAACGACGATTGTTGCCTTATATTACCTCTCACCGCCCCTTGTTTGTTACAGGTCATTTACTTTCATGAAAGATATTGAAACGCTCATCGCCAATAACCAACGCTGGTCAACAACGATGGTGGAAGAGGATCCTGGTTATTTTGAACGATTGGCGCAGGCACAACGACCTCGTTTTTTATGGATTGGCTGCTCAGACAGCCGCGTACCGGCGGAAAGCCTGACCAGCCTGGAACCAGGTGAACTGTTCGTCCATCGTAACGTCGCCAACCTGGTGATTCATACCGACCTGAATTGCCTTTCCGTGGTGCAATACGCCGTCGAGGTGCTGGAAGTCGAGCACATCATTATTTGCGGCCATTACGGCTGTGGCGGTGTCCAGGCGGCGGTGGAAAACCCCGAGCTGGGCTTAATCAATAACTGGCTGCTGCACATCCGCGACCTGTGGTACAAGCATAGTTCGCTGCTGGGGGAACTGCCTCCCGAACAGCGGTTGAATACCCTGTGTGAAATCAACGTGGTTGAACAGGTTTATAACCTCGGCCACTCTACCGTTATGCAGTCGGCCTGGAAACGCGGCCAGAAGGTGACCATCCACGGATGGGTTTATGGTATCCAGGATGGACGACTGCGCAATCTGGAAGTAACGGCAACCAGCAGGGAAACGCTTGAACAGCGCTATCGCCGGGCCATGTCCTCGCTCTCGTGATCGCCAATGACGCCTGGCCACGCCGGTGCGGGCGTCATTCATCCGGTTTATTGCTGAGGAATCACCTTACCGACATAGGGTAAATGCCGGTAATGCTGCGCGTAGTCGATGCCATAGCCGACGACAAATTCATCAGGGATAGCGAACCCAACCCACTCGACTTGCACGTCCACTTCCCGGCGTTCCGGTTTGTCCAGCAGGGTGCAAATTGCCAGTGATTTCGGTGAACGCAGTTGCAGGATCTCCCGCACTTTACTCAGCGTATTACCTGAATCGATAATATCCTCGACAATCAACACATCTTTGCCCCGGATATCCTCATCCAGATCTTTTAGGATCTTCACGTCGCGGGTGGTGCTCATACCGCTGCCATAGCTGGAGGCCGTCATGAAATCGACTTCGTGCGAAACATCAATCGCCCGGCACAAATCGGCCATAAAAATAAACGACCCGCGCAATAAACCGACCAATACCATATCGCTGCCGCTGTCACGGTAGTGTTCGCTGATTTGACGGCCCAATTCGGTAACGCGCGCCCTGACTTCCTGTTCAGAAATCATGACTTCCACGGTATGTTTCATCATACTCATAACTCTTTGAATAAAGGTATTCAGCAGCATCAATAACGCTCAGGCTCCGGCTATTGACGCTGTGCCAATGCAGACGGATCGCGCCTAAGGGCGCGAAGTATATCAGAAAGCACAGGCAAGCCCCATCCCCTACCGACAGGCGCCACCAACGAACGGATACGTCCCAGGCCGTTTATCAATCCTCTCCGGCCTCGCTGGGGAAAAACAGAGGTTGAGAGGCTTTTATGCTTAACCGTACCGGCTGCCCCGGTTCAAACCAGGTGCTGCTTTGTACCTGTATAACCTGTTCATCCAGACTGATGCGATAATGGTTCGATGTGCCCATGAATAACCGATCCTCAACCCGCGCCGTACCGTCAGGATCCAGCGACAGCGCAATATCATGTGGACGAACCAGCCAGTCGCAATGGGAGCCGATAGGCAGCCCATGTGGGTGCGTCGAATGGTGATCGCCAAAGAAACTCTGCCACTGATGATCGCTCAGGATTTTAACCGGCAAATAATTGCTGCTACCCAGGTAATCCGCAACAAAGCGGCTGCCAGGACGATGGTAAAGTGTTGCCGGGAAGCCTTCCTGGATAATGGCTCCCTTATCCATTACCGCCAATCGATCGGCAAAGGCGAACGCTTCCTCCTTGCTGTGAGTGACAAAGACGGTGGCAACCTGCCGTTGTTTCAGGATGATGCGAAGCTCGTTAATCAGATTATCACGCTCTTGATTATCAATATTGGAGAAAGGTTCATCCAGCAGCAGTACGCTCGGATTGCAGACCAGAGCACGAGCTATAGCCACCCGCTGCTGCTGCCCCCCGGAAAGCTCATGTGGATAACGGGCTTCCAGTCCGGCCAGATGCACCAGCGCGACCATTTCCCCGACGCTGCGGGCTATTGCCTCCTTAGGCTGACCATACAGCCCAAAGGCAATATTTTCAGCCACCGTCAAATGCGGAAATAACGCGTAATCCTGAAAAATCAACCCGACCTGACGAAACTCCGGCGCGACAGCCTGCTCACTGTCACTCATCATTTGGCCGGAAATCACAATCGAACCGTCATCCAGAGGAAGCAACCCCGCAATCGCTTTGAGCAATGTGGTCTTGCCACAGCCGCTGGCCCCAAGCAGGCAAACAATTTCCTGCTGTCGGACAGCTAGAGAAAGATTATTCAGAACGTTGCCTTCCTTTTCCTTACGCGGGTGATAACGGCAGGTTATGTGCACAATGGTTAGTACGTCGGTTACATCTATCATCGTTTATTTTCCAGCACCGCATTCAGCCAGATAACGGGGAGCAGACCGACCAGCACCAGCATCATGGCCGGCAACGCCGCCTGCTCCAACTGCTCATCGGACGTAAAGGTAAAGACATATGTTGCCAGCGTTTCAAAATTAAACGGCCTGAGCAACAAAGAAGCATTCAGCTCTTTCATACTCTCGATAAAAACCAGCAGCGTACCGATCACTATTCCTCGCCGCAACAAAGGCAGATGTACGCGCTTCAATAGCTGTGAGGGAGAGCTTCCCAATGTTCGGCCGACCCCATCCAGAGACGGCGGTATCCTCGACATACTGCTTTCTACTCTGCCTATCATCACAGCACTAAAACGCAAACAATAAGCGATCACTAACGCGAACAGCATTCCCGATAGCAATAATCCCGAAGAGGGCAGATTTACCCAGGAGACCAGCCGATTGATGCCGTGATTGAACGCCGCCAGAGGGATAAGCAGGCCGATGGCCAGGATAGTTCCGGGCACCACGTAACCCAGTCCGGCTAACCGTAACAGCACCGGGCTGGATTTATCCGCACCCAGGCGGGAAGAGAACACCAACACCAGCGCGACCAGCAACGTCACCCCCGCCGCCAGCGAAGATACCATCAGGCTGTTCAGGCTGGAGTGAAAAAACGCCATTGACCAGGAGTGGGCAACATAGCGCCAGCTCCAAATTATCAGCATCAGACAAGGTATCCCCATTGCCAGCACAATGAGCCCCCAGCAATACCCCTGCGCCAGCCACTTCATCAGACCGGAAAGTGGCGGTGAATCTTCCCGTTCCTGTCCCATACTTTTTTGATAAATACGCTGTCGGCGGCGGCTGTAATACGCCATCAGTACGATAAAAAAGATTAACAACAACATCAGTGCAGACATTCTGGCGGCAGCGCTCAGATCGCCATAGCCCAACCAGGCGTCATATATGGCAGTGGTCAACGTTGACTGAGCAAAGTAGGACACCGTACCGAAATCCCCCAGCGACTCCATAGCAACCAGTGCAGCCCCTACGGCAATGGCAGGCCGGGCAAGAGGGAAAGAGATCCGCCAGAACACCCGGTTGGGAGAGTGATGCAGTAGTCGGGCTGAATACCGCAGATTGGCTGACTGCTCCAGCAGCGCCCGGCGAACCAGCAGATAAATATAAGGATACAGCACCAGGGCCAAGACCAGACACGCCCCACCGAGGGAACGAATGGAAGGGAACCCGTAATCACCGGCATTTCCCCAACCAAACAGATGACGGAGCCAGCGTTGTAGCGGACCGGCATAATCCAGCAGATCAGTATAAATATAGGCAACCAGATACGGCGGCACTGCCAGCGGCAGGCACAGCATCCACCGTAATAGCCGCTGGCCGGGGAAGCGATACATCGTCATCAGCCAGGCAGCCGGTAGCCCGAACAGCAAGCTCAGAACGACCGTCCCGCCCATCAATCCAATTGAGTTAACAATGTATGTTGGTAATCCCGAACGCCAAAGGTGACCCAATCCTTCGCCGTTGGCAAATAGCGCCTGATAAAAGATCGTGGCTATCGGGCAGAGCAATCCCCCCATTAACAGCCAGCTTACAGCGCGCCAGCGCACTAAACCCCTGAACATAGGCGTTATCCATCCATAAACCAGTTGGCCCGGAAAAACGGTTTTTTAGAAAGCGAATACGCATCACTTAAGTCTGATAGAGCGCGCGGGATGAAGCGCCGCCAGGGGGCGTCATCCCGCAGTACTCTGGGTATCCTGGTTTCTTAACTGAATGGCGTTACATTACAGGCTGTTTGTTTCGAGCCTGAGACATCTGACTACCTGAATATCAGATGTTTATTTATAGATCAAACTTAACCTTATCAATTAACTTAATAACGATCGCGCCAAGAAAATTTCGTCACGCCATATCAAGTGTGATAACGTCATTAAACCCTAATCGAAACAGGTTTAACCATGAAAAAATCTGCGCTGGCGCTGCTCCTGCTGAGTCTTATGAGCTTCACCTCCGCCAGTAAGGCACTGAATGAATTTGAAGCGGAAGATCTCGCCGATTTAACCGCCGTTTTCGTTTATCTGAAAAATAATTGTGGTTATCAAGACCTGCCTAACGAGCAAATTCGCCGGACACTGTTGGCATTCGCCCGGCAAAACCGTTGGGATCTCAGCAACTACGGCGCATTTGACATGACTGCCTTAGGCGAGGACAGCTACCGGGATCTCAGCAAAATTGCGATTCCAACGCCGCAAAAATGTCAGTCTCTGGCCCGTAACTCACTCGGTTTGCTTGCCTACGCGCAATAATCTCCGCCCGCCTCTGCCCTGACTGAAATTTGACCGTGCAAGCGCCGCGAGAGTTAGCTATCATGGCGCGCCAATTTTCATGGCTGTTATCGCGGAGGAAGCCCTAACATGTCCCAGAAAGAAATTTGGTATGAAACCCTACATGCCAACTTTGGCCAGTACTTTTCTATTGAGCGGGTGCTGTATCACGAAAAGACTGACCATCAGGATCTGATCATCTTTGAAAACCCGGCGCTAGGCCGTGTTATGGCGCTGGATGGTGTGGTGCAAACCACCGAGCGTGACGAATTTATCTACCACGAAATGCTGACCCATATTCCGCTGTTGTCTCACGGTCAGGCCAGGCGAGTGCTGATTATCGGCGGCGGCGATGGCGGCATACTGCGTGAAGTCAGCCGACACGCCAGCATTGAGCATATCACTATGGTGGAAATTGATGCGGGCGTGGTGGAGTTCTGCCGACAATATTTGCCCAACCACAGCGCCGGCGCCTATGACGATCCGCGTTTTCGTCTGGTAATCGACGATGGTGTAAACTTCGTTAACCAATGTGCTGAGAAATTCGACGTCATCATTTCCGACTGCACCGACCCAATCGGCCCAGGTGAAAGCCTGTTCACGTCTGATTTTTATCAGGGCTGCGCCCGTTGTTTGCATGAAGACGGCATCTTCGTTGCGCAGAACGGCGTCTGCTTCCTACAACAGGATGAAGCAGTCAACAGCCACAATAAACTCAGCCACTATTTTAGCGACGTTACGTTTTACCAGGCGGCAATCCCTACCTATTATGGCGGCATCATGACATTTGCCTGGGCCAGCAACAATCCATCTCTGCGCCAGGCAAACATAGAGACATTACAGCAACGTTTCAATGCGTCCGGTCTTGAGTGCCGCTATTACAATCCGGCTGTTCACGTTGGCAGCTTTGCACTGCCGCAATATTTACTGAATGCACTATCCCGTTGATTCACGCATCCATAAGGGGGTGACTTAAATTGCACAAGCTGAAACTACACGGCTTTAATAATCTGACCAAAAGCCTGAGTTTTTGTATCTACGATATCTGTTACACCAGAACAGCCGATGAACGTGACGGTTACATCGCCTACATTGATGAACAGTATAACGCTAACCGTTTGACCGAAATTCTGAGCGAAACCTGCTCGATCATCGGCGCCAATATTCTGAATATCGCCCGCCAGGATTATGAGCCGCAAGGCGCCAGCGTGACCATTCTGGTCAGTGAAGAGTCGATAGATCCACGCGATGTCGATAACTCGGAGCTTCCGGGGCCACTGCCCAGTTCAGTGGTCGCCCATCTGGATAAAAGTCATATTTGTGTGCACACCTATCCAGAAAGCCATCCTGAAGGCGGACTCTGTACTTTCCGTGCTGATATTGAAGTGTCGACCTGTGGCGTCATTTCCCCACTGAAAGCACTTAACTATCTGATCCACCAGTTGGAGTCGGACATCGTCACTATTGATTATCGCGTAAGGGGCTTTACCCGCGACGTTAATGGCGTAAAACACTTTATTGATCATCAGATCAACTCGATCCAAAACTTTATGTCGGCGAACATGAAATCGTTGTATCACTTGATGGACGTGAACGTTTATCAGGAAAACATGTTCCACACCAAGATGTTACTAAAAGATTTTGACCTTAAACATTATCTGTTTAACGTCGATCCCAACGCACTGAGCGCTGAAGAACGTAAACGAATCACCGATTTGCTGTATCACGAAATGCAGGAAATTTATTACGGCAGAAATCTGCCTATACTGTAATATCCGACGAAGAGTTTGCTGACAAAGTCGCCTGTAAGCCTGAGATACACGGGCCTAGCGTACCGAGGGGCGCTCCGGCGGCTCACGCCGCTACGACCCCTCAGTACGCTCTCCCTAATAATGAGCTTTGTCAACAGTCTGAAGGGAGCCTCGCTCCCTTTCACTTCATCAACAGCAACCACCTAAACGGAATAAAACTCCGCCAGAAACGACGTTCATTATCCCTTTGTTAAAAGAAAATTTTTTCCTTGATTTTTATTTTTCCCTTATGCCGTCTGGCTTATATCCCTATTGGATAAATTTCAGCATAATTCCTATATATTGTATGGTTGAAATTTAAAACACCTACATCTAGTATCTAATGGGTAACCACCACACGAATGGTGGTTGCCACATGGATCGGTATGGGCGCCATCGCCCACAAAAAAACCGCTTCGACACACTACTCTCACGCCAAAAAGGTAAATACGAATCATGCGTATTACTATTTTCACCAAACCAGACTGTGTTCAATGCAATGCGACATGCCGTGCGCTGGATAAACAGGGGATTAATTATCAACTGGTGGACTTAACGGAAGATGAGCAGGCGTTACAGCAGGTCAGGGCGCTGGGCTATCAGCAGGTCCCGGTGGTGATGACGGCCAACGACCACTGGAGCGGCTTCCGCCCGGATAAGATCAGCACATTGCAGCAATCCCTGCAATTGCAGTAAGGGGGCGTGATGAACCCGCTGGTCTACTTTTCCAGCCAGTCGGAAAACACCCATCGCTTTATCGCCAGGGTTGGGTTGCCAGCCCTGCGTATTCCGATAGCGACTGAGCAGCCCGCGCTGAAAATGGATCAACCCTATATTCTGGTGGTTCCCAGCTATGGCGGGGGCAGCGCCAAAGGTTCTGTGCCCCGTCAGGTGATCCTGTTTCTGAACGATCGGCAAAATCGCGATTACCTGCGCGGCGTCATCGCTGCGGGCAATACCAATTTTGGGGCTGCATACGGCCTCGCTGGCGACATCATCGCGCAAAAGTGTCAGGTGCCTTATCTGTATCGCTTCGAGCTACTGGGTACGGCTGAAGACGTGGCAAACGTGCGAAAGGGAGTAACTGAATTTTGGCAACGACAGAATCCGTGATCACCAAACCAGCCAACACGGAGCTGGATTACCATTCTCTGAATGCGATGTTGAATCTCTACGATGCAGAGGGACACATCCAGTTCGAGCAGGATAAGCTGGCGGCGCGGCGCTATTTCTTACAGCACGTCAATCAAAACACCGTGTTCTTCCATAACCTGGAAGAGAAGCTGCGCTATCTGGTCGAAGAAGGCTATTACGAAGCCGACGTATTGGATCAATACGCCTTTAGCTTTATTAAAAGTCTTTTTCAGCAGGCCTACAGCCATAAGTTCCGCTTTCAAACCTTTCTTGGCGCGTTCAAATACTACACCGGTTATACGCTCAAAACCTTTGACGGCAAACGCTATCTGGAACGCTACGAAGATCGCGTCTGCATGGTGGCGCTCACGTTAGCAGCCGGCAACACCGAGCTTGCCAGCGCACTGGTGGAAGAAATCATCAGCGGACGTTTTCAACCCGCCACTCCCACGTTTCTCAACTGTGGGAAAAAACAGCGCGGCGAGCTGGTTTCCTGTTTCCTGCTGCGTATTGAAGACAACATGGAGTCGATTGGCCGCGCCATTAACTCCGCGCTACAGCTCTCCAAACGCGGCGGCGGCGTGGCTTTTATGCTCACCAATATCCGCGAAACCGGTGCGCCGATAAAAAGGATTGAAAACCAATCCTCCGGCATCATACCGGTAATGAAAATGCTGGAAGACGCTTTCTCCTACGCCAACCAACTGGGCGCACGCCAGGGCGCCGGGGCGGTTTATCTCAACGCCCACCACCCCGATATTCTGCGCTTCCTCGATACAAAACGGGAAAATGCCGATGAGAAAATCCGCATTAAAACGCTGTCGCTTGGCGTGGTCATCCCGGATATCACCTTCCAGTTGGCAAAGAATAATCAGGTGATGTACCTGTTCTCGCCGTACGACGTCGAGCAGGTTTACGGCGTTCCGCTGTCGGAAATCAGCGTCACGGAAAAATACCAGGAAATGGTCAACGACAAGCGCATCCGCAAGTCGCAGATCAAGGCAAGGGAGTTTTTTCAGATCCTGGCCGAGATCCAGTTTGAGTCCGGTTATCCCTATATGATGTTTGAGGATACGGTAAACCGCGCCAATCCTATTCAGGGGCGCATCAATATGAGCAACCTGTGTTCTGAAATTTTACAGGTTAACGATGCAAGCCTATACGACGAAGATCTGGGCTATCGCCATATCGGTAAAGATATTTCCTGTAACCTCGGCTCACTGAACATCGCCAAAGCGATGTCGTCGCCAGATTTTGGCCTCACGGTGGAAATGGCGATCCGGGCGCTGTCCGCCGTCTCCGATATGAGCCATATCCGCTCCGTGCCGTCGATAGAAAAAGGCAACGATGAATCCCACGCTATTGGCCTCGGGCAGATGAATCTGCACGGTTATCTGGCCCGCGAGAGAATATTTTACGGTTCCGAGGAAGCGATCGACTTCACCAACATCTATTTTTATACCGTCGCCTACCATGCGCTGCGCGCCTCAAACCAACTGGCGATTGAGCACGGCCAAAGTTTTAAAGGATTCGAAAACTCGAAATACGCAACCGGTGAATATTTCAGCAAATACGTTGAGCAGCGCTGGGAACCCGCCACCGAACGGGTACGAGAACTGTTCGCGCAGGCGGGGATAACCATTCCCAACCAGCAGGACTGGGCAACGCTGCGCGACGCCGTTATAGCATATGGGATTTACAATCAGAATTTGCAGGCGGTGCCCCCTACCGGCTCCATTTCTTATATCAATCACTCCACGTCGAGCATCCACCCGATTGTGTCGCGGATTGAAATCCGCAAAGAGGGCAAGATTGGCCGGGTTTACTACCCTGCGCCCTACATGACCAACGACAATCTGGAATATTACCAGGACGCCTACGAAATCGGCCCGCAGAAAATTATTGATACCTATGCGGCGGCCACCCAGCATGTCGACCAGGGGCTGTCGCTGACGCTGTTCTTCCGCGATACCGCCACCACGCGGGATATCAACAAAGCGCAAATCTATGCGTGGACCAAGGGCATAAAAACCATTTACTACATTCGTATACGGCAGATGGCGCTGGAAGGCACCGAGGTTCAGGGCTGCGTGTCCTGCGCTTTGTAAGCTATCGCTGAAGGAAATCAGATTATGACATCGTTAACGTGCGTACAGGCCATCAACTGGAACAAAATTGAAGACGACAAAGATTTGGAAGTCTGGAACCGGCTTACCTCGAATTTCTGGCTACCGGAAAAAGTTCCGTTATCCAACGACATTCCGTCTTGGGGAACATTAAACGCGCATGAACGGCAGCTTACTATCCGGGTATTCACCGGGCTGACGCTGCTCGATACCATTCAGAACACGCTGGGCGCACCGACGCTGATGCCCGATGCGGTAACGCCGCACGAGGAAGCGGTACTCTCCAACATCAGCTTTATGGAAGCGGTACATGCCCGTTCCTACAGTTCCATCTTTTCCACACTGTGCCTGACCAGTGAAGTCGATGATGCCTACCGCTGGAGTGAAGAAAACCCGGCTTTGCAGAAGAAAGCATCGATTATTTTGAATCACTACCGCAGCGACGATCCGCTGATGAAAAAGGTCGCCAGCGTGTTTCTGGAATCTTTCCTGTTCTATTCCGGCTTTTATCTCCCCATGTACTGGTCAAGCCGGGCCAAGCTGACCAACACCGCCGATTTGATACGGCTGATTATCCGCGATGAAGCCGTACACGGTTACTACATTGGTTATAAATTTCAGCAAGGTCTGGCGAAGGTGGACGCCGCCCGCCAGCAGCAGGTAAAAAATTTCGCTTACGATCTGCTGCAGGATTTGTATGACAATGAAGTGCTATATACCCAGGAGCTTTATGACAGCGTCGGCTGGACGGAAGATGTGAAAAAATTCCTGCACTATAACGCCAACAAAGCGTTGATGAATTTGGGCTACGAAGCCCTATTTCCTGCCAGTATGACGGATGTCAATCCGGCAATCCTCTCGGCGCTTTCACCAAACGCCGACGAGAACCACGACTTTTTCTCCGGTTCCGGCTCATCGTACGTAATCGGTAAAGCGGTGAACACCGAAGATGAGGACTGGGATTTTTAGTCCTGATGATCCCCCCTAGATTTCGGGCTGAAGAAAGGCGGCAACCGGATGCGGTTTTGCGACCGGATCGCTCCTTTCGTCCACACTGCCGCTAGTCCTGTGCGATCTGAAGGAACTTTTTGACCCGCGTTGCTACTTATCACCTATCTTTTGATTCACTGGGGAAGGATCATGCGCATCGCGCCTTCGAATCCAGCCATCTTTCATGAGGCGGTCGCCCATGATGATGTAAAAACGATTCAGGAACTGAGAGCACAGGGTTATCAACCAGTAACCGTAGACAAAAACGGCGACTCGCCGATGGATCTACTATCCAAACGGCAGGATATCAATGATGAGACTCGACATAAGTTGCATCACAGCCTGCTGTCGTCGCTCAATCCCACTGCTCCGAGGGGGTATGTCAAGCCAGAGGCTTTTCACGGTTCGCCGTGGGGATTCGAAATACTGCGCAGCGCCGCATTAAAGACGGGAGCCAACGATCCTAAAGGGGGTTCACAATCTCTCGAAGGTAAAGTGTTCTTTTCCGATCGCACTCCTCTGTCGATCGGCGATGTCGAAACGAGGGACAAACTGCGTCAAAGCGCACGAATTTACGCACTGGGTGCAGGATCAAAACTGACTACGGTTGAGACACGTAGCGAAATATATTTATTGGCCAGGGCGGTCAACCGGGCTTATAAACACGATGCGTTTCCCGGTGCCCCTAAGATCGCGCTGCTTTTACCCAGTGCTGACAACCCGGAAAAGGCGGTTTACCTTTCCTTGCTGAGTCACTTGGCCGCCCATGGCGCGCTGACCCACGAAAAATCGGACGAGAAGATGTTGATGAAGTTTCCCTTTCCCGTCGACGTTACGGTTAAAGACGGTTCCGCCGCGTTCTCCAGCCAACAAACGGCCACCATCATGCGTCAGGCCTTTGAACGCATCGAGCAGGAGTTGGTTGACGGCAAACTGCCGTACCTCAACGTGTTGAATGAGGGGAGCGGCGTGCCTATGGTGTTTGGGTTCAGTAAAATCGAGAATCTGCAAACGCATCAGATAAGAAACAAGCTGCTCAATAAGGTCAGCCAATATAGCTATCAACCCACCGATCATCCCCTTTCCGGTTCAGCCAGCGGCGGTAAACTCAAAGAGATTGAAGTGAAGTCGAGGCAGGATCTCGCCACCCTGATGCTGGCATGTGTCGCGAAAAACGTGCCATTTCCAGATAATACGCTGATTCGCATAAATCCCTCGCCCCGCGATAAGCAGAGCAGTGGCGCCAAAGCACAATATCTGAATAGCGCGGCCATTGAGCGGTTTCGCTGCAAGCTGATGAATGACCAGGAAAGAAGCGATATCGCCTCACTCGATCTGAATGAACTTCAGACGCTCAACAGGCAGTGGCGCGCCCTTGCTGCAACGCCGGGTAGTTCTAGCTGATCCAACATTCGTCTCATAGATACGAAAAAACCGTATGCCTTTGACAACGATACGTTTTTTTCATCCAGAGAGGTATAAATACCCCCGGGTTCGTCACCCGCCCCCCAGCAGATAACCGTGTCCGTCCGCCAGTCCACCACATACCCCCGACACGCTGCTCCTGACAAGGCAGTAAGCCCGCAGGGACACGGAGTTGCTGCCCTTCTCCTCACCCGGCGCCCTCAAAGGGAATGCGCTAACTTTTCTGTCGCGCCGGGTATTTCGCCGACACATTGCGAGAGGTATTCAATATCCGCAGGATATGCACTTCGTTTATCTTTCGTTTCAGCGCATAGATAATGATGAACGGGAACCTTGTCAGCACCAGTTTTCTTCTCTCTCCTGACTTGCCTATATCGATCCCCGCTTCCGGCGTGGCTTCCAGCAGTGATACCGCCGACTCGAACTTCTCATCCGCCCCGTTCGCCACATCCAGTCCGGCCTCTTTATACAGGTAACGATAGATACCTTCACGGTCTGCCTGCGCCCGTTTTTCCCAGCGCACGCTGACCGTCATAACTCACCTCGCGCCGCCCGCGCTTTCAGTTCATTCATCCGCTGACGGGCATCCTCATTGCTGATAAACTCGCTTTCTCCCGCATCATAACGGGCGAACGCTTCCCGCACTTGTGCTTCAAGCCATTCATCACTGGCGTTACGCTGATGCTGCCGCTCTTCTTCAGCCAGTTCTTCCGCCCGCTGACGCATCAACTCCGTCAGACTGACCTGATGACGCTCGGCGGCCTGCATCGCCAGCCGTTTGATTTCCTCGTCGATTCTGAAGTGGATAGTGCCCATTGCCGTCTCCCGTGGTGTCATTTGTGTTGTCATCTTACGCTACTTTTCCTGTTTTTTCCTCTTCTTTGCCTTACGCTCTGCCGGGTGCGTCCTCTCATGCACCTTCTTCAGATGCCCGATGGCGACCCGCGTGTAGATTTGCGTCGTCTCCAGCTTCTCATGCCCTAAGATGGCCTGGATGTGCCGCGTGTCCGCCCCGTTCTCCAGCATCTGCGTCGCCATCGAGTGCCGGAACAGGTGACACGCCCCCGCCTTCTCCAGCTTTGCCTCTCTGCGGATAGCGTTTCCCGCCAGTTGCGTCAGCGTCGAGCGCCCCAGCTTCCTGCCGTGTATCGTCACGAACAGATACCCGCTGTCATAACGGCTCGTCAGTCGCGGCCTCACCGCGTCCAGATAACGCTGCGTCCACACCAGCGCCCGCATCCCCACCGGCACCACCCGGTCTTTTCGTCCCTTTCCCTGCCTCACAACCAGCCCGCCGCGTCCCACGTTCACGTCAACCCGCAGCAGGTTCGCCAGTTCCGAACGCCTCAGACCGGTGCTCCACAGCATTTCCAGTACCGCACGGTTACGCAAGCCCGTTAATGTCTGTGTGTCCTGCGCGTCCAGCACCGCTTCGGTTTCCTCCACGCTCAGTACCTGTGCCGGTAGCCTTGTCCCCACTTTCGGCAACACCAACTGCTCTGACGGGTTGTACAGGATATGGTGACGCGTCAGCAGCCAGCGCAGCAGCGCTCGTATCGCCGACAACCC
>NZ_MJLZ01000050.1 GCF_003666245.1 Brenneria alni
AGAGAGAATAAGCCGAATATTTCGTGACAAAATATTGACTATTTTTTGAACGCATTTAAATCAACAAATAACTATATTATGATGATTTAACAGGAAAATTATTTACCACGCCAGAATGTGTCACGCATCGTCAATCCAATTCAGCAATAATAAGCACTGACGCCTTGCTACCTGTGCAAGAGGCAATCTCAGCTAGAGTAGTCGCGTAACATCGGCAAATGAAACGTTAACCGGACATACAGACATGCTGATTTAACATCTATTGCTGCTATACTCAATTTTTCATCTTTTCATTGGGTTACCGTCAATGCGCTATCTACTTCCCCTTTTGTTATCGCTTGCGACCGTGAGTTGCAGTACGTCACAGCCAAATCCGAATGATGTTGAGCCTGTTCCGCCCAGCCGCTTAATGCTGTATCAGAATACCCCCACTACGCCCTACGCGACGCTGGTGGTCATTCGTGACAAAGGCTGGCTGGCGGGTACCTGCCGTATCGGCGTGATGATTGATAATGAATTCGCCGGATCGATAGCCTCGGCAGAGAAGGCAGAGTTCAGGTTACCAACCGGGCAACATTCAATAAGTCTGGGGCAGGATGGCTATTATAATAACGCCTGCATTTGGCGCGATACATCAGGCAGCCAGACGCCGTCGCTTAAGGCGGGCGAAACCCGCTTTTTACGCATCAGCGGCGACACCGCAAAGGGGTTCATCCTGCAACCCACAGCAGGATGGGTGCAGTAAGGTCAGCGACGGCCCTGCTTGTTCGGGACAGGGCAACATCAGACATCTGCTCAGGATGGGTCGGCATCCTGAGCGGTATTTCTACAGCTACTTCAATAGCCGCGCCTTACAGCTTTTTCCTTTGATTTTTCCCTGCTGCAATTGTTGCAGCGCCCGTTTGGCGCTGGCTTTGCGAATGGCAACATAGGCGTGCATCGGGAACATATCAATTTTCCCCACGTCCGCCGCTGTTAATCCCGCCTCTCCCGTTAACGCGCCAAGAATATCACCCGGACGGATTTTGGCTTTACGGCCACCATCAATGCACAGCGTCATCATTTCCGGTTCCAGCGTGGTCACTTCGCTGCGACTGACTTCTGTCGTCGGCGTCCAGCGGACAGGCATCCCCAGATAATCTTCGATCAGATGCGCACGGCTCATCTCTTGGGGCGTGCACAGACTGACGGCAAGTCCTTCCATGCCCGCACGGCCAGTTCTGCCAATCCGGTGTACATGCACTTCAGGATCGAATGCCAGTTCAAAATTCACTACCAGCGCCAGATCTTTGATGTCCAGACCACGGGCGGCGACATCGGTGGCCACCAGCACCCGGCAACTACGATTGGCAAAGCGCACCAGCACCTGATCGCGATCGCGCTGCTCCAGATCGCCATGCAGCGCCAGTACGCTCATGCCACGCACGTCCAACGCATCGAATACACTCTGACAGTCACGTTTGGTGTTACAGAACACCACGCAGGAGGCAGGCTGGTAGTGACTCAGGATGGCAATCAGCAGTGGCAGGCGCTGTTCTCTGCTGGTTTCATAAAAATGTTGTGTAATAGCGGGTTCATCCCCCTCGTCAGCGACGTCGAAATTTACTGGCTGACGTTGCACGCGGGCGCTGATTTGCTCGATTTCTGTCGGATAAGTGGCCGAAAATAACAGTGTCTGACGATCGGACGGCGTATAGCCAATCACATCATCAATCACCTCGGTAAACCCCATATCCAGCATCCGATCGGCTTCGTCCAGCACCAGCACTTTCAGGGCTTCCAGAGATAAAGAATGCTTACGCAGGTGATCCTGAATACGTCCCGGCGTACCCACCACGATATGCGGGGCGTGAACCAACGAATCGAGCTGATGCCCCATCGGTTGACCACCGCACAAGGTAAGGATTTTGATATTCTGCGCAAAACGCGCCAGACGGCGCAATTCTTTACTCACCTGATCGGCCAGTTCACGCGTCGGGCACAGTACCAGCGCCTGGGTAGTAAACTCCCCGACCACGATATGATGGAGCAAACCAATACCAAAGGCCGCCGTTTTACCGCTTCCGGTTTTCGCCCTGGCGCGAACATCGGCGCCGCTCAGGATAGCAGGCAGCGTCGCGGCCTGTACCGGCGTCATGGCGGTATAGCCAAGTTCATCAAGGTTGGATAACTGCCCGACCGGCAGCGCAAGGGAAGAAAAAGAGGTTGTGCTCACAGTGATTACTCTTATTACCAAAGGCAACATAACGAAAGGGCTACGCCAGTCCAGAGAACGGCGCGTAATTTGCCTCAATAATAACAGAGATGACCGCCCTTGCCCGATTTACCTGACAGGCGATAGTGAAAACGCCGCTACCCGTAAAAGCTCTGGATGGAAACTAAACAGCGGAATGACGCCGAACAAACAAGGCGCTAAGAGCCTATCCCTTCAGCCGATTTCCGCGCCGCCATACCTTACGCTCACTTTTCCTTCATAATGCCTGACGGCACTGAACGCTTTTTAATGCTATTTCTGTAAATATAGTGCTCATGGCCTCTTGAATTATGCCCCTCACTCAGCGTAGATTTAGCGCCGATCCCGTCATAACTAGTGTGAACTCTGGTGATGACAGTAGGAAAATGCCTCCCTGCCGTGAAATGGCAAGCGATGTACATTTTCCTTTCCATAATAAAACGCACAATCGGGATCGTTGCTGGCGTGGTTTCTGCTGGAGAATATATCGGTGAAGTATTTTTTTATGGGTATCTCATTCTGTCTGGTTGTCTGGGCGAGTACCTTTATGCTGATGGTGGAATAACCCGTTATTTGCCCAACAGACACCAATCCGAAGGGCAGAAGACTAACAAAGAAACAATAAAGCAGGCTGATGGGGTCAAACCGTCAGCCTTTTTTATACTGTTGCTATAGCCTATTTCCTATAAGACTGACCACGCCGCCCAGCGCCAGCCACGGGCCAAAGGCCAGCGGGTGTGCATGGCTTTCACGGCTGAACGCCCGCCATACCAGAGTAAACGCCAGCCCGCTCAGTGCGGCAATCAGCACCAGATTGGGCAGAGCGCGCCATCCCAGCCAACCGCCCAGCGCCGCCAGCAGCTTAAAGTCGCCGTAGCCCAGTGCGTCTTTGCCGCGCACCAGCTTAAACCCCCAGAACAGCAGCCAGAGAGAGAGATAGCCCGCAACCGCCCCCACCACCGCTTCATCCAGCGGGACAAACGTATCGGACAGATTAAACAGCAGCCCCAGCCACAGCAGCGGCAGCGTCAGGCTGTCCGGCAGCAGTTGAGTTTTAATATCAATGGCCGCCAGCACCAGCAGGAAAGACAATAAAATCAGCGCGCCCAGCAGCGCTTCCCCCACGGGCCACCACAGACCGGCGGTAAAGAATATCAATGCGGTCAGCAGTTCTATCAGCGGATATTGTGCACCAACCGGCTGCTGACAACAGCGCGCCCGTCCGCGCAGCCATAGCCAGCTGAACAACGGGATGTTGTCTTTCACCGCAATCGGCTGCTGGCAGTGGGGGCAGTGCGAAGATGGCCACCACAGGTTGAAACAGGAGCCGTCAGACACCGGCTGCGCCAAATGCATCCGGGCCTCCCGCTGCCAACGACACGCCAGCATCACCGGCAAGCGATAAATAACCACGTTAAGGAAACTGCCTGCCATCAGCCCGCACAGCGTCAACGCGCCGAGCCACCACGCAGGAAACCCCTGTGCAAAGATCATTAACTGTTCCACGTCTAGCCCTAACCTTCGCTAAAATCCGCATCAACCGATGCTGACACACTCGGCAAGCAGCGCCAAGACTCGCGTTTACCGTAATTACGCCATTGCGAACCGCCGCGCAATAACACCAGCAACAATCTGAACAAATAGCATTAGCCTGCGCGCCGCAACACACATCTAGGCGTTGTCAGCGCGTTGCAGCAGCAATTTGGAAATATCCACGCTACCGGGGGCCTGCGCCACAGCAGAGACATCCAGCGCCAGCACACGCACCCCGTATTGCTGTTCCAGCTCCGCCAGCCAGTGAATCAGCATGTTAAAATCGCTGCGCCCCAGCGTCACCGCGATCTGATTCCCCTGCGGCTGCAACCGGATAACCGCCAAACCGCGCTGACCGGCGCTTTGCGACACCACCAGCGGCAGGCTAAGATCGCGCCCGCTGACGGCAGATGGCGGCATCTGCGCCACCAGCGGCGCCTGTTTCAGCATCCAGTCGACCGTCTGCCGCTCACGCAGTACAGTGCGCTGCCACTGATTCTCTCGCTGTATCCAGGGTTGCCAGAACAGGGAGTAGGCCAGATAAAACAAAAGCAGCGCTGCCGAGATCATTATCAGATTACGTTCGCGCAGAGTAATCGACCGCCAACAGCGACATAACGCGTTCATGGCTGGCTCCTTAGCGTCAACCATCCTTCAACATATTGATTTTCCTGTCTCATATCTCCCGCCTGCACCTGATAATAGGCCGCAGCCTGGCGCTGAAATTGCTCCAGAGACGGATAGGAGGTGGCCTGTAGCGATAGCCGTAACGCCGCCTCCGCCCTATCGTAAGACAGCGACCGGATCTGGATGTCGCCATTTTTCGTTATCAGTTGTTGCAGCGGGTTAAGTTGACGCATCAGCCCCGGCCCGTCCTTCACTGCCGACGCCTGTAACAGATGCCGCTGCATTTGCGACCGGGGGTTAACCACCTGCGTTTCAGTCGGGAAAATCTGCTGATAGACGCGCACACTTTGCTGACGCCACCACGCCGCCTGTTGATACAACTGGTAGTGCGACCACCCGGCCTGCCCCATCAGCAACAGCACATAGCACAACGCGGCAACGGAGACGCCGCGCCAGGCCAGCAGGGTAACGCGCCACGGCGTTGCCGGAGCAAACTCCCCTTGCCGCAAATCTGCCGGTGCGCGAAGCAAAGGCATTTTCGCCGCCAGCCTGAACAAATCGGTTTCCGGCTGCGGTTGCCACTCGCCGGCAGGCGTAGGGATGCTGTAGCAGTAGCCACCCGGCGTGGGGGCGACCGCGCTCAATAGGTCAGCGCACCAGGATGATTCCGCAGCCATCGTCAGGCCGTTCTCCTGCCGGAACAACCACACTCCCTGATGATTCAGCGCACTCCAGCCATCCTGATGACGCGGTAACACCCATGCGTCCGGCAGCAATGTATCCGCGACAATCTCCAGCCCGCGGCACTGCATCTGCCAGTGCTGCATTCTGCTTTTTTCCACCACGGCGACCGTTGCCTCATTACCCTGTTTCTCAAGCACGGCAAAATGCAGTTGTTCTACTTCAGCGGCGAGTTGATCCTCGAGCATAAAAGGCAGCGCCTGCGCCAGTTGCCGGTTCGCCAGCCGGGGCAGCGACACCTTATGCAACGTGACCTCGGTGGCGGGCACCAACACCCGAACAGCGCCCACAGAAGAGAAAGCCGCCAGCGCGTTGCGCACTTGTGCGATATCGCCGCGTCCCTGCGCCAGCGCCGATTCACCGGTAAGCGACCACGCCAGCCATTCAATATCCCCTTGTTCTTCTACAGGAAGACGAATGATCAGCGTATCAGCGTGTTGCGCCTGGGTTTCCAAACTAACGGACTCTTCGGCGCACAAGGCAGTACCCCCCCATTTTCCAGCCTGTTTTTTAAACAGCCGATGGGTTAACACCCGCGCTTTCCAACGGCGACGCATCCCGTCGCCTTTATCCGCCATATTCATGGATTCACCGTCCTAAAACCCCCATATTGCCGCTGCACGACCCGCGCCTCGTGATCGCTGAGATGAAACAGGCTACGTTGATAAAAATCACTGTCGCCTACGCGCACATGCAACTGCGCAAAAAACCATTCACTTTTTACCACCATTACCCGTAGCGCCGTATTCTTGCCGCTGTCGGGAAACAGGCCGCTTTGTTGCAGCAGCGACAGGCTATCCCAGCCGGTAGTCGGTCTTTTCTGTAATAATGCCTTCGCCTGCGGCATCGTTATCTCGTTGAGAAAAAGCGCCGCCAGCAGCGGGGCCTGTGATTCGCTGAGGGTATTGACGTTGATGGTCATCATTTCTTCGGGTAGTGCGCAGACATAGGGCAACAGGCGGCGATAAAGACCGCTGTCCATGCCATAAACCGCCCGCAATTCGCTGACCTCGCTCATTGCCTTGTTGGCCGGACGATAAGGTATGGGCAGCGAGGCATAGATTTCATCTTCTGCGCCGTGCGCAGATGGGGCGCTGTCGCTATCGATCCAGTCACGTACAGCGGCGGTGATCTGCGTGGCACGCGTCGACTCTTCCCCCAGATTTTGTAACAACTGGAGGAAAACACGAGCCGGATAAGGCGCTTTAACATCGGTACTGCCATTGCTAATATCGCGGTTTATCGTATTCAGATTGAAACAGGCCAGTCCATCCTGTATCTCGACATGAATCTCGCCGTCTTCCAGCGGAAACGGGCGATTCTGCCTAGCCCAGTTTTGCGCCGGATGGGTATGGTCTGGCGCCGCCAGCGCATCCGCCAGCAACATGTTGCCCACCACGGCTTCCGCCCCCAGCGCGTACCACTTTGCCTGCTGGCGGCTAAGTTGGACGCCGGTGCGCAACAGAGCTTTACCGCTGCGCTCGGTAATCACCGCCGCCACGGTCACCATCAGCGCCAGAATCAGCAGCACTACCAGCAGCGCAACGCCGCGCTGACGTGACTTCATGAATCCGTCCCGGTGGTGAAGAAAAACAGGCGCGACATTTCACCGTAATCCTGTAACGTCAGCACCACTTCTATGCCCTGCGGCAGTTGAGTGCTGTTGTCCCAACTGTCTTGCCAGGTTTTATTGGCGTAGAAACGCAGGCGAAAACCATTTACCTGTGTCAACAAAGGTTTAACGTCCGGTTCCGCCCCGTCGATAGGATCAGAATGCTGCAAGGAGAGGCGCTCCAGAATATTATTGCGCAACCGGTAGGCAACAGGCTGTAGCTCCGAGCGCGGCAACATACCAAACGGATTAAGCCAACCGTTGCGCATAAAGCTGATCCCCCAGTCATCGCTTTTCACCCGATCACGGGCTGCATAAAATAGCGATGTGCTACTCCGGCTACTGCGGGCGATGGCCTGCGAGAAATCATTATCCATCTGCGAAAATGCCCGTTGCAACTCAGCCAGACGCTGGGCTTTGCGCTGCGATACCTCATCGTTTCGCACCACGCCGTTCAGCACCTGAAAAGCGCTGAGGCTGAGGGCGGCAAAAATGGCTAATGCCAGTAGCATTTCCAGCAGCGTGAACCCCTGCTGCCGCACCCGATTCGCACCCTGTTTAGCCCGGTTCATTGTTTCACCACGTAGCTACGCAACATTCCGGCTGGCGCAGGCTCATTCTTATGCCGCCGGACTTCAACATCCAGCACCCGAATCTGCGTATCACCGGTTTTCACGCCCTGCCAACGCCAATACCAGCGTTCACCGGCAAACAGCGCTGTGCCGTTAACCCAACTGGTTTGCGGCCAGCGTTGCTCCAGCCGCAGTTGAACCTGCTGGTTTTCTGCGATCCAGCCTGCGAACGTCTTCTCCTCCAGCCGACTTAAGCTGCTGGCCTGCTGCGCCGTGGTTTGCAGTACCGCCAGCCCGGCCAGCGCAAACACCGTCAGCGCCACCAGCACCTCCAACAACGTCATTCCCTGCTGTCTCATTATTTTTCCCCCTGAGCAACGGATGTTCGCACCACGCCGCCAGCATCAATTTCCACCCAGTTCGACGCGGCGGGACTCCCGCTGGTAAACACCAGCCGAAACGGTGTGACCTCCCCGCCGGGGAGTATCAGAATATCCGGCTCATTGCTGTCTCTGGTCAGGGTTTGCGTGGTTTTCTTTCCACCGACCAACCGCAGTTCAAGACGTATAGCGTCCGGCAATTCGACCGATGCCCTCACCCGGTGAGGCTGCCACGGACGCCAGCCATACCCCTGCCAGCGATCGCTGCTGCTAACCGGCTCAGATTGCCGTTGCAGTTGGAGAAATTGCCAGCGATCGGGCTGGATGCGCACACCCAGCAAAGATTCATTCATCTGGCTGGTTTCCACCGCAAAATCCAGTTGGGCCTGAAAGCGCGCCATCTGCCAGGCGCTGTCGTCCTGACGGTCAGTCGGAAACACCATCGTCACCAGACTGGCGGCCACTCCGGCCAGCGCCACCACCAGCATTATTTCAAGCAGGGTAAATCCCTGCTGGCGCCACCGGCTCGATTGCGTCATTGCCCGGCGCCGTTTATTGCGGTTCATCGCTTGCCGACATCATCACGTTACATACCGCCGATGTTCCAGTTACCAATGTCATCGTCCGTATCAGGTAGACCATCCGGCCCGTAAGAGAAGATGTCCAACGTGCCGTGCTGACCGGGATTGAGTAACTGATAGTCAGCACCCCACGGGTCCTGCGGCAAACGGCGGATATAGCCCTCTGAGGGATAGTGGCGCGGTTCCGGCTGCACGCCGGGCTTTTTCACCAACGCATTCATCCCTTGTTCCGTTGTCGGGTAGCGGTTATTGTCCAGTTTGTACATGTCCAGAGCGCTTTCCAGCGCCACGATATCGCTAATGGCTTTTTGCCGATCCGCTTTCTCTTTGTTGCCCATCAGGTTAGGCACCACCAGGCTCGCCAGTACGCCAAGAATGACGATAACCACCATAATTTCCAACAGAGTAAAACCACGCTGACGTTGTTGCATCCTTACTTTTCCTCGCTCAATTGTTGGGGTTTTCTATACGCTCATTAAGGTATTCAGTTGCAGAATAGGTTGTAATATCGCCAGCACGATAAACAGCACCACCACGGCCATGCTCACCACCAGCAGAGGCTCAAACAGCCCGAGCGCCAGCGCCATCTGCCCGCTGAATTCACGCTCCTGATTGTCGGCGGCCCGCTCCAACATGCCGCCCAGTTCACCGCTGCGTTCACCGCTGGCGATCATATGGCGCATCATGGCGGGAAACAGCGCCGTCTGTTCCAGCGCTTTGTGCAGGCTGACGCCTTCGCGCACCGCGTCCGCCGCCTGCGCCAGACGCAGACGGGCATAGTCGTTGGTCATCACATCGCCGCTGATACGCATCGCCTGCAACAACGGAACCGCGCTGGCATTCAGGATACTCAGCGTGCGGGCATAGCGGGCAGTGTTCAGCCCACGGGCTATGCGCCCCACCAGCGGCAGGTAAAGCAGCCGCCGATGAAAATCAATGCGCCATGTTTCCTGACGCAGCAGTACCCGCAGGGCGATAATGCCAGCGACCAGCGCCAGCAGCACCCACGGCCCGCCGCTGCGCACCGCGTCGCTAAGTCCCATCAGCAAACGGGTGGAGAACGGCAGCGCCTGTTTCATATGAATAAATTGCTCGACGACCTTCGGCACCACGGCTGACAGCAAAATACTGACCACCGCCACGGCGACCACCGTCAGGACGCAGGGATAAATCATCGCCTGCTGGATACGGCTGCGCAGTTGCTGGCGCTGCTCGGTGTAATCCGCCAGCCGATTCAGTACAGTATCCAGATGACCGGATGTTTCGCCTGCGGCCACCATCGCGCAGTACAACCGTTCAAAACTGCCGGGGAAACACTTCATGGCGTCTGCCAGCGAATGGCCTTCCATCACTTTGCCGCGTACCGCCGACATCAGATGGTTCAGGTGCGGCTTTTCACTTTGTTTCGCCACCGCATCCAGCGCCTCTTCCAGCGGCAGCGACGCCGCCACCAGCGTCGCCAGTTGCCGGGTCAGTAACGCCAGATCAGCGGTGCTGATACGGTGCCTGCGCCGTAGGGAGATACCCTGTCCCGCAGCGTTTGCCGCTTCGCCCCGGCGTTCGCTGACCGCCAGCGGCACCAGACCGCGTTCGCGCAGCAGTTGGCGAGCCTGCCTGGCCGAATCTGCTTCCTGACTGCCCCGACATTTCTTGCCCTGAGCATCCAGTGCCTGATAGTGATACAGCGCCATGTCATTCCTCTTTGGTTACGCGGATCACTTCTTCCCAAGTGGTCAGCCCGGCCAGCACTTTGTCCAGCCCGTCCTGCCGGATGGTCATCCTGTCGGCGCCCAGCATCTGCGCAATCGCCGCCTCGCCTTCGCCACGATGAATGGCGGCTCTTACCCGGTCATCGATTAGCAGCAACTCGTGAATACCGATACGGCCCCGGTAGCCAGTGAAGCTGCAATGCGCACAGCCGACGGGATGAGGCAGCAAGGTGGTAACCGCTACGCCCATTTGCTGCGCCTGTGCGGCATCGACCTGCTGCGGTCGGCTGCACTCAGGGCAAAGCGTGCGTACCAGACGCTGCGCCAGCACCGCCAACAGCGACGTGGACAGCAGAAAAGGTTCCACACCCATATCCTGCAAGCGGGAAAGCGCGCCCAGCGCACTGTTGGTATGCAGCGTAGAGAGAACCAGATGGCCGGTCAGCGACGCCTGAACCGCAATCTGTGCGGTTTCGCCGTCACGGATTTCACCCACCAGCACCACATCCGGGTCCTGGCGCAGAATGGCGCGCAACCCACGGGCAAACGTCATGTCCACTTTGGCGTTGACCTGCGTTTGCCCGATGCCTTCCAGTTCATATTCGATGGGATCTTCCACCGTCATGATATTGCGCTCCGAGGCGTTAAGACGGCGGAGCGCCGCATAAAGAGTGGTGCTTTTTCCCGATCCGGTCGGCCCGGTCACCAGAATAATGCCGTGCGGACGGTGAATCAGCGTATCCAGTTGCTGACGGTGAGCTGGCGACATGCCCAGCGCTTCCAGATCGAGCTGCACGCTGTTTTTATCCAACAGACGGAGCACGACGCGTTCACCGTAACTGGAGGGCAGCGTGGAAACACGCACGTCGATGGCGCGCCCGCCGATCCTTAATGCCATGCGCCCATCCTGCGGGATGCGCTTCTCCGCGATATCCAGCCGCGCCATCACCTTGATGCGCGATACCAACAGCGACGCCAGCTTGCGCTGCGGACGCAGGATCTCCCGCAGCACCCCGTCGACGCGAAAACGGATCTGCAAGTAGCGCTCATAGGTTTCGATATGAATGTCGGACGCCTTGTCTTTGATGGCTTCCGTCAGCATGGCGTTAATCAGGCGAATGATCGGCGCGTCGTCATCGGTATCCAGCAGATCATCGCTGTCCGGCAACTCTTCCACCAGCGTGTAGAAATCCATTTCATTACCGATATCTTCCATCAGCCGCCGGGCTTCCTCGGAGTCGCGCTGATAGCACACCACCAGCCGTCGCTCAAATTCTTCAGCGCTGACCCGGACGACCCTGAGTGGAAAGCCAGCCACCCGTCGGGCCTCCAGCAACGCGTGGGCAGGCGTTTCCGCTACGCAGACCGCTTCCCGGCTGTCGCATTCACTGCCCGGCAACAACAGCACTTTCTGCGATCGCGCATAGGCGAAAGGCAATATCGGGCGCACATCCGTCATATCGGCTGAAGCGTCGCTCATTTATCCCCCGCAGCGTAAAACGCCTGGATCGCCGCATTCA
The DNA here is from genome assembly GCF_003666245.1 of Brenneria alni. Classification (GTDB taxonomy): domain Bacteria; phylum Pseudomonadota; class Gammaproteobacteria; order Enterobacterales; family Enterobacteriaceae; genus Brenneria; species Brenneria alni. The sequence continues at coordinate 11,509 of NZ_MJLZ01000050.1, forward strand.
CCTGCCGGAAAGTATAAGCATTGTCGCTCGAAGGCAAACGCAGCAGCTCGTTGGTCAACATCCCTTCGCCGTGGCCGACATCACGCTGCTGTTCCTGCTCCTGGCTGAACGCCCGAAATTTATCCGAAGAGGCATTCTGGTACTGGCCGCGATCGCGAATAATCGACGGGCGGATAAACAGCATCAGATTGCGTTTTGACACCTGCCGACTGTTCGAGCGGAACAGATGTCCCAGTAGCGGGATATCGCCCAACAGCGGCACTTTGCTTGCCGACTCGCGGGTGCTCTTGTCCAGCAAGCCGCCGACGACGACGGTTTCACCGCTGCTGACCAGCACGGCGTTATTCACCGTCCGGGTGTTAAAGGTCGCCCCCAAATCCGAACTGCTGCTGGAAGCCGCATCCGCTACGCTGGAGACTTCCTGCTCGATTTCCAGCAGTACCGAGTCGCCTTCGTTAATCTGTGGTTTGACCTTCAGTTTGATACCCACAGTCTTACGCTCAACGGTATTGAACACGTTATCGCCCGAGGTGGTCTGCGAGCCAGACAGAACCGGCACTTCCTGGCCGACGTTGAACGTCGCTTCCATATTGTCCAGCGTGACGATACTGGGCGTTGCCAGAATATCGTTTTTACTGTTGCTGGACAGCGCCGTCAGCAGCAACGACCAGTTACCCTGATAAAACCCGGCGGCAATGCCGTTAAAGCTGTTCAAAGCGCTGGTCATCGAGCTGTTGACGGCACCATCCTGCTTATACTGGTCGACGCCCGCCACCATAGTGGAAATCGGCAACCCGGTGTTGGTGAACTGTGTCATTCCGGCGTGTTTGTTGCTCCACTGAATGCCCAGATTCAGGCCATCGGCATCCTGCACTTCAGCAATCACCGCCTCTACCAGCACCTGCGGACGGCGGATATCCAACCGGGCGATCACCTGTTCCAGATCACGCATCACATCCGGCGCAGCATTGACAATCAGCGCGTTGGTTTGCGCATGTGCCTTGATGGACATCTCTTTACGTAGCGCCGGTAACGCATTCTGCTGTTCGGTCTTGATGCTGTCGCCAACGCCGGTAAGCACCTCCACCAGATCGGCGGCTTTGGCATACTTGAGGTAAATAACTTTGGTGTTTCCCTGTACCGCCTGCTGTCGGTCGAGCTGTCTGATCATATCGATCGCTTGCTGCCGCGAATTCGGCTCACCACGGACTAATACCGAGTTGGTGCGTTCATCCGCAACCACATTTGCCGTCATCATGCCCGGCAAGGCGGATTTTTCATCCGTTTTATTCAACTCCGTCACGATCTTCACCACTTCCCGCGCAGAGGCAAAAGAAAGGGGCACAATTGTTACATTGCGATCACCGGCCTGATCGACACGCTCTACGATGGCCATCAACCGCTTTATCACTGCGGCACGCCCGGTCATCAACAGCACATTAGAGGGTTCATAGTGCACGACGCTCCCGGCTCCGGCGTTATCATTCAGTTGGCGCAGCAGCGGCGCCAGATCGCGGGCGGCCACGTTATTGACCGGCACAACCCGCGTAACCACCTCATCCCCAATACCTGGTTGATCGTCGCTGGCCAGCGGCATGGAGGTATTTTTCGCCTCCTTCGAGCGGATGATTTTTAATACGTTGTTGTCCATCGGCACCACGGTAAAACCATAGACATCCAGCACGCTGAGAAAGAACTGGTAATATTGTTCCTCGTTCATCATGTCATAGCTGCGCACGGTAATATTGCCCTTTACTGATGGATCGATAATCACGGTTTTATTCAGATTCTTGCTAACGGTATTAATAAACTCCTGAATATCCGTCCCTTTAAAACTGGCAGAGAATTCAGCACTCCATCCCAATGAAGATGCCATCAGTAATATGCTGCATCCCAGCCGTCGCCAGCCTTTCCGTCGTCCTTTGCTAAACACGAAACTCTCCCCATCCATTTCCGGATAAATATCCTGCCGCTGACCGTCACGTTCCACGATCAAATTAATTTTTTCAGTCGTCTCTTTCCCTGCTACGGGCTAAAAGCGCTGGCGCGCCCCTCCTGATATAAATGCAGCGCTTCATAGCGCCCCTGGTATTGCAATACGACACGATCGGCAAAAATAGTCACAATCCTGGCCTCATACCCTGGCACCGCGTCACCTATGCCGCGGCTGTATTGCTGATTATCTTTGGCGATAATGGCAATGGATCGCCCGGCATCATGACTCGCCAAAATACCGGTAAGAGTGATGTTCAAGGTGGAACGCGGGATATCCCCGGTCAAAACGCCGGTGGGCGCTGCCGAAGTTTTGGCGTCAGGCGGGCGACCGAACAACGTAAAGTCACCGGGTGCGGCAGGTTTTTCTGTGGCCTGGGCAGGCGTAACGGAAATGTTAACCAAACGAGACGATTCAGGCTGCAACACACGCCAGGTAATTGCCGCCAGTTGCTGACCATTCAGCAGCAGAATGCCGCCCAGAAGCACACGCCGGATAAGGGGTAAGGGTAAAGACTGGAGTTTTATAGCCAGTGTGTTTAACGAAAGGGATTTACGCGACCATGATTGCGATTGTGGCATCGTTTATTATCCATAATATCCCCGTCGTCGCAGGGAGGCATCACGTCCAGAAGAATACCCATTTCAGCAGCAATCATCCTGTTGATCGAAATACTGTTTTACTCGCTGCCCCCCATTGTGACGTCAGAAATTTTCACATCACGGGATTGAACAGGTTTAGCCGCAGGCTGGGTATCCGCTTTATATTTGGTGACGAACGCAAACGGTTGATTGACAATACCACGCATTGCATTATTGCGGAAGACCATGTCAGGCCGCTCTCCGGCACAGTGTTGCGACTTTTCATACTCACCCCGACAGTAGTCAGATGCATTATGTAATCTTCAGCAAAGTTATTGAACGCCATTATATTCCCGCTATGACCAAACTCACTACCATGCGCATTCCTCTCATCATCGGGGCAGGCACTTTGTCCGATTTCAGCGCCATCATGCCGTGACAGAGCGAATAATGTTAATTCATTGTTATTTAAATTGATTGTTTTTTGAACATCGATCCGGTTCACAAATCCAACGTAAACCCATTGTCTCTTCCACGTGCTTAAAATAGATTGCTAACTCGAGTTAGCAAAAGAGGCAGAGCGATGAAAAATGCGTATTTTATTGGTGTGGATGTGGGTTCAGCCAGCGTCAGGTCAGGTATTTTTGACCGAAACGGCCAACGTCTTGCCTTTGCGGTACGCCCGATAAACCAGTTCCATCCGCGAGTGAATGTGGTGGAACAATCGTCCGTCGAAATCTGGCAAGCTGTCTGTGACACGATTAAAGAAGCCGTGACGCTATCCGGCGTTGCGTCAGAGCAAATTCGGTCAATCGGGTTTGACGCGACCTGCTCACTGGTGGTGGTGGGACTAAATGGCCGCCCCATCTCAGTTTCTGAACAAGGCGAAACTGAACACGACATCATCATGTGGATGGATCATCGGGCAGATGCCGAAACCGCCGCGATCAATGTGACGGGCGATGACGCGCTGCGCTATGTCGGCGGCGAGGTCAGTATCGAGATGGAACTGCCGAAAATCATGTGGCTTAAGCGGCGCTTCCCGGAACGCTATCAACAGGCATGGCGCTTATTCGATCTGGCGGATTATCTGGTGTGGAAAGCAACAGGAGCGGATGTGGCCAGCGTGTGTACGCTGACCTGCAAATGGAACTATCTGGCGCACCAGAACCGCTTCAGCGCACCGCTGCTCAACGCTATTGATTTGGCTGACCTGCCTGCCAAAATTCCTGCCCGCATTATCAATCTTGGTGAAAAAGCCGGTTATCTTCAGCAACACGTTGCCGACCAGTGCGGGCTAACATCACAAGTCGTGATTGCCAGCGGCATCATTGACGCTCACGCCGGCGGGTTAGCGCTGATCGGCCAGCAACCACAGGGTAGCCTGGCGGTGATTAGCGGAACGTCCAACTGTCATATGCTGGTGAGCCGTGACCCCGTCATGGTGCCGGGCGTATGGGGCCCCTACTGGAGTGCCATGTTGCCGCAATGGTGGCTGAACGAAGGCGGGCAAAGCGCGGCGGGCGCGCTGGTTGACTGGACGTTGCGTCAGCATAGCTGCTGGCTGACCTTGCAACAGGAATCAGATAAACAACAGTGCAGTCCTTATACGTTGCTCAATCAATGGGTTGATTCGCTTGAGCAACGGGAATCGCACCCCACGCGGCATTTACATGTGTTGGCCGATCATCATGGCAACCGTTCGCCGCGGGCTAACCCCCACGCCCGCGGTGCGGTTTTCGGCCTGACACTGGAACAAGGCCCCGATTCGCTCGCCCGGCTTTATCTCGCCACATTGCAGGCGATTGCCTATGGCACCCGCCACATTATCGATAGCCTCAATGAAGCAGGCCATGACATTCACCGACTGGTGCTATGCGGAGGGGCAACCAAAAATCCTTTATGGCTACGTGAGTACGCCAACATTACCGGCTGTGACATTCATCAGGTAAGCGAAGACGATGCCGTAACTTTAGGCGCCGCGTTACTCGGCGCCGTCGCCTGCGGCGAATATGACTCGTTGCCGGAGGCCGCCGCCGCGCTGACGCATCCAGGAAAGATCGTGAAAGCAGACAAAACACAGCAGAATTTCCATGATGCGAAATACCGCGTCTATCTCCAGATGTATCACGACAACCTGTTTGCAGAACAACAGATGCGATCGCCGTTTTGATATCTCTGGCGGGATTATAAGAACGAAATAACGGCAGCCGACCTGCCATATAAATGATGAGCATTTATTTTAAACCAGGAGAAAAACATGCTGAAACTCACGCTTCCGCCGTCTCCGGCAACGATCACCACCGACCAGAACGAAGTTCTGCTGGTCACTAACGCAGATTTACGCGAATCGGCAAATGTCACCTGCTGGCCCACGCAACAGCAATTTGAAACCCGCTTACAGACCGCGCTGGAACAACTCGGATACCGGATGAAGCGGGCCCATGCCATTGATAAACAACGCGGGCACGGTTTTATCAGCAGTCAGAAAGAAGGCAGTGATTTATTTGCGGCGATTGACCCGCAAGCGCCGATTATTGTTCTGCTTACCGCCTGGCAGTATTCCCACCATATTGCGCCATCACTGGTGCATCATCGGGGGCCAATCCTGTTGCTGGCTAATTTCGATGGCACCTGGCCAGGTTTGGTCGGCATGTTGTGCATGGCAGGCAGTCTGACCAGCCTGGGTCGTCCATTTTCCCGTTTGTGGTCTGAGAACTTTGAAGACGAGCCTTTTTTACAGGGATTGAATACCTGGCTGCGCGATGGCGCCGTAAACCATAAAACCCACTACCTGCGCAATATCCCGCCGACACATGAAGTGATGTCCAGCCAGGCAGGGGAAATCGGCAGGCAGGTCGGCCAGTATATTTTGCGGCACAAAGCGATTATCGGACTGTTCGATACGTTTTGTATGGGGATGATTAACGGCGTCTTCCCACAACAGGCAATGATCAATATCGGTATCCCGGTTGAATCGCTTTCGCAATCGGCCCTGCTGATTGAGATGGCGAAAGTTCCCCTTTTCTTACAGGAAGAGTGCCTGCAATGGTATCAACAGCGAGGAATGCAATTCCAGTTTGGTGATGATGGTCGTCAGCATTTAACCCGGGAACAGGTGCTGGAACAATGCGCCATGATGATCGCTATGGCGCGTTTTGTGAAGCGTTTTGGTTTAAGCGCGGTCGGCGTGCAATACCAGCAAGGGCTGAAAGATTGCTGCGCCGCCTCTGATTTCGCCGAAGGCGCTATTGGAAATGCGGAGCGTTTCCCCATTCCCGATGAAAATGGAGAAATTATCTGGCCCGATCGCGCCATTCCTTGCATTAACGAAGTCGATATGGGCAGCGCCATCCCGCAGGTAATGCTGTGGCGGTTATTACAGGCGCTGGATATGTCTGCGGAAACCACGCTGCATGATATTCGCTGGGGCAGTGAATATCAGGGAACCTTCTATTGGGATTTGGAAATTTCCGGCGCAGTGCCTTTTGCCCACCTGAAAAACGGCATAGCCGGCGCGACCGGATATCGTCAACCGGCGATGTTTTTTCCTTATGGCGGCGCAACCATTGCCGGTCAGGGCAAAGCAGGACGCTTTATCTGGGCGCGGGCGCATTACGAAGGTACGCAAGTGATTATGCATATCGGCACCGGAACCGGCGTCGAACTGCCGGAAGCGGAATTTGAACGCCGCCGCCGCGCAACAAATTATGAATGGCCGCTACTGAACGCCGTGCTGGATGGCGTAACCCGTGACGATTTGATGGCCGGGCATCAGAGTAATCACCTGACCGTCGCATACGTCAAAGAGGCCGCGTTGCCCGACGTGCTCAAAGCCTTCGTCGCTCAGGCGCTAACGCAAAACATCCAGGTTCATCTGGCGGGTGATGCTTATACCTCGCTTATAGGAACGAAATAATGTCCAGTCCGCATAAAGAACAACATAAATACGTGGGTGTCTGGCCGGTGATGCTGACGCCTTTTAACGCGCAACGCGAAATCGACTATGACTCACTCGAACGTCTGGTGGAATGGTATCTGGCGGCTGGCGTGCATGGGCTATTCGCCGCCTGTCAGTCCAGTGAAATGTTTTTCCTCAGCGATAAAGAAACCCAGGAGCTGGTTCGCTTTATCGTCCGGCAGGTGGGCGGAAGAGTGCCGATAGTCGCGTCAGGGCATACCGCATGTGACATGAGCCAACAGGTCGAACAGCTCAACGCCATTGCTGAAACCGGCGTGGATGGCTTGATTCTGATCAGCAACCGTCTTGCTCTGACCGGAGAATCGGATCAACAGGCGCTGCTATCACTACAGCAACTTACCGCACAGTTGCCGACACAGGTTGATTTGGGCATTTACGAATGCCCCTATCCGTATAAACGCCTGTTGTCTGATGAAATGGTTGCCTGGTGTGCCGCAAGCCAGCGCTACACCTTTATAAAAGACACCTGCTGCGATTTGCCTGTCATTCAACGACGGCTGCAACTCGCACAAGGCAGCCGCCTGCATTTGGCCAACGCTAATAGCCAGACGCTATTAGCGTCATTCCAGGCCGGGTGTCAGGCCTACAGCGGCGTCATGGCAAACTTCCATCCGCAACTGTATGTGTGGCTATACGAAAACTGGCGCAGTCAGCCACAAAAAGCACAGGCATTGTCCGATTACCTGTCGACCGCAGCGTTAGTTGAACATTTGGATTATCCGGCCTGCGCTAAATTTTTTCAGCAACAGCACGGTAATTTCACCACGCATGTTTGTCGGGTACGCAATAGCGCCGCCTACAGCACTGGGTTTTTCCCTGAAACCATCAACAGCATGATGCGTCTTGGGGAATCGCTCCAGCAAAATTTAACGCGGTCATAGTGGGTTAAACGGATGAGACTAACAAGTGAACTTCGGGAAAATCTGATGCCGTCCGAGCATGGCTATTTCGGTAACTGCCATGCATCCACACTGATTGCGTTGCCGGACAGCCAACTACTGGCCGCCTGGTTTGCCGGGCAGAAGGAAGGAAGCGGTGATACGGCCATCTGGCTGGCACGACGTCAACAGGGCGTGTGGTCAGCGCCTCGGCGTGTCGTCGCGCAGGACAATCTGGCGCACTGGAACCCGGTGCTACATCGGCAGAATGGCCGTATCTGGTTGTTCTATAAGGTAGGGCCTGATGTACACCAGTGGACGACGCGGGTGGTGATTTCGGACGATGACGGCGTCAGTTGGTCATCGCCACAGCCACTGGTTGATGGCGATTGGCGGCCTCGCGGCCCGGTGAAAAACAAATTGCTGGTGATGTCTAATAGCCAATGGCTGGCGCCGTCCTCCGTTGAAGACGATCGTTACTGGGACGCTTTCGTTGATATCACCGACGACGGGAAGCAGTGGCAGTCCGTCGCCATTCCCCTGATACACCAGACGCCCGCAGACTTCCCTCAAGACCAGCTATGGCAAGGTTTACGGCAGGATGCGCTATGGGAAAACGATTTGTCCCGCGTGTTCCAGTGGGATGGCGTGATTCAGCCTACCGCGTGGGAATCCTCCCCCGGACAGATTCATCTTTTAATGCGCAGTACGCGTGGCCGTATCTACCGTAGTGACTCAATGGATTTCGGTCAACACTGGACAGCAGCTTATCCTATTGAATTACCGAATAATAACAGCGGCATTGATGTTGTGCATTTAGGCGAAGGAACGCTGGTGCTGGTCTACAATCCGATACCGGGCAACTGGAACCGGCGCTACCCCTTGTCAGTAGCCTATTCAACGGATAATGGCCTCACCTGGGAAAAGCACAGCGATCTGGAAAGTGAAACCGGCGAGTTTTCCTATCCTGCGATTATTGCTGAACGGGAAAATATTCATATCACCTATACCTGGAACCGTAAAAACATTATTTATCAGCGAATGTCTTTTTTGCCGTAATAACGTACTTGATCCAACCCTACACATATATATAAGGATAAGACGATGAAAAAATATTTACTTTTATTATTAGCATCAACATTTCCCCTCTGCGCCAGCCAGGCTCTGGCGGAGCAAACCATCTCCTATGCCAAAAAGAATATTGAAGTCGTTATACCTAAGAATCCCGGCGGCGGTACGGATACCTCTGTGCGGACATTAATTGAATATGCCAAAGATCGGTTACCGAAAGGGGTTATTTTTGTTCCGGTCAATAAACCTGCCGGAAATGGCATTACCGGATTAATAGAGGTCGCCAGAGCCAAACCAGATGGTTATAAACTGGTCATGACCACGGTGGAATTAGCCATGTTCCCCTATCAAAATAAATCGCCGGTCACCTATAAAGACTTTACGCCGCTGGTCACGACCATTGCCGATCCGGTTGCTATCGTAGTCAAGGCCGATTCAGGCTACAACACGCTGGAAGCGTTTATTGACGCGGCAAAACAGCAGCCAGGAAAATTCAAGGTCGGCAATTCCGGCATGGGCGCCATTTACCATCTGGCCGCGGTGAATGTTGAGAAAAACACGGGCGCCAAATTTAACCACATCCCTTACAACGAAGGCACCGGCCCTTCTATCGCAGCCCTGGTCGGCGGGCATATTGACGCCGTCTTCACGACTCCCGGCTCGGTAAAATCGCAGGTTGACGCCGGTATTCTAAGCGTGCTGGCCGTGATGGATGAAAAACGCTTTGAATTATTCCCGGATGTTCCCACCGTTAAAGAAGCTCTCAATCTGGACTTCAACGTGAAAATGCGCGCCTGGGCCGTGTTGGCGACCACCGCAAAAGTGCCCCCTGAGGTGACTGACCAGTTAGTCAAGGCATTTACTGACGTGATTAACGATCCGGCTTATCAGGATGCGGTCAAAAAACAAGGGATTATGCCGGTCAGCATCGTCGGTCAGAATGCTTATAAGATGATGCAGGAAGATGATGAGATGTATAAACAACTCATTGCCGACACATTGAAAAAATAATAGGGCACACGCTCCTGCTGACGCTGGTCAGCAGGAGGGAGAATATCTATGCGCAAATTTAATATCCTCATCGGTTTACTGTCCGCCGGTATGGGCGGATTGATTTTATTCCTGTCGAAAGATATGTCGATGTTTGACGAATATGGCGTACCGGGGGAAAGATTCTGGCCCTACGGCCTGGCATGGTTATTTATTGGATTAGGCATTCTGCAAGGGGTTGTGGTCATCAAAGACCGTCTGGCAACCGATAAACCCGTGGACTTATCTTCCAAATTCGTCCGGTTGACCTATGTTCTGAGCGCGATCGCCGTCGTATACGGCATTGTACTTTACTGGGCCGGATTTCTTCTGTCCGCAATGATCTTTATTCCGGTCACCATGCTGTTTATGAATGAACGTCGGATAGGGTATATCGCGCTATCAACCTTGTTAATTGTGGCTGCGGTTTATCTCTCTTTCACTTATTTGTTCAATTCGCCTTTACCGACATCAGTTTTCAGCGAATCCTGAAAAGGGGATAATAATGAACGACGTTCTTATGGCATTCTCTATTGTGTTCAGTTTTGACACAATAATTGTGATTTTTTTAGGCGCGCTGGCCGGTATTCTTATCGGCATTATTCCCGGCCTGACGGTCAATATGGGTATCGCGCTGCTGCTTCCCCTCACTTACTCCTTCCAGGGCGTCAGCGGCATTTTATTATTGCTGGGCGTTTATTGTGGCGCAATCTACGGCGGTTCAATTACTGCGATACTCATCAGCACGCCGGGCACGCCAGCCTCTGCGGCTACCGTGCTGGATGGTTACCCAATGGCAAAACGCGGCGAAGCCGGCAGAGCGCTCGGGTTATCAACTATGGGCTCACTTTTTGGCGGCGTTTTCAGCACTGTTGCGTTGATCCTGGTCGCCCCCATGCTTGCAACTGTCGCCACCGGGTTTTCCGCGCCGGAGTATTTTGCGCTGGCGATTTTCGGTATCAGTATCATCACCAGTGTGTCGTCACAATCGATGATCAAGGGACTGATCGGTGGCGGTATTGGCCTGGCCATTGCGACCATCGGGCTTGACCCCATGACCAGCGGAATGCGTTTTACCTTTGACTCGGTGTATCTGATGGGCGGCATTTCGTTTATTCCAATTTTGGTTGGGCTGTTTGCGTTTTCCCAGGGATTACTCAGCTTTGAAGAAGATTATCGTGAGCGGTTCTCCAACAGTGTTCAGCGCAGCGTCGCCAAGATCTCGCGCATCCTGCCCAGTTGGGAAGATTTCCGCCGCTGCCTGCCAACCTGGGTGCGTTCATCCGCCATTGGTACGGCTATAGGGACAATCCCCGGCGTTGGCGGCGATATTTCATCGTGGATTGCCTATAACGAAGCCAAGCGCTGGTCAAAAAACCCCGAAGAGTTTGGTCATGGTTCCCCTGAAGGCGTGTCCGCGCCGGAAGCGGGCGCCAACGCCGTATCCGGCGGGTGCATGGTGCCACTGATGACGCTAGGGATCCCCGGTGATGGCGCGACGGCTATCATCATGGGGGCTTTTCTGGTGCAGGGCCTGGCGCTGGGGCCACAACTGTTTACGGAACACCCTGTCGAAGTGAACACGATTTTCATCGGCCTGATGCTGGCTAACCTGTTTATGGGGCTGCTGGGTTTTATGGGCATGAAGCTATTCGTCAAGGTGATGGACATTCCGCGCACCATCCTGGTTCCCACCATTTTGCTGTTGTGCACCGTCGGCGCGTATACAGTCAATCACAGCATGGTCGATGTGTTTGTCATGATGGGGGCCGGTATTGTGGCTTATATCCTGATTAAACTGGATTTCTCGATGTCTCCGATCGTCATCGGCATTATTCTCGGGCCGTTGGCGGAAACCAATTTGCGGCGCTCGCTGATGATGTCGCAGGGAGATCCATCAATATTCTTCACCCGGCCAGTCTGCGCCGCCTTCATTATCATTGCGTTATTGACGCTGTTTTTGCCGATTATCTCTCCGGCAATAAAGAAATGGCGGCAGAAAAGAGGCGATGTGTGTGAAAAAACACGTTAACAGTACGTGTCAGACTGTTGACAAAGCTCATTATTAGGGAGAGCGTGCTGAGGGGTCGTAGCGGCGTAAGCCGCCGGAGCGCCCCTCGGTACGGTAGGCCCGTGCATCTCAGGCTTACAGGCGACTTTGTCAGCAAACTCACACGTTAACAGTAAGTGTATATCAGGCCGTTAATGATGGGGTAATTGCTCAAATAATATACTCTCACGCCGCTGTAACTTGTATGATACGTGGTAAAGTGGCTCACAATATTAATCTGGCGTACATCTATGTCGAAAACGGTAGAACAAATTGCCAATGCACTGAATCTATCCATTACAACAGTGCGTTTAGTACTGAACGGCAAAGCGGAACAGTACCGTATTAGTGAAAAAACACAGACACGGATTAACCATTATGTGGCGGAGCATGGTTACCTTGTTAATCATACCGCCCGTAGTCTCAAACTCAATAAAACCGATACGCTGGGGCTGATTGTACCCCGCCTTTCCAACCTGTTTTTTTCCACCCTGGCGGAAAAGCTGGAAATGCGCTGCCGTGAGGCGGGTTATCAATTAATGATCAGCTGTACTTATAGTGACGCTCTCTATGAGAACAAACTGGTCGAATCCTTGTTACAACGTAATATCGACGGTTTATTTGTTGTCCCTTCAACCCGGCAAACACAAAACCACCATCTGAAACTGGCAAACCGACCGCTGGTGCTACTCGATCGTGACTTCGGCGCCTGTGGTGTTCCTATGGTTATGAGTGATAACTTTCAGGGCGCCGTTCAATTGACCGAGGCAATGCTGGCGAACCGTTGTTCCACTTCGCTATTTTTTATGGCTGGCGACACCCGGCAGCCAGCCATTAAAGAACGTTTGCGCGGTTATCAGCAGATGATGAAACAGCAAGGGCTGTTCAGGCAAAGCCAGAGCTGGATCTTAGAAGCCAGTCACAACCGCCGTGAAGATGGCGAACGGATGATGCGTGAATTTCTCACCCGCCACAACGATGCTCCAGACGCATTTATCGCCTCATCTCTGCCGGTGCTTGAAGGGATATTGAGCATATTGCGTGAGCGCTATGGGCATATTCCGGCAGAAATAAATATCGGCACCTTTGATGAACACGCCATGCTGGGTTTTCTATCAAATAATATCTGGTCGATGCGCCAAAATGAGGATGCCTGGGTCGAATGCGCGTTTTCTGCTATGCAGAATGTCCTGCAAGGAACTCCCTGTTCAAGCAAGGCCGTTATTCCCATGAAAATGGTTCACCGCCACCGAGCATCAACCATCAGTACTGAGGCGTGATCACGGTATGACGCTTAACGGTGGCTGCGCATCGTATCAATGAAAGGCATCAGCGTAAGGTTAAACGTCGAGCACTGGGTTTCTTTTGAGGTACTGTCTTTCAATAGCCCCTGGTACAGGCTTTCACTGCGTTGCGACAACATTTGATGGTTTGATGCATCCCACCCTTTTTGCCTGGCAACGGCCAGCACAGCATTATTAATGCTGGCATCATCAGGTAAATCGCTACGGTTGCATTGATATTTCAGGTATTTAGTCGCCGCTACCAGTGATGATAACTGATTCAACTGATCGTTAGCCGACACCGCGGTATCTTTCCCCATCCCGGTTCCCTGCCGGGCAACGTTTCCAGTGTGCTGACACCCGGACAGGATGGTGCAAAGCAGAGCAAAAGCAGAAAATTTAAACAGATATAATGACATAACACGACTTATCCTGATTGATATTACGCACAAAGCTACCCCGGCCAGCAGACCGGGGAAATGGCTCAGGCTTCGGAAGCCTTACCTACGGCAGACTTTGATGGCGGCAATATACCGTCGGCGCGGAACATCGCTTTAATGCCGCGAACGGCCTGCCGGATACGATCCTGATTTTCTATCAGGGCGAAACGTACATGCGTATCGCCATAATCGCCGAACCCGATCCCCGGCGACACACACACTTTCGCATCAGACAGCAGACGCTTGGCAAACTCCAGCGAACCTAAATGGGCATAGGCTGGCGGGATTTTTGCCCAGACATACATTGCGGCTTTTGGCTCGTCCACCATCCAGCCAGCTTCATGTAAACCACGCACCAGCACATTGCGCCGTTGGCGATATTGCTCCGCAATATCCAGCACACATTGCTGATCCCCTTCCAGCGCGGCGATCGCCGCCACCTGAAGCGGTGTAAACGTGCCGTAATCGTGATAACTTTTGATACGCGACAATGCGTTGACCAGTTCTGAATTTCCCACCATAAAACCGATACGCCAGCCCGCCATATTATAGCTTTTCGACAGAGTGAAAAACTCGACGGCAATATCTTTGGCGCCGGGCACCTGCATAATCGACGGCGCTTTCCAACCGTCATAGACAATATCGGCATAGGCCAGATCGTGAACCACCAGCACGCCATACTGTTTTGCCAGCGCGACAACCCGTTCAAAGAAATCCAGCTCGACACACTGCGCGGTCGGATTGGATGGAAAACCCAGGATCATCATTTTTGGTTTAGGGATACTTTCGCGGATCGCCCGTTCCAGTTCATTGAAGAAATCCACCCCGTCCACCAGCGGCACAGAGCGCACCTGAGCCCCGGCAATCACTGCGCCATAAATATGAATCGGATAGCTTGGGTTCGGCACCAGCACGGTATCGCCGTGATCCAGCGTTGCCAGCATCAGATGCGCCAGCCCTTCTTTGGAACCGATGGTCACGATCGCTTCACTTTCGGGATCGATGTCCACCTGATAGCGATCGGCATACCAGCGCGAAATAGCCCTCCGCAGGCGCGGGATCCCTCTGGAGGTTGAATAACCGTGCGTATCCTCACGTTGAGCCACCGTGCACAATTTTTCTACGATATGCGCAGGCGTCGGGCCATCCGGATTACCCATGCTGAAATCGATAATATCCTCGCCGCGGCGGCGGGCAGCCATTTTCAACTCAGCGGTAATATTGAATACGTAAGGGGGGAGACGATCGATGCGCGTAAAACGGCGCGGAGAAGTAGAATCAGCCATAACATCCTCAAAAGTAACGTGAGCGCCCGGACCGTCCGAGCGACGCTTAGGCCCGACTTACAAGCCTGTCATTTAAGCTATCTCAGATTAGATAGTCTGTCGATATGGCATCTCATAAATTTTTCCCGACATGGATGTTCCGGCAAGTCTGTACGGAGCATTAATTATTCTTTTGGAAAACCATAAAAACATTAGAATCACTGATATTGATAATCGAAAAAAATTTTAATTAACAAATTAAAAACAAAAAGTCGCATTGCTTTATTTTGGGGCCCAATAATAAGCCAACTCACCAAATTAGCGCATTACATCTCTTGTCGAAAAAAAATAAAATAACTCATTAAAATCAAACAATTAAATATATTTTCACAATAATTATTTATTTTGTCTTTATAAAAAACTATCACATTTGAAAATAAATACAAAAAAAGGAATTTAATTCTTAATAAAACTTATTACTTAGATTTTTATTTCATAAAAACAACTAAATTGCAGTTCCTATAAC
>NZ_MJLZ01000051.1 GCF_003666245.1 Brenneria alni
CTTATGCTTCAGTAACTATTTCTTCGGGGGGTAATTGCCATAGCGTGCAGGCCAAACCGCTGGCGGTGATGCGCTTTTGAAGTCTCTACCTTTTTTGAACAGAAAAAGAAATGGTGTTCTCAGTATTATTTTGTAATATATTAATGACATCATCTTTTTTTCTCCAGAACTCATTTTTATCACTTTCACTCAAAATGTTACCCTCATATTTTTAAAACCCCAGGTTTTCTATATAGTTAACCAATTCTGATTTGCCGTCAGAGTTAACATTAGAAAAAACAATGCTATATTGTCATTGGTGTTGTTCCATCTGGCGAATCATAATAAATAATGTAATCATCTGAAATAAATGGCATTTCCTTTATTTCATCAAAAGTAAATATATTAAACACAACATAATCGTTTTTCGTATATGAAAAACTGACATTAACAAATAAAACAGGAAAAGTTGCTCCAACCCCCAAAAATATCAATACAAAAAGTATAACTTTTATAAAACCACTCGACCACAATATTGACATTTCTTTCCACACCTATATTATATCCAGTCTTATTATCAATGTGTATTAACATTTGGTTTTTTATTTATATCATGTATTGGTGATATATACCTTAGAATTTAGCCACAAAAAATCTTCTCGATACATATCTCTTATAATGGTAATTTTTTTGTAAGAAATAAACCGTCATACTCTTGGAATGAAAGATCAGAAAAAAGGCAAATTAAATTATCGTGCTGATAATATTTTTAGCGATAATTTAAAATTCTAACTTGAACATCTTCATGGTGCCGAGCATGACATGTTGGCTTACACCCATTTACACTCTTTATACTGCCGATCAATCGGGGTAAAATGACGATTTCCTACACAATGAAGACACCATACCTATGGCCTATATCCCGAAAAATTACGCCAGGCTCGAAAGCGGCTATCGTGAAAAAGCACTGAAACTTTTCCCCTGGGTCTGTGGCCGCTGTTCGCGTGAATTCGTTTATTCCAACCTGCGTGAACTCACCGTGCACCATATCGATCACGACCACAGTAATAACCCGGAAGATGGCAGCAACTGGGAAATGCTGTGCCTCTATTGCCACGATCATGAGCATTCAAAATATACCGATGCGGATATCTATGGCTCTACCGTGGTCGCGGGTGAAGATGCACAGAAAGATGTCGGCCTCGCCACACACAACCCTTTTGCCGATCTAAAAGCATTGATGGAGAAAGGGAAAAAATAAGTGTAATGGGGCAGCCTTTCGCCCCAGACCTGAGAGGCGGAGGCTATGCCCCGCTTTGCCGCACATGGGCCAGCAATTCATCCACATTATCGATGTGCGGTGCGGCAAGGATTAACGTGCGCCCAAGGTGCAGCGCCTGACGCTGACATTCCGCTCTGGCATCCTCATTTTGGATGGCGTCGAGATCAGCGACATGCGCCAGCCCAATTGTGCGGCGAATCAGTTCAGTACCGCTGAAGCCGATAGCGTCCTGCCATACCTGCTGTAAAAACCGCTCGGCATAGCCAGATGCCGCCAGCGAAGGATCACGGCTATGCTGCTGACTCAGCGACAGAAAACGCGTCGCAAAGGTCGTCCACAACGTGCGAATATCGGCAAAACGCTGCTCACGTCCTGCCGCCGCCTCACGCGGCGCCAGCAAGCCCGGTAAACCGCAATAGTTCAGCAGCAGATTCCCGCTCGCCGTTCCCACATCAAAACCAATTGGCCCATAGAAACCAAACTCGGCATCAATCGCCTTTAAGCGCCCTTCCGCCACAAAGATCGAACCGCTGTGGATGTCGCCATGCAGCAATGCTTCTGCTGTGCTCAGAAAACGGTGCTTTAACCCGGCCACCGCCAACTTCAACGCCCGATCGTCGCGCAGCGCCTGTACATCGGCTGACAGCACCGCATCAAACTGGTTTCTTTCATGATCAATATAAGGGTCGGTAAAGAACAAATCTTCGGTGATCTGGCACAGCTCAGGGTTGGTGAACTGACTCACCGCCGCTTTTTTAGCGTGCGGAGACTGATAAAAATCCGACGTATGAAACAGCGTTTGCGCCAAATATTCCCCCAACTGTGTCGCTGCCTGTGGATAATAAATTCCCTGAATCAACTCGCCACGCCAGATACGATGGTCAGACAGATCCTCCTGCACCATCACCGCCAGTTGTGCATCATGGTGCAAAACGGTCGCCGTATGCTGAGGGCAAAACTGTGCATGAACCAGCAGCGTTTCCGCTTCAATGCGGGCGCGATCCAGCGTCAGCGGCCAGGACTCGCCAACGCAACGCACATAGGGTAGGGCCTGTTTGACGATTACCCGGCTTACCCCCTGAACATCACGAATTTTAAATACCAGATTCAGATTACCGTCGCCAATTTCCTGAGCCTCGACCAGCGAGTGCGGATCGCTCACCCTGCCATACTGGCGGGCATATTCCACGGCATCCTCTGCCGTAAAGGTGCGGTAAAGTGACATTGCCAACCCCTTGTTATTCTGCATTCACGATTTTTCAGAACCGGACAGGTTCCTGGACATAAAAGCGTTTGGACATCTATACATCCATCACACATAGCGGCAGAATAAGAAAATCGATGCAATAACGCAACAAGGATTTAACCACTCATGCAGAGACTTAACACTACCAGCCTGAAAATCGTTGACGACCAACTGTGGATCCTCGATCAGCAGGCGTTGCCGCAGGAAAAACGCTGGTGTCCTTGCCCTGACGTTACCGCACTGGTTGACCATATTCAGGCGTTACGGGTACGTGGCGCACCGCTTATTGGTCTATCCGCCAGCTTGTTGCTCGCTATACTGGCGGAAAAAGGGCTAACCCAGCCGCAACTGGCACAGGCGCTGGAGACGTTACGTGCAGCCCGTCCTACCGCCGTCAATCTGATGAATAACCTGGACAGGATGAAGCTGGCGCTGGTACAGCCACAGTTTGCCGAGATAATGGCGCAGGAAGCGCTGCGGCTGGTCGAAGAAGACCGCACGTTATGTGAGCAAATTGCCGATTACGGCGCCACGCTGGTAACGCCTGACAGCCGCCTGCTGACCCACTGTAATACCGGCGGGCTGGCAACAGCCGGTATCGGCACCGCCATCGGCGTATTGCTGCGCGCACATCAGCAGGGGAAAGTTGCCCAGGTATGGGTTGATGAAACCCGGCCATTACTACAAGGGGGGCGCCTTACCGCCTGGGAACTGGGTGAGCTGGGGGTTCCTTACCAGTTGATATGTGATTCAATGGCCGCCAGCCTGATGGCGCAGGGAAAAGTGGACGCGGTGTGGGTAGGCGCGGATCGGATTGCCGCCAACGGCGATGTCGCCAATAAGATAGGCACTTACAGCCTGGCCGTACTGGCGCACTATCATCACATCCCCTTTTACGTTGCGGCGCCGCACACCACGCACGATCCCGAGTGCCCGGACGGCAGCGCCATTCCCATTGAACAACGCGCCGCGGCTGAAGTCGCTGGCGTATCCGGCAGTTTCGGCCACTGCCAATGGGCGCCACAGAACGCCCCGGTTTACAACCCGGCGTTTGACGTCACACCCGCCGCGTTGATCAGCGGTTGGGTGCTGGATACTGGCGTCGTCACACCGCAAGCGGTAAAAGAGGGGATATTTCACTCAGCGCTGAACTCATAGGGACGCATAATTGATATAAACGCCGATTGGCAGATTGGCATCAGACCATCTCATTAAGCTCTTGTTACAAGGAGGAGCGTATTGATGCCTCAAACATCCTCTGAATATCCCTGTCGGCTTCATCAAAACGGTGATCCATCGCGATATGACAAAGCTCTGTGAATTTGCATATTTCACGGTTTCTTCTCTTCCCGGCGTAAAAAATTATGCTGAGGTGGGCATGACCGCCGAGAGAGCGACAGGACGTCGCGAAAGCCAGTGCCGCGTAAGGAACGCGTCACTGGCGGTTCGAAAAGCGGGCATGAACGCCGAAGGAAAGTCATTTCGCGGTGCAAACCTTTGTCATCACACTCAGCTCGCCAACGTCGGATACGCTTCCGCGATCTTATCGCCGGTAAAATGGGCGACCCACCCTTCCGGGTTGTCGAACAGACGGATGGCCGTAAAATGCGGTTCCGGCCCCATATCAAACCAGTGCGCCGTACCCGCAGGAACCGACAGCAGATCGTTTTTCTCACACAGGATCTGGAAAATCTTGCCTTGCAGATGAAGGCAGAACAGCCCGGCGCCCTCAACGAAGAAACGCACTTCATCCTCATTATGGGTATGTTCGGACAGGAATTTGGCGCGCAACTCGGCGCGCTGCGGATTATCCGCCCGAATACTGATGACATCACAGCTCTGGTAGCCTTTTTCCGCTACCAGCCGATCGATCTCGTGCCGGTAAGCCGCCAGCACCTCTTCGGAATCCGGGTTGGCGCTTAACGGCTGGTTCGCCTGCCAGCGTTCAAACCGTACGCCGATGTCGGCCAGTTGCTGACCAATGGCTTCAGCATCCTGACTTTGCCAAATCGGTTGGCTTGCATCGCTATCACTAAAGATGGTCAGTGCACTCATTGGGAATACTCCTGTAAATCGATCTGGTCAAAACGTGCCACCTGACGGTGACGACTTAAGTCATCGGCATCGGTGCGGATTAGCTGGCAGGTGTGCCAGCCTGCTTCTTGCGCCGCATCCAGTTCCTGACGAATATCCGACAGAAAAAGTAACTGTCTGGCGGGTAAACCGATGGATTGCGCGATAGTACGGTAAGACGCAACGTCGCGTTTGGCGCCAACGCGGGTATCAAAATAATCGCTGAACAGCGCACGCAGATCGCCTGCATCACTGTAGCCAAACAGCAGTTGCTGGGCTTCGACCGAGCCTGATGAATAGACATACAGCCGGATACCCTGTTGCCGCCAGTCAGCTAACTGTGCAGCGACGTCTGGGTAAATATGACCGCAGAAATCACCGCTGAGATAGCCGCTGCGCCAGATAATGCCCTGTAGCTGTTTCAACGCGGGCGATTTACGGTCTTCATCCATAAAACGGTTTAATGCGTCAATCAGCGCCTCATCATCGGCATCAGGCTGTTGTAATTCCTGACGCAGCAATGCCAGCGCCTGGGCAATCTCTTTACTTTGCCCTTGCTGTCGCACCGCGTCCGTCAGGCGGGCGCGAGCATAGGGAAACAAGACGCTATGCACAAAACGGATATCACTGGTGGTGCCTTCAATGTCCGTCACAATCGCTTTAATCGCATCGTCTTTAATGATCCCGGCGTGACTCATCTGGCCTCCAGCAAACGACGTTGCAGTTCACACTGGAACAGGAATTCCAGCCCTTCAAGATGACGTCGCGCCTCTTTTACGCTATCGCCCCAGCAATAAAGGCCATGACCGCGCACCAGAAAACCGTAGCGCAACGGTTCATACTCCGCATGGGCAGCCACTTTTAACGCCAGCGCCGCAATATCCTGATCGTTATCGAAAATCGGGATCGCCACGCGATCCAAATGGCTTTGCTGCCCCGCCAGCGATTTCTGCATTTCGTATCCTTGCAGTACCAGTTCCGGGCCGGTTTCCACTCTGGAGAACACCGTGGCGTTCACCGAGTGGGTATGCAGCACCGCACCAACCTGCGGGTAAGTCCGGTACAGCAACGTGTGCAGCCCGGTTTCCGCCGAGGGCGTGCGCCCACTGGGCACATGGTTGGTGGCGATATCCACCAGCAGGAAATCATCAGCCTGTAAGCTGCCTTTATCCTTGCCCGATTCGGTAATCAGGCACTGCCGCTCATCAAGGCGCACGGACATATTGCCGCCGGTCGCCGGACACCAGCCTTTTTGCCCTATCCAGTGGCAGGTGGCGAGCAGCGCCGTAATTTGCAGGTTTTCAGTCATGAAGCATCCCGTTTTACTGGTACGTTTTACAAATAGTTAGTACCTTTGGTTATGACTTAGCACTTAAAGGAATTTAGCCGTTTAAACGTCCAAGCGTCTTGATTGCCAAATACTAACATCGTGTTATATTGGCAGGCAATACAGGCTTGCAGGAGTCCTTATCCGTCATGAGCGCCGCCCTTATTCCCGACAGTAAACTGCCTTCGCTTGGCACCACCATTTTTACCCAGATGAGCGCACTGGCCCAACAGCATAAAGCCATCAATCTATCACAAGGCTTCCCTGATTTTGATGGCCCCGATTATTTACAGCAGCGTCTGGCTTATCACGTCAGTCAGGGGGCGAATCAGTATGCGCCGATGACCGGTGTTGCCCCGCTGCGTACCGTTATTGCTGAGAAAACCGCCGAGCTGTATGGCTGGCAGCCTGATGCCGATACCGAAATCACCGTGACCGCTGGCGCAACGGAAGCCCTGTTTGCCGCCATTACCGCGCTGGTTCGTCCCGGTGATGAAGTCATCTGTTTTGATCCCAGCTATGACAGTTACGCCCCTGCGGTAGCACTGGCTGGCGGCGTGCTGAAACGTATTGCGCTGCAACCGCCCGCTTTTCGCGTCGACTGGGCTGAGTTCGCCGCCCTACTCAGCGATCGTACCCGTTTGGTGATCCTGAACACGCCGCACAACCCCTCTGCCACCGTATGGCGGAGAGAAGATTTCCAACAACTGTGGCAGGCCATTGCCGCACACGAGATCTATGTGCTGAGTGATGAAGTGTATGAGCATATCTGCTTTGCCAAAGAAGGACATGCCAGCGTGCTGGCGCATCCGTCACTGCGTCAGCGGGCCATTGCCGTTTCCTCATTCGGTAAAACCTTTCATATGACCGGCTGGAAAGTCGGCTACTGTGTCGCGCCTGCGGCGTTGAGCGCCGAAGTGCGTAAAATCCATCAATATCTGACGTTTTCAGTTAATACGCCCGCCCAGTTGGCGATTGCGGATATGTTGCGTGACCAGCCTGAACACTGGCGCGCCCTGCCCGACTTTTACCGCGCCCGCCGCGACCACTTTGTAAATGCGCTGGCCACCAGCCGTTTTGAAATTCTGCCCTGTGAAGGCACCTATTTCCTGCTGGCGGATTATCGCGCCATTTCCGAACGGGATGACGTGAGCTTCTGTCGTTGGTTAACCGAGCATGTTGGCGTGGCGGCAATTCCGATGTCGGTATTTTGCGCCGATCCTTTCAACCACACGCTGATTCGACTATGCTTTGCTAAACAAGAAGTTACCCTGGATGCCGCTGCGGAGCGCTTATGTCGACTTTAAAAATCACACTGCTGCAAGAACCGCTGATCTGGCTGGATGCTACGGCTAACCTACATCATTTTGATACGCTGCTGGCGGATATCAGCGGACGTGATGTGATCATTTTACCCGAGATGTTTACCAGCGGCTTCTCAATGGAAGCGGCAAAAAACAGTCTTGGGCAGTCGGTAGTTGAAGCGTGGCTGTATCAGTGGGCGCAACGGAATAATGCGCTGGTCGGCGGCAGCGTTGCCGTGCAAACGCCAAAAGGGGCGGTCAACCGCTTCTTGCTGGTCGATCCCCACGGTAAAGTTTATCACTATGATAAACGTCACCTGTTCCGTATGGCGGATGAGCACCACCATTATCAGGCTGGCGCAGAGCGCACCGTTATTGAGTGGCGCGGCTGGCGAATCTGCCCGCTGATTTGCTATGACCTGCGCTTCCCGGTGTGGTCTCGCAATCGGCAGGATTACGACCTGCTGCTGTACGTGGCCAACTGGCCCGCGCCGCGCTCACCGCACTGGCAGACGCTGCTGGCGGCGCGAGCCATTGAGAATCAGGCTTACGTCGCGGGGTGCAACCGCGTGGGAAGCGACGGCAACGGCCACAGCTACCGGGGCGACAGCCTGATCGTTAATGCGCTGGGTGAAATTTTGGTTTCAGCGCCGCCGAACCAGCCAGCCCGGTTGGATGCCGAGCTGTCGCAGGAAGCCTTGCAAAGCTACCGTGAAACCTTTCCCGCCTGGCGTGACGCCGATCGTTTTACCCTGTGAATCGCCTTGTCGACGGAGAGCGGCTATTTTAGGGCGGTGACAATTTCATGCGCCGACAAGAAGCCGACAGATCGCACCAAAGTGTGCAAAAGCACCATTTCTGCTCCCTGCCATCATTGTTCCCGCTCATCCAGAGCGGTATAAAGGTCGGTAATGTGATGAGACTGATAATAATGTTATCTGTATCACACTACCCGCATAAGCAATATTCGTCAGAATCGTCTGCGCATCAGACATCAAATTACACCAGAAAATCATCACTCATATTTTTGCTATAATTAACGCAGCGGCCGCGATTTGCATAAATTATTTTGCACGAAAATCGGTCTATTATGCTGCCTGTCAGGCAGAAATCGAATTTTATATTCCCCGAAATTTCATTGATAAAACAAACAATAATCATCAATTGATCACCCGTGGAAAAGGCTTATTCCGCGCAGATGATAATCACAACATAAAATACGGATAATCAATTGTTTTAAAACAATAAAACCATACAATCCCATCAGCATTAAAATCGAAAATCCGTATCCAATTATATGAAAATAATAGTATTAAAATCGCACTGATTATTATGTGGCAGCCGCAATCAATTCGGATTACAAGGGGTTGTCTCAGAATCTCATTATGGTAGGGTATAGGCCGTTTAATCATTATCAGGACAACGTTATAGAACTATAAAATGACGATAGGAAAACAATAATTTCATGGCAATTAAACTTGAAGTAAAGAATCTTTATAAGATATTTGGCGAGCATCCTAACCGGGCATTTAAACTGATTGATAAAGGTTTAAGTAAAGACCAGATATTTGAAAAAACGGGTCTGACTCTCGGTGTAAAAGATGCCAGTCTGGCCATTGAAGAAGGCGAAATATTTGTCATCATGGGATTATCCGGTTCCGGCAAATCAACCATGGTACGCCTTCTCAATCGTCTGATTGAACCGACTCGCGGTCAGGTTCTGATTGATGGCGAAGATATCGCTCAAATATCTGACGCAGCGTTGCGCGACGTGCGGCGTAAAAAAATCAGTATGGTATTTCAGTCTTTTGCCTTAATGCCGCACCTGAATATTCTTAACAATACCGCCTTTGGCATGGAGCTGGCTGGCATATCGAAAGCGGAGCGCGAACAGAAAGCGCTCGACGCTCTGCAACAGGTCGGTCTGGAGACTTACGCCAGTTCCTATCCTGATGAGCTGTCCGGCGGGATGCGTCAGCGTGTGGGGCTGGCGCGGGCGTTGGCCAACAACCCAGATGTCCTGCTGATGGATGAAGCCTTCTCCGCGCTCGATCCCCTGATCCGTACAGAAATGCAGGATGAACTGATCAAACTTCAGTCGCGTAACCAACGCACTATCGTCTTTATTTCGCACGATCTGGATGAAGCCATGCGCATCGGCGATCGTATCGCCATCATGCATGGCGGCGAAGTGATTCAGGTCGGCACCCCGGACGAAATCCTGAACAACCCGGCTAACGACTACGTCCGTACCTTTTTCCGTGGCGTGGATATCAGTCACGTTTTCAGCGCCAAGGATATCGCCCGCCGCCGCCCGGTGACGCTTATCCGTAAAACACCGGGGGTGGGGCCGCGTTCTGCGCTTAAACTCTTGCAGGAAGAAGACCGCGATTACGGTTACGTGCTGGAGCGCGGACAAAAATTTATCGGCGTCGTCTCCATCGACTCACTGAAACAGGCCCTGAAAGAACAGCAGCCGCTGGAAAATGCGCTGTTATCCGATCCAGCTCCTGTGCCCGCAGATATGTCGCTCAATGAACTGATCTCGCAGGTAGCGCAAGCCCCTTGTGCTGTCCCGGTGATCGGTGAAAACAACGAGTACATTGGCATCATTTCCAAAGGAATGCTGCTACAGGCACTGGATAAGGAAGGAGTGACCAATGAGTAAATCAACAGACAATCCCTGGGGAAATACCACCGTGCCGGAGCAAAGCGCCGAACAGGCCGCTGGCCAGAACGACGCCGCTACAACACAGAGCGATCCCTGGGCTACCAGCGCCCCTGCTCAGGATGCGCCTGCCAGCGGTGCGGATGCCTGGAGTACCGCGCCGCCATCCGGCGGCTCATCCGATGCGGCACAGGCAGGCAGCGACTGGCTCAACAGCGCCCCGCCTGCCGAACCCGAACATTTCAGCCTGCTTGATCCCTTCAAAGATACGCTGATCCCGTTGGATCACTGGGTAACAAACGGAATTGACTGGGTGGTGCTGCATTTCAGACCGCTGTTTCAGGGAGTTCGCGTACCGGTGGATTTTATTCTGAGCGGCTTTCAACAGTTGCTGCTCGGTATGCCCGCGCCGATCGCCATACTGGTGTTCTCACTGATCGCCTGGCAGATGTCCAGCCTCGGAATGGGCGCGGCTACCTTGATCTCACTGATTGCCATTGGCGCCATTGGCGCATGGTCGCAAGCCATGGTCACGCTGGCATTAGTACTGACGGCTCTGTTCTTCTGCATGCTGATTGGGCTGCCGATGGGGATCTGGCTGGCGCGCAGCGAGCGTGCCGCCAAAATCATCCGGCCACTGCTGGATGCGATGCAGACAACACCCGCCTTTGTCTATCTGGTGCCGATCGTCATGCTGTTCGGTATCGGTAATGTGCCGGGCGTCGTGGTCACCATCATCTTTGCCCTGCCGCCGATTATTCGTCTGACGATCCTGGGTATCCGTCAGGTGCCGGCTGATTTGATCGAAGCCGCCGAATCCTTTGGCGCCAGCCCCAGACAGATGTTGTTTAAAGTCCAGCTACCGCTGGCGCTGCCAACCATCATGGCAGGCGTAAACCAGACGTTGATGCTGGCGCTGTCGATGGTGGTCATTGCCTCAATGATCGCGGTAGGGGGTTTAGGCCAAATGGTACTGCGCGGCATTGGCCGTCTGGATATGGGGCTGGCGGCGGTCGGTGGCGTCGGTATCGTTATTCTGGCCATCATCCTCGACCGTCTGACTCAGTCGCTGGGTCGTGACAGGCGCAGTAAAGGGAATAAAAGCTGGTATACCGTCGGCCCCATCGGTCTGGTAACCCGTCCTTTCATCAAGCAATAACTTATCTGTGCCAACTGTCTGGCAACACACTCAGACAGTTGGCGACATCCAATCTCAGACTTACGCAATAAACCTGTTTAACTACAGCAGAAAAGAGGGAATAACCATGCGAAAAACCAGAATCTGGGCTGCC
Organism: Brenneria alni; assembly: GCF_003666245.1. Lineage (GTDB taxonomy): Bacteria > Pseudomonadota > Gammaproteobacteria > Enterobacterales > Enterobacteriaceae > Brenneria > Brenneria alni. Next base: position 11,172 of record NZ_MJLZ01000051.1, read on the forward strand.
GCCCTGACAACCGCGCTGCTGAGTACGCAGCTTTTCGCCGCAGAGACACAACTGCCCGGTAAAGGCGTTAACGTTATACCGGTGCAAAGCACCGTCTCCGAAGAAACCTTCCAGACCATGCTGGTCAACAAAGCGCTGGAAAAACTGGGTTATAACGTACAGCCAACCCGTGAAGTGGATTATAACGTGGCTTACGCGTCTATCGCGTCGGGTGACGCGACCTTTATCGCCGTCAACTGGGACCCGCTGCAAGCCGATCAATATCTCGCCGCAGGCGGAGACGCAAAATTCTACCGTCAGGGTGAGTATGTTTCCGGTGCGGCTCAGGGTTATCTGATCGATAAAAAGACAGCCGATCAATACAAGATCACCAACGTTGCACAGTTGAAAGATCCCAAAATCGCCAAACTGTTTGACACCAACGGTGACGGCAAGGCCGATCTGACCGGCTGCAATCCAGGCTGGGGATGTGAGGCAATGATTAACCACCATCTGCAAGCCTATGACTTGACCAAAACGGTCGACCATAATCAGGGCAATTACGCCGCAATGATCGCGGATACCATCACTCGCTATAAAGAAGGTAAACCCATTCTTTACTACACCTGGACACCTTACTGGGTAAGCGATGTGCTGGTTCCTGGACGTGACGTGGTATGGCTCCAGGTGCCTTTCTCATCTCAACCTGGCTCCCAGCAGGGCAAAAGCACCAAATTGCCCAATGGCGCTGACTATGGCTTCCCGGTCAACAACTTGAGAATTGCGGCCAACAAAGCCTGGGCAGAGAAAAATCCTGCGGCAGCCAAACTGTTTGCCATCATGAAACTACCGCTGTCCGATGTGAATGCGCAGAATCTGCGGATGCATGAAGGCGAAGGTTCTCAGCAGGATATTGAACGCCACGTTAACGGCTGGATTAACGCCCACCAGCAGTTGTTTGACGGTTGGATCAAAACTGCCGCCGAAGCAGCGAAGTAAGGATCTCCCTTTAACCGGAAAGGCGGCTTTGCCGCCTCAGACCATTGACAAAGTTCCTTATTAGGGAAAGCGTGCTGAGGGGTCGTAGCGGCGTAAGCCGCCGGAGCGCCCCTCGGTACGGTAGGCCCGTGTATCTCAGGCTTACAGGCTACTTTGTCAGCAACCTCAGGCGGCTTTGCGCCTCTCTTTTTCCTCCATCACCTCAATCCTGCAATCTCTGCTGGCATATCCCCATCTCCTGCCTGATACTGTATCGTCATTAACATCATCTTAACCTTCGAAAACTATGCCATATCAGCCGAAGCAGCCGGGTCTCAGCCTGTCTCTTACTCTCATTATGTCTGTAGCCACCGGCCTTGCCGTCGCCAGTAATTACTACGCCCAGCCACTGCTGGAAACCATCGCCAGAGCATTTGAACTCTCTGTCAATCAGGCCGGTTTTATCGTCACCGCCGCACAATTAGGCTATGCCTTTGGCTTGCTGTTTCTGGTGCCGCTGGGAGATATGTTCGAGCGGCGGATGCTGATCGTCAGCATGACTCTCCTCGCTGCGGGCGGTATGTTGATTACCGCCTCTTCCACCACGCTGTGGTCGATGATTACCGGAACGGCGCTGACGGGTTTGTTCTCCGTGGTGGCGCAACTGTTGGTTCCGCTGGCCGCAACGCTGGCTACCCCGGAAACACGAGGGAAAGTCGTTGGCACCATTATGAGCGGCCTGCTGCTGGGTATCCTACTGGCCCGTACCGTCGCGGGCGCGCTGGCCTCGTTGGGAGACTGGCGCACAGTTTACTGGTTCGCCAGTGTGTTGATGGTTATCATGGCATTAATACTATGGCGTGCTCTGCCGCGTCTTGATCAGCAAAATACGCTTAATTACCCGCAGCTTTTAGCCTCAATATTCCGCCTGTTCGCCGCCTCACCGTTATTACGCACCCGTGCGACGCTGGGCTGCCTCGTTTTTGCCAATTTCAGCATACTATGGACGTCCATCGCCTTTTTACTGGCCGCTTCCCCTTACCATTATTCCGAAGGGGTTATCGGTCTGTTTGGATTAGCTGGGGCGGCTGGCGCACTGGCGGCTTCACGCGCAGGCCGCCGGGTCGATCAGGGCAAAGCCAGACAAACAACCATCGTTGGCCTGGCACTATTGTTACTGTCATGGCTGTTTGTGGCTTTTGGCATTCAGTCGGTGCTGGCGTTGTTAGCCGGTATCATCGTGCTGGATCTGGCCGTTCAGGGCGTACATGTCACCAACCAAAGCGTGATTTATCGCATGATGCCTGAAGCCCGTAACCGACTGACGGCCGGTTATATGACCCTCTACTTTATTGGTGGTGCATTGGGTTCGCTGATCTCGGCATCGGCCTATCAACACTGGGGCTGGCTTGGCGTTTGTGCAGCGGGTAGTATCATCAGCCTGTTAAACCTACTGGTGTGGTGGAAAGGACATCATTATGAAGCTCAGGTAACAACGGCCACTTCAGGCCATTAAACACATTCGCTAATCACATTATCCATTTACGCAAAGAGTGAAATTCCAATAACGCTTTGATAGTGTTATCACGACGTCGGTTTTCAAACCCGCAGTATCGTATTTTCAACCTTGTTTGGCGCACTCTGTTATGGGATCATAATCAAATTATTCTGATTTCCCCGCGCACCATCATTCTCTAACATCGCGGCATAGCTTCCATGATGTCGGGTATTCTTCCAATTTTCGGCAGAAAATCGTTTACTTTCTGTCACAGAAAAAGCGAGCTTATCTAGCACGGTGTCGTTTACCCAAGTAGTAACTTTAGTTACTATACGGTTCGTGATTAATGAGGTTCATATAAAATGGATAGTTCGTTTACCCCAATAGAGAAAATGTTAAGCCTGCGAGCTTCACGTAAACCTGATTTTCCGTATCAGGAAGTTCTGCTGTTGCGTTTATGTATGCATATGCAGAGCAAAATACTGGAACACAGAAATAAAATGCTCAAAGAACAAGGAATTAATGAAACCTTGTTTATGGCATTAATCACCCTGGAAGCACAAGAGTCTTACAGTATTCAACCTTCAGAACTCAGCGCCGCACTGGGATCATCGCGGACTAATGCCACCCGAATTGCTGATGACCTGGAAAAAAGAGGCTGGATAGAAAGGCGTGAAAGTGATAGCGATCGACGCTGTTTGCACCTGCATATGACAGAGCAAGGCAAGGCTTTCCTGGGTCAGCTACTTCCCCCGCAACATAAAAGTCTCCATTTTCTCTGGTCTACACTCGATATTGATGAGCAAAAGCAGCTTGAAACATTAATGCGGAAACTGCTGACCCGGCTGGATGAAATGGATAACATCGAAAATTCATAACAGACTCATTTTAAAATAAAAATAACGATATCATCCCCACTATACCTGACATTTCCCAATGTTTATCTCATCGGGACGCTAATGTAATACCAGGCAAAAAAGAGAATAAAGAGAGAGAACAATGAGTGAAAACGTGGAAAATCAGGCTCCGCTGTCAGCACAGAAAAACAAGAAAAGGCAGCGCAAACGGATACTGACGCTGTTGACCGTTATCTTTATTGTTTTTGGCTGCATCTGGTTTATTTATTGGTTCCTGATCCTCAGACACCACCAGAATACCGATGACGCTTACATCGCCGGTAATCAGATCCAGGTTATGGCGCAGGTGACAGGCAGCGTAACCCGCGTGAATGTTGATAATACGGATTTTGTTAAACAGGGCGATGTTCTGGTCGAACTGGATCCGACTGACGCGCAGCAAGCCTTCGAACGGGCCAAAACAGCGCTCGCCAGCAGCGTACGTCAAACGCATCAGTTAATTATTAACAGCAAGCAGTATCAAGCGAATATCGAGCTACGTCAGACCGAGCTGAATAAAGCGTTGAGCGACTTAAACCGCCGAGAAACACTGGGTAATGTGAATGCCATCGGCCGTGAAGAAGTCCAGCACGCACGGGATGCCGTAGCGAGCGCCAGAGCCTCGCTGGAAGTGGCCAAACAACAGTATCAGGCAAATCAGGCCATGATCCTGAACACGCCATTAGCACAGCAACCCGCGGTACAACAGGCGGCGGCAGAAATGCGCGATGCCTGGCTGGCATTACAGCGGACAAAAATCGTCAGCCCGGTAAATGGCTATATTTCACGTCGCAGTGTTCAGGTTGGCGCCAGAATCTCTGCCACATCAGCACTAATGGCCGTGGTGCCCGCCGATCATCTATGGGTTGACGCCAACTTTAAAGAAACCCAGTTAGCCAAGATGCGCATTGGTCAGCCAGCCACCGTTATCGCAGATATCTACGGTGATGATGTGGTTTATCAAGGCAAAGTTGCAGGCCTGGATATGGGCACCGGTAGTGCGTTCTCTCTGCTCCCTGCACAAAATGCTACAGGCAACTGGATAAAGGTCGTGCAGCGTTTGCCGGTGCGTATTGAACTGGATCCACAACAAATTGCCGAACATCCATTACGTATCGGCCTGTCGGCACTGGTCAACGTCGATACCGCCAATACCGAAGGTAAAGCGCTGGCGGAAACTTCACGCAGTACGCCAGCTTATGAAAGTGATGCACTGGCGCTGGATCTTGCGCCGGTCAATCAAATGATTAGCGATATCATCCAGGCTAATGCCGGTTAATCTGTCAGGAGAGCAGCGTGCAGAGAAAACCGCTTAAAGGCGCCAGTCTGGCCTGGATGACCATTGCCTTGTCGTTGGCAACCTTCATGCAGGTGCTGGACTCCACTATCGCCAACGTGGCGATTCCGACCATTGCCGGTAATCTGGGTGCGTCCAATTCGCAGGGAACCTGGGTAATCACCTCTTTCGGGGTTGCCAACGCCATTTCCATTCCTATCACGGGTTGGCTGGCCAAACGCGTTGGGGAAGTGCGTCTTTTCTTGTTGTCTACCGCCCTGTTTGCTTTCACCTCCTGGCTGTGCGGCGTGTCCACCAGTCTGGAAATGCTGATCTTTTCCCGTGTGTTACAGGGGATTGTCGCCGGTCCGCTGATCCCATTGTCACAGAGCCTGTTATTAAATAATTATCCTCCCGCCAAACGAAGCATTGCGCTGGCGCTTTGGTCGATGACCGTGGTGGTCGCCCCTATTTTTGGGCCGATTCTGGGGGGCTGGATTAGCGATAATTACCATTGGGGTTGGATCTTCTTTATCAACGTCCCTTTGGGGGCGGTAATTGTGTTTATCACCTTACAGACACTGCGTGGGCGGGAGACTAAAACAGAGATCAAACCCATTGATACCATCGGGCTGGCATTACTGATTGTCGGTATCGGCAGTCTCCAGATGATGCTCGATCGGGGCAAAGAGCTGGACTGGTTCAACTCCAGCGAGATCGTTATTCTTACCGTGGTTGCCGTCATCGCGCTGACGTTTTTAATTGTCTGGGAATTGACCGACGATCATCCGGTGGTGGATTTGTCGCTGTTTAAATCGCGCAATTTCACCATTGGCTGTTTGTGCACCAGCCTGGCCTTTATGCTCTATTTCGGCGCTATCGTGCTGCTGCCGCAATTATTACAGGAGGTATACGGCTACACCGCAACCTGGGCTGGGCTGGCTTCCGCGCCGGTCGGTTTAATGCCGCTGGTGCTGTCGCCGATCATTGGCCGTTACGCATCACATCTGGACATGCGCAAGCTCGTCACCTTCAGCTTTATTATGTATGCCGTGTGTTTCTACTGGCGCGCCTATACGTTTGAGCCGGGAATGGACTTTGGAGCCGCCGCGTGGCCGCAGTTTGTACAGGGATTTGCCGTGGCGTGCTTCTTTATGCCGCTCACCACCATCACACTCTCCGGCCTGCCGCCGGAGCGGATGGCGGCGGCGTCCAGCCTGTCTAACTTTGCCCGAACGCTGGCGGGGTCTATCGGCACGTCTATCACCACCACATTATGGACACAGCGTGAATCACTACACCACGCCCACCTGACAGAATCGGTGACGCCCTATAATCCGCTGGCGCAGGAAACCTATCAGCAACTACAGTCGCTGGGGATGAACCAGTCGCAGGCGTCGTCTTATATTGCCAGCGAGATTACCGCTCAGGGGCTGATTATTTCCGCCAATGAGATTTTCTGGGCATCCGCTGGCGTATTTTTGATCCTGCTGGCGCTGGTGTGGTTCGCACGCCCGCCTTTCAACTCAGGAGGCGGCGGCAGCGGCGCACATTAAGTAAAAAAGGTGGCCCCCGGCCACCTTTTTGTTTGCCTTTATCAGGCTCTATTTTGTCGCCACCACTCAGACAGCAGAATACCCGTCGCCACTGAAATGTTCAGGCTCTCAACCTTACCAGTTCCATCAATCGAGATGCTAACGTCACCCTGTTGCCAGGCGCTATCCGATAGGCCATCGCCTTCCTGTCCCAGTACAATCACGGTTTTAGCCGGGAATGTAGTTTTCGATAACGCCGTTCCTTTGTGGCTGGAGGTTGTCACAATGGTATACCCAGCTTGACGGAACTCAGACAGCACAGAGAGAAAATCATCGGCATTGATGGCTTTAACATGTTCCGCGCCGCCTTCAGCCGTGCGTACCGCGGCCCCGGACTCCAACAGTGCCGCATCCTGAACCAGAATGCCGTTCACGCCAAAGTGCGCGCAACTTCGCATAATGCCGCCGAGATTGTGCGGATTACCCACCTCTTCCAATGCCAGTACACAATCGTGCGCGCCGGCCGTTTGCAGGTACTCAACAACATCCATGCCCTGGCGCTTTTTAATCAGGAAGCAAACGCCACCGTGGTGCTCGGTGCCAGAGGCTTTGATCAGTTCATCATCTTCAACAACATGATAAGCCTTGCGGTTAGCGGCCATCCAACGCAATGCTTCACGGAAACGCGGCGTTACTTCCTGCAAAAACCAGGCGCGGACAATAGCATCCGGACGGCTTTTAAACAGCGCATGGCAGGCATTTTCACCATAAACCCGCGTTTCTTCCTGACGCTGACGGCGAATCTGCGCAGGATCTATCTGGCTTTTACCACTGATTCCGCCATGATCTGGCTCGGCGTCTTCACTCGGTGCACGGGAAACCGTTTTCCAGGGTGAATCATAAGCACCACTTTCTTCACTACGCGGACGACGTGGCCGCTCAGAACGCTCACCGCCATGATCCTTGCCCCAGGGGCTTTTTTCACGGACATCCGCGTCACGAGAGGGGTTCTCACGAGCATGACGCGGGTTCTTATCACGAGGATTTTGAGGCTTATCACGCCGATCCCGCGAGCCACTGCCTTCACGCTGGCCACGACCACTTTCACTGCGACGATCTTTCCCAGCCGGACGTGTGTTTTTATTCTCTTTATCGCCCTCATCATCGCTACGGACGTACATCACGCGGACTTTGCCGCTTTTACCATTGAATGAATCGCTCATCGTTCTCTCCACCTACGCGCTGGGCGCGAAGATTACCTTATGTACACCCGCATAGCTACCTGCTTGTGGTAAAAGCCAAAAACTATCATAGCTATTGAGTAAACCACGTTGTTGCCCCGCCCCCTGCCCGCCATACTTTACTAACTATTAAGCAACATAACGTTTAAGTAATAGTTGGTTAATTTAACATGTTGTTGACATGAAGTTGCCTTCTCGCAACCGTTTTCATCAACAGCACACTTTTTTAGTCCCTTTTTATCTGAGGCCTCGTTATGAATACGGTATGTGCATCTTGCCACACAACAAACCGTCTGCCCGAAGAACGTATTGATGATCACGCAAAATGTGGCCGCTGTGGAGACCCCCTGTTCACAGGTGAGGTTATCAATGCCACTGAAGCGACACTGGATAAATTTCTACAGGATGATCTGCCCGTCGTCGTCGACTTCTGGGCGCCATGGTGTGGCCCCTGCGTCAATTTTGCGCCTGTATTTGAAAGTGTCGCACAGGAACGTGGCGAAAAAATACGCTTTATTAAAGTTAATACAGAATCCGAACCAGCACTCAGCACACGTTTCCGCATCCGCACCATTCCAACACTTATGCTGTTTAAACAAGGAAAAATGGTCGACATGCTCAATGGCGCACTGCCTAAAGCTCCCTTTGAAGGCTGGCTGGACGAGTCTCTGTAAATAACCCTTCAGACCCTGGGTATTCTGACTCCGGGCCTTTTGGTCAGACAGCATGTCGATTAGAATAACGTCTTTCAGAGCCTGTTTTATCGATGACCTCTAAACTGTGGATCGTAAACAGGCTCTTGGCAGAGTGCGATGATCCCCAATATTTCATGATTAATAATGCTGTTCTTCGTTTGCGCCAGCAACGCCTTGAGCAATCAACCAAACCATTCCGCGCCCGCGGCTGTCGTGTGATACGCTGTCAGCACTGTCTGTTGCCGGTCAACGCCTGCCTGTGTCATACCATTCAGCCACATGATTCCCGCAGCCGTTTCTGTCTGGTGATGTTCGATACTGAGCCACTGAAACCGAGTAATACAGGACGCCTGATCGCCGACATATTGCCAGACACACAGGCTTTTCTCTGGTCACGAATATCGCCCGACCCACAGTTGCTTGCCGCCTTAAAAAATCCGCATTATCAACCTTATCTGGTTTTTCTGGCTGATAAAGCAGAAGAAGGGCGTAAGATATTCCAGCAGATCCCCCCGCAGGTTAAGCCCCCTTTGTTTGTCTTGCTGGACGGCACCTGGCCGGAAGCACGGAAAATGTTCCGCAAAAGCCCTTATCTGGATCAATTCCCCATTTTGTCACTGAATGTTGATGCGCTTTCTCGCTATCAGCTACGGGAAGCCAGCAACGCCGGGCAGCATTGCACCGCTGAAATTGCCATTGCTTTACTTGCGCAAGCCGGAGATAACATCGCTGCGGATGCGTTATCGACCCACTTCGATCGCTTCCGCAAACACTATCTGGCCGGGAAGTCGCACCATACCTTACAAGAAATTCCACCCACCATCACGGCATGATCGGTAGAAAACGTTTAGTATCAAATAGTCTTCTGCTAAAAGGGTGACTTATGAGCCAACGCGGATTAGAAGCACTATTACGTCCTCAGTCGATAGCCGTTCTGGGCGCGTCAGAAAAACCCGGACGGGCAGGTTTTCTGATGATGCGAAACTTGCTGGATGGCAACTTCAACGGGCCGGTACTCCCCGTCACACCTAAATACCGCGCTGTCTGTGGCGTTCTGGCCTATCCGAATGTGACCAGCCTGCCCATGACACCCGATCTTGCCGTTATCTGTACCAACGCTAATCGCAATCTGGCATTGCTGGAAGCACTTGGACAGCGCGGTTGTAAAACCGTTATTATCCTATCTGCTCCGCCCTCTCAATTCAGTGAGTTAAAAGCCTGTGCGGTTCGCTATCACATGCGTTTATTAGGCCCTAACAGCCTGGGCCTGCTCGCGCCCTGGCAGGGATTTAACGCCAGCTTTTCCCCCGTTCCCATTATGAAAGGCAAGTTGGCGTTTATTTCTCAATCCGCAGCGGTATCGAATACCATCCTGGACTGGGCTCAACAACGGGGTATTGGTTTCTCCTATTTTATTGCGTTGGGCGATAGCCTGGATATTGATGTTGATGACCTGTTGGATTTCTTAGCCCGTGATGGCAAGACCAGTGCGATTCTGTTACACCTTGAACACATCAGCGATGCCCGTCGTTTCCTTTCAGCCGCCCGGAGCGCCTCCAGGAACAAACCTATTCTGGTGATAAAAAGCGGACGCAGCCAGCAGGCACAACAGTTGCTCAACGATCAGCCGCAAGGATTAGATGCCGCCTACGACGCCGCCATCCAACGTGCTGGCCTCTTACGAGTACGTGACACGCATGAACTCTTTTCGGCAGTGGAAACCCTTAGCCATCTGCGTCCATTGCGCGGCGATCGTTTACTCTTAGTCAGCAACGGCGCATCACCAGCGGCACAGGCTCTTGATCAGTTGTTGAACAGACAGGGTAAATTGGCGGTACTCAGCGAGACCACTCAGCAAGCATTGCGGGAAACGTTGCCGCAACACGTCACAGCCAGTAACCCACTCAATCTGCGTGAGGACGCAACGACCAAATGCTATCTGGCGGCGGTTTCAGTTTTACTGGATAGCAATGACGTTGATGCGCTGCTAATCATTTATGCTCCCAGTGCCGCTGCACCTGGCACCGAAAACGCGGCACAACTGATCACGCTTTTTCAGCAACACCCTCGCGGCAAACATATCACGCTGCTGACGAACTGGTGCGGCGAATTCTCTTCACAGGAAGCGCGCCGTTTATTCAATGAGGCGGGTATTCCTACCTACCGCACGCCAGAGGGTGCCGTGACGGCATTTATGCACATTGTCGAATATCGTCGTAACCAGAAGCAGCTTATGGAAACCCCTGCTCTACCACCGGATTTGACAGTCAATGCCGGCCAGGCGCATTCGCTTATTAAGCAGGCGCTGGCAGACGGCGTCACTCAGCTAGATACCCATGAAGTCCAGCCCATTCTACAGGCTTACGGTTTAAATACCCTGCCAACCTGGATTGCTAATGACAGTACCGAAGCGGTATACATCGCCGAGGAGATAGGCTATCCAGTCGCCATTAAGCTGCGATCGCCAGATATCCCACATAAATCTGAAGTTCAGGGCGTTATGCTCTACTTGCGAACCGCCAGAGAAGTTCAGCAGGCCGCTGATGCGATTGTTGATCGGGTGAAACGAACCTATCCTCAGGCGCGTATTCACGGCCTGCTGGTACAGGGCATGGCAAACCGGGCTGGTGCTCAGGAGCTCCGGGTTGCTGTTGAGCAAGACCCTGTCTTCGGGCCGTTAATCATGCTGGGGGAAGGTGGTGTTGAATGGCGGGAGAAACAGGCAGCCGTAGCGCTACCGCCGTTAAATATGACGCTGGCCCGCTATCTGGTGTTACAGGCGGTAAAAGGGGGAAAAATCCGCAGCCGCAGTGCACTGCGTCCTTTAGACATTCCGGCCCTCAGCCGTTTACTGGTACAGGTCTCAAACCTGATACTCGATTGCCCGGAAATATCCCGGCTGGATATTCATCCCCTATTAGCCTACGGGAATGAATTCACCCTACTGGACGTCACACTCCATCTGGCGCCATTTAGCGGTGACCCGCAGTCAAGGTTGGCTATCCGGCCTTATCCGCAGGAGCTGGAAGAAACCGTTGTTCTCAAAAATAGCACGACCTGCCTGTTCCGCCCCATCCTGCCCGAAGATGAACCTTTATTGAGTAAATTCATCGCTAAAGTCACTAAGGAAGACCTATATTATCGTTATTTCAGCGAAATTAATGAATTTAATCACGAAGACTTAGCCAATATGACCCAGATTGACTACGACCGAGAAATGGCTTTTGTTGCCATACGTCAGGCGGAAGAAGGCACCGAAATTATTGGTGTTACACGAGCTATCTCTGATCCAGATAATACCAATGCTGAATTCGCCGTCTTGGTACGTTCCGATTTAAAAGGGTTAGGTTTGGGTAGACGCCTGTTGGAAAAATTAATCCAGTATGCCAGATTACATGGGCTGGGGCGGCTGAATGGAATCACCATGCCGTATAATCAGGGAATGATCACGCTGGCGAAGAAACTTGGCTTTAATGTCGATATCCAGTTGGAAGAAGGTATTGTAACGTTGGAACTACCGTTGAAAGATTAATCACTATACGTGATATAGCTCCCGCATCAGGAGACGATCTGGCTATCAATGGCAAAACTTGCTCACAACAGCAGGAAAGTAATGGTATTATCGCCCGATTCGCCTATTCCTTAACTTTTGATGATGACCTACGGGTCATACACTGATGAGAGAAGAAACGCACTGTGATGTTGTCAAAATTTAAACGCAATAAATACCAACAACACCTTGCACAACTGCCCAAAATCCCTCAGACAGCTGATGATGTTCAGACACTTCATACCCCTGAGAGCTTCCGCACCACGTTATTAAATACCATTCTGAATGCCAGAAAACGTATTTATCTGGTGGCGTTATATCTGGAGCGAGACGATGGCGGTATAGGTGTGTTGTCTGCTTTATATGAGGCTAAACGGCAGTGTCCCGAACTTGATATCCGTGTATTGGTTGACTGGCATCGCGCACAACGTGGACGAATAGGCGCAGCAGCAGCAAATACCAATGCCGACTGGTACTGTGAGATGGCGCAAAAACATGCCGATACTCACTTCCCTATCTACGGTGTCCCCGTTAACACGCGTGAAGCACTGGGTGTGCTGCATCTGAAAGGCTTTATCATTGATGATTCCGTGATATACAGTGGCGCAAGCCTGAACGATGTCTATCTGCAACAATACGACAAATACCGCTATGATCGTTATCAGATAATTCATAACCCAATACTGGCTGATACGATGGCCGAGTATATTCAAAGTATGTTGTCGGCCCCGGCAATACATCGTTTAGATCGTATTGATCGGCCTAAAAGTCTGGAAATCAAAAACGAAACCCGGCAATTTCGGCAGGCATTGCGTACAGCAACCTATCACATACCTGACTGCGGTTATGTTAACGATCAACTGTCCGTTACACCACTGGTAGGGTTAGGCAAACAGAGTCCTCTGAATAAAACCATCCATCATCTAATGTATTGTACAGATGACCACCTTGTGATGTGTACACCGTATTTTAACCTACCCGCTCTGCTGGTTCGGAACATCATTCGGCTATTACGACAGGGGAAGAAAGTAGAAATCATCATCGGTGATAAAACCGCGAATGATTTTTATATTCCAGAAGATCAGCCATTTAAGATCATCGGTGCCTTACCTTACCTGTATGAAATTAACCTGCGCCGCTTCCTGAGCCGGTTACAACGCTATATTGACAACCAGCAACTCGTCGTTCGCTTATGGAAAGATGGTGACAACAGTTTCCACCTAAAAGGGATGTGGGTTGATGATAAATGGCAGTTACTGACCGGTAACAATCTTAATCCCCGCGCCTGGCGTCTGGATCTGGAAAACGCCATTCTCATCCACGATCCTAAACAGGTCTTGTCAACACAGCGCTTGCAGGAACTGGAATGTATCAGAGTACATACCCACGTGCTGGCAAACTACATGGAATTGGAGAGCATTGCGCAATATCCGATAAAAGTGCGCAAACTCATTCGACGCTTACGCCGTATCCGCATAGACAGGCTTATTAGCCGTATTCTCTAATACTCCCGGTACAGTAAAAACGTATAAAACTCGGGTATTTCCTATGCGTTCGATTAAGCATCGGAAATACCCGGATCTACGGCGGAACATCTGGAGAATATCCCCCGAATCTTTATCGCTTAACGTCTGCTGAATATGACGATACTAGCAGCGTCTCTGATAAGAGAGACACGGACAAAAAGAAAGGTTAAAAAACAACAGATAAGACAAAGGGCCATCCAATAGGATGGCCCTTTGTCTTAATAGAAACCTGGCAGTTCCCTACTCTCACATGGGGAGACCCCACACTACCATCGGCGCTACGGCGTTTCACTGCTGAGTTCGGCATGGGGTCAGGTGGGACCACCGCGCTATCGCCGCCAGGCAAATTCTTTTTTAAGCCGAAACATAACCCAAACATTGGTGCTGATACCCAGAGTCGAACTGGGGACCTCACCCTTACCAAGGGTGCGCTCTACCAACTGAGCCATATCAGCGCACCTACTTATTTGATGCCTGGCAGTTCCCTACTCTCACATGGGGAGACCCCACACTACCATCGGCGCTACGGCGTTTCACTGCTGAGTTCGGCATGGGGTCAGGTGGGACCACCGCGCTATCGCCGCCAGGCAAATCTGTTTCATCCCGACCGTTACGCTTTTCTTTTGCGCAACCACCGGAACCAATCTCAAAACAAGCTGAATATCTTCTGAGTCTATTCGTATCATCCTG
>NZ_MJLZ01000052.1 GCF_003666245.1 Brenneria alni
TTTCAGCATAAGAAATGCAATCCGCGCATATAAAGCGTGGCGGCGTTCTTGCTGCATTTCTATCGCGTGAGGAGGATCGTCTACACACAGCCATTTAAATTTTATTTAATTTTCCAATTTTTTAACTAACTATCCTTATTCAAGGTAATCCCAGTGAGTTCTGCTCTCTGAATTATCGGAGGTTGGCCTGTGCCAAAAAAAAATTATGAATAAAATTTATTTGGTTATCTGGAATGTTGCCACTAATACCTGGACTGCCGTATCTGAATTATCAGGCAGAAAGAAGAAATCCAAATCAGGATAGCGAAGAGATCACGGTAAAAACGCCGCAGGAAATTAAAGAAAAAAAACAGAAGAAAACCGTTTATGACAACGTCATCAATAATGACAAGCTGATGTCGGTGCTGGCGGTGAAAACGTCTATTGCTCGCAGCAACGCGGAATATTTTGCCTTGATTGCCGCTACGCTGGAAGAACAACCGGGATTGTCATTAGAAGCCTATACCGTCGAGGTGAAGAAAAAATTTTCCGCCCTCGCGCCACACTATCTAAAACGGGTGCAATCGCTTTATTCCCCATCGGCCAAAGGATATAAACTTATTTCACTCAATCAGGGCGACTATAACTTCAAGACGGATGGCGGATATACCTTTTCACGCGATCAGTCGGGGGCGTTGCTAACTTACAATGGCATCAACTGGCTGGGAAATGGGGACATCATGGGGAAAAAATATGCGCTACAGGTGAGCTTTTTCTCTCCAGATGTGATTTCAGCGCTTAACATTGATAAAAAAGAATAAACAGAGTTACATCCTAAGGTTGATGACAAGCGTTCTGGTTTACTCCCGCCCTCCCCTTCACAGAGGAGGATTTAACCACCTGATATATAAAATTTAATTCCCCTCTACCAAAAGGGAAGCTGGCAAGTGGCCCCCGAAGGAAATGACGTACCTTCCAGTCGGGAGCGAAAAACGTATCGATAAACGATAGTCAGGTGCGATATGTAAGCCGTAGATTACCCTGAGTTCCCGTATCGTCGGCAACCGGGTACGCAGACCGCAGTCATAACGTCAGCCTGATATGATGCTCCCCTTTCGCTAATTCAATTTGCACCTTTTGTTCATTGATAGGTATTACCTCATCGTCCAGTGTCGCCTGTGAAATACCCCGGCATCGGTGATTCTCATTCACCACATGAATAAGATAATGGCATTCCCCCAGCGTGATTTTTGCCTCAAAACCAGGCCAGTAATCCGGGATACACGGACTGAGCAGCAGCAAATTACCTTCCCGGCGGATGCCGAGAATACCCTCGATGCCCGACCGGTGCATCCACCCGGCCGAACCGGTATACCAAGTCCAGCCGCCGCGCCCGGTATGCGGGGCCACAGAATACACATCAGCGGCAATGACATAAGGCTCCACCCGGTAACGGGAAACCTGCTCCGGCGTCGAGCCATGATTAATCGGGTTAAGCAAGGCAAACAGTTCTCCGGCCTTATTGCCGTTCCCCAATTGAGCAAAAGCCAGCACCGACCACATCGCGGCATGGGTGTATTGCCCGCCATTTTCACGTAGTCCGGGCGGATAACCCTTGATATAACCGGGATCGTGGGCGGTGCGGTCAAACGGCGGGGTAAACAACAACGCCAGACCGTCCTGTCGGCGAATCAAGTGTTCCTCCAGAGACGCCATTGCCGTCGCCGCACGTTCAGGATCGGCGGCGCCGGAAAGCACCGCCCATGACTGGGCAATCGAATCAATGGCGCACTCGTCATTGGTATGGCTGCCAAGCCAGGTGCCATCATCAAAAGTAGCGCGACGATACCAGGCGCCATCCCACGCCGCATTTTCAATGGCGAGCCGTACCGACTCAGCATGAAAACGCCAGCGCATGGCCCGCTTCTCGTCACGGGAATCGGCCAACGGGGCAAAGATCGCAATGGTGCGAATAAGCAGCCAGCCAAGCCAGACGCTCTCGCCTTTACCGCCTTCGCCAACGCGGTTCATGCCGTCGTTCCAGTCTCCCCCGCCGATAAGGGGTAGCCCGTTGGCGCCGGTCAGCAGCAGGCACTGATCCAAACCACGGGCGCAGTGTTCAAACAGCGAGGCGGATTCCGCTGACGGCATGGGCTGGAAGAAGGCGTCATGCTCACCCGGCGCGACAGGCGGCCCTTCCAAAAATCCGATCTGCTCATCCAGCACAGCATAATCCTGGCTGACCTGCACATAGGTCGCCGTCGCAAAGGCCAGCCAAACGCGATCGTCAGAGATATGCGTTCTTACCCCGGCGCCGGAGTGTGGCAACCACCAGTGCTGAACATCCCCTTCGGCAAACTGTCGGCCCGCGGCCCGCAACAGATGGCTTCGTGTCTCCTGGGGACGGGAAAAGGTTAACGCCATACCATCCTGCAACTGATCGCGGAAGCCATACGCGCCGCTGGCCTGATAAAAACCGCAACGCGCCTGAATACGGCATGACAAGGTCTGATAGAGCAGCCAGCCATTGAGCATAATATCCATCGCTCGGTCTGGCGTGGTGACCTGTATCGCGCCGGTTACCGCGTCCCAATGCGCTTCAACTTCGCTCAACACTTGATCCAGGTCTAGCTCCCGATATTTCTCAATCAGGTTTCTGGCCTGTTCGACCGCCGCACCCTGCCCAATAAGCCAGACGATCTCCACCTCCTCGTTATGAGCGATACTGACGTGTGTCTGCAAGGCGCTACAGGGATCGTACCCAGCCGCCGTGTTCCCTGATAGTTTGGCGCCGTTGACCAACGAGGCTGGCGCACGCATATGCCCGTTGCGCCCCAGAAATTCCGTTCTGTCGGCGGTGAACGACGACTGACTGCCGGACAAATCGGCAAAAGCGACCCGCCCAGGAAAACTGCCCGACCAGGGGTTGCTCACCAGCATTGCGCCCGTTTGCGAATCCACCCGGCTTAACAGATAGGGGGCGCTGCCGCTGCGTGACGTGCCCAGCACCCATTCGGCATAGCCGGTGATCGTCAGTTGACGTGTTTGCATTGAGGTATTACGCAATCGCAGGCGGGATATTTTTATCGGATCGGCCAGGGGAACGAACTGTAATAACGTCAGCTCGATACCATTGGCATGATGAGTAAACCGGCTATAACCAAAACCGTGTCGGGCAATGTAACACCCACCGTCATTGATCGGCCACGCCGTCGGCGTCCACAGCACGCCGCTGACATCATCATGGACGTACAGCGCCTCTCCACCGGGATCAACAACGGCATCATTTACCCAGGGCGTGAGCTGATTTTCGCGGCTGTTCTCCGCCCAGGTGTAACCACTGCCCTGTGCCGACGCCTGAAACCCGAATGTTGGGTTGGCGATAACATTAATCCACGGAGCGGGCGTTCTATGTTCAGCATCCAGCACCGTGACATATTCCCGGCCCTGACGGGCAAACCCGCCGATACCGTTAAAAAACTCAAGCGCCTCTGGCCGCGGCATCCGGTCTGGCACACTGGGTTTCAGCGTGTGCGGCAGGGGCGGCTGAGGAGGAGAGTGAGGGATCAGCGCCAGTTGATGAGAGAGCGGCCCCCGGCGGGCAATCAGCGATACCCGGGCGATCGATAACAACAGCGCTCTGGATTCTGTCGACATTAAATCAGCACGCAGCGCAAAAACCTCGCCGCGCGTTGACGCCCCACCCAAACGCGGCCTCGACTGGCTGCTGCGGATCGCCGTCTCGATGGCGATCTGTAAATCCTGAATATAGGAGGATGACCGTTCGTTAACGATCACCAGATCCACATTCAGCAGTTTCAGACGCCAGTATTCATGCGCCCTTAGCAACTGGTGAACCTGCGCCATGTCGTCAATATCATCAATGCGCAACAGCACGATCGGCAGATCGCCAGAAATGGACATCGACCACAGACCGGACTGCACCCCGGCGCCATTCACTATCGATTCAGACGGCGCCCGGAAACGCGGATCGGCATAGAGCACCGGCGCCGCCAGGCGTTGAAAATCCGCGGCTTCTTCGGCCTTCACGCCAAGATGGCGCAACTGCACCTGAGCCTGCGTCCAGGCAAAGGTCTTATCACGCTCATAAGCACTGCGATCGTGGTGTTTATCAATCACGGCAATCAGTTCATCACGGGAAGCGGCGACCACGGTCCAAAACGCCAGACGAATCGTTTTACCCGCAGGAATACGCACCTGCTGACGCAGTGAAAAGATAGGATCAAGCACAGTACCGGTCGTGTTGGACAACGCCTGATGGCCTAAAATGGCATCCGCCGTCATAACGGAGTTGCCATGACCAATAAAACGGGCGCGGTCTGACTCATACTGCATCTTGCTGCCGATAACCCCTTCCAGCACCACAAAATGCGCCGCCCAGACCGGCTGTTCATCCGGCGCTCTGGGTCGGCGGGTGGCGATCAAGGTAGAGAATTCGTCCAGATATTCCGTCTGCACAAACATGCGGGAAAACGCGGTATGCGCACTGTCGGCGGCGGGGGGCGCCAGCACAATTTCCGCATAGGACGTCAGCTCAATATCACGCCGCCGCCGCCCGCTGTTGGTCAGCGTTACCCGCCGGACTTCACCATCGCTCTCCCCGGACACCAACACATCAAGCCGGGTAGTCAGTGTCCGTTCATGGCGCACAAAAGAGGCATGATCTTCACCGAAAACCACATCATAACGATGCATCGGCACGCCGATTTTGCTGCTGATAATATTGGATGACTCAGGAAGATTGCCCGCCGACTCGCTTAACTGAATTTGTTCACCGGCAGACCAGATGCGGCCACTGCGCATATCGCGCAACAGCACGAAACTGCCCCAACTATCTCTGGTGGTATCTTCCTGCCAGCGCGTAACCGCTAATTCACGCCAGCGGCTATAGCCGGAACCGGTGGTGGTCAGCATCACGGCATAACGACCGTTAGACAGCAAATGGGTGATCGGCGCGCCGGTCGGCGTTGCCGAAAAATGCCGCAACGTGGCGGTTTCATTGCGGCTTTCCCCGCTGCTGGCTTTCACGTCATCAGGTTGCGGTTCAGCGATGGCTACATGCGCAGGCAGGCTTTCCTGCAACAGTAGCTCACATGACTGAATCATTGGCTCACGGTGGAAACGGCTGCGCATATTGCCATCATGCAAGGTGTTGGCAATGGCCACCAGCGTCATTCCCTGATGGTGCGCCATAAAACTGTAAACAATGGCCACCTTTTTATTATCCGGCAGGCGTGAAGGGGTAAAATCGAGCGCTTCATAGAAACCATAAAGGCCCAAAGCGCCCATCCCCGCCAGACGCTCATAATTTCGGCAGGCGGCCAGCGGATCAATCATGGTGGCCAACCCGGTGGCATAGGGCGCCACCACCAGATTATCCGCCAAACCCCGTTTCAGTCCTAAACCTGGAACGCCAAAATTGGAATACTGATAGGTGAAATCGATATCGCGGGCGTTATAGGCCGACTCGGAAATTCCCCACGGAACCGATAAGGTACGTCCGTAGGCTTGCTGATGAGCAACAACCAGACGGGTCGTCTGCTCCAGCAAACTCCCCAGCGGCGCACGCATCACCAGCGACGGCATCAGGTATTCGAACATCGAGCCAGACCACGACATCAGCGCCGCCCCCCGGCCAGTAACCACCGCCGCACGCCCCAGACGGAACCAGTGACGAGTACCGGCATCGCCTTTGGCAATGGCAAACAGGCTGGCTAATCGGGCTTCGGAAGCCAGCAGGTCATAACAGCTGACATCAAGCTGATTTTCCGACATTAAATAGCCGATCGACAGCAGCTTACGTTCAGGATCGATAAGAAACGCAAAATCCATGTCCAGCGCCATCTTGCGTGAGCGAGCAGCCAGATCCTGCAAACGCACATTCAGTGACTGGCGTTCGGCATCTGAACAGGCATGTTCGCTCTCATGCGCCGCCAACATGAACCGGGTGGCGTTCATCCAGAAAAGAGGTTCGGGGATGGGTTCTTCATCAGCACACGGCAACAGCGCATAAGTGCGCTGTAATAGCAGATCGACTTGCTGCACCGACTCCGATAACAGGCGTTCATGCGGCAGGTTACTGTTCAGCAACGCGTCAATTTTCCCCAGCCGCCGCAGCAAAGATGACTCGCCCTGCGTTTCCCGGCGCAGAAACAACGACTCACGAATCAACTGAATATGGTCGGCCAGGGGTTGACGAATATCCTGCGCCCAGTTCTCTTCCAGCCATAACTCGCAGGTATTCGCCAATACGATCAGGTTACCCGCCAGGTTTCCGCTATCCACCGAGGAGACATAAGCCGGCAGCAGCGTTTGCAGATCCCGTGTGTCATACCAGTTAAGAAAGTGGCCTTTAAAGCGCTGTAACCGATCCATTGTCGTTAATGTCGCTTCCAGCCGTTCGATCACATTCACCATGCCGATCCAGCCGAAATCCCGCGCCGCCACCGTGGAGAGTAAATACAGGCCGATATTGGTAGGCGAGGTTCGGTGAGCAATCACCGGTTTAGGCTGCTCCTGAAAATTATCCGGCGGCAGGTAGTGTTCATGTTCGGTGACAAAGGTTTCAAAAAAACGCCAGGTGCGCCGGGCGGTTAATCTCAGTGAGCGTTTGTCAGCCTCATCAATATTTTCCTGCGGCGTAATGGCACGTTCCCGACTGACCCACAGTGCCAATGCCGGCGCCGCCAACCACAACAACGCAAGCGGTAACCACAACGGCCAATTCCAGGGCGATACCAGCAGCGAACCGCCCACCACCGCCACACTCAGCAGCAGGCCGCCTGCCATCTGAAAATAAAAGCCCGCCAGCGTTGGCCGCGGACGACGCCCGGACTGCGCGGCTGTCGTCCACTCCAGCAGGTGCCGCCGGGTGATGGTCAACCGCACCAGTGTACGAATGAGAGCATCCAGCGCCTGCCAGCTATGATCAGCCAGAAACGCCAGTAACAGAAACACCTGCATAAAGGCCAGTTTGAGATCGCTGAACAGGTGCCTGAAAGGCTGGCTTTGATTGAACGGCTGCTGCCCCGTCAGCCCCCGCCAGCAACGGGAAATGGCATCCCACAAGGCGGGCAGGCAGGCTGGAAACGCCAGTACCAGCAGCACCATGACAAAGCCTTTCCATGCCAGCGACAATGGCAGTGCCGCGCAAAAAAACAGCATCAACAACAGACTGGGCGCTAACAGCGAGCGGCGTAAATTGTCGATCATTTTCCAGCGCCCTACCGCCGATAACCATGCCGCCTTGCCGGAATCCGTACGCGCCAGCCCCAGGATCCACGGCAGCAGTTGCCAGTCGCCACGCGTCCAGCGATGTTGCCGCTTGACGACAACGTCGTAGCGGGAAGGAAACGCCTCCACCAGTTCGACATCCGAAGCCAGTCCCGATCGGGCATAAATTCCTTCAAACAGATCATGGCTCAACAGGCTATTTTCAGGAATGCGCCCTTGTAATGCCCGTTCAAAGGCATCCACATCGTAGATCCCTTTTCCGGTGTAGGAGCCTGCGCCAAACAGATCCTGATACACATCGGACACCGCCGCTTCATAGGGGTTGATGCCCCCTGGCGCGGAGAAAATACGCTGATACAGCGAGCCTTCATGCCCCGCCGGCAGGGAGGGAGTGATCCGGGGTTGCAAAATGGCATAACCGGCGATAATTCGCTGCCCGCTGGTATCCCAGCGCGGCTGGTTAAGCGGATGCGCCATTTTACCAATCAGTTTTAAGGCCGCGTCTCGGGGTAAACGGGTATCCCCATCCAGCGTAATCACATAGCGAACATCGGGCGGGACACGAACCGCAAGCCGGTCAACCGGGACAAAACTGGTATCGGTGGCGCCACGTAACAAGCGGTTAAGCTCATGCAGTTTTCCCCGTTTACGCTCCCAGCCCATCCATACGTTTTCGCTGGGATTGAACAGCCTTCTGCGGTGCAACAATAAAAAGCGATCGCCGGCAGGCCCTGCGCCATAACGCTGATTCAACTGCTCTATCGCAAGAGAGGCCTGCGTCAACAGGTGCCGATCGCCAGCGAGGATTTCAGTATCGGCATCCACGCCATCGGTCAGCAAGGCAAAGGTCATGTCACCCTGACCGCTGGACAAATAGTGGACTTCCAGTTGTTCTACCTGTTGCAGAATATCCTGTTCGCTGGTGAGTAAGGTGGGTATCACCACCATCGTGCGACAATCTGTCGGTACGCCTTGCAGCAGTTCCAGTCCGGCCAGCGGCGCGGCGCCAAACAGCCAGGCCACCAGCCGGTTAACCCAGGCGGTGGCAACTTCAGAAAACGGGATCAGGCAGATAACGCCAAAAAATATCAGCCAGGCGGTGGCAACAGCAGAAGATGACAACACCAATAGCGCACCGGCGAGCAACAACGCGGTGAAAAATCCAATGGCGCCCAGATAGCCCGCCATGCCCACACGCAGCGTAAAGCGGTTAAAACGCAGTAATAGTTCGGGCCGAAATCCAATCAGCGCTTCAAGCTGTGGCCGCCCTTCCGCAATCAGGTAATATCCTGGTTCACGCCTGCGGTCGTCAGGGTTATCGGGAGATAACGAATCAGGCACGCTTTGCGCCATTAATAGCGCTTTTTCGGCAATATCCAGTTCGGTACAGGGCGCCTGGCGCGCCAGTTGTTCGATGGCGCTGCGGTAGAGGTTGCGGGTGGTAAAATCCATCTGGGCGAACGCACTGCCCGCTCGCAAACGCGCATCCACCAGACTGACGCTTTCAAAAAACGTCGCCCAGTCAATATCGGAAATCAACCGCATACTGGTAATAACATTGCGCACGGTGACGTTAGATATGCCCAGGCGCTGCTGCGCGTTTTGCACCACCTCGTCCATCGAGCTGCCCTGCTGCTTCAGACGCTGTTCCAGCCACCCCAGCGCCGGTGTTGTCCGGGGATCCTGATCGCGCAAACGCTTCACCAACTGCGCCGCGAACGTCTCGGATAGCGGCGCATCGTTATGCCGGGCAATCTCCTTCGCCAATGCGGCTTGTCCATCAACCGCGTGTAACAGGTTATTCGCTGCCAGTTCAGCTTCCGCACGAGCCAAACGTCCGGCGGTCATCTGATCGGCCAGACGGCGCAAATTTTCTATCAGTACAATACGCAAGGTAATGGCGACCGCCCACAATTCCCCTATCGTCAGAGGCTGTACCCCTTGATATGCCATAATGAAACGGCGTAACGCCTCAGGATCGACATGGCTGTCCGTGTGAGCAATAAACGCCCATACCAGGCCAAATACCCGCGGATACCCCACAAAAGGGCCTTGCGATAATTTAGGCAACTGTTGGTAATAGCGCGGGGGAAGATCTTCACGGATTTCACGAATCTGCGCCGCAACCAGATGATAGTTGTCCAGTAACCACTCTGCAGCCGGAACCACACTGCCGCCTTTTTCCAGTTCGGCGGCGCTGGCGCGATAAGCGGCCAATAACACTTTTGCATTATCATTCAGACGATGCTGTAAAGACATAACGGCGGGTGGCGACAGGGTCACGGGCTGCGCGGCGGCAAGCGTGCGTCCGTGCTGCTCCAGGCGTTCCATACCAAACAGCTCCCCCCTGACCGGCAGAATATCATTCCAGGGTGGTGATGAAGATTTACGCAAAAACATAAACGCTCGTGGGAATAATTTCATAATCGCCTTTTAGCCTGAACGAAAGATCCGCGCAGGCGGTATTGAAACTAACATCCAGAAAGCTGGCAGACCTTATTGGCACAGGAATGTCGGCATTTAACAGGGAAAATGCATGATCCGTTAATGTCAGGAGCAGGCATTAAGAAAGGCAGAGAAAGAGGTAAGTGTAGTCCATAAAATGACAGGTGATTAAA
The DNA here is from genome assembly GCF_003666245.1 of Brenneria alni. Taxonomy (GTDB): domain Bacteria; phylum Pseudomonadota; class Gammaproteobacteria; order Enterobacterales; family Enterobacteriaceae; genus Brenneria; species Brenneria alni. The sequence goes on from NZ_MJLZ01000052.1 coordinate 9,852, forward strand.
CATGACCCTGCAGCAAGAGGGGGAGTTACTTATAACCACATAATATTAAAGGCATTTAACGATGAAATAGATTAAATATACACAGACTGCTCACCTGCCGGACGGGTTTTAAAACGTCGGTGCAGCCAAAGATATTGGTCAGGAGCTTTCATGATTTCGTCCTCAATAACCCGGTTGATATAGTTGGCGGCGGCCAGACTGTCATCATAGGGAAAATTTTTCAGCCCGGAAGAGATGATCAATTGATATCCCTGTCCATTGGGTTTACGGATCACGACAGCGGAGACCAATTCAGGCCTGGCCAGTTTAGCGATAATAAAGGTTCCGTTGGTGGTCGCCGTCCGGTCTACGCCAAAAAATGGCACGAATATGCTGCCTTTGGGGCCGTTGTCCTGATCGGGGGCAAACCAGACGACTCCGCCGCGTTTTAATGTATGCACCATGCCGACCAGTTTTTTCCTGCTGACCAGCGCATTCCCCGATCTTGAACGCCCCCATTTTTCCACCAGATTCATTATTCTGCTGTTATGAGGCCGATACATCACTGTCATTGGCTTGCAGTGGCCCAGAATACGAAAATGTAATTCGAGCGTCATAAAATGTACGCCAATAACAATAACCCCGTGCTGTTTATCTTCCGCCGCGTGCAAATGCTCCAGCCCGACAACCTCAATCCACTTTTTTATCCGCCTGTCGGACCAAAACCACGCCATCCCCGTCTCCAGCAATCCTATGCCGAGGGAGGAGAAATTAGCGGTGACTCTGGCATCGATTTGTTGCGCGTCGGCATCAGGAAAGCAGAGTTGCAGATTGCGCCGGGTGATCGTCACACGTCTTTTAAGAAAACGCATCGACAGCCGCCCTAACCAACCGCCAAACATAACCAGCACGGGATAAGGCAACTGAACCAGAAGAAACAAGACCCCCAGGCCAGACCACAATAACCAGTGTCTGGGATGGGCATAGCGTAAAAAAGATCTCCAACGATTAAGCATAAGGCATTTATCTCTAATGATCGGTTAGTGGCCTTTAACAGCGATAATTCCATAACATACATTTATACAGTCGTGTTGCGCATAAGCCGCAACCGCACACCAACCTGAGAGAGCGTTCTTTCTTCTGGTTTAAATTAGACTTCATTCCGGTGGGTTAATTCAAATTTAAACTTTCCGGCCATTACCCATTTTGATGGCGATCCGCCGCACCGTATCTCGCCAAACGCCGCATTCCCACGGCCAGCAGGGACGTGACCAGCACGGAAGCCGCAAAAGCCACGACAAACGTGGTTAAAAGCCCGGCCCGGAGAATCAATTCCCCGATCACGACATAGAATATGATAACCCCCGTTGCGCTGACGGCGTTACCACGCATCACTGCGGCCATTTCACCTCTTCCTCCCTGAACATGTGCAAATATTGTCAGCGGCCAGGCAATGACCGGTAAAGGAGAAAGAATGCCGCTTATTTGGGGGCCGAGGATGTGCGCCGAAGTGGTAATAGCGAATAGCATCGCGGTTGCCGTCAGCATACGCAACGGAATATCCCAGAATGGTATTGCCGATGTTTTTATCGCTCTTTTTCCGTTGCCGGTTAACCGGAGAATAATCATTATCACCGCTAAACTGGCAATAATCGCGGCCTCCGGCGATCCTGCAACCAGAAACAGCCAGGAGATAATGCCAAAGAAAAATAGCGAACCGACACACGCCACAGGGATAGAAAGCGAGCGGGTTATGACAAGATAGAACAGGTACGTGAGCAATACCGACCCCAGTCCTGATAATGCGCCGGAGGCGGCCTGAGCGGCAAAATGCGGCCCCTGTTCAACAGCCAGAAAGATGGCGACCGGGCCGGAGGTCAGCGGCATACCGGAGAGAACCCCACCGGCGAAACCGCCCCACTTTCTTACCGTCAACGAAACGATGAGCATCAGAACGGGCGTAACCGCCAGTTTGATGGCAAATATGTCCAATACGGCATCCCCTTGATTATTTATGCAAAGCCGGGCTTTTAGCGACGGAGTGGTAATAACGTCAATGCACATCGTTATGATGCGCACTGACCAAAGACGTTTATTGATCCACCACTGAACCATCAACGTGCAGGCGTGTTTTTAGACCCCGGCGACGGTAGGGGAAACGATCTTCCAGATTATCAGCCAGCTCAATGCCTATACCGGCAGCCAGCGGAATTTCAATAAATCCGTCAACGCACTGGAAGGTGCTTTTCACCATATCCTTTTTCAGCACGCCATTCTCCACCCCGGCGGCGCCAAATTTTTCCGACAGCGCAGGCTGATCGTCTCCGGGATATTCCAACAAGGCAAAGTTCGGAATACTGACGGCTATCTGCAAACAGGCCGCGGTGGAAACCGGGCTGAGTGGATTATGCGGCACCACCATCAGATCGTGCGCTTCTGCCAGCGCCGCGATTTTTTTTGTTCCGGTAATGCCGCCGCACATGCAAACATCAGGGCGGACATAAGCAACCGCATTGCGTTTAATCAGCATCGCGAATTCCTGCGGATTATTTAACCGCTCGCCGGTGGCGATAGGAATGTTAATTTTATCCGCAACGCCAGCCATTGAGTCAAAATTATCGGCACCGATCGGATCTTCAATAAAATAGGGATAAAAAGCCTCTATTCCCCTGGCAAATACCACCGCATCCGCTGGCTTCAAGCGCCGATGTATTTCAATGCATAAATCCACCGAATTCCCCACCGCATCACGATAGGCGCCTATCCTTTCAATCGCCTCCGCCATTTCCCTGGCGTGGGTATTGAAATAAGGGGTATCACGCGATTGGTCGAGAAACGGCGACAGATGACCAATGGCGGTAAATCCTTTGGCCTTCGCCTGTTTAAGATTTTCAATGGTTTCTTCGGTAGTTTTTCCGCCAGCATGGGCGTAAACACGCACCTTATCCCGGCAGCGCCCTCCCAGTAAATTGTACACTGGCGCGCCATAGTGCTTACCGGCGATATCCCACAGTGCAATATCAATTGCGCTGATAGCCCCCATGATTGCTGCGCCGCGAAAATGCCAGCAGCGGTACATATATTGCCAATGATGCTCTATACGCAAAGGATCCTGACCAATAAGGTAAGTGCGCAGCGCCTCTATCGCGCCCTTCGATGCATCAAGAAATCCCCAGGCGCCGGATTCGCCAATTCCCTTAAGCCCCTCATCGGTGGTAATTTCGACAAACAGATACCGATTAGCCAAAATTGCCCGTACATCAGTAATTTTCATTGGTCACTACTTTCCTCATCGCTAAACCGCTCTCCCGCATCAGATAATGCGATACCTTATTATTAAGCGATGAATAATTGTTCCACAAGTGAAACTGAGTGGCGGCCAGCGGGGTTACAAAATAGCGGCATAGAAGATGACGCGCATATCCGCCTGATGGTCATCCGAGGGGAAAAAAGCGTACCCCTAACGTTTTATCCTCGGCGGTTCAACCCTCGTCTGCGTGGCGGAGTACAAAGTGGTGGATACCGCAGCAAAGCAGCGCGCACTGACGCTGTTTACTTCAACCTATTACGCTTGCCCGTCATGCCTGCCATAAAAATTCATCGTTAACGCTGAGATCCTTACGGCAGATCGCTTTATACTACCCGGACATAACGGTTATATATGGCGGGAAAATCCGGTAATGATAAATAATGATGTATTACGTAGCATACGCTACATGCTGAATTTGAATAATGAACAATTGATCGGCATTCTGGCGTTGATGGACACCCGCGTAACACCGCAGCAAATCGCCGGTTTTGTCAAAAAAGAAGAGGAAGAAGGCTACCAGCCTTGCCCGGATATCCTGATGGGGATATTTCTCGACGGCCTGATTATCCATCAGCGAGGCAAAGATGACAGTCGCCCGGCGCCGAAAGTTGAACGTAAAATCACCAATAATATCATCCTGAAAAAGCTGCGCGTGGCGTTTGCGCTGAAAACCACCGATATTCAGGAGTTACTCCAGTCGCAGGATTTCCGGCTCTCACAACCTGAACTGACCGCTATGCTGCGTGCGCCAGAGCACAAAAACTACCGGGTGTGCGGCGATCAGGTACTGCGTTATTTCCTTAAGGGATTAGCGGTTCGGCTACGCGATATCCGCCCCACCGCACCGTGCGGATAAACGTGACCCGACACTCATACAGGGAGAAAGTCAGGGATTAAACTGTTTTTATTCAATGATTCGCTTTATCCATGATTCAATTGAACAGAAGGAACTACTATGGGGATTTTGTCGTCTTTCCGTGCAGGAGCAAGTATTTTTGGTCATAACTCGCCCGCCAGTGGCGTCTATAGCTGCGAAGCATTACCTGCCTCATTGAACACTCTCGGAATTTCCGACAAATCAGGGTTGCTGTTTGCGTTCGTTCCTCCCGATGCTGACTTTACCAACGTCAATAACGCCTGGCAGCAATTCTCGGATCGCAATCTGACGGTTATTACCCTTTCGTCAACCGGCGCACTGTGCAGCCGCCCACAGACAACAACCTATTGCGACATGGCAGGCAGTCAGGGCAGTTGGTTATGGTTGCCGCAAACCTTGATCGCCCGCCATGAAGTACACGTGATCGATCTGCACGTATCAGGAAAAGCGACCGCCAGCCAGCGAGTCTCGGCGATTCGTCAGGAGTTGGAACGGCTTAACGTCAACCTGCCGCTTTCCGCCGATCGGACGTTCGCCATGATCTACTGCGACGGACTGTCAGCCTCCGAAGGGTTTCTGATGCAGGCGTGGTACGCCAGCGGCCGTTTCCCCTGCATGACCATTGGCGGCTCGGCTGGCGGAAAACTCGATTTCAGCGCCACCTATATCGGCAACCACAACGGGGTGTTGCAAGGCAAGGCGGTACTGGTGTTTTGCCAGATGGCGGAAGGGAAATCCTTTGCCCCTTTCAAGAGCCAGAACTTTGCGCCGACTGCACAGAGTTGGCTGGTTGCCGAAGCTGATCCGGTGGCTCGCACCGTCAAATCGGTATTCGATGCCAACGGACGCCCCCAACCGATAGTCAATGTCCTGTCTGACTACCTGCACTGTAAACCGAGCCAGATCGCCAAACACCTTGAGGGGAAAACCTTTGGGGTAAAAGTTGATAATGAATATTTCATTCGTTCGGTTGCCGCCATTCAGGCTGACAGAATAACCTTCTTCTGTGATCTGGAATTCGGCGACCGCCTGTATCTGTTACAGGCAACGGATTTTGTTGCCGCCACCCGGCATGACTGGCAGCAGTTTCTGGCAGATAAAGGCAAACCTACCGGACTGCTGCTGAACGACTGTGTGCTGCGCAGAATGAATAACGCCGACAGCCTGGGGCAAGCCAGTTTCTTTGATAGCGTACCCGCCGCCGGTTTTTCCAGTTTTGGTGAAATTTTCGGCGTACCCATCAATCAAACGTTGTCTGCGCTGGCGTTTTTCGACCATGACGTTAAGGCCATGACCCATTTCCCCATCGAATATGCGGCCTATGCCGGTCACTATGCACAGCGGGCGCTGCGCCGCTGGGAAGCGATGCACGGTATCCAGTCCGGCGTCATCGAGCGGGTGGTGGCCTATCAGGAAGAACTCAATCCGCTGCTGACCGCCTTACCCCAGCTCGAACACGCCACCACACGTCAGACCGAAACTCTGGACGTGGCGGAATCCAGCATTCGCGCCATCAGTGAAGCCGCCGCGCAGACCCGCACCGCGCAGGGACATCTGGAACACGAACTTAATCAACTGGAGCAGATTTCCCTCGGCATTAGGCAGATCACCGTCGGCATCAGCGCGATTGCCGATCAGACCAATCTGCTGGCGCTCAATGCCGCAGTGGAAGCGGCACGAGCTGGCGAGGCGGGGCGCGGTTTTGCCGTAGTGGCGGACGAAGTGCGCCGCCTAGCCCGGTCGTCAAAAGATCAGGCCGATGCCACCCGAAACAATATCCGTTCCGCCGTCGAAACTATTGAACGTATCCGCAACGTGGCCTCACAAACCGTCAACACCACACAGGATATGGCCAACCAGAGCATCTCAGCCGCCGACCAGATTGCCGCCATGAGTACGGAAACCAGTCAGGAACGTCACAATTTGACAACCAACATGGGCCGAATGAAAGAAGCGGCCAAAGGTATGGACGCCATGCATGATGCGGTGGAACAGTTGACCACTCTGCAACGGCTGACATCATCTTAGCTGCGTAATACAACAGACTTGACCACTGTCTGAGGCTCGGCTCACCCCGGCGTCCAGCACGTTATATAACGTCACCTGATTGGTCAGTCGTATCTGTTCGATACTTATCAGCGTCTGCCAGGCGCTGTAGCGTGTTCGCCGCGCATCCAGCACATTCAGATAGGCACCGATCCTTCCCGATTACGCGAATCCACCAATTGATAGCCGCGTTCAGCGGCGGCGGCGTAATCCAGTTGAGCCGCGAGTTGCTCACCATCGGAATCAACCCGCGCTTTGCGGGAACAGGAACGGGTTAATGCTGCTACGGGAAAACCCTTCTTCTTCCATCTTCACATCCAGCACTAGCGACGCCAGATCGTCGGCCACCGCCTCAATACGGTGATCTTTTTCCTGATACAGAATTTTCAGATAGGTGCCGCAGTGGCCGCAGCTTTCCGCTTTGATGGCCGCATTTTCGCTGTCCAGCGACCAGTAGTTCAGATCGCCTGACTCTTCGCAGTTGCTGCATTTCACCCGCACCATGTGCCACTCGCTTTCACACAGGTTACAGTGCAGGTAACGCAGCCCACTGCTGGCCCCTAATTGCACAACGCCGGATACCGGCATACTACCGCATACCGGGCAAAACTGACGGTGCTCGCCCGGCTCCGCCCGTGCCTTACCGGGAATTTGGCTGGCCATCTGCGCCCAGAATAGCGACAGCGCCGCCCAGATAAACGGAGCTTTGTCGTTGTTTTCCACGCTGAACTCATGCCTGAACAGCGCGGTCGCCAGGGTCTCCAGCTCTTGCGCCGACGACTTTTCCAGATTTTCCAGCGTCGCCAACACTTGTCCGCTGGCTTCAGGCTTAAGTTCTTCAATCAACGCCCACAGCAAGGTATGCCAGTGCGCATCACGGGGAAACCGCTCGATATCCAGCGGCGGACGAGTACCGGCCTGTTTTAATATTTCTGTCAGATCCCGCTGTAACGGATGGTCATGCAGCACTTTACGCTGCGCTTCCACCACGCTTGCCGCGAACGTCAGGTAATCGCCCAGCGGATGATCCTGCGCCAACTGCCGCAGACGCTCGGCACGGCTGCGGTATAAACTTTTCAAATTAGCAAAAAGCAACGGTGGAATATTCCCCACCGAGGTCGATTTTTCATTACGTTCTAACTGTTCCTGAGGGACAATACGGATACTCATCAGGGTTGTTTTTCCTGTTGTTTACGCTGTAGCTCACGATACCAGCGCGGATGATGCTTCTTCGCCCAGGCAGCGGATACCCACCCTTCCACCATAGCGGTAATGGTTCCCTTCACCCATAGCGCGGCATAAACATGCACCATGATAACGAGGATAAGCCCCACCGCCGCCAGCGAATGCACCAGCAAGGCCAGACGAATAATCGGGATCGGGAATGCGTCGGCAAAATAGGGCCGCCACATAACAATTCCGCTCGCCAGCAGTAATAAGAGGCTGATAATCGCCAGCCAGAACACACACTTCTGACCGAAATTATACCTGCCAGTGTCACCGACTTCCTGATTGCTGGCGATCTTATGAATATTTTTCGCCCATTCAATATCATCACGGTTGATCAGGTTGTGTTTCCAGTAGCGAAAAAACATCAGCAGAAAAGCCGCAAACATCACCACACCGACAAACGGATGCAGAATGCGCGCCAGTTGCGGCGTACCAAATATATTCATCATCCAGTTAAGCGACGGGAAGAAAAAACCTAACCCACTGATGGCGGCAAACACGAAACAGAAAGCCACAATCCAGTGATTAATGCGCTCCGGCGCGCTGTAGCGCAAAATCCGATTACTCTTTTTCATGTTGCTTTTCCTCGTGATGCGCCTCATCCGTTGCCGCTTCGTTGTCGTCTTCTTCTACGCGATTCGGGCCGATGCCAACATAGTGGAATACGCTGGCGGCAAAGGTGGCGGCAAAACCAATCGCCGCCAGGGGTTTCCAAATCCCTTTCCAGAAAGTCACCGTCGGGCTGATTGTGGGGTTATCCGGCAGACCGTGATAAAGCTGGGGCTTATCCGCATGGTGCAAGACATACATCACGTGCGTTCCGCCAACTCCAGCCGGATCGTACAGCCCGGCGTTGTCATAACCACGGCTGTTGAGATCGATAACACGCTCCGCCGCCAGATCTTTCATCGCCTCTTTGGTGCCGAAATGAATGGCCCCGGTCGGGCAGGTTTTGACGCAAGCCGGCTCCTGGCCCACCACCACCCGATCGACGCACAGCGTGCATTTGTAGACACGGTTGTCTTGCTTATTCATCCGCGGCACGTCAAACGGACAGCCCGCAATGCAGTAGCCGCAGCCAATACAGTGCTCGGACTGGAAATCGACGATGCCGTTGGCGTATTGAATGATCGCCCCTTCCGCCGGACAGGCTTTCAGGCAGCCCGGATCGGCACAGTGCATACAGCCGTCCTTACGGATCAGCCACTCCAGTTTGCCCTTCTCTTCCACTTCCGAAAAACGCATTACCGTCCAGGATTTGGCGGTCAGGTCAGTCGGGTTATCATACACGCCGACATTATGCCCCACCTCATCGCGGATATCGTTCCATTCGGAACAGGCGACCTGACAGGCTTTACAGCCAATACAGGTGGTAACGTCAATCAGTTTGGCCACTTGCTGCTGATGGTCGCGGGCCTGTGGCGGCGGCGTCAGCGCGTTGGTGGCGGAACGCCGGATAATATCTTGTGATTGCATGGCCATAATCTTTCTCCGCTACGCCTTTTCCACATTAACCAGAAACGCCTTATATTCCGGCGTTTGGGTATTGGCATCACCGACATGCGGCGTCAGGGTGTTAGCCATAAACCCTTGCTGTGTGGTGCCTTCAAATCCCCAATGACAAGGCACGCCGATGGTTTCCACCGGGCGGCCTTCAATCGTCAGCGTGCGGATACGCTTCGTGACCACGGCTTTGGCTTTGATATAACCGCGTTTACTGCTGATTTTCACCATATCGCCCGCATGGATGCCTTTCTGCTCGGCCAGCGCCTCGCCGATTTCGACAAACTGCTCCGGCTGGACAATCGCATTCAGCCGCGCATGTTTGGTCCAGTGACGAAACAGCTCGGTAATCGAGTAGGTGGTGGCGACATAGGGGAATTCAGCCGCCACGCCCAAACGTAGCCGATCGGCTTCATACAACCGGGCTGCCGGGTTAAAGCGTGTTTTTTGGTGCAGCGGACTTTTCTCCAGCGGCGATTCAACCGGTTCGTAGTGCTCAGGAAAAGGGCCGTCGGTCAGCTTATCGATGCCGAACAGGCGTCCCATCCCTTCCGCCTGCAAAATAAAAGGCCCCACACCGCTGCCCGGCGCGGCATTGCCGTAGTCGGGAACATCAATCCCTTGCCAGCGCTGACCGTCCCAGTGGAGCAGCTCACGTTTGGGGTCCCACGGTTTTCCCTGCTCATCGGCAGAGGCGCGGTTGTACAAAATGCGGCGGTTTTGCGGCCAGGCCCAGGCCCAGCCCAATGTGCTGCCCAACCCGGACGGATCGGCATTATCCCGCCGGGCCATCTGATTACCCTGTTCGGTCCAGCAGCCGGTGTAAACCCAGCAGAAACTGGCGGTGGTGCCGTCATCACGCAGTTGTGAAAAATCAGACAGCAGTTGCCCTTTTTTCAGCACCAGATTGCCCTGATCGTCATAAATATCCGCCAGCGCATAGCCGTTTCCCTCTTTTGCCACCTCTTCAGGCGACGGATCTTCAGGATTGAGATAATTCCACGCCATATTGAGCACCGGCTCAGGATTGGCGCCGCCCTCTTTGGCGTACATTTCCCGCAGGCGCAGGAAAATCCCGGCCAGGATCACACCGTCGTGCAGCGCTTCCGCCGGTGGCTCCGCGCCTTTGAAGTGCCATTGCAACCAGCGCCCTGAATTAACAATCGAACCATTTTCCTCGGCAAAGCAGCTCGATGGCAGGCGGAACACTTCCGTTTGAACACTGGCGCTATCCACATCGTTGAGTTCGCCGTGGTTTTGCCAGAAATTAGAGGTTTCCGTTGCCAGCGGATCGATAATGACCAGAAATTTTAGTTTTTTCAGGGCGTCACGGGCTTTATTGGAATCAGCAAATGCGGCTATCGGGTTAAAGCCCTGAGCGATATAGCCGTTCACCTTGCCTTCAATCATCATCTGCGTGTAGTGCAGCGCGTCATAACTTTGATCCCACTTGGGCAACCAGTCGAATCCCCAGTCATTCTCTTTGCGTGCGTTATCGCCATAGAAACTCTTCATCATGCTGATAAAGAATTTGGGGGTGTTCTTCCAATAATTGACCTGATCGGGCAGCAGGGCTTTAGGCGTAGTCTGGTTTAAATAGTCTTGCAGGGTGGCCTGTTTTTCCGACGGTAAATCCATATAGCCCGGCAGCCGTAAAGAGAGCAGACCGAGGTCGGTATAACCCTGAATATTGGAGTGTCCGCGCAGCGCGTTGATGCCGCCCCCCGCCATACCAATATTTCCCAGCAGCAGTTGGATCATCCCGGCGGTACGAATCATCTGAGAACCGGTGGTGTGCTGCGTCCAACCCAGCGCATACAAAAAGGTGGCGGTTTTGTCCGGTACGCAGGTTGAGGCCAGAATTTTACAGATGGTCAGAAAATCTTCTTTCGGCGTGCCGCAGATACTGGTGACGACGTCCGGCGTATAGCGGCTGACATGCTGCTTTAGCTGATTCCACACGCATCGGGGATGGCTCAACGTGGTATCGCGTTTGGCAAAGCCATTTTCATCCAGTTCATACTGCCAGGAGGTGCGATCATATTTACGCGCCTGCGGATCGTACCCGCTGAAAATACCGTCATCAAAGGTGTAGTCCTCACGTACCAGCAGGCCGGCATTGGTATAGGACTTCACGTATTCCATCTGTACCTTATTGTTACTGAGCAGATACTGAATCACCCCCAGCAGGAAAGTGATGTCTGAACCCGCCCGGATGGGCGCATAGAGATCGGCAACCGACGCGGTACGATTGAAACGCGGATCGACCACAATCAGCTTGGCGCCATTTTTGATTTTGGCTTCCACCGCCCATTTAAAACCAACTGGATGCGCTTCCGCCGGGTTGCCGCCCATCACCAGCACCACATTGGCGTTTTTAATATCAACCCAGTTATTGGTCATTGCCCCGCGGCCAAACGTCGGCGCCAGGGCTGACACGCTGGGGGCATGGCACAGACGAGCCTGGGTATCAATCCCCAGCATCCCCAGAGCACGAGTAAAACGGTGATCCAACATCCCGGTTTCATTACTGGCAGCCGACGAGCAAAGCATCCCTGTCGTCAGCCAGCGGTTCACCGTCACGCCTGCATTATTCTTCTCAATAAAATTGGCATCACGGTCATCTTTCATTAACCGGGCAATGCGATCAAACGCATCAGACCAACTGATACGCTCCCATTTGTCCGACCCCGGTGCACGATATTCAGGATATTTAAGCCGCTGATCGCTGTGGATATAATCAATCAGCCCGGCCCCTTTCGGGCACAATGAACCACGGCTCACCGGATGGTCCGGATCCCCTTCAATGTGAAAAATGGAGGGTTTGGCGTTTTTAGCGCCATCTCCCAGGCTATACATTAAAATACCGCACCCAACGGAACAATAAGTGCAGTTGTTACGTGTTTCTTTAGCACGCAGTAATTTATATTGCCGGGTTTCAGCCAATACGACCGCTGGAGAAAAACCCAGAGCGGTGACCGTGGTTCCGGCCATGCCACCCGCACAAATTCTAAAGAATTGCCGTCTGCTGACCTGCATGGAAAGCTCCTTGTACCACATTGCTTACAAGTAAATGAAACTTGTATTTTTTTTATAGGAAGGAATAAAACAATCGTTAGACGACCCAAAACCACATTAACAATAGGTATTATGCTACGGAAAAATAAAACCTCAAATGTTTATCCAAACAATAACAATCCCATCACAAAACCAGCGTTTTTATGCTTGATTTGTCGCCAAATTTACCGGGGTAAATGAAAGTAATAATCATTCTCATGACGTTATAAAACATCGATATATATTTTTATATATAATAACTGAAGGGTTTATTTTATTTGCTGGCACGAATAAATAAGGCCCAATTAATAATTCAGGGCCGTAACGTGTTTTTAATTCGAAACAGTGCGGTAAATGTGGGCAAGCTATTGATACGGCTGATACTGCTATCGAACGGCATGGCGCTGAACAAAATCCAGCAAAATTTGCCTTGCCCAGAGCAGTTCATCAGACAGCTGCATCATCTGGTCAACATCAAACCCTGGCTGACGCATCCTGGCTTCATTATTAGCATAAAACCGTGTTCTGCCGACATCTCGTTACGGGCATCAACAGAACAACAGAGGTTACGGCATAAGAGGCAGTTCGAGGTCGGGATCGACCAAGCTGTAGATTTGGTTACCAAATACCGGCTGCTGAAGTAATCGATCGACGGTCAGCGCCACATCCTGACGAGAAACCAGCCCCAGCACGGCATTGCCCTGCGTAAGTTGTGCGTTATGCGTGGCGACGACATCCAGCAACCCGCCGGGGCGAACAATACAGTAATCCAGTGAACTGGACTGCAACCAGCTTTCCGCCAGTGACTTCTCCCGCACCGCAAGACCAAAGGCCGCTTTAGCACGCGGCGACAACAGCGGCCATTGCTCACCACAGCCCATAGACGTCACCAGCAGCATACGCTTTATACCCGCCTGCTCGGCGCCATCAATCACCACGCGGTGGCCCTGATAATTCACGTCGCCGCCGCCCATAGTCGACACGACGATAGCATCCTTGCCTGCCAACCGGCAGGCCTTGCCCACGGTATCGGCATCACAGGCATCACCCTGCACAACCGTGATTCCCTGTGTCCGTAACTGAGCGGCCTGTTCCGCATTACGCAGAACCACCACTATTGGTTGCTCACATTCAATGGCGCGCTGCAACAAACAGCCGCCAACCCCCTGACCTGCTCCAAAGAGTAGCCACGTCATACCTGCTCCGGTTGTAGCCCATCCGCTAAGGTACGGAACGCCTCAACCTGTGTGGTTAACAACTGGCGATGGCTATCCCGTCCGAGAAAGACTTTAAACATAGCAGCTCCGGCGGCATTAAAAAACACCACAGACGCTGTGTCCATTTCCATGAACTTACGCTCAATAAAAGCAATATGCTGACAATTTACCGCACGGATATGCCCGCTTAACCCATTTTTGCCACGCAGGTTAAAGTAACCGTGGCGATGCGCGCCACTCGGCAACTCGCTTTTAAATTCCAGAATGGCATCCGCCGTATGACTGATTAAGGTGACTTCACCCCAGCCGGTAATCGCGTCCCATACCTGATCAAATCGTTCCCCGCCAACCAGCGTGCGCTGTGCTTCTGGCAGTGCCTTAACGACATTGAACACAGAGGTATCATACTGACTGGCAATATCTTCCAGCGTGCCGTCCGGCTCGGTTGCCAATAATTCATTCAGTGTCATGGTTATGTCTCCGGTTAGTGAGCGTGTTCTTCGGCATTGAGCTGAGGAATGATTTGTTGTAATGCCTGCATCAGATTATTCGCCCAGAAGCGGCCATCGTGAGTTAAGCGCAGGCAGGTAGAATCATCACAGGTCAATCCCGCCTGATGCCACTGACTGAGCAACGGCTGAAGCGCATTGGCGTGACGGGTAAGCAGCGGTAATTTAATCCGCCCCACTTCGATCCCGGCCTGAAGCTGGTGTTGCCAGGGGCCGGTTGGGCTGGCGGGCGTCATCATCATGATCGGTTTTCGTCCTTGATCGAGCACCTGATAATAACGCACCAGACTGCGTTCCATCATATAGGATTGGCCGTTGAGGTTACCGCCCGCCCCACTGCCCATCGCCAGACAGTCAGCTCCCTGTTTAATCAACAGGTTATAAAGATTACGTTCACGGGTGGTTCTGGCCCAATGGCTGTTGCTTAATTGATGCCAGCCAGCATCGGCCAGATATGCCGCGCCGGAAAGGTAAAAATCACGCCGGGCGGTGACATCTGGCAAGGTAACTCGCTGGTTTTCGGCGGCTTTTGCCAGTGGGGTGGTGGGTAACAAATTCAGCGCATAGAGATCGACCCCGTCCAGCGGCAGATTACTGACGATATTCAGATCCTCCCGCCAGAGTTCCGGCGTCTGCCCCGGCAGACCGAACATCAGATCACAAACTACGGCAGCCCGATCGCGCTGACACAGGCGCTCCAGAAAACGGATCGATTGCTGTTTATCCGAGGTCCGCGCCATCCGCTGACGAATACGGCTATCGAAGGTTTGAATACCGATGGAGAAGCGGTTAGCCCCCGCATCCAGACAGGCATTGATCCGCTCATCGTCAAAATCCAGCGCACGCCCTTCCACAGTAATTTCACAATCAGGCGCCAACGGCAGCGACGTGCGAATGGCGCTGATAATCTGCGCAAGTTCTTTGGCTGCCAACGCGGTTGGCGTACCACCGCCAAAATACACCGCATGAATGGGAGCTGACTGATGAAGCGGGCTGTCTGCTTCCATCGCCAGCTCTTGCAGCAAATAACGGGTATAGATTTCGGTACTGTCTTCACGCAATTTATTCTGATAGAAGCCGCAGAAGGTACAGTGCGTCGCGCAGAAAGGGATATGCAGATACAACAGACGCTTGCGGGCAGGCAACCTTTGTTGCGTTAAAGCTTGCCAGTTGGCTGGGATCTGTTCAGCCGCCAGCGGCACATGGTTGCGCCAGGGCATTGCCATGCGCCGTGCGCCAAACGGCTGTTCGCCGGGCTGGGCATAATAGGGCGTCAAATCTATGTTCATTTATATCCATCCCTTCAATAGCAATGAAATGAAT
>NZ_MJLZ01000053.1 GCF_003666245.1 Brenneria alni
GGGACAATGCGCCAATGGAGCGGTTCTTCAGGAGCCTGAAATCGGAATGGATACCGGAATGTGGTTACGAAAATGTGGATGATGCCAAGACAGATATCCTGAGTTACATGACGTATTACTACAACCAACGCAGGCCGCATAGCTTCAATAATGGTCAGACGCCGCATGCTAAAGAAAAGCATGCAGCGTAAAAAACCTTAACGAGTGTCCAATATTGCTAGACCACATCATCCAAGGTGATGCCGCGCATCAGGTCGCGCGACTCCTTGACCCGCTCGAAGCCGCTCAACACCTCGTAAGCGCCTTCAATCACCAGCCCGGATACGTCGCCTTTGTGGGGCACGCGCACGTCGGCCACGGTGTCACCGCACACCAGTCCGTTGCTGCACACGAAACGGAACATTCCCGCCAGCATCTGATAGCTGCTCGTACCGTCATGCGAGTTCAGCAGCACGATTTCGTTAGCCTCTGCGCCATTGATCTGGCTGGCGTGGCGCAGGCGCAGCATGTGTTTGGTGTGCTCGCGCTTGCCTTCGTTGCGCACGCGGGTTTGCGTCACCATGAAGGGCTGAAACCCTTCCTTGCGAAGCTCGGTCAACACGGCAGCCGTTGGAATGTAGGCGTATCGCTCGGAGCGACTTTCGTGCGGAGCGTCCGCGAAGATGGACGGGGCCACACGGCGGATTTGGTCGTCCGACAGCGGGTAATCGCTACGCAGCGACGGGGAACGGGAAGCGAAACGGGATGCAAGTTGCATGATCTTTCTCCTGACAAAGTTGGCTGTTGAAGAAACCTCACCGGATTCCTAGATTCGGAGCCCAGCCTTTCGGCTGTTCGGTGCGGTTGGCACGAAGAACCCGGTTGGCCTCGTTGCCACCGTCTTTCCTGAGTTCATCGCCCGCGACGGTCAGGAGCGCGCGGACGGGGGGCCGTCAAGGAGCAAAGCGCAGGGTTGGTGCGGCCCGCAGGCGAAGCCGAGGACACGGCCCTGCGCGCCTTGACGGCACACGGCCGCGGGCTACAGTCGCGAGCAAGGTGATGGAGTCAGGAAAGATGGCTGGACAGGCAACGGCCATCCCCTTGTGACGACCGCACGCAAGCGAAGCGCGCAGGCCCGAAGCTGGAAGCCGGGCCGTAGGCGTCAGCCGAGCGAAGCGAGGGAACGATAGAAGCCCAGCAGGGGCGAGACTCGCACAGCGAGGCTCGATGCGTAGCACGACAGCGCGGCCCGGCTTTGCCGGGGGACGCAATATTCAACGGGTGTTGTCTACGAGCCAAACCTCCCGCGTCTAGCTCCCAGATCCTCCAAACTGGGCCAGCCAGTTGCATGAATTTGCTTTCAACGCAAATATTTTTGCAACAAAGCTCTTGAAATGTAAAAAATAAGCCGCATGTCTGAAGAGGTTTGCGAGCTGCTTTCGGTGTCGGCCGTGCGTTGTATGGCCGGCTGCGAGGATTGGGTTAGTGGCTCGTAGAAGACTATGCGGCTGTATAAAAATTCGAGCGAGATCACTGATGACAAATTCCCTGATGCTGGCGTCGAGCTACTTCCTTCTTGCTGGCAGCATTTCGAACACGACGGGAAATGCGCTTATCGACAGAGCACACGAATTTGTAGACACGTTTGTTGAGGAGGTGCTCAAGGTCGGCGGCAGCTTTGTCATTTACGTCGCTGCGGAACCGGTCAACGAAGATGGCAAACCGCTGCTGTTCGATTGGACGATTGCCAAAGCGGTTGACAAGCTGACACCGGGTGACAGCGTTCAGGTTCGCCTAAAAATCGTCGCTTCGCACGAGCGCCTTCAAACTAAGGCGAACCCTGAGCAACGCAGGCTACTCATGGGCATGGTCGCGCGTGGCGTCGCAGAACTCGTACCTCTCGAAGAGGAAGTGCTGACTGGTGGCAATGTCGGCGATGAGCAAATTGAGCACGCAACTGCAATGGTGGCTCTGGGCGGCGGAAAAGGGGTGCTGGACCGCGCGCGCAAAATGGCCAAGAAGCTATTGCCTGTGTTGCCGCTTGATTTGCAGTTGGGTGCAAATAGCGAAGATGGTGCTGGCGCGCTTGGCGTCCTGAAGAGCTTCCAAATGAACCCTCTGACCTACATGCCGAATAGCGGAAATAAGGTTGTCAAATTTCTTCCCGCGCTATCTCTGCAAGAACCCGTGCTGGCCTTTTCAGAGATCAGCACGCGCATTGTAAAAATCTTCTATGAGGAAGAGCGGGCCAGGATTGATGGTCTGCCCCCTGATGTACTGGTATTAACCGCTCTGGACATTGAATTGGCCGCAGCCAAGCATGCCTTTGGCATCGCGGAAGATGCCGAGCATTCGACTACAGAGCATGGTCTCCACGTCTGGAAGGCGCCCGTCACCAAACGCGGTGGCAGGACGGCCAGCTGCGTAGTAGCTTGCTTCGCAGGCGCTGGTAACGTAGATGCCGCGTCTGTGACCGCCATGCTATTGAGTGAACTGCGGCCTACTAATGTGATGATGTTGGGTATTGCGGCCGGCCTGCGGGGCAAATGTGCGCTTGGCGAAGTCGTCCTTGCAGAGCGCATCGTCGCCTATGAAGGCGCCGCTCTTATTGAGGGCGGAAAAGCCGAGGCGCGCCCTGAAATCACCAGGCTGAGCATGCGTGTTCGCCAAGACGTCAGCTCCTATCTTTCCAACAGAGCAGCTCTTGAATCTCGCCTCACAAATAGCTACCAAGCACTCGGGATCGAATTCCCTGAGCAAGTCGATGCTGGCCCTGTCGCCAAGGGGGTACTGCCGAAGACAGCCACGGTTGCGAGTGGTGAAAAACTCCTTCGCGACCCCGAGAAGTTTATGGGCATGCGTGAGCTTCACGGGAAGATTGAAGTCGCCGAGATGGAAGGGGCAGGCCTATTTGCCGCGTGTGCCAATTTCGGCAAACCTGTACTGATGGTGCGTGGTATCAGCGATTTCGGTGATTCGAAAAAAGACAATAGATTTCATCTACTGGCTGCTCAGGCAGCAGCAGCAGTTACTGTCGACTACATTGCGAACGGCATGACGTTGCAGGATTAAGAATAAAGACACGTCTCTTGCTGATTAAAATAGGGATAATTAATGCCGCTATCAAATTCAGAGTTTGAATATTTCGACCACAATGTGTTGCGTCTTCCTGGCGAAAAGCGTAAGGAATATCACGCGCAGGTCGATAATCTTGTAAGCGAGCTAAAGAAGCGCATTACAGACAAGTCGAAGCTCAAAGTCACGAAGGTCGTTAAAGCGGGCTCATTCGCAAAATACACCATCTTAAAAAAGATTGATAATTATCCTACGGATGTTGATGTTGTTTTTTATATCGCCGGCATAGAAGAAAACAGTAAGTCATACGAAGACTTGTGCAACAGAATCTACGATCTGTTGATAGAAATTTATCCGACCAAGAAAGTTGACGACTTCGAGATCCAACGTCGCGCAGCAAAGGTGACCTTCGTTAAGAGCGGTTTGGAAGTGGATGTCGTCCCGGTTCTACAGAACAGCTCGATCGCTGACCACGGCTGGCAATACGATATTCAAAGCGGCGCCAGGAACCTTACCTGCGCACCGTGCCACATCCAGTTCGTCAAAACTCGAAAAGATAAGGATAAGCACTTTCGAACGCTGGTTCGGTTGGCCAAGCGTTGGAGGCACTTCCACGATATCGCTGGCCTGAAATCTTTCCATATTGAACTGATTTTGGGGCACATAGTTGATACAGACGGCCCAGCAGAGAGCATCGAAAAGCGCTTCAGAGAATTCCTAGCATATATCGCCCGCACAAAACTAAGCGAGCGCATTGATTTTCCGGAAAATGCCAACAAGACAGCGATCCACTTCAGCGATCCTGTTGTGATTATTGATCCGGTAAGCCCGGAGAACAATGTCGCATCTCGTATTACGAAGGATGAGCAGGAACTTATAGCGAAAGCAGCAGAAGTTGCGCTAGATACAGCGACTTATGCATCTGTTGAAAACGATAACGACGTGTGGAAAGAGATTTTTGGCGGCCGCTTCAAGACCAAGGACTAAAAAGGATGAGCACGTATTCGACCACCAGCACCTACACGGTCGCAGATATTGAAAAAGTCATGCGAAGTGTTAAGGCAGATCTGATTATCATTGCGATCACCACCAAGGCAATGACCGAGGACGAAGCAGCGAATTATGCCCATGACATCGAAGTTCTGGCCAAGAAAAACCACCTCGAGTACGCCGATGTGACGCTCATGAATGGTTCATCAGAGGTGCGCGCTATCAAATATGAGTTCCAGACGGAAGGTGCAACGGGCTCGGAGCGGCCTGGTGGCGTGACATGGCCACTGACGCCGAAAGAAAACGGTGGGCGGATTCGTATTCATCTGCGCTACACAGAATCGTCTTCTGCAGAAAAGCGCGCAGGACTACCCTTGAAATTTTCCTGGGTGCCCGCGTCTACAGACACCAGCCACAAAGACCTAAACTCCTCTGCAGCACGTGGCTATAGCAGCAATGGATTTGGCGCAAACAGGAAGGATTTTTCGTGAGCAGCCCATCTGTATTTGAAGTGAAAACTAACCTTCCTACAACGCAACTCGATGATCAAGGGCAGAAATTACTGGGTTTTGAGGGGCGTTATCTGCGCGTAAAAAAACGCCTTCAACTCATTCTGCAGTCGAATGAGCTGGAGCGTTGGAGTCAGAAACATCACAAGAAAAATCTTGCGGTTATTGGCTTGTTGAATGACCAATATCCATTGGCCATCTTTCATGGTGATGTAGGAACTGGAAAAACTGCAAACGCCGAGGCGATTGCAAACCGCCTGGCTCGTGATGCAAAAATTGAAGATGCCATTCTCTTCAAGCTGAGCAATAAAGTCCGTGGCACTGGCAAGGTAGGTGAAATGGGCACGCTTATCACCCAAGCTTTCGAAGACATTGCCAGGTCTATAGGGCCGGGCAAGGGTCGGGCTTTCCTGATTATTGATGAAGGAGACTCCTTGGGGGCATCCCGAAGTCAGGATCATAGTCACCACGAAGATAAGGTTGGCGTTAACACGCTGATTCAATCTATCGACAGCATGCGCAAACATGGCGGACGTATTTTCGCCATCCTCTGTACAAACCGTTTGTCAGCTCTTGATGCCGCTGTCATTCGTCGAGCGTCGATTATCGAGGAGTTCAAACGACCGTCCGATGATGAGCGGCATGAACTCTTTACGAAGGATCTGAGTGACATGGGTTTCTCGGCTGTCGAGATCAGGAAATTGGTTGAAGCAACCGCTGCGACAAAAACCAAACCGGCCTGGACTTACTCTGATATACGGACACGCCTGTATCCAGCCGCTGTGTCCTTGGCGTTCCCGGATTCGCCACTGAAAGTGGAGCATTTCCATCAGGCTGTTGCGGAGTTGGGGCCATCGCCTGTGATGGCAGGTTAATGCAACGACAATTACCGGAGAAAGTGAATGAATAAGAAGTCCGAAGTCTTTATCTCGGTTGACGTCGAAACTGCGGGTCCCATCGTCGGTGAGCACAGCATGCTTACTGTGGGGGCCTGCCTAGCACACCAGCCTGAAGTTTCTTTCTCAGTAATGCTCAAACCGATTAGTGATAAATCGATCGCAGAGGCCCTAGAAGTCTCAGGCCTCACACTAATGCAGGCTGAAAGAGATGGTCTGATGCCAGTCGAAGCAATGTCGAAGTTTGCTGCCTGGATTGCTACAAATTTGCCCAAAGACAGCACGCCAGTTTTTGTAGGGCTGAATGCACCGTTCGACTGGGGATTTGTAAACCACTACTTTCTAAAATACTTGGGTGACAATCCATTTGGCTTCACAGCATTAGATATCAAGGCGCTTTTTATGGGTGTCACGGGCTGCTCCTGGTATGAAACTAGGTCGAGCGCTATCGATAAAGTTGTGAATCCCAGCCAGAAAGGGGATCACGATGCACTTCACGACGCAATCTATCAGGCTGAGTTGTTCAGACGAATCTATGACTTGAGTCAGAAAGCCAAATAGCCAGCAACGCCGGCTATTCGGAGTTGCATTGCGGTGGCAAGTGCGCTTAATCATGCCCCGCTAATTTCTGGCAAGAGAATTCCGTCAGGTCGGCCATCCTCAGCTTGGCATTGATAGAACTCAGTTTCCGTTTTCGTCCATGCCGCGCTGCTCAATCTGAAACTTCGCCCGCTGCGTTGCCTGTTGCAGCCTCGCCACCAGCACGCCTCTCGGCGGTAAGGCCGTCAGGTACTCGGCGACGTGGATGCCCGACTTGTCCAATTCCAGCAGCTCGATCTGCTCGGACTTCTTGCCTGTGCAGAGAATGATTCCCAGAGGCGAAGCTTCCCCCGGCTCTCGCTCGTGCTTGTCGAGCCAACGCAGGTAAAGCTCCATCTGCCCCTTGTACGCCGCCTTGAACTCGCCGACCTTCAATTCGACTGCTACCAGCCGTCGCAGCCTTCGGTTGTAGAACAGCAAGTCGAGGTGGAAATCGTCGTCGTCGATCTGGATTCGTTTTTGTCGAGCCACGAACGTGAAGCCCGCGCCCAGTTCCAGCAAGAAGGACTCCATCTCGCGGATGATCGCCTCTTCTAGGTCGCCTTCTTTCCAGGTGTCTCGTAGACCGAGGAAGTCGAGGATGTACGGGTCACGCATGACGAGATTGGGCGAGATGCGCTGCGCGTCACGCATGGCCGCCAACTCCTGCGCGATCATCGTGTCCGGCTTCTTGGACAAGGCCGTACGTTCGTACAGCATCGAGTCGATGCGTTCGCGCAGCGTCCGCACACTCCAGCGTTCCGTACCGGCCATTTGCGCGTAGTAGTCCCGCTGCATCGGCTCCTTGAGCGCCAGCAACATGACTAAATGCGACCAGCTCAATTGTCGCGACAGCGTCGCGACAATTGGTTCGTCTGGGAACGTGGCGGCAAACTTGACCATCCGGCGCAGGTTCTTCTCTCCAAACCCGCGCCCGTAATCGCGGGCAAGTTGCTCGGCCAGGGTCGGCAGGATTTCCTCGCCATATCCGGCCCGCTGACCGGCCAGCACCTCCGTATGGATGCGCTGCCCGATGCGCCAAAACAGCAAGGTCAGCTCGGCATTGACCGCCGAGGCGGCGCGCTGGTGCGACGCCTCGATCAGCGCCCGGATGTCGCCCAGTAGCACCACCGGCGCTGGCGCCGCGACGGATGCTTTGCGCCGGGTCATGCCGTCACCTCCTTGGCTGGTTGCATCCCGGTGATCGTCTTGCGTCGGTTCGCCACCAATTCGGCTGCGTCTCGCACCGGTTTGTCTTCCGTGTGGACATAGCGCATGAACATCACAACAGTCTTGTGCGCCGTCAGCGCCATGCCGACCTTGACCGGGATGCCCGAATTGGCAATATCGGTCGCCGAGCGGTGGCGGATGCCATGCGTGCCCACGTGCGTCGCACCAGCAGCCTTGAGCGCACGGCTCCAGCCACCATAATACTCGCCCGTAGTCAGATGCTGGCCAGCGTGGCTCGGAGAAGGCAGCACGTAGCGGCTGCCTTCTTGCCGGGGTGCCGTCGAGAGTAGCCGATAGGCTTCCTCGCTCATGGGCTTGGACATGCCGCCGGTCTTGCTGTCAGGCCAGACGACGCGCCGGTTCTGCAGGTCAACCCAGTCCCATTCCAGCGCAATGATCTCTGAGCGCCGGGCGGCGAACTCGAATTGCAGACGTATCGCCAGAGGGATGACGTAGTTTTCCAGTCCCTCGGCCTCGATTTGGTCGAGCTGCCGGAATAGCTTCCCCATTTCCTCATCGCTGATGAGGTGCGTGGATTTCCCGTTGGGATACATCGGGACATGCCGGCAGGGATTGGTTCCGTCTGCCCGGAAGCCCCACACTTCGGCCAAGTTGAACATCTTGCGCATGACGCTGAACGTGCGGTTCGCTTCGGCGGGCTTGTGGGCCATTTTCTTCATCATCCCGGCCACGTCTGGGCGCTTCACATCCTGGACTTTCGTGCGGCCCAGAATCGGGACGATGTTACGGTCGATGACGGCCTGATACCCGCGCTGCGTGCTGGGCTTGTTGCGCTGCTTGGAATAGTCTTCCATGAACTTCTCGCACAGCTGCTTGACCGTGGGAGCGGCACGGGCCGCAGCCTTGGTGGCGCTGGGATCGCCGCCCCGGCGTACCTCGGCCAGCCACTCCTGGGCCAGCGAGCGAGCTTGCTCGACAGTCAGTTCCCCGTACAGACCCAAGGCGGGCTTGCGGCGCTCGCCAGCGTTCGTGCGGTACTGGAGCATGAACACCTTGCGGCCCGCCGGCGTAACCTTGCACAGGAAGCCGGGTACCAGCGTGTCCCTGAGTTCCACGGCCTGCGCCTGGGCTTGTGCCGCATCGAGTGCGGACTTGGTGAGTTTGATTTTCGCCATGATGACTCCTCGATAGGACCTGATTCCCAGGAGCCTTATGGGGGCCAGCAGAGGGGAAGTCAGGTCAGGTTTCGGAAAGCACCGGCATATGTTGAACTCGCCTAAGTTATTGATAAACCTGCTGTATCGGGCGTCGGCGTAGTCCAGCGAAGTTCGGTGCTGGAGTCATGGTGAAATAAAAAAACCGGGTTTCCCCGGTTTTTTATGCCATTACAGATTACTCTGCAGTAGCAACTTCCTCTGTCTTAGATACTGAGCGATCAACAAGCTCGATGTATGCCATCGGCGCATTGTCACCTGCACGGAAGCCACACTTAAGAATACGAGTGTAACCACCGGCACGGCTCGCGAAACGCGGGCCCAGTTCATTAAACAGTTTTGCCACGATCTCGTTATCACGAGTACGGGCGAATGCCAGACGACGATTAGCAACGCTGTCGGTCTTGGCAAGAGTAATCAGCGGTTCAACAACACGACGCAGCTCTTTTGCTTTAGGCAGGGTCGTCTTGATAATCTCATGACGAACCAAAGAACTAGCCATGTTACGGAACATAGCCTGACGATGGCTGCTGTTACGGTTCAGTTGACGACCACTCTTACGATGGCGCATGACCTTATCCTTCTCAGTAAAACCTTAACCTGTGATCCGGTTACTCATCAGCAATGCTTGCTGGTGGCCAGTTTTCCAAGCGCATGCCTAGAGACAGACCACGTGAAGCCAGTACGTCTTTAATCTCAGTAAGAGATTTTTTACCAAGGTTAGGCGTTTTCAACAGCTCAACCTCGGTACGCTGTACCAGATCACCGATGTAGTGGATAGCTTCTGCCTTGAGGCAGTTAGCAGAGCGGACAGTCAATTCCAGATCGTCAACAGGGCGCAGCAGGATCGGATCGAATTCTGGTTTTTCTTCTTTAACTTCTGGTTGACGTACATCACGCAGGTCAACAAAAGCTTCAAGTTGTTCAGCCAGAATGGTGGCCGCACGGCGGATCGCCTCTTCAGGATCGATCGTACCATTGGTCTCCATTTCGATGACCAGCTTGTCCAGGTCAGTACGCTGTTCTACACGTGCTGCTTCAACATTGTAGGCAATACGCTCTACAGGGCTATAGCAAGCATCGACTAACAGGCGACCAATCGGGCGCTCATCTTCTTCCGTATGAATGCGGGCAGATGCCGGCACATAACCACGACCACGCTGAACTTTAATACGCATACTGATAGCAGCGTTTTCATCAGTCAGATGGCAGATCAAGTGCTGTGGCTTGACGATTTCGACATCACCATCATGGACGATGTCGGCGGCAGTCACAGGGCCAATGCCAGATTTATTCAGGGTAAGAATAACTTCATCTTTTCCTTGAACTCTCACCGCCAGCCCTTTCAGGTTGAGCAGGATTTCCAGGATATCTTCCTGTACGCCTTCTTTGGTGCTGTACTCATGCAGTACACCATCAATCTCAACCTCGGTCACCGCGCAACCTGGCATGGATGAAAGCAGAATACGGCGCAGTGCGTTACCAAGAGTATGGCCGAAGCCCCGCTCTAACGGCTCAAGGGTCACCTTGGCGTGCGTCGAACTCACTTGCTCGATATCAACCAGGCGCGGTTTTAGAAACTCTGTCACAGAACCCTGCATTGTGTCCTCTCTTTGGTACTAAGCTTTACTTGGAGTAAAGCTCGACGATCAGGTGTTCATTAATGTCCGCAGACAGATCGGTCCGTTCAGGAATACGTTTGAACACACCTTCCATCTTGGCAGCATCAACTTCCAGCCAAGTTGGCTTTTCACGCTGTTCAGCCAGCTCCAGAGCGGCTTTAACGCGAGATTGCTTTTTAGCTTTCTCACGGATGCTGACTACGTCATTCGGGGATACCTGATAAGAAGCGATGCTAACAACGCGACCATTTACCATGATAGCTTTGTGGCTAACCAACTGACGTGATTCAGCACGCGTGGCACCAAAACCCATACGGTAAACAACGTTGTCCAGACGGCCTTCCAGCAGTTGTAACAGGTTAGCACCTGTGTTGCCTTTCAGACGTGCTGCTTCTTTATAATAGTTACGGAACTGACGTTCCAGAACACCATAAGTACGGCGAACTTTTTGCTTTTCACGTAACTGCACACCATAGTCGGACAGACGCGGTTTACGCGCACCATGCTGACCAGGGGCTTGTTCAATCTTACACTTGGAATCAATCGCACGAACACCAGACTTCAGAAACAGGTCGGTGCCTTCACGACGGCTCAGCTTGAGCTTAGGACCCAAATATCTTGCCATTTTCTTTCTCCAACAATCCTAAAAGCAGCGTTATACGCGACGCTTTTTCGGCGGACGACAACCGTTATGAGGGATCGGAGTCACATCAGTAATATTAGTGATGCGAAAACCAGCCGCATTCAATGCGCGGATAGTAGACTCACGGCCCGGACCAGGTCCTTTAACCATAACTTCCAAGTTCTTAATACCGTATTCTTTCACTGCTTCAGCACAGCGCTCTGCTGCAACTTGAGCGGCGAATGGCGTAGACTTACGAGAACCACGGAAACCGGAACCACCGGCAGTTGCCCAACCCAGCGCATTACCCTGACGATCGGTAATAGTTACGATGGTGTTGTTAAAAGAAGCATGGACATGAGCCACACCGTCAGAGACTTGCTTTCTTACACGTTTACGTGTACGAATAGGTGCCTTTGCCATTATTCAATCACCCCGATTATTTCTTGATCGGTTTACGCGGACCCTTACGGGTACGAGCGTTAGTCTTGGTACGCTGACCGCGAACCGGCAGACCACGACGATGACGCAAACCACGATAAGTACCAAGGTCCATAAGACGCTTGATGCTCAGGGTAACTTCACGACGCAGATCACCTTCGACAACAAACTTGGCAACTTCGTCACGCAGCTTATCGATTTGCTCTTCAGACAGCTCACTGATCTTAACATTTTCTGCAATACCCGTAGCAGCGCATATAGCCTGCGAACGAGTTTTACCGATACCGTAGATCGCCGTTAATGCGATAACGGTATGTTTTTGATCAGGAATGTTAATGCCTGCTATACGGGCCACTATGCACTCCTACAATTTTATACAGCAATACCATTCTGAAAAGCCCGTTTTCAGGATACTCAAATAGTATTGCAGCTACATACAAAAGATTGGCTGGCTAATCTAGCCAGCTCAACCCAACTTTGCAAGAAAAATATGCGAGATAATCAGCCTTGACGCTGTTTATGCTTCGGCTCGGCACTGCAGATCACACGAACGACACCGTTACGCTTAACAATCTTACAGTTACGACATAATTTCTTGACGGAAGCACGAACTTTCATTTTTACTCTCCGTAACTTCTCAAGCTCACCCGATTAACGGTTATAGCCTTTCAGGTTTGCTTTCTTCAATGCAGACTCATACTGACTTGACATCATCAGAGTTTGCACTTGAGCCATAAAGTCCATGATGACCACAACAACGATCAATAATGACGTACCTCCAAAATAGAAAGGCACTTTCATTGCATCACGCATGAACTCCGGGATCAGGCAGATGAAAGTAATATACATCGCACCAACCAAGGTGAGACGAGTCATTACTTTATCGATATACTTCGCCGTTTGCTCTCCCGGACGAATTCCTGGCACGAATGCACCGGACTTCTTCAGGTTATCTGCTGTTTCACGCGGGTTGAAAACCAGCGCAGTGTAGAAGAAACAGAAGAAGATGATTGCAGACGCATAGAGTAACACATAAAGCGGTTGCCCAGGCTGCAAATACATCGAAATTGTAGTCAGCCAGTTCCAACCAGTACCGCCCCCAAACCAGGACGCAATCGTGGCCGGGAACAGGATAATGCTGGAAGCAAAAATAGCTGGGATAACCCCTGCCATGTTCACTTTCAACGGTAAATGCGTACTCTGTGCCGCATAAACACGACGACCTTGTTGACGTTTAGCATAGTTGACGACGATACGCCGTTGGCCACGCTCAATGAAAACAACGAAGAAGGTTACTGCAAACACTAAAACTGCAACCAACAGCAACAGGAGGAAGTGCAGGTCGCCTTGCCTCGCTTGCTCGATGGTATGGCCAATGGCCGGCGGCAACCCCGCAACAATACCAGCGAAGATTATGATTGAAATACCGTTACCGATACCTCGTTCTGTAATCTGTTCACCCAGCCACATCAGGAACATTGTCCCAGTAACCAGACTAACAACAGCGGTAAAGTAGAAAGCAAAGCCTGGATTTAATACCAGACCTTGCATCCCAGGCATATTCGGCAGACCGGTAGCAATACCGATCGACTGGAATATGGCCAATACCAGAGTACCGTAACGGGTGTACTGGCTAATCTTACGACGACCAGCCTCCCCTTCTTTCTTTATTTCTGCCAACGCTGGATGAACTACCGTCAACAGTTGGATAATAATTGATGCCGAAATGTACGGCATAATACCCAGAGCAAAGATAGAAGCACGGCTAAGAGCACCACCAGAGAACATGTTAAACATTTCAATGATGGTGCCCCGCTGCTGCTCAAGCAATTTGGCAAGCACAGTGGCATCAATACCAGGAATCGGAATAAAAGAGCCAATACGGAAAACAATCAGCGCACCGATAACAAACAATAGTCTGCGCTTCAGTTCACCAACTCCGCCTTTAGCACTTTGAAAATCTAATCCTGGTTGTTTGGCCATCTGCTACTTATTCCTCAATTTTACCGCCAGCAGTTTCGATAGCAGCACGAGCACCTTTAGTGACACGCAGACCACGAATCGTTACCGGACGAGCAACTTCACCAGAAAGAATCACTTTCGCAAATTCGATCTGAATGCCAATAACATTAGCGGCTTTCAGCGTATTCAGGTCAACGATGTCGCCTTCTACTTTAGCCAGATCGGACAGACGAACTTCTGCCGTCACCATGGCTTTACGAGAAGTGAAGCCGAATTTCGGCAGACGACGGTATAAAGGCATCTGACCACCTTCAAAACCACGACGTACGCCACCGCCAGAACGAGACTTCTGACCTTTGTGACCACGACCGCCGGTTTTGCCCAAGCCAGAACCAATACCACGACCTAAACGCTTCGGTGCATGTTTAGCACCTTCGGCCGGAGACAGAGTATTCAAGCGCATCTGTTACTCCTCCACTTTAACCATATAGGAAACCGCGTTGACCATACCACGAACGGCAGGAGTATCCTCACGTTCAACAGTATGTCCAATACGACGCAGACCCAGGCCAAGCAGTGTTGCCTTGTGTTTCGGCAGACGACCGATTGCACTACGGGTTTGAGTTATTTTAATAGTCTTTGCCATGGTTAATTCCCCAGAATTTCTTCAACGGATTTACCACGCTTGGCAGCGACCATTTCCGGGGACTTCATATTTGCCAGACCATCAATCGTTGCACGAACCACGTTAATCGGGTTGGTGGAACCATAGGCCTTAGCCAATACGTTGTGAACCCCTGCAACTTCCAGGACGGCGCGCATTGCGCCACCGGCAATAATACCGGTACCTTCGGAAGCTGGCTGCATGAACACACGAGAACCCGTGTGAGCACCTTTAACCGGGTGCTGCAGGGTGCCGTTGTTCAGCGCGACATTCATCATATTGCGACGGGCTTTTTCCATCGCTTTCTGGATCGCTGCCGGAACTTCGCGTGCTTTTCCGTAACCAAAACCAACGCGGCCATTACCATCACCCACTACAGTCAGTGCGGTGAAGCTAAAAATACGACCACCTTTAACGGTTTTAGATACGCGATTTACCGCGATCAGCTTTTCCTGCAGTTCGCCAGCTTGTTTCTCGATGTGAGCCATCTTACACCTCTACCTTAGAACTGAAGGCCAGCTTCACGGGCAGCATCTGCCAGTGCCTGGACTCGACCATGATATTGGAAACCGGAACGGTCAAAGGATACGTCTTTAATCCCTTTTTCCAACGCGCGTTCAGCAATAGCTTTACCTACTGCGGTAGCTGCATCTTTATTACCGGTATACTTCAGTTGTTCAGCGATAGCTTTTTCTACAGTAGAAGCGGCTACCAGGACTTCAGAACCGTTCGGTGCGATGACCTGCGCATAAATATGGCGCGGGGTACGATGTACCACCAGACGCGTCGCACCCAGTTCCTGGAGCTTGCGGCGTGCGCGGGTCGCACGACGGATACGAGCTGCTTTCTTATCCATAGTGTTACCTTACTTCTTCTTAGCCTCTTTGGTACGCACGACTTCGTCGGCGTAACGGACACCCTTGCCTTTATAAGGCTCAGGACGACGGTAGGCGCGTAATTCCGCAGCGACCTGACCAATAACCTGCTTATCACTACCTTTCAGTACGATTTCAGTTTGGCTAGGGCACTCTGCAGTTATACCTGCCGGCAGCGTGTGGTCAACCGGGTGAGAGAACCCAAGAGACAGGTTCACTACATTGCCTTTTACGGCAGCACGGTAACCAACACCGACCAGCTGCAGCTTCTTGGTGAAGCCTTCGGTAACACCGACAACCATTGCGTTTAACAGAGCACGAGTAGTACCCGCCTGGGCCCATCCGTCAACGAAACCTTCACGCGGGGCGAAAGTCAGAACGTTATCAGCCTGTTTAACTTCAACAGCGTCATGGATCTTACGACTCAGCTCGCCGTTTTTACCCTTAATCGAAATAACCTGACCGTTGAGTTTTACCTCTACGCCGGCAGGAATGACGACGGGTGCTTTTGCAACACGAGACATTCTTTCCTCCCGATTAAGCCACGTAGCAGATAATCTCGCCACCAAGACCAGCCTGGCGAGCTGCACGATCAGTCATAACACCTTTAGAGGTAGAAACAACCGCGATACCTAAACCGGCCATAACTTTTGGCAGCTCATCTTTTCTTTTATAGATGCGCAGACCTGGACGGCTTACTCGCTGAATGCTTTCTACCACTGCCTTACCCTGGAAATACTTAAGTTCTAATTCCAGAACAGGCTTGGCGTCGCCTTCGATTTTAAAATCTTCAATGTAACCTTCTTCCTTCAGCACGTTGGCAATTGCCACTTTCAGCTTGGAGGAAGGCATGGTGACCGCAACTTTGTTCGCGGATTGACCGTTACGGATACGGGTCAGCATATCCGCGATCGGATCTTGCATGCTCATCTGTCTTTACTCCCGTGATTCAATTGGTGACAATTACCAGCTAGCCTTTTTCAAGCCCGGAATTTCACCGCGCATAGCGGCTTCACGAACCTTGATACGGCTCAACCCGAACTTCCGCAGGAAAGCATGCGGACGACCAGTTTGACGGCAGCGGTTACGCTGACGAGACGGGCTGGAATCACGCGGCAGAGTCTGCAGCTTGAGAACTGCATCCCAACGTTCTTCGTCGGAAGAGTTCACACCAGAGATAATAGCTTTCAATTCCTCGCGTTTAGCGCGGTATTTATCAGCCAGTTTTACGCGAACGACTTCGCGTGCTTTCATGGATTGTTTAGCCATTAGTAACCCTGCCTTACTTGCGGAATGGGAAGTTAAAGGCGGCCAACAGCGCACGGCCTTCATCATCGGATTTCGCAGTGGTGGTAATGGTAATATCCAAACCACGAACGCGATCGACTTTGTCATAGTCGATTTCCGGGAAGATGATCTGCTCACGCACACCCATGCTGTAGTTACCACGGCCATCAAATGACTTGGCGGACAAGCCACGGAAGTCACGGATACGCGGTACAGCAATAGAAATCAGTCGCTCAAGGAACTCCCACATGCGTTCACCACGCAGAGTTACTTTACAGCCGATTGGATAGCCCTGACGGATTTTGAAGCCTGCAACAGATTTGCGAGCTTTGGTGATCAACGGTTTTTGACCAGAGATAGCTGCTAAGTCAGCTGCTGCGTTATCCAGCAGTTTCTTGTCAGCAATCGCTTCACCAACACCCATGTTCAGGGTGATCTTCTCGACCCGAGGGACTTGCATGACAGAATTGTAGCTAAACTCAGTCATGAGTTTTTTAACTACTTCGTCTTTGTAGTAATCATGCAGTTTCGCCATCGTACTACTCCAAATTACTTGATAGTTTCGCTATTAGATTTAAAGAAACGGACTTTTTTGCCGTCTTCGAATCTAAAGCCTACACGGTCAGCCTTACCAGTTGCCGTATTGAAGATTGCAAGGTTAGAAACTTGAATTGCAGCTTCTTTTTCAACGATGCCGCCTGGTTGGTTCAGGGCCGGAACCGGCTTCTGATGTTTTTTAACCAGGTTGATACCTTCAACAATGACCTTACTAGCAGACAGGACATTTTTTACTTTACCGCGCTTACCTTTATCTTTACCGGTCAGCACGATAACTTCGTCATCACGACGGATTTTCGCTGCCATGATTCGCTCCTTAGAGTACTTCTGGTGCCAGAGAGATAATTTTCATGAACTTCTCATTACGCAGTTCACGAGTTACCGGCCCAAAAATACGCGTACCAATGGGCTGTTCGCTGTTATTGTTCAGAATAACGCAAGCATTTCCATCGAAGCGAATGACAGAACCGTCCGGGCGACGAACACCCTTCTTGGTGCGCACCACAACCGCCTTCAGCACATCGCCTTTCTTCACCTTACCGCGGGGAATTGCTTCCTTGATGGTAATCTTGATGATATCGCCGACGCCTGCGTAGCGACGGTGCGAGCCACCTAGAACCTTGATACACATTACGCGACGTGCACCGGAGTTGTCGGCCACATTCAGCATAGTCTGTTCTTGGATCATGTTAGTGCTCCGCTAATGTCAACTACTACTTTAGGACCCATGATAGGCCATTAAAATGCCCCCATAATTAAGGGCGCGGCATTATAACACCGCTTCCTGATTATGGGTAGAAAAAATAAACGGCTCAGTTACTGAGCCGTTTATCATAACGAGAGGAGCGCTACTGTATTACAGAATCGCTTTCTCTACAACGCGAACAAGCGTCCAAGACTTGGTTTTGGACAACGGACGGCATTCGCGGATTTCAACCACGTCCCCGGTACCGCATTCATTGTTCTCGTCATGTACGTGCAGCTTAGTCGTACGTTTAATGAACTTACCGTAAAGCGGGTGTTTCACGAAACGCTCGATGGCGACAACGATGGATTTCTCCATTTTGTCACTCACGACACGGCCTTGCAGAGTACGGATTTTATCGGTCATTACGCACCCGCCTTCTCAGTCAGTAAAGTCTTAACACGTGCAACATTACGACGCACTTGTTTCAACAGGTGAGTTTGTTGCAGCTGGCCACTTGCCGCCTGCATGCGCAGATTGAATTGTTCGCGCAGCAGTTCGAGCAGCTCAGTGTTCAGCTCTTCAACGCTCTTTTCACGCAGCTCTTGTGCTTTCATTACATCACCGTCTTAGTTACAAAGGTGGTTTTAATCGGCAGTTTCGCTGCTGCCAGTTGGAATGCCTCACGGGCTAACTCTTCCGGCACACCGTCCATTTCGTACAGGACTTTACCTGGCTGAATCAAGGCAACCCAATACTCCACGTTACCTTTACCTTTACCCATACGTACTTCAAGCGGCTTTTCGGTAATCGGTTTGTCCGGGAATACACGGATCCAGATCTTACCTTGACGCTTAACAGCACGAGTCATGGCACGACGTGCAGCTTCGATTTGACGAGCAGTCAGGCGACCGCGGCCAACAGCTTTCAGACCGAAAGTGCCGAAGCTCACATCCGTACCTGCAGCCAGGCCACGGTTGCGGCCTTTGTGCATCTTACGGAATTTTGTACGCTTTGGTTGTAACATCAGCGACTCTCCTTACTTACGGCCTTTACGCTGCTGCTTTTTAGGTTGAGCAGCCGGTTTTTCCGGTTGTTCAACGGCAGCCATACCACCCAGGATCTCACCTTTAAAGATCCACACTTTCACACCGATAACACCATAAGTGGTGTGCGCTTCGGAGGTGTTGTAATCGATATCCGCACGCAGTGTGTGCAACGGAACACGACCTTCACGGTACCATTCGGTACGTGCGATTTCAGCGCCGCCAAGACGACCGCTTACTTCAACTTTGATCCCTTTAGCGCCCAGACGCATGGCGTTCTGTACTGCACGCTTCATTGCACGACGGAACATCACACGACGTTCCAGCTGAGAAGTGATGCTGTCAGCAACCAGTTTGGCGTCTAACTCCGGCTTACGGACTTCGGCGATATTGATTTGCGCAGGTACGCCAGCGATATCCGCGACGACTTTACGCAGTTTTTCAACATCTTCACCTTTTTTACCGATAACGATACCCGGACGAGCAGTGTGAATAGTCACACGGATGCTTTTTGCCGGACGTTCGATAACGATACGAGAAACGGAAGCTTTTTCCAGTTCCTTCGTCAGGTATTTACGAACTTTAAAGTCGCTGTCCAGGTTGTCAGCGAATTCTTTGGTATTCGCATACCAGGTAGAGTTCCAAGGTTTGACAATACCTAGTCTAATACCATTAGGATGTACTTTCTGACCCATTGCTAGTCTCCAGAGTCTCAGCGATCGGACACAACCACAGTAATGTGGCTGGTACGCTTCAGGATGCGATCCGCACGACCTTTAGCACGCGGCATAATGCGCTTCATGCTTGGGCCTTCGTCTACGAAGATTTTCGCAACTTTCAGATCATCAATGTCAGCGCCGTCGTTGTGTTCTGCGTTAGCAATGGCAGACTCCAGCACTTTTTTAACCAGACCAGCAGCTTTCTTGTTGGTGTAGGTCAGAACTTCCAGAGCTTGCGACACTTTCTTACCGCGAATCAGGTCCGCCACCAGGCGAACCTTTTGGGCAGAAGAACGAGCGTGGCAATGTTTAGCGATAGTTTCCATCTCTTCCTCCTACCTTAGCGCTTTTTAGCCTTTTTATCGGCCGCATGGCCGCGATAAGTACGAGTCGGCGCGAATTCACCCAGTTTGTGACCGACCATTTCATCGGAAACAAACACCGGAACGTGCTGACGACCATTATGGACAGCGATGGTCAAACCGATCATGTTTGGAAAGATCGTTGAACGACGGGACCAAGTGCGCAAAGGCTTCTTGTCACCGCTTTCCACCGCTTTCTCTACCTTCTTCAGCAAGTGCAGGTCAATAAATGGACCTTTCTTGAGAGAACGTGGCATGGTTTATCCTCTAAAATTATTTAGTACGGCGACGTACGATAAACTTATCAGTACGCTTGTTGCTGCGGGTCTTCTTACCTTTGGTCTGTACGCCCCACGGGGATACCGGGTGCTTACCAAAGTTACGACCTTCACCACCACCGTGCGGGTGGTCTACCGGGTTCATCGCCGTACCGCGAACAGTAGGACGAACACCACGCCAGCGAGCAGCACCTGCTTTACCCAGCACGCGTAGCATATGCTCCGCATTACCAACTTCGCCCAGCGTAGCGCGGCAGTCAGACTCGACTTTACGCATTTCGCCAGAACGCAGACGCAGGGTAACGTAAGCACCATCACGAGCAACGATCTGAACGTAAGCTCCAGCAGAACGAGCCAGTTGGCCGCCCTTACCTGGTTTCATTTCTACGTTATGAACCGTTGAACCGACAGGGATGTTACGCATCGGCAAGGTGTTACCGGTTTTGATTGCAGCATCAACGCCAGATTGAATCTGGTCACCTGCTTTAAGGCCTTTCGGCGCCAGGATGTAACGGCGTTCGCCGTCTTTATACAGAACCAGCGCGATATTCGCGGAACGGTTCGGATCATACTCCAGACGCTCAACAACAGCAGGAATACCATCTTTGTTGCGTTTAAAGTCAACCAGACGATATTGCTGTTTATGACCACCACCGATGTGACGGGTAGTGATGCGGCCATTGTTGTTACGGCCACCGGATTTGCTGTTTTTTTCCAGCAACGGGGCATAAGGTTTGCCCTTGTGCAGCTCAGGGTTAACCACTTTAACAACGTGGCGACGACCCGGAGATGTCGGTTTACATTTAACAATTGCCATTGTTCTTTACTCCTCCGACTTACTCTGCGCCGCCGATGAAGTCCAGATTCTGGCCTTCTTTCAGGGTGACGTAAGCTTTTTTCCAGTCGCTACGACGACCGATACGCTGTCCATGACGTTTCGCTTTTCCTTTAACTACCAGGGTGCGAACATCATTGACTTCGACTTCAAACAGTTTCTGCACAGCAGCTTTGATTTCTGCTTTAGTCGCGTCTTTAGCAACTTTGAGTACGATGGTGTTATTCTTTTCCATCGCAGTAGACGCTTTTTCAGAAACGTGCGGCGCGCGCAATACTTTCAGCAGACGTTCTTCACGGATCATGCGAGCATCTCCTCAACTTGCTTAACAGCTTCAGCAGTCATGACGACTTTGTCGAAGGCGATCAAGCTAACTGGATCGATACCGGCTACATCACGCACATCAACCTTGTACAGATTGCGTGCAGCCAGGAACAGATTCTCATCTAATTCACCGGTGATGATCAGTACGTCTTCCAGCGCCATGTCTTTCAGTTTCTGTGCCAGCAGCTTGGTTTTCGGTGCTTCTACAGAGAACTTCTCGACAACGATCAGACGATCTTGACGTACCAGTTCGGACAGAATGCTTTTCAGCGCGCCGCGGTACATCTTTTTGTTAACTTTCTGACTGTGGTCCTGAGGCTTTGCCGCGAAGGTTACACCACCGGAACGCCAGATCGGGCTCTTGATAGAACCTGAACGCGCACGGCCTGTACCTTTCTGACGCCACGGTTTTTTACCGGAACCTGTTACTTCAGCACGGGTCTTCTGAGCGCGAGTACCTTGACGGGCACCTGCTGCGTAAGCAACAACAACCTGGTGTACCAGCGCTTCGTTGAAGTCACGACCGAAGGTAGTTTCGGAAACAGTCAGCGCGCTTTGCGCGTCTTTCAATACTAATTCCATTGCTATCTCCTCACGCCTTCACTGCTGGTTTAACGATCAGGTCGCTACCGGTTGCACCCGGAACAGCACCCTTAACCAGCAGCAGGTTGCGCTCAGCGTCAACACGCACTACGTCCAGGCTCTGAACAGTTACACGCTCGTTACCCAGTTGGCCTGCCATTTTCTTGCCTTTGAACACTTTGCCCGGAGTCTGGTTCTGACCGATAGAACCCGGAACACGGTGAGACAAGGAGTTACCATGGGTAGCATCCTGGGTACGGAAATTCCAGCGCTTAACTGTGCCAGCAAAACCTTTACCTTTGGATGTACCGGTAACGTCTACTTTTTTAACGTCAGCGAAAATTTCAACACTAATGCTCTGACCTAAAGTGAACTCTTCGCCTTCGGAAAGACGGAATTCACGCAGGGTACGGCCAGCTTCTACACCAGCTTTAGCAAAGTGACCCGCTTCTGGTTTGGTAACACGATTTGCTTTTTTAGCACCGGTTGTTACCTGTACAGCGCGGTAGCCGTCGTTAGACAGGTCTTTAACCTGAGTTACGCGGTTTGCTTCAATTTCGATAACGGTTACGGGGATAGATACGCCATCTTCAGTGAAGATACGGGTCATGCCCACTTTTTTACCGACTAAACCAATCATTGTTTCAACCTCTCAATCGCTCAATGACCTGATTAACCCAGGCTGATCTGCACGTCTACACCAGCAGCCAGATCCAGACGCATCAGAGCATCAACGGTTTTCTCGGTTGGCTCAACGATGTCAACCAGACGCTTGTGAGTACGAATCTCGTACTGATCGCGCGCATCTTTATTGACGTGCGGAGAAATCAGAACGGTAAAGCGCTCTTTGCGGGTCGGCAGCGGGATCGGACCACGGACTTGCGCACCAGTGCGCTTGGCAGTCTCGACGATTTCCGCAGTTGATTGATCGATCAGACGATGATCAAACGCTTTCAGGCGGATACGGATTCTTTGGTTCTGCATGAGACCAGAGCTCCAATTATTTATAAACGTAAAAAATTACTCCTCACACCCATTTCGATTGATGGGGGAGTGTAATCGTTAGTACATAACCCCCATGTCGGGAGTATTGTTTTGGCTAATTAACAAACTTAGCCCTCTGATTCGTTACAAATCAGACTCACCTTTAGTTTTGGTAAGCTCAAGCATTATACGCAAATTGGTTCAGGAAGCAACACACAGGATAAAATGATTTAAAATGACGGCCAGAATATAGCAATGTATCCAGCCGTGGGATAGGTAATGCTTAAAAGCAGATTATTGCTCTTTAAGCTGGCTCTGCAGATAGTTTTGTATGCCAAGACGGGATATCAGATCCAGTTCGGTTTCCAACCAATCGATATGCCCTTCTTCATCAGCCAGAATTTCTATCATCAGATCTCTGCTGACATAATCCCGCACAGAATCCGAGTAAGCGATGGCTTCACGTAAATCCTGAGCGCCATCTAATTCAAGCTGAAGATCGGAACGAAAAATTTCCTCAACATCTTCCCCTATATTTAGTTTCCCCAAGTCTTGCAGATTGGGAATACCCTCAAGAAACAGGATTCGTTCAATATAGCGATCGGCGTGTTTCATTTCGTCAATAGACTCATGATATTCGTGATCGTTGAGACGGGTTAGCCCCCAGTTTTTAAACATTCGGGCATGTAAGAAATATTGGTTAATCGCTACCAGTTCATTGCCCAATAACTTATTCAGATACGTAATGACTTTTTTATCGCCTTTCATGACACGCTCCTCCACTCCAGTTCTTAAAGTGTATAACCGGTAAGCAGAGAGAGTCAAAAAAAGACCTTACATTTTATGCTACTTCATACATATCAGGGAGTTTGGCCTGTTCATCTTCAAAAATAACCCTGGCCTGACGAATACATTTTCCACAATCCGTTCCAATAGGAACCAACTTACGCAACTGCTGCATAGACTGGGGTTGATGCTGACGAACTACATTTCGGATCGCTTTATCAGAGATGGCATTACAAAGGCAAACATACATACTAGAGCAACTCGTTTTTATGGTGGGCTATCCTACCCGCCACCCTTCGCAAGCGGCGTTTAAAATCGCTCCCAGCGATTTTTTAACCAATGGGGCATTGTAAATAGGAATGGTTTTTATTTCAATTCACATTTAGGAAAATGGGTATAAAAAAAGGCACCGAAGTGCCTTTTTATGCTTTTGGTCTACCAGCGATTAAGCGATAACTTTAGCAACAACGCCCGCACCAACCGTACGGCCGCCTTCACGGATTGCGAAACGCAGACCGTCATCCATCGCGATCGGGTGGATCAGGGTAACAATCATCTTGATGTTGTCGCCTGGCATCACCATTTCCACGCCTTCCGGCAGTTCGATGGTTCCCGTTACGTCAGTTGTACGGAAATAGAACTGTGGACGATATCCTTTGAAGAACGGCGT
>NZ_MJLZ01000054.1 GCF_003666245.1 Brenneria alni
GGGATTTACACATTAAAAAAAAAAGAATGATATCATAATTTACTCATATGTTTGGCCTGTCTATGTATACATAATTGTATCCATAGTCTGTTTTATTGTATTTTACAAAAGCAGAGTGATTTTAATCATACTCGGTTCGTTTCATATGATCGCTTTCAGATATGATTTAAAAAACGCGCCTTTTTTTAAACTTCTTGACATCCCTATCAATTCAAGCATAAGCGTTAACTATTTGTCTTTATTTTTTTGCGGCGTATGTGTGTTTCTATATTATTTAGAAAACAAAAGAAACCTTTAACCTCTTCTGGCAGTGATCTCCTGCCAGATTCATCTTTCAATTAATTATACACGACGGTTATTCGGTCAGATAACGCCGAAAAAAATCGACGCCCGCCTGTAGCGCCGATGGCGTGATGCGGTGCGTAACGCCCGCCTCGGTCAGATAGGTCAGATTGCAGTCCTGATGGCTTTCTTTCAGCGCCTGATATAAACGCCCACTCTCCTGCGCCGATACCACCTCATCCGCTTCGCCATGCCAGAGCAGTAAAGGGCGATTGGACAAGGCCGCCAGCCGTGCGGAGACATCATAGTCGGCAAGCGTCGCCGACAGATGCTGTAATATTTCCTCAGCCCCCGCATCTTCCCCAACCGTTACCGGCGGATACAGCGTGTGCGACAGCGTTGAAAAATAGCCCGATCCCATAAAAGCCGCGACAGCGGAAATCCAGGGGTAACGCGCCATGCAGCCCAGCGCGCTCATTCCCCCCAGGGACGCGCCGCACACGCCAATGCGTTCGTTGGCAATCAACCCGCGCTGCCGATAGGCATCCACATAGCAGGGTAGTTCATGAATATTTGACTGAAGAATATCCCAGAAATGACGCAACCGCCGGGCCTCATCGCCATCGTAGCGTGCGCCGTGCATGGCGGCATCCGGCGAAATCACCCGAAAACCCGCTTTGGCCAGCGCATAACCAAAATAGGAATAGACCTCTTTTGAAGAGAGGTAACCGTGAAAGAAAAAAATAGTCGGTAAAGGCTGCTCGCGTTTGCCTGCCGGAACCGCATGAATGACTTCAATACCGCTGCTGATCACATCAACCGACATTTCAACCATCTTTCTTCCTTAATTTCCGTTCTGTCTGCCCTTATATATACCACTAAATGATGTTTAGCGAGGTCGTCCACGCAAGCGCATCGGTTCGCGTCATTTCATCAATACCCGGTTCAGCCACTGCCAAGACGCGTCTGATGGCGTTACACTGTAGAACAAATCGTTATCTTTCAGGTCAGACCGATGAACAGACTGCGCTTTCTCTTGCTACCGTTGTTTATGCTCATGCTCTGCGCATGTCAGGTTTTACAGGGAAACCCCGCCCCGCTGCCCGCGCCGACAGATCAGGCACAATTGATTACCTACTCACAAACCGCCACGCTGGAAAAAATCGGGACAGTATCCGTCACCGTGCGTGGCAGCCCGGATGACGCCGACCGGGCCATTCAGAGGAAAGCGGATGAAAAAGGCGCTCGTTACTACACCATCGTCATGAAATCCGAAACAACACACTACGGCATGTGGACCTCCCGCGCCGTGTTGTACCGATAAGAATGGCACCACTGATGCTTCTTTTATAAAAAACGGGGCCATAACGTGATGTTATTGCCCCGTCGCTCATCCTGTTATGGACGATAGCCGGACTTAATAAGACATACAGGCCGCATTCAGGATCCCGCCGCCCAACGAGGCCGTGCACAGAAAAACCCCCGACGCCACCTCGTTCTTCTGGATATGCTGGCTGAGTCCCGGCAGGTAAATACGCACAGCGCCATAAATCAGCAATTGGATCACCAACGCCACAATGCCCCAGATGATGTAATCCACCAGACTTACCGAGTTAACCGCCGCACTGGCCAGCGGAATGACATACCCGATCAGCGCTCCGGCAAAACCGATTGCCGCCGCGCTATTATTGGCTTTAATCAGCGTCCACTCATCATGCGGCGTGACACGGGTATAAATAAACAGGAATGCCAGCACCATGACAAACCCAATGAAGAAGTAGGCGGCAAAAGCCAATAAAGCGGTAACAATAATCATGCCGTAAA
Source organism: Brenneria alni (assembly GCF_003666245.1). Taxonomy (GTDB): domain Bacteria; phylum Pseudomonadota; class Gammaproteobacteria; order Enterobacterales; family Enterobacteriaceae; genus Brenneria; species Brenneria alni. The sequence continues at coordinate 2,107 of NZ_MJLZ01000054.1, forward strand.
TTCCTTTAGGTTGCTGTTGTTCTGAATAAAGTGATGATGCTTAGGGCTGAGACAACATGGTGATAACGTTGCTCGACAACACACCATAATTGGTCGTCAGCCGCGCTGGCGCACCGCTTCAAACAGGCATACACCGGTGGCGACGGAAACGTTCAGTGAAGAGACGCTGCCCGCCATCGGAATGCTGATAAGTTCGTCACAATGCTCGCGAGTCAAACGGCGCATCCCTTCGCCTTCAGCCCCCATAACCAGCGCCAGCGGGCCGGTCAGCTTGCTTTGGTACAACGTATGGTCAGCTTCGCCCGCTGTGCCGACGATCCAGATATTGTGCTGCTGCAATACGCGCAGGGTACGGGACAGATTGGTCACGCGGATCAAAGGGATATTTTCCGCCGCGCCGCAGGCGACTTTCTTTGCCGTTGCATTAAGCTGCGCAGAACGATCGCGCGGAACAATCACCGCGTGCACCCCCGCGGCATCAGCACTACGCAGGCAAGCGCCCAGATTGTGCGGATCGGTGACGCCGTCCAGCACCAGCAGAAAAGGTTTATCCAGATTATCCAGCAACGCCGGCAAATCGTTTTCCTGGTACTGCCGCCCTTCTTTCACTCTGGCGACAATCCCCTGATGCACGGCGCCTTCGACCTTGCTGTCCAGCCATTGGCGATTTGCCACCTGAACCACAATGCCAGAGGCCTCCAGTTCGGCAACCAGCGGCTGCACGCGGCGATCGTCGCGGCCTTTCAGGATAAAAACTTCCAGAAAACGCTGCGGATCTTGCTCCAGTAACGCTTTGACAGCATGAATACCGTAAATAATTTCGCTCATTGATACTCTTCAAATGTAGTAAACGGGCAACGCCTGCCCGTCATCATTTCATCACGGTGGCCGATGAAAAACGGCCCCGTCGTTGACCGTTACTCCACGGACTTTTTCTTTGTGCGTCTGGCTTTGGTTACCGCCGCAATCTTACGCGTTTTCTCGGCGTTCTTTTTTGCTTTGTCAGCGTTTTTTTTCGGCTTGGCTTTTGCCTGACGATCGCCCTCTTTACGCAAGGCGGCATCCGGTTCAACCCTGGCGGCTGGTTTAGCCGCGCTACGGCGGCGGCGATTTGGTCTGGCTTCACGATTATCAGGCTTTTTCGCCCGATCGCGTGCCGTTTTACCTTCGCCGCGTGGTTTGCGCGTACTGGATACCAGCGCAAAATCGATATTTCGCTCGTCCATATGAACGGCTTCAACCCGAATTTCCACTTCATCACCCAGACGATAAACCTGACCGCGAGACTCGCCAATCAGGCGCTGACCAATATTATCATAACGATAGTAGTCATTATCCAGCGTGGAAACATGCACCAGTCCGTCGATAAACAAATCGTTCAGGCGAACAAAGAAACCAAAACCGGTTACGCTGGCAATGATCCCCGTGAATACTTCACCCACATGATCCTGCATGAAGTCACATTTCAGCCAGTCAGCCACATCACGGGTCGCTTCATCGGCGCGGCGCTCCGTCATTGAACAGTGCATACCCAGTTGCAGCATCTCGTTCATCTCGCTGTGCCAGCCGCCGGTTGGCGTCCAGCGTTCTTTGCGGGAACTCAGCAGGTACTTGATTGAGCGGTGCAATGATAAGTCAGGATAACGACGAATCGGCGAGGTAAAGTGACCGTAAGAGGTTAACGCCAGACCGAAATGCCCACGGTTTTCCGGATCATAAACCGCCTGTTTCATCGAACGCAGCAACATGGTTTGCAGCATTTCACGATCGGGGCGATTGGCGATCTCCAGCATCAGATCGGCGTAGTCTTTAGACTGCGGTTTCATCCCGCCTTTTAACGTCAACCCCAGTTCACCCAATACACTGCGCAGCGCCAGCACATGATCTTCACTTGGACGATCGTGAACACGGAACAGCGCAGGCTCCTCATGCTTCTCCACAAATCTGGCCGCAGCGATATTCGCCAGGATCATGCACTCTTCAATCAGCTTATGCGCATCGTTACGCACCACCGATTCAACCCGTTCAATACGGCGCTCGGCATTGAAAATAAATTTCGCTTCTTCCGTTTCAAAAGCAATACCGCCGCGGATGTCACGCGCCCGCTCCAGCACCCTGTACATCTTATGCAATTCTTCCAGGCCGCCCACCAGTGGTTTGTAGTGCTCCCGCAACTCTTGATCGCCCAGCAGAATATTCCACACTTTGGTATAGGTCAGACGAGCGTGGGAACGCATTACTGCTTCATAAAACTTGTACGAGGTGAGTTTCCCCAGCCCCGACACGGTCATCTCGCAGACCATACACAGGCGGTCAACCTGCGGGTTGAGCGAACAAAGCCCGTTCGAAAGCACCTCCGGCAGCATCGGCACCACCTGAGACGGAAAGTAGACCGACGTACCACGCGCACGCGCTTCATTATCCAGCGGGGTGTTGGGACGAACATAGTAGCTGACATCGGCAATCGCCACCCACAGGCGCCAGCCGCCGCCGCGTTTTTTCTCGCAATAGACGGCATCATCAAAATCGCGGGCGTCCTCGCCATCAATGGTGACCAGCGGCAGCTTACGTAAATCCACCCGGCCTTTTTTCGCCTCTGATGGCACTTCTTCTGCAAGATCTTTGACCTGCTCTTCAACTTTAGGCGGCCAGGTATGCGGGATGTCATGGGTACGCAGAGCGATATCCACCGCCAGCCCGGTGCCCATGTTATCGCCGAGGATCTCAACAATTTTGCCGATGGCTTTCGTGCGTCGCGTGGCGCGCTGAGTCAGTTCCACCACCACCACAAAACCCATCCGGGCGCCGTTGATATTTTCTTGCGGGATAAGAATGTCAAAGCTCAAACGGCTATCGTCCGGCACAACAAAACCGACCCCGGCATCAACAAAATAACGCCCGACGATCTGCCCGGTACGCGGCTCCAGTACGCGAACAATGCGACCTTCACGCCGCCCTTTCCGATCTTCACCCAGCGGCTGGGCCAGCACCACATCACCATGAATGGCGCGCTTCATCTCTTCAGCGGACAGATAGAGATCATCTTTGCGGCCTTCCACACGCAGGAAGCCAAAACCGTCACGGTGGCCGATCACCGTACCGCGCAGCAGATCGAGCTTTTCCGGCAGGGCATAACATTGACGGCGAGTAAAAATCAACTGGCCGTCACGTTCCATTGCGCGCAGACGGCGGCGCAGCGCTTCAAGTTGTTCTTCGCTGGTTAATTGTAGATCGGCGGCCAGTTCTTCCCGGTTGATCGGAGTATCCCGTTTGGCGATATGCGCCAGAATATATTCACGACTGGGGATCGGGGATTCATATTTTTCTGCTTCTCGTTCCAGAAATGGGTCTTGTGACACTGCGGTTCCTCCGTTGTCATCAGCGGGAGGCTGAACAGAACTCATTCAACCAACAATAATTTGTAAAGTGGTGGGTTTTCTTTGACCAAATCGGCCAGCGTGTATTGATCCAGCTCATACAGAAAGTTCTGCACCGCCTGGTGGAGCATCTGTTTCAGCCGACAGGCCGACGAGATGTGGCAAAAATTATGGTTACAGTTAACTAATGAGAGCGGTTCCAGCTCACGAACCACATCACCCAGGCAGATTAGCTCTGCGGGTTTTCCCAACCGGATCCCGCCATTTTTACCACGCACGGCCATAACAAACCCAGCCCGGCTGAGTTGATTGATAATTTTGACCATATGATTACGCGACACGCCATACACTTCCGTCACTTCTGAAATGCTGGTCATTTGCCCGCCCGGCAACGACGCCATATAAATCAGCGCCCGCAAGCCATAATCCGTAAAACTTGTTAACTGCATAAACCTCGGATACCTCTGGGTATCGTTTTCCGGCGCAGTGAATGCGCCCCGAAGAAATAGATCAGAATGCCGCCGGACTCATCGCCAGACACACAAGACTGATCTTATCCGCCGATAATAAACCAGCCACAAAGGCTACGGCTAATTATTTAGCGACAGTACCGGGATATATCTGTATGAAAGCATAAAAGATAGGACATGATGGTGCTTTACAGTAGGTTTACAACTTCTTTACGGTAAATTCCAGCGCTAAAACAGCAGTCATTGCTGACTTTTTCAATCAACCGTATCGCCATAGCGCACCACTTGCTTCACGACATGGCGCAATTATTGGTAGAAATAAGCGATCGGTGGGGTAATGTCGGTAATGTATTCAAATTTTCATCACGGTCATATATTTTTAATTTTATCTTTGTTTTACAGTCATAAAAGTATCATTGCACCACGTCCGTACTTTCTGTGTCGTTCTGTTTTATTCATGACCTCGAATTTAACGAGGCTACAAGGTTTAGCGCTGAACATGACTTTTGTCTCTTTAATGCTGCACACACAAGGAAAAGGAAACCATGAGCCTGAACAATATCTCCATTCGTGCCGGATTACTGACATTATTGTTATCAACCACCCTGCTGCTGCTTATCGTCAGCGCTATGGGCATTCTGGCGATTAAAAAAGACCGGGGATCGCTGCTGACACTGAATCAGATTCAGGGAACAGAAATTGGTCATCTGATGAGTGGCTATAACCTGACGCTCAGGGCCAGGGCATCAGCCACGCTGGCAGTCAGAAAAATTGAAATGGGGCGGCTTGAAGAAGGGGCGCAGGAAACCGGAATAGTGGAACAAAATCTGCTCCAGTCCCAGAAAGAGATTGCTCAGGTTATGCAATCTGTTGAGCCAGGCACCCAAAGGCATGAACTGGCGCTGGGGGTACAGAAAGCCTATGAGGCTTATCTTGAACAAGGCATGATGCCGATGCTGAGTTCGTTGCAAAAACAGTACACTGACGAATATTACGAGGTACTCGAAAAACAGTTAGGCCCATTGAGCGACGCTTTTGATAAATCCATTCAGGACTTCCGTCTGCACGCGCAACAGCTCTCCGGTCACGGGCTGGCGCAATCCGAACGCAATGAACGATTAATGTTGCTGCTTATCACCATCTCCAGTCTGTTATCCGTGGCACTGGTTATACTGGGCTGGGTTTCGTTACGGCATATGCTGTTAAAACCGCTGGGACAGGCCATTGAACAACTGGAACACGTTGCCAACGGCGACCTGACGCGCCGCCTGTTGCAAGGCGGCAGCAACGAACTGGGGCGCCTTAGCGACGCCATTGGCCGGATGCAGGGGGCGTTGCTGGATTCGGTCAGCCAGGTACGGAATGTCAGTACGCAGATCGATCTTGGAAGCCGCGAGTTATTTGAAAGCAATATTCATCTTTCGCAGCGTACCGAAGAGTCCGCCGCCTCACTGGAGCAAACCGCCGCCAGCATGGAGCAACTGAGCGCAACGGTGAAAAATAATGCCGAACACGCGGAGCAGGCGCATAAACTTGCCAATAGCGTGGCGGATACCAGCGGTCTTAGCAGCGAGTCCGTCTGCTATGTCATCGAAAAAATGCAGGAAATCGATACCAGCGCCAAACGGATTAATGACATTCTCGGCGTCATTGATGGTATCGCCTTTCAAACCAACATCCTGGCGCTGAATGCCTCGGTAGAATCGGCACGGGCGGGCGAACAAGGGCGCGGTTTTGCCGTTGTCGCCGGGGAAGTCCGCAATCTGGCGCAGAACAGCGCACAGGCCGCCAAAGAGATCCGTGCGCTGATCACGGATTCCCAAACGCGTATTTCAGAAGGGCTGGAGCTGGCTTCACACGCAGGCGAAACTATGGACGAAATGGACGAAGCGATCATGCGGATCACCCAACTGATGAAAAATATCTCCAACGCGACACAGGAACAGTACCGGGGCATTGAGCAGGTGAATATCGCGTTCAGCCAAATCGATAAAGTGGCGCAGCAAAATACTCAGTTGGTGAAATCTTTTTCAGCCACCACCCAATCGCTGGAAGAGCAATCGCAACAGTTGGTGCGTTCAATGGCGCTGTTTCAGGTGTAACCATCGATAGCCCGGAAACATTCGGAAAATTCTACCGGATGCTTTCGGGCAAACATTTTCACCGCCCGGACGCCGGAATCAATGACCAAAACGTTGCCAGAAATAACGGACTCACTAACGCCCCGAATTCACGATCATTTCCAGATGCTTAAACCTGCATTTTGAGGATTATTGGGTATATATCATTCATTTTCATATTGCGTATAGATTTCCTGTATTATTCATAGAAACAAGGCAAACTTATTGAGTATGTTATATGTTCTTTTTATGTTCCAAATAATATAAATATATACCCACCGCCCAAAAAAACAAAGATATATATCTAATCCACATACTGTGATAGATAAAAATATCGAGATAGCTGAAGAGGAATAATTCTTTTAATCCACTCTTAAAAGTGATTAAGTGGAAACACGATAATAATAATAAAACAACCCTACTTCTGCGAAATAATATAAAGCAGATTATGGATACAACCATGTATGCATAAACAGGCCATATTGAAGAAGAAATGATAACGTCATTCATTTTTATATAGCATGTAAATATCAGTGAACGTAGCAGCATCTACCGTGAATTCAGTAGTTAAAGATACCGATCCTATAGTTTTCCAACTCCGAACAAAATCACTATTAATATATCTGAAAAGTCGGAAGGAATCCTCTCTCATAACATTTCTGAATAACCCATAAGCGGAGATACTTAAATCAACGCTGGCGTAAGCCATACTCGTCATACTTCAAGCTGCATGTGCGTTGGCTGCTCTCACTCACCCCAATCACTTACTGGTGGTATCACGCGTCCAACCCGATCGGTTTTCCCTAAACAGCAGGTAACCATCTGTCAGCCTGTTTAATTGGGTTATTTGCGTTTATAAAATCCTGTTAAGTTCTCTTGTTGTATTCCAAGCATGATAAGAGTAAACATACCCCCCAAAAAAATAAAGATAAATAGCGAATAGCCATGCTATCATAAATAAAAATATCCAGGTAATTGAAAAGGATAGAGTCCTTTAATCCATTTAAGAAAGAAATCATATGAAAGTACGCCAATAAGAATAAACAAAAAATTTTTTTATGAAATAAAATAAAGCAAAGAATGGATATCAATAGATATACATAAATAGGCCATGTAGTAGATGTAATAATAATATCATTCATTTTTATATAATGTGTAAATCCCATGAACTGTTGACATGTCAACTAAGCTTTCAGCAAACACAGATACTGCCCCCATAGTTTTCCAACTCCGCACAAAATCACTATTAATATATCTGAAAAGTCGGAAGGAATCCTCTCTCACAACATTTCTGAATAACCCATAAGCGGAGATGCCTAAATCAACGCTGGCGTAAGCTAAATCAGCGCGTTTTTCGCTTTGAGCTATCGATTTGGCTATCGCCCGATAGGTATCACGCGTCCAGCCCGACCGATTTTCCCTAAACAGCAGGTAATAACCGCTTTCATACAGATTATTTAAGCCGTGAGAGACATTCAGCGACCCGAATCCGGCGCAGAGATAGCCCGCTGAGGCGGTACAAGCGGCAATACCAGCCACAACCTGTGTTCCCCCGCCGATAAAGCCAACCTGTTTTAACATGATGTTAACCTGACGATCTTCTTTTTCCTTTTCAAAAATATAATACTGCATCACCTTTTGCGTCGATAAATCAAATTTCTGTTTTTGCAGATTTTTTATTTCTCTATCGAGTAAATTGATAGCCGCCTCTTCCGTTAAGCAAAAGTTAAGCACATTTTGTCTCAAATTGTTGGTTAACAAGGAAATTTCTTTCAGAAATCCTCGACGGGCCTCATAACCGGGGATATAAAGCAACGCCAGCTCATCCGTCAGCCGGTTCAGTTGGGCTATTTTTGTTTCCAGATTAGTGGCTGACATCATATCACCATAAACAGTAGACGCTGGTGCCCGCGTTGCAGTATTCCCACTCTATACTCTAAATAATTCGAGTTGCCGATTGACGGATGCGTGCCGCAGCCGGAAGAGATAAGCCCTTGCTTGTTGCTGTTAATCAATACGTATATTAAATTTGCCATTTTAAAATCCGTTTTAATAAAATACCTGAAATTATTATTTCAGAGCCAGAATGTTATCCGGAGAAATATGACTTGTAAAGGGGAAAGGAACAGCAAAAATATATTCACATTTTATAATTAGGCAGCTAGTTAAGGTATTTCTATTAGCAGCAATGCTAAGTGTTACCTGTTATTTTAACAATAATAAATTACGTGATTCTCTATTATTTATATCCTAAATAATTAAACGTTGGCGTTTTGAACAACGCAAAGTGCTGGCCCTTTACGGCTGAGGGATCACCAGAAATTGAAATATGTAACGCCGGAGAAAATTTCGTGCGCGATAAAGCCACCGTTTCTCTGCTATGTCATAGCACGCGCCCGACGCAGGGTGGTTCAAACGCCACCACCCTACGAACCCAGGCTTGTGGCTGAAATAACGCCGCTGGCGCGATCCCTTCAGCGGTCGCTCCCTTTTCGAACCGCTGGCCCCGGCGTTGCCATACGGGGAGAGTAAAATCCTGGGACATTTATTTGACGGACATCGTAAAAAACCGGCACTGTTGCTGGAAACATTGGATGCCGTACTGCAAGAGAACAGTAATTTCATCAAGGCAGCGGAACGCCTGGCGATTCGCCGCAATACGCTAAACTGCGTCTACAGCGGATTGAACGGCAGTTAACAATTTCGTTTAAATGTATCAGTGGCATGACTGATCTGGCGCATGTCCAACAACAGCAGGAGTTTTTATGAAAATAATCAATGCCGCCCTTCGCCAACAAAACGGGCTTTTCAGCATTACCGTTGATAACGGTCTGATTGCAGCCATTGATGCGCAACCCGCGTTATTGCCTGCCACAGGGAATGCTGATGTGATCGATGCCGGCAGCCAGTTAGTCATTCCCCCGCTGGTCGAGCCGCATATTCATCTGGATGCAGCCCTGACAGCCGGCGAACCGGAATGGAACATGAGCGGCACGCTGTTTGAAGGCATTGAACGCTGGAGCCAGCGTAAGGCAACCATCACCCATGACGACACCAAACGCCGGGCGCACACCACCATCGGTATGCTGCGGGATCATGGTATCCAGCATGTACGAACGCACATTGATGTCACCGATCCCAGTCTGGCGGCGCTGAAAGCCATGCTGGAGGTAAAACAGGAAGCACGCGACTTGATTGATTTGCAAATCGTTGCTTTCCCGCAGGAAGGCATCGAATCATTTGCCAACGGACGCCAGTTGATGACGCGCGCCATTGAAATGGGCGCGGATGTGGTCGGCGGTATTCCTCATTTCGAAAATACCCGCGAACAGGGCGTCAGTTCGATCAAATTTCTGATGGATCTGGCGGAACGTAGCGGTTGCCTGGTAGACGTACACTGTGATGAAACCGACGATGCGCAGTCACGTTTTCTGGAAGTGCTGGCGGAAGAAGCCAGAGTGCGGCAGGTAGGACACCTTGTCACGGCCAGCCATACGGTCGCTATGGGTTCCTACGATAACGCCTATTGCTTCAAGCTTTTCCGCTTACTCAAAATGTCTGGCATCAGCTTTATTTCCTGCCCAACAGAAAGCATTCACCTTCAGGGGCGCTTCGATACCTTTCCCAAACGACGCGGCATTACGCGGGTTGCCGAACTCGATCGGGCAGGCCTGAATGTCTGCTTCGGGCAGGACTCGATCAAAGATCCGTGGTATCCCCTCGGTAACGGCAATATTCTGCGCGTGCTGGATGCCGGACTGCATATCTGTCACATGATGGGATATGAAGATCTTCAGCGCTGTCTTGATTTCGTCACGGATAACAGCGCCAAAGCGATGCATCTGGGAGAGGGTTATGGCATTGCCGTAGGCCGCCCGGCCAATCTGGTGGTGCTGGATGCCGAGAATGACTACGAAGCTGTACGCCGTCAGGCCAAAGCCAGGCTGTCGATTCGGCACGGCAAGGTCATCATGCGCCGCACACCAGAACAACTGAGCTATCCACACTAAGTCTTTTGGCAGTGCCGACGGTTCCGTTCCTTTTTCCGCAACGGTCATGTTGGTGCTGCCGCTCTGGTTTAAGTAAATCGGCGGGAACCAAGCGGTTATTGATACACACAAACAGTAATGTCTGAATGTATTGAGAAATAACGATGCAAATCCCTTTTAGAATGTCTTTTCACACTCAGGAACCGTCGCAGTCCGGCTCGTTGGATGCCGCCTCATCATCTTCCGCCGCAGAGGCGGCAGGCAGCGCGGATGAAGCATCTTCTTCACAACCAACAAGGGTGGCTTCCCCTTATATGCCGGTCAGAAAGGAAACGCCTACCCCTCTTAGCACCTTATTTAATTTTATAAGACTCAGACACAGCGCATCTGGAGGTTATAACCCGCGCCAGATAAAAAGACAGGTGAGCAATTATCTGGAAAAACTGGAAAGTAATGCGCTTGGCGCGATGCAGCCTAATGTCAGAACAGAGGAAACCCGCCTACAGAAATATCTCATCATGGCGCAAAATGATAAATATCATCTACAGATCGGCCTGCTGAATATTTCTGCAACCAAAGGCAACGAACTTAAAAATGCCTTACTTATGATGGACAACAACACCAAATGGCGTGCGGTTATTAATATTGAAGATGATGATGAACCTAATAAATCACCGCATAGCGTGGCGGTAGAAGCTGAGAAGAAAAATGATAAAATTTCTCTGGTGGTGGTAGATGCCTATATTTCCCCGATGACTGATTCTGATATTGCGAAACATATTACCAGCTATGATGATGCTGCGCTGACGGTGTTATTTACCGCAGTTCAAAAAACAGTGTCTGGCTGCAAAATCTTTTCTCTTCATGATGTTAAAGCGATGGTATCGAATGAGGAAGCAATTAACCAATTTCACCAGCTAAACTATGCAAAAATTGACGATAAAGGTTATAACAAAAGTGACCCGCGTACTTTTGTTACGCGGCAATTCAAACATCTGCTGCCAGCCGACTTCTACCAACTGACCACATCAAGGCGCGTGTTCAATTCGTTGCCTGAATCGATAAAAAATACATTACGCAGTGATTTTAATAGAAACCGCCACACGCGCATTACATACGAAATTGACGGTTTGCCTCAGAAATTGACCTACAACACGGCGATAGAAGATCAGCGTATCACCTTCGCCAAAGATACGTTGGAATGGCTGGATAAATAGGCGGAAAATTAAACAGAAAATACGCATTAATACAGGACAAGATGCAAAGCACGACAAAGTACTTGTCCCGGATACGTATTTTCATTCACCACCGAGTTTTTTACTACATGACAAAAATGGTTATTCGTGTGGCTTATATTTACTACGCAGCGGTAAGTTGTGTTCAGCCCGAATCGAGTTTTCAGAAGGCTTACCCGTCTTTGAATAACGATAGTTGCCAATCCCCACCGCCCTTGATTCCTCCTTACCGGCACGGCTACTCGGATCATAGCGATCACCTTGCCACGCCATTGAACTTCCACTTAATATATGTCTTACATGAACCAATTCATGAGCCAGCGAGGTGATTTTATCATCACGGCCAGTTCCCACGCCGGTAGGAGAGCCATTCTGGTTCAGTCGTACACTGGCGATATCAGGCGCCCATCCGATGATAGCGCTTGCTCCTTCCCCTTTTGTAAAAACACCTTGCACCGCCAAACCCTTGGCAATCTCTGTGTTTTCCCTGAAGCTCGACGGGTTATATTTATCGAGCTGCCAGCTCGTCAACACGGGTAAAGAATAAGGTTTACTATTAATCTCAAGCTCTTTTAACGTCACTTTTCTATCTTTACTACTGCTGAGTTTGGCTATTTTATCCAACAACGCCCTCCCCGATGGCCCGGAATTAATGATGTCAAGCGCATCCTCTGCCTCACTCTTATAGGTTTCGGCGATGGCAGGCACCTCGCTTCTGGTATTAACATAAATGCCTGTATAACTGGTTGGGATAATCATCAATTACATCCTCCATATGTTATTTCAATTTTGACTAAGTGATGAATATCCCGGTTTCGTTCCCCTTTCATCGCAACAACCCTTCCCGACAGCGCTGCCGATAGCTTTGTTCAAACGACTGCATTCCTGCCTGCCCCCCGGTCTGGATCAGGCTGGGCAACTGGTGGCTTTTCCCTTCCCGAATCAGATTGCTGACCGCAGAGGTTGCCGTCAGCACTTCAAATAAGGCCACCCTGCCCCCTTGCGGCATTGGTAACAATTTTTGCGCAATCACGGCCTGTAAACACGCAGCGAGCTGACTGCGGACAAAGGATTTTTCATCACCGGGAAACACATCCACCAGCCGATCCACCGCCTGCGCCGCGCTGCGGGTATGTAAGGTGGACAGCACCAGATGGCCGGTTTCTGCGGCGGTTAACGCCAGGCGAATAGTTTCGGTATCGCGCAGTTCCCCCAGTAGAATCACATCGGGATCTTCCCGCAACGCGGCACGCAGCGCCTGGGCAAACGAAGTGCTGTGTTGACCGATTTCACGCTGCTGGATCAGGCACTGCCGGCTGGTATGGATAAACTCGATCGGATCTTCCAGCGTGATCACATGTCGGTGGCTCCGCTGGTTCAACGCCGTAATCATTGCCGTAAGCGTAGTCGATTTACCGCTGCCGGTGGCGCCGGTCAGTAGAATCAACCCATCGGGCTTCTCAAGCAGTTCAGACAGTATCGGCGGCGCGCACAACGTGGTTAATGAAGGATGGGTTGACGGAATGACGCGTAGCGCGGCGGATAACCCCAGCCGCTGGCGAAACAGATTGACCCGCAGGCGCTGGCCGTCCGCCAGCATCAGGGCGCAATCTATCTGCCCCGACTGCCGTAATTGCTGTAGCTGGGGCGGCTCAAGCCATGTGGAGCACCATTGTTCCAGTTGATCAGAACCCAAACATGGTAAGGTATTTTCAGTGCGTAACTGACCATCAACACGTAACACCGGCGAATGTCCGCTACACAGGTGCAGATCCGAGGCATTATGTTTTACACTGAGTGCCACCCATTCATCCACATGCATAGATTAACCTCCTGAATCACTATGACCACTATCCAGCAGAATCTACAGGACATCAGGCAGCAGATCTCAGCCGCCATAGAACGTTGCGCACGGGCGCCAGAAGAAGTGACGCTGCTTGCAGTCAGTAAAACCAAGCCTGTGACGGCGATCGAAGAAGCGATCAACGCCGGGCAACGGGCATTTGGCGAAAACTATGTGCAGGAAGGCGTGGACAAGATCCGTTACTTTCGGGAAAACTGGCCTGAAATACCGTTAGAATGGCACTTTATCGGCCCGCTACAGTCAAACAAAAGCCGGTTGGTCGCAGAGCATTTTGACTGGTTCCATACGGTTGATCGTCTGCGTATCGCCCAACGCCTGAGTGAACAGCGCCCGATATCATTGCCGCCGCTGAATGTCCTGCTGCAAATCAACATCAGCAACGAGCCGAGCAAATCCGGCATTAAGGTTGACGAATTATCCGCGCTGGCCGCCAGTGTGGCGGCATTGCCGAATTTGCGCCTGCGGGGTTTGATGGCCATTCCAGCCCCCGAAACAGACTATCAGCGTCAGCTTGCCGTTTTCCGGCAAATGGATGATCTGTTTCAACAACTGGCATTACACTACCCCAACATTGATACCTTATCGATGGGGATGACCGATGATATGCGCGCCGCGATCGCTGCGGGCAGTACGCTGGTGCGGATTGGCACGGCTATCTTTGGCGCACGTGACTACGCCGTGGCAACGGCTTAGTCAGCAACAACGGCACAATCAGTTGCAACGAAAATCAGTCACACCATAATAATCAGCCATAACGATAAGCAGCGAGAATTCTAGATGCAACAACGTAAAATAGCGTTTATTGGCGCCGGGAATATGGCGCAAGCCATTGTCGCCGGGTTAATCGGTGGGGGTTATCCCGCACAGCATATCAGCGTGTGCGCCCCGTCCGGCGCCCGCCGCGACGCGCTGGCAGCCAAATTTGGCGTTATCAGCAGTGCGGATAACGTGCGTTGCGCCCAGCAAGCGGATGTCATTGTGCTGGCGGTAAAACCGCAAATGATGGCGAGCGTCTGTGAACCCTTGCATCAGCAGGTGGATTTCTCCGGCAAACTGGTGCTGTCGATTGCCGCAGGCATCAACATTGCCCGTTTTCAGGCCCTGCTGGGCGAAGCGGTGAACATCGTGCGGATTATGCCGAATACGCCGTCGCTGGTGGGGAAAGGAATGAGTGGGTTGTATGCGCCGGCAACCGTCAGCGCCGCCGATCGTGAGTTCACCGCCGGGTTGATGAAAAGCGTGGGTAAAGTATGCTGGGTGGAAAGCGAACAGGGCATTAACGGCGTGATTGCCGCCGCTGGCAGCGCGCCTGCCTATTTTTTCCTGTTTATGGAAGCGATGCAGCAGGAAGCCGTCCGTCAGGGTTTTAATCCGGATACCGCTCGTTTGCTGGTACAACAGGCGGCATCCGGCGCGGCGGCGCTGGTGGAAGCCAGCCCGGATACCCCGCTGTCGGCTCTGCGCGAAAATGTGACCTCTAAAGGCGGCACCACTGCCGAAGCATTACGGGTATTCAACCAACGCCAACTGACGCAAATCGTGTCAGACGCCATGCAGGCCGCCGTTGACCGCGCTCAGGAAATGGAAAAGCTGTTTTGATTGAAAACGTTAATAATTACCCCATTTACACCTGATACATTTCAAGGTGTAGAGAAAGACGACACTTTGAAAAATAACAGATATATCCACTGATAAGGAACCGACGTACCTATGCTTACCCTGACTTTTCTGGTCAAAACGCTGATTGACCTCTACGTAATGGTCTTGCTGTTGCGTATCTGGATGCAGTGGTCACGCAGTGACTTTTATAACCCGCTATCGCAGTTCGTGGTCAAAATCACTCAGCCGATTATCGGGCCGTTGCGCCGTATTCTTCCTTCGCTGGGGCCGATTGACAGCGCGTCGCTACTGCTGGCCTTTATTCTGACCACCATCAAATATCCGCTACTGTTGCTGATTCAGGTCGGCGCCTTGTCGCTCAGTCCAATGAACCTGCTGGTCGGTTTGCTCTCTCTGATTAAGTCGGCGGGCTACCTGATTTTCTGGGTGGTGATTATCCGTTCACTGATGAGTTGGATAAGCCAGGGGCGCAGCCCTATTGAGTATCTGCTGCATCAGTTGACCGAACCCTTTATGGCGCCGATTCGCCGGGTTATTCCGGTGATGGGCGGCATCGACTTCTCCGCTATGGCGGTGATCCTAATCCTGTATCTGTTCAATTATCTGGGGATGGATCTGTTTCCGGGGCTGTGGTTCCTGTTGTGAGTGCCGTCACACGCCACAATGACGATCTGGTGATTCGGCTGTATATTCAGCCGAAAGCCAGCCGCGACCAGATTATCGGGCTGCATGGCGACGAACTGAAAGTCGCCGTGACCGCACCGCCGGTCGATGGTCAGGCCAACGCCCATCTGACTAAATTCCTCGCTAAACAATTCCGGGTGGCCAAAAGTCTGGTCATTATCGAAAAAGGTGAACTCGGTCGGCATAAACAGATTAAAATCATCAATCCGCAACACATCCCGGCTGAAGTCGCGGAACTCATCAAATAAACACGCAGGAAAATACGATGCAAAAAGTGGTTTTAGCTACCGGCAACCCCGGTAAAGTGCGCGAACTCGCCAGTCTGCTGGCGGATTTTGGCCTGGATATCGTGGCACAAACCGAACTGGGTGTAGATTCCGCACAGGAAACGGGCCTGACATTTATTGAGAATGCGATTTTGAAAGCGCGCCATGCATCACAGCTTACCGGCCTGCCGGCGATTGCCGATGATTCCGGGCTAGCGGTGGATGCGCTGGGCGGCGCGCCGGGGATCTACTCGGCACGCTATGCCGGCCCTGACGCCAGCGACCAGCAAAACCTGGACAAACTATTACTCGCCATGCAAGGCGTCCCTGATGAACAACGTGGCGCCAGCTTCCACTGTGTGCTGGTTTATCTGCGCCATGCCGCAGATCCAACCCCGCTGGTGTGTCACGGTAGCTGGAACAGTGTACTGGCCCATAAACCCGCAGGCAGCGGCGGTTTTGGTTATGATCCGATCTTTTTTATCCCGGAACTGGGAAAAACCGCCGCTGAACTGACGCGTGAAGAAAAGCACGTCCGCTCCCATCGAGGACAGGCCCTGCGTTTACTGCTGGATACCCTGCGTAATGCTTAAACTGCCGCCGATCAGCCTGTATATTCATATTCCCTGGTGCGTACAGAAATGTCCATACTGCGACTTCAATTCTCATGCATTGAAAGGCGACGTGCCGCATCAGGAATATATCGAACATGTGCTGGCCGATCTGGATGCAGACCTGCCGCTGGCGGGTGGTCGGGCGCTACACGCCATTTTTATCGGCGGCGGCACCCCCAGCCTGTTGAGCGCGTCGGCAATGCAACACCTGCTGGACGGGGTACGGGCGCGCTTACCGCTAACGCCTGATGCCGAAATCACTATGGAGGCGAACCCCGGCACGGTGGAAGCCGACCGCTTCAGCGGCTACCAGCGTGCGGGCATCAACCGTATCTCCATTGGCGTACAAAGTTTTAACCCGCAAAAGCTCTCCCGCCTGGGGCGCATTCACGGCCCGATCGAGGCCAAACGGGCGGCTCATCTGGCGGACGAGCTGGGGTTGCGCAGTTTTAACCTTGATCTGATGCACGGCTTGCCCGATCAGTCGCTGGAAGAGGCGCTGGACGATCTGCGCCAGGCGATTGACCTCAACCCCCCCCACCTGTCGTGGTATCAGCTCACTATCGAACCCAATACGCTGTTCAGTTCCCGCCCGCCAAAACTGCCGGACGACGACGCGCTGTGGGATATTTATGAGCAGGGACACCAATTGTTAAGCGCAGCGGGATATCAGCAATATGAAACCTCGGCCTACGCCAAACCGGGCTACCAGTGTCAGCATAATCTGAACTACTGGCGCTTTGGCGATTACCTGGGGATAGGCTGCGGCGCACACGGCAAGCTGACATTCAGCGACGGGCGCATTCTGCGCACGGTGAAAACCCGTCATCCACGCGGCTATATGCAAGGCAACTATCTGGATAAACAGCATGACGTTACCCGCGACGATCGTCCCTTCGAGTTCTTTATGAACCGTTTTCGCCTGCTGGAAGCCGCCCCACGAGCCGACTTCACCGCATACACCGGGCTGGATGAAAGCCTGATCCGCCCGCAATTGGATCAGGCGCTGGCGCAGGGCTATCTGCATGAAACCGAAACCTACTGGCAAATTACCGAACACGGCAAACTGTTTCTGAATTCGCTGCTGGAATTGTTTCTGCCGGAAACAGAATAATGCGGGGCCGTCGCTCAGGAAGAGATGGAAAATATCTTTCTTTATGGCCTGTTGAATTTCGGTGAAGAAGCGGCTGACCGATATTTATCAAAACTTGAGAACACGTTTAATACTAACGGGCATCCGGCTGAATATCCCGATAAATTTCCGCCTTTTCAGCCTGTCCGAGATTGAATTTTTGCGCACGTTTATGACAAAGTGTAGGCATGTTGAAATCTGCTGGTGACGATAATGAAATATATAAAATTACTCATCGCATCGCTATTGATGGCGGCGGTATTGAGCGGTTGCAACACCGCACGCGGTTTCGGTCAGGACGTGGAGAAATTAGGCAGTAAGATTTCCAGTTCAGCCAGTTGACGTTGATTGAAAACCATTCAGGAAACCCGCAGGCGTTAGCTGCGGGTTTTGCATTTCAGGACAATGCCAGCCATCTCAGAATGCAGACAGCATATCAATATGCGCAATGCCGTCCTCTTCATATAGATCGCCGGTGGCGATAAAACCGAAAGCGGCGTAAAAATGCTGCAAATGCGCCTGCGCGGATAGAAAAAGATGCTTACGCGGCCAGTGACGAGCACAGGCCGCCAGCACATGTTCCAGCAACTGATGCCCCAAATGTTGGCCTCTGGCATAAGGCGCCACAATCACCCGCCCGATAGTGACGGCATCATTACCCGGATGTGGAGCCAGCAGCCGCGCATAAGCCGCTATTTTACCGTTGTGATAGGCGGCGATATGGCGGTTGCCATCCGCCAGATCCTGTCCATCGATATCCTGATACGGACAGGTTTGCTCCACCACGAAAACCTGAATACGCAGTGCCAGAATGTCATGCAATGAATAAACGTTCAGATCATCAACACACCAGTCATGCCATAGCAGATTCATACCCACCTCGTCTGTTCTACGCGGCATTGTGCCTATTGGCCCGCCGTTTAGCGTAAATCAGCCACGCCCACAATAATGCAATGGCCAGCGCAAATAGTACGCCGAAACCAATACCGATGGTGATAACCGACACACCTAATTTAACCACCAGGGAATAGAGTCCCAGCATCAGCAACATTGCGGCATTCTCTCCCAGGTTCTGCACGGCAATGGCATTACCGGCGCCGACGCTCTCTTTGCCCCGATCCTGCAACAACGCGTTCAGCGGCACGATGAAAAACCCGCCCAGCGCGCCGAGCAAAATCAGCAGCGCGTAAGCGCCCGGCAGATTGTGCTGAAGAGTGAAAACCACCACCGCCACGCCAATCAGCACGCCCGCCGGCAGGCAGCGCTGTACCGTTTTCAGCGTCACCAGTTTAGCCGCCGCCCCGGCCCGCATGGCGCACCGTTTCTTTTTGTCCTGCCGGGTGCTATGGCGTGATGGCGAAACCCGGTTTTCATTGCTCGGCACCAGTATGTTCTGGGGGGCGGGGGGGACGCTGTAAACGGTACAGCGCTGCCTGCCGGCGGGCGTGCTGGTTGGCGTGGCGGGGGTGGGTTTTCTCCTGTGGCTGCACTTTGCCGCGGCGGTGGG
>NZ_MJLZ01000055.1 GCF_003666245.1 Brenneria alni
ACCTGAACGGCGGAGAGGGCAGCGACAGCTACCATTATGCGCAGGGCGACGGCAATGACACGATCGTGGAGTCGATAAATTCAGGGCGCGGCGATCAACTGGCGCTGGAGGGGATAGCCACCGGCCAGGTGAGCCTGACGCGCAGCGGCAATGACGTGACGTTGCATATTGCGGCGAGTGCGGAAGGGGCGGCGGATGCGGGAACGATCCTGCTGAAAAACCAGTTCGATAATTACTTTAACCGGGGTGTGGAAACGGTGGTGTTTGACGATGGCACGGCGTGGAGTCAAACAGCGATGCGTGAGTGGCTGATAGCAGAGGCACAGACGGCTGAGGCTTACCAGTCTGGTGGGGAAAATGACAATAATGATATTCAGATTATAGGAACAAATACGTTGAGCGCTGATCTATCTGGCCTGGCAATGGCCTGATAGGAGAGTGGTGTTGATTATAATAAGTGGCCCGCTACGAGTTCAGGCCACTTTTATATTCAGTTGCATATGAGTTAGCCGCGTTCACTACTCGGCCCATCTATGAGCCTCGCCCATAAAGGCTGGGGAATCCCCACAAATTTGGGGAAGAATTTCTGTCGGTACAGTGAGGGTTTCATGCGCACTAACCAATGCAGATTTCAGCAACTCGAATTATTAGAGTAGATGTAATTAAGGAGGGGCTTCCCTTTAATCAAAATAGTTTGCCAGTTGCTGTAAAATGTTCTCGTCAAGCGTTCCGGCATAATAATGTAGCTGTAGCCAGGCGGTAAGCCAGACGTATCGGGCTTCAGTCAGATCGCGTCGGGTGCGGTATAACTGCTGTTCAGCGTTGAGAATATCCAGATTTACCCGCTCACCGCCAAGAACACTCTTTTTTGTCGCTTGCACCAGTGTCAGGGCGGAGTGTTCAGCTAGCTGATAGGCTTTAATTTTAGCCTGACTGCTGATCACCAGATTGAACTGACGTCGCAGTTCAATCAGCAGAGAACTTGTCTGTTCATCTTTTTCCTGTGCCGCCTGCAGGTAGCGTTCGGTTGCCTGACGTGTGGCCGCCGACACACCACCACCGGAAAACAGCGGAATACTGACCTGAAAACCGATCGATCGGGTATCGTATTTCTGGTTATAACTGCTTTCCGTCTCTGAACTGGTTTTACGCGCATTGGCAACCAGCGTAATACGAGGCAGGTGTCCTGCACGATTGCGTTCAATGTCATAGCGGGCCACCGCCAGCGATTGTCCGAGCACCAGCAACTGTGCGTTATGGCGTAGTGCCAGTGCTTGCCAGTGTTGTAGATTGGCGGGTTGCAATGGATAAGGCGCTAACCGATGGTTGAGCTGTGCGAGCTGTCCGGCACTGATCGCCATTCCCAGCAGCTTTGCCAGCGTTTGTTCACTAAAATCGAGGTTATCTTTGGCCTCAATGAGCTGTGCCTCGCTTAGATTCAGACGCGCCTCGGTTTCCAGTATGTCGGTGCGTGTCCCCTCTCCCATCTCAAACAGGCGTCGGTTCAGCTTTAATTGTTCATGCCAACTACGCTGTTGAGCCTGAATCAATATAATCTGTTCCTGACTAAACAAGACATCACTGTAGGCTTGAAACAGTTTTACCAGCAACTGCTGGCTTTTGTTGCGTAGTTGCTCATCCGCCAGTAAGGCGCTGGCATTTCCACGTTGATAACGAGACCACGCCTCATAATCCAGCAACGGTTGTTGCAAGGATAGCGTTGAGGCATGACTGGCGTAGTCCCGGTCGGCCCGTCGGTTGTCGCTGGTGACAGTAGAATCAATGCGTGCGTGATGGTAGTCGTAGCTGACCTTTGGCAGCAACGCGGCACGGCCAATATTACGCTCTTCCACACCAGCATTACGTTCATGGCGTGCGGCCTGAAAACCGGGATCGTGCATAATCGCCCGTTGCCAGGCATCTATCAATCCCAGCGCGGAGACGGATGAACAGTAGCCGCTAAACAGACAGAACAGTAGCCGACAATGACGGATAATAACCTCATACAATCGCTGTTGTACCATGATTATTCCTCCGTCAATGCGGTGTGCAGACGATCAAGTAAAGGTTTAAACAGGTAGTTGAGCATTGAGCGTTCGCCAGTGCGGATAAAAGCCTCAACCGGCATACCGGGGCGAATATCCAGATTGGCAATCTGTTGTTTTTCGGTTTCGTCAACGTTGATCCGCAGTGGATAATAAGCTGTGCCAGTTTGTGCATCGATAAGTTGATCGGCGCCCACCAGTACGACAACACCAGCAATGCGCGGAGTAGTGCTTTGATTAAATGCGGAAAACATCAGTTCAACCGGTAAGCCTGAGGTGATTTTATCTACCAGTTCGATCGGCAGGCGGGCATCAATCTGTAAAGGTTGGTCAACAGGTACGATCTCCATCAATGTTTGCCCGCCACTGACGACGCTGCCTTCCGTGTGTACGGTTAGTCCCACTACGCTGCCACTGGCAGGTGCCAGAATTTGTGTGTTTTTCAGATCATAGTCGGCGGCTTTAAGGCGTTGAGTCAAATCCTCAATATTGATCTGCACTTCAGCCAACTGGGTGCGAACCTCTTTTTGATACTCTTCCTGACGTTGCAGAATCTTCTTTTCCAGTTCAGCTATATTCTGGCTGATTTGAACCACATTACCGTTTTGCTGGGCGATATCGCCACGTAGTTGAGCGGCCTGGCGTTCTATTTCGAGGAGCCGGTTACGGGCAATGTAACCTTCCCCGGCGAGTGGCCGCAGACCTTTAAGTTGTTCATCGATCAGCCGGTATTGAATTTGGTAGTTGTCCAACAATGCCCGAAGTCCCTGCTTCTGAGCCTGCATTCCGATGATAGATGCCTGCATAGCGGATATTTCCTGCTGTAGTGCAGACTGACGGCTGAAGAGTAATTGTTGTTGCGATAACTGAATGTGCTGTTCGGTCAACGCGAGAGGGGAACTGGCCAATGGGCTGATAAAATTCATGGGTTCAGGTGCGACCAGGCGACTCAGTTTGTCCCGTTCGGCGCGGAGACGCGCTGCGCGGTATCGGGCCTCCAGAAGCTGAATGTAGAGATTATCATACAGGGTTTGCGTGGGGGGCGTGTCCAGCGTAGCCAGGATCTGTCCCTGTTGTACGATATCCCCTTCACGGATGTTCAAACGGGAAATTCGACCGCTGTTTACCGGCTGTACCACCTTGCGGTTATCGGTCACGATCACTTTACCAGTCACTGCGACACCTTTGTCCAGCGGAGCCAGCCCCGCCCACAGTATCGCGCCGCCAAAACCCAGTGCGACTAACCAGATTCCCCGCCGCAGGTAACGTCCGGTGTCTGTATAGGGGGATGGCATATTATGTTCTGATAAGAGCGCCTCCTGCACTGGAGAAAGGCGGCGATTTGATTCGTGCAATGTTGACATATCGTTCCTTGTTTAATTATTCAGAAGGTTATCCCTTGCTGATCATTTCCATGAACCCTGGTTGCTCAAGGTAAAGGTGCTTATTTACCTTGTTTAAATCCGAGCTAATTGGCGGTGACTGGCGTCGGTCTGATGGCGGCTTGTTTTTGCTCGCCGTTGTGCATGAATTGAGTTGTCTGGCCGAAGAACTGAATCTTGCCGTAGTTTAAGATCAGTAATTTACTGGTGCGGCTTAGTAAAGCAGGTTTATGTGTGATCAAAATCTGGGTGCTGCCATTGGCTTTCAGTTGCACAATTGCAGCTTGTAGTGCTTTTTCACCCTCTTCATCAAGACTGGCGTTGGGTTCGTCCAGCACGACGAGTTTCGGCAAACCATAAATGGCTCTGGCCAGCGCTACTCGCTGTTTTTGCCCGCCTGACAGGCCACTGCCGTTCTCACCCAGTGGCGTGTCGTAACCCTGGGGTAAATGCAGGATAAGCTCATGTACGCCAGCCATTTTGGCGGCGGCAATCACCTGTTCGGCATCAGGGCAGCCAAAACGGGCGATATTTTCCGTAACCGTACCGCTGAATAACTGAATATCCTGTGGCAGATAACCGATGAACCGCCCAAGATCGCTTTTATCCCACTGATGCATATCTGCGCCGTCGAGCCGTACTTTACCGTTCAGCGCAGGCAGAGTGGCAACCAGCAAGCGCGCCAGCGTTGATTTTCCTGAACCAGATGGCCCCAGAATGCCCAGGATGTCACCGGGCATAAGTTCAAAGGATATATTGCTCAAAACGGGAGTACGTGAGTGGGCAAGTGCGGCAGAGATCTGTTCAACCTGTAATCTCCCCTGAGGCGGCGGTAATGGCATTCCGGGTGAACGATCCGGGTAGTTGGTCAATAATGTATTGAGCCGTTGCCATGCCATTTGTGCCTGAATCCATTGTTTCCATACTGCGATGACCTGATCGATCGGGTTTAATACCCGGCCAACCAGAATGGAGCCGGCAATCATCATCCCCGGCGTTATATCATGGGAAACAGCCAACAGGGCGCCCAGTCCTAACATCAGGGACTGTAGTGCCAGCCGGGTACTTTTCGACAGGGCCGTAACGGTGGCGCTTTTTTCACTGGCTAAATTTTGGTAATGCAAAAAACGCGTATGCTGGCTTAACCAGCGTGCCCGCATGGCCGATAACATGCCCATTGCTTCAATAGCATCAGCATTACGCAAGTTAGCATTGGCTTGCTGGGTGGCTTGTAACGTGGTTCGTGACGCTTGAGCAAGCGGTTCTTTTGTTAGACGTTGATTCAGCCAGGCCAGCACAATTAATATAACCGCCCCTGCGAGTGACATCACACCCAGCCACGGGTGCAGTAAAAAAATGACTAACAGATAAATCGGGAACCAGGGCAGATCAAAAAAGGCGAACAAGGAATTGCCGGTAGCGAACTG
This sequence comes from Brenneria alni, assembly GCF_003666245.1. Classification (GTDB taxonomy): domain Bacteria; phylum Pseudomonadota; class Gammaproteobacteria; order Enterobacterales; family Enterobacteriaceae; genus Brenneria; species Brenneria alni. Next base: position 4,855 of record NZ_MJLZ01000055.1, read on the forward strand.
CCGAAGAGTGGTCAGGTCATTCAGCGCCTGACCGGCGTGCAGGTTTTTTCCCTTTAGATTGCTTTCAAACGCTGCGTTATATATGCGTTCATTAAGACGCATATCCATTTGCGTACCCAGCCTGATGACTACCGCGCTGCGTATCCATTCCAATAGTCCCATCAATCCAAATAAACCGAGTACCATCACCGTTAACATGGCTAATGTCATGGTATTACTGGAGGGGAGAACGCGATCGTAAACCTGTAACATATAAATGGCGGGCGCCAGCATCAGTAGATTGATTATCGCGCTGAACAGGCCAATTCCCCAGAAGGCCCGCCGATAAGTTGCCAGAGTACCGAGAATCTCCCGATGCGGAGATAATGAAGGCTGTGAGGGCATGGTTTTTTTCCTTAAATACCAAGTATATTGAACGTCGCGCTGCTATTGAGCAGTATGAGAAAAATTGACTGATTATCGCTGATCCTCTCTATATGGCAGCAATGACCGGGATCAACCATTAGTCTTCTTTATGAAATAATTTGGAATATTTTAGGAAAAACAACGGCAATGATTTACGGAGATTACCGCAGCAGGTATCTTACGGCCATTCAATAAGAGAGAAGCTAATGACAACGCCCGCTGAGAAACATGTTGTGCAAAAAAACATGCTGCACCCGCGTAACCGCCACCGTGGCCGCTATGATTTTACTGCGCTAAAGCAAATCCATCCGGCACTGATCCCCTTTCTGAAGGTGAATGCTTACGGTGACGAATCGGTTGATTTTTCCAATCCTCAGGCAGTTAAGGTGCTGAATCAGGCGCTGCTGCACCATTTCTACCAGATTGAGCACTGGATTATTCCAGACGGTTTTCTCTGCCCGCCGGTGCCTGGCCGGGCGGATTACGTCCATCATCTGGCCGATCTGCTGGCGGAAGATAATCAATCGGTGGTGCCGCGTGATGCATCCATACTGGATGTGGGCTGCGGGGCTAACTGTATTTATCCGCTGATTGGATATCGTGAATATGGCTGGCGTTTTACCGGCAGCGAAATTAATCCGCAGGCCATGCAGGCGGCCAATGCCACCATTGATGCGAATCCCGGCCTGAAACGCGCCATTCGTTTACGCCGTCAGAAAAACAGTAAAGCTATCCTTACCGGCATCATCCATAAGAATGAAATCTTTGACGCCGTGCTCTGTAACCCGCCGTTCCATGCCTCCGCCGCCGATGCGCGTCAGGGATCGCAGCGCAAACTGCATAATCTTGGTCTGGACAAAAACTCACCGCTTAACTTCGGTGGTCAGCAGGATGAGCTGTGGTGTGAGGGTGGGGAAACCGCGTTTATCAGCCAGATGATTAATGAGAGCGCCAACGTTGCCCGTCAGTGCCTGTGGTTCACGTCGCTGGTATCGCGCAAAGAAAACCTGCCCGATCTTTATCGTGCGTTGGAAACGGTGGGGGCTGAAAGCGTCAGAACCATTAATATGGCGCAGGGGCAGAAGCAAAGCCGCTTTGTGGCCTGGAGCTTCTTTGATGCGTCCGCCCGCGCCAGATGGTGGTCACAGAAGCGGTGAGCCGTATTTATAGCAGCGGCGCCATTTCCAGCAGGACTTGCTCACACCACTGCTCAATTCGCTCATCGCTGAGATCGTACTGATTGACTTCATCCAGCGCCAGCCCGACAAACTGTTGCCCATCAGCGGTAAGCGGTTTCGGGCTGGTAAAGTCGTAACCCGCCACCGGCCAGTAGCCGATAAATTTCACGCCCAGCGGCAGTAATTGATCGTGCAGCATTCCTAATGCATCAAGAAACCATTCGCCGTAGCCTAATTGGTCGCCCATACCATACAGCGCCACGATCTTGCCGTTCAGGTTGAGGGTAGGTAGCTGTGGCCAGATATTTTCCCAGTCTTCCTGGATCTCGCCAAAATCCCAGGTCGGAATACCCAGGATCAACATGTCGTATGCTTCCATACGTTGCGGGGAGACATCTTTAACGTTGTGCAGATCCACCAGATCCTCACCCAGAATGTCGCGGATTTTTTCTGCTGCCATTTCGGTATAGCAGGTGCTTGAGCCGTAAAATAGACCGATTTTCATAGGCGATAGAGACGTAGTTTCAGGCCAGTGTGAATGATGGTATCAGAAGCCGGTATTCTAAGATGACAGACTGAGGAAAGAAAGGCGCAATGAAGGCCGGAGCCTTCATTGCATAGTACGAAGTTAGCCAAGTGACTGATGGCGCGTTTCTTTGGTCAGCAGCAAGGCAATCAGCGTCAGTGATGCCATGACCGCCAGATAAACGCCTACATAGAACAGACCATAATTGACGGTCAGCCAGGTGGCGATATAGGGGGCGACAGAGGCACCCAGAATCGATGAGACGTTATAGGAGAAAGAGGCCCCGGTATAACGCACTTCCGTTGGGAACAGCTCCGGCAGCAGGGCGCCCATCGGGCCGAACGTCAGCCCCATCATACCCATCCCGCAGATCAGAAAAGCCATCACCATTGTCTGATTGCCTGAACCCAGCATTGACGGGAACAACACGGCAAACAGCAGCATCAGACAGGTAACGGTGATCATGGTTTTACGGCGACCGTAGATATCAGCCAGATAACCAGAGACTGGAATAATCAGGGCAAAGGCGATAACCGCAATCATCAGCATCCACAGGAATGTGTTGCGCGAAAATCCCAATCCCCTTGGCGCCGGTGTGGTGCCGTAAGTCATGGAGTAGACGGTCATGATATAGAACAGCGTGTAGGTTGCCAGCATGATGAAGGTGCCAAGAATGGTGGCTTTCATATGCTTACTGAGCAACGTCCCCATAGGAATGCGCACTTGCTTGCCGGCTTTGGCAACTTTGGTAAAGACTGGCGTTTCATGCAGGGAGACACGCACATACAGGCCAATTAACACCAGCACGGCGGAGAAAATGAACGGCACACGCCAGCCCCACTGCATGAATTGCTCGTCTGTCAGTAACCAGGAGAGCAGCAGGAACGTGCCGTTGGCAAAGAAAAAGCCTATCGGGGCGCCAAGCTGGGGGAATGAACCGTACAGCGCACGTTTATGCGCCGGAGCGTTTTCAGTTGCCAGCAGCGCCGCGCCGCCCCATTCGCCGCCGAGGCCCAGCCCCTGGCCGAAACGGGCCAGCGCCAACAGCATAGGAGCAAAAATACCAATAGTTTCATAGCTGGGTAACAGACCGATCACGACGGTTGAAATACCCATCGTCAGCAGTGACGCCACCAGCGTGACTTTACGGCCTGCGCGATCGCCAAAGTGGCCGAACACCGCCGAACCAATCGGACGCGCGATAAAGGCGATGGCGAAGGTGGCCAATGACTGTAGCGTGGCCGCAGCCGGGTCGCCCTGTGGAAAGAAGATATGGGGAAATACCAGTACGGCGGCGGTAGCGTAGATATAGAAATCAAAAAACTCAATAGCAGTGCCCACCAGAGAGGCGATGACAACTTTACTTCTGGAGTTTACCGGTGGAGAGTCGGCCTCTGCGTCGATAGTGGGTGTGACGGTGGCTTGCATGGTGATTCATCTTTTTTAACAACACGAACAACTATTCTATGCATAGAAAAAAGCGCTTTTCAACGGAGATTCCATAGGGAGATAAAATGAAGAAAACCCGTATATGGAGCCTATTCCGGCATATGCGTTATACGTAAAATATAATCTTAGCGTATGATGCTTTTACCGGAGAATGTTATGGTGATGTGAGATATAACGGGATATGTGAGATCTGGCAATCACTGCAATATACTCGTCATACTTCAAATTGCGTGTGCGTTGGCGGGATAAAGACGATTAGTCCCTTAATAGGGTGCTCAGGCATAATAGAGGTTGATAAGTGGAAAGAGGCACCGCGATGCACACACAGGATCAGGCATTTATTGAGCAATTTCTGGATGCATTGTGGCTGGAGCGCAATCTGGCGGAAAATACGCTGGCCTCTTACCGGTTAGATTTATGTTCTCTGGCACAGTGGCTGGCGCATCACGATAGCGATCTGCTGCGTGCGCAGCCTATCGATCTGCAAGCCTTTCTGGCTGAACGCGTTGAGGGCGGTTACAAGGCAACCAGTTCAGCGCGTTTATTGAGCGCCATGCGTCGGTTGTTCCAGTATCTTTACCGGGAAAAAATCCGCAGCGACGATCCCAGCGCGGTGTTGTCATCCCCGAAGTTGCCGCAGCGTTTGCCGAAAGATTTGAGCGAAGCCCAGGTTGAAGCACTGCTCGGCGCCCCCAGCGTTGATCAGCCGCTGGAATTGCGCGACAAGGCCATGCTTGAGATATTGTATGCCACCGGGTTGCGCGTTTCTGAACTGGTGGGGTTGACCATCAGCGATGTCAGCCTGCGTCAGGGAGTGGTGCGGGTGATTGGCAAGGGAAACAAAGAACGCCTGGTGCCGATGGGCGAAGAAGCAGTGTACTGGATTGAGCATTATCTTGAATACGGTCGACCGTGGCTGCTCAACGGGAAGACGCTGGATGTGCTGTTTCCCAGTAACCGTGCGCAGCAGATGACGCGTCAGACGTTCTGGCATCGTATCAAGCACTATGCGATTCTGGCATCCATTGACAGCGAGAAGTTATCCCCCCATGTGTTGCGTCATGCGTTTGCCACCCATTTGCTGAACCACGGTGCGGATTTACGGGTAGTACAGATGTTGCTGGGGCATAGCGATCTCTCTACTACCCAGATTTATACTCATGTTGCGACGGAACGTCTGAAAAAACTCCATCAGCAGCATCACCCGCGGGCGTAACCGGCTGGTCTGGCGGATGACCACGGCATATTTGCGATAAATCGAAACAGGATTGATGAAATGAAAAAAGGGTTACTACTGCTTTCTTTATTGGCGGCAACCGCTGCTGGTTTTGCCCACGCCGACGATGCGGCGATAAAACAGACGATGGCCCGCCTGGGGATGCAGGAGGCGGAGATTCAGCCCGCGCCGGTTTCGGGCATGAAAACCGTACTGACGGACAGTGGAGTGTTTTATATCAGTGATGATGGCAAGCATCTCATTCAGGGGCCGTTGTACGACGTTAGCGGCAACGCGCCGCTGAACGTGACGAGTCAGATTCTGAAAGGGAAAATGGACGCATTGCAGGATCAGATGATCGTCTATAAAGCCGCCCAGGAGAAACATGTGATAACCGTGTTTACCGACATCACCTGCGGTTATTGCCAAAAACTGCATGAGCAGATGAAAGATTACAATGCGCTGGGCATTACCGTGCGCTATCTGGCATTCCCGCGTCAGGGGCCAAATTCTCAGGCAGGGAAGGATATGCAGTCCATCTGGTGCGTGGCGAATCGCAACAAGGCGTTTGATGAGGCGCTGAAAGGCGAGGAAATCTCCCCGGCAACCTGTAAAACCGCTATCACCGGCCACTATCAGCTCGGCGTTCAGTTTGGCGTTCAGGGAACCCCGGCCATCGTGTTAGAGGATGGCACGGTGGTTCCCGGCTATCAAGGGCCGAAAGAGATGCTGGCGATGCTGGATGCGCACAAGGCGTCGCTGAAGGCGGGTGGTTGATTACACTGTGGAACTGATAACCCAACTCCGTCGGCGTTCACCGGCGGAGGATATTGATTTACCGGCGACAGTGCCGCCCTTGCTGCGTCGCCTGTATGCTCAACGCGGCATCAAGGCTGCACAGGAGCTGGAGCGTAGTCTGCGTGGCCTGCTGGATTATCGGCTGCTGAATGGCATCGATCGGGCGGTTGATTTTCTGCAACAAGCGCTGGCGGACCAGCGCCATATTGTCATTGTGGGCGATTTTGATGCTGATGGCGCAACCAGTACCGCGCTGACGGTACTGGCGCTGCGCAGCATGGGTGGCGTTAACGTCAGATATCTGGTGCCGAACCGCTTTGAAGATGGCTACGGCTTAAGCCCGGAGGTGGTGGCGCAGGCGGCGGCGCTGGGCGCTGAAGTCATCGTCACGGTGGATAATGGTATTTCCTCCCACGCGGGGGTGGATGATGCCCACCGGCGCGGTATTGCCGTGCTGATCACCGACCATCATTTGCCGGGTGAAACACTGCCCGCCGCCGATGCCATGATCAACCCGAACCTGCGCGACTGCGCGTTTCCGTCGAAATCGCTGGCGGGTGTCGGGGTGGCATTTTATCTGATGATGGCGCTGTTTGTTCGCCTGCGAGAGCGTGGCTGGTTTGCTGAAAAAGCATTGGCGGAACCGAAGCTGGCTGAATTACTGGATCTGGTGGCGCTGGGCACGGTAGCCGATGTGGTGCCGCTGGATGCCAACAACCGCATTCTGGTGGCGCAGGGGTTGAGCCGTATTCGTGCCGGTATATGCCGCCCAGGCATCAAGGCGTTGCTGGAAGTGGCGAACCGTGAAGCCAGTCAGTTGGTCGCCAGCGATCTTGGTTTCGCGCTGGGGCCGCGGCTAAATGCTGCCGGGCGGTTGCACGATATGACGGTTGGCGTGGCGTTGCTGTTGAGTGACGACATTGCGCAGGCGCGTATGCTGGCCAGCGAACTTAACGACATGAATCAGGATCGCCGTGACATCGAAAAACGAATGCAGGTCGAAGCGCTACACCTGTGTGAAAAGCTGGAACACAGCCGTGAGGCGCTGCCCTATGGGCTGGCGATGTACCACCCGGAATGGCATCAGGGCGTGGTCGGTATTCTGGCGTCACGAATTAAAGAACGTTTTCACCGCCCGGTGGTTGCCTTTGCCCCGGCAGGGGACGGTATTCTGAAAGGATCGGGGCGTTCTATTGCCGGATTGCATCTGCGCGATGCGCTGGAGCGGCTGGATACGCTTTATCCGGGGATGATGCTGAAATTTGGCGGTCATGCTATGGCGGCAGGGCTATCGCTGGTGGAGAGCCGGTTTGATGAATTCCGCCAGCGTTTTGGCGAGCTGGTGGGTGAATGGCTGGATGCGTCTCACCTTGAAGGAATTATCTGGTCAGACGGCGAACTGGCCATGCCGGATTTGTGTTTATCCACGGCGGAAATGCTGCGCGATGCGGGGCCGTGGGGGCAATCTTTTCCTGAGCCGACCTTTGACGGGCGGTTTCGTATTCTGCAACAGAAACTGGTAGGCGAGCGTCATCTGAAAGTGATGGTTGAACCGGTAAACGGCGGCCCGCTGCTGGACGGCATCGCGTTTAATGTGGATACGCGGTTATGGCCCGACAGCAGCGTGCGTGAAGCGGAGCTTGCCTATAAGCTGGACGTCAATGAATTTCGCGGTAAGCGTTCGGTACAACTGCTGATTCAACACCTGTGGCCGCTGTAGACTGGCTGATGAAAGAGTATAAACCGTGTGTTTAATCCGTTAGAATGGCGAGTTTACATCATCCCGTCATCTACGACTTAACGTAAGATCATAAAAATCATGTTTGAAATCAATCCGGTAAAAAACCGCATTCAGGATCTGTCTGAACGCACCGCCGTTCTTAGGGGGTATCTTTGACTATGATGCCAAGAAAGAACGCCTCGAAGAAGTAAACGCCGAACTGGAACAGCCCGACGTCTGGAATGAACCAGAACGTGCGCAGGCGCTGGGTAAAGAGCGCTCCTCGCTGGAAGCTATCGTCGACACCATCGACCAAATGACGCAAGGGCTGGAAGATGTCGCCGGCCTGCTGGAGCTGGCGGTGGAAGAAAACGATGAGGACACCTTCAATGAAACTACGGCTGAACTGGACGCCCTGGAAAACAAATTAGGCCAGCTCGAGTTCCGCCGAATGTTCTCTGGCGAGTATGACAACGCAGACTGCTACCTGGATATCCAGGCGGGTTCCGGCGGTACGGAAGCCCAGGACTGGGCCAGCATGTTGGTGCGTATGTACCTGCGCTGGGCGGAAGCCAAAGGCTTCAAAACCGAAATTATTGAAGAGTCCGATGGTGAAGTGGCGGGTACTAAATCGGCCACCATCAAAATCATGGGTGATTACGCGTTTGGCTGGCTGCGTACCGAAACCGGCGTTCATCGTCTGGTGCGTAAAAGCCCGTTCGACTCCGGTGGCCGCCGTCATACGTCGTTCAGTTCCGCTTTCGTTTATCCCGAGGTGGATGACGATATAGATATCGAAATCAATCCTGCCGACCTGCGTATAGATGTTTATCGTGCCTCAGGTGCGGGTGGCCAGCACGTTAACCGTACGGAATCCGCGGTGCGTATTACTCACCTCCCGACCAACATTGTTACCCAGTGTCAGAATGACCGTTCCCAGCATAAGAACAAAGATCAGGCGATGAAACAGTTGAAAGCCAAGCTGTACGAGTTTGAAATGCAAAAGAAAAATGCTGAAAAACAGGTGCTGGAGGATAATAAATCCGACATTGGCTGGGGAAGTCAGATTCGTTCCTACGTACTGGATGATTCGCGTATTAAAGACTTACGTACCGGGGTTGAGACGCGTAACACCCAGGCGGTGCTGGATGGCGATCTGGATAAATTTATTGAAGCAAGTTTAAAAGCGGGGTTATAAGGAATTCACATGGCTGAATCACAATCACAGGGTGCCGATCAGGGGCAGGATCTTAATAACGAACTAAAGGCGCGCCGTGAAAAGCTGGCGGCGCTGCGAGAAAACGGCATTGCGTTTCCGAATGACTTCCGCCGCGATAGTACCTCCGATCTGCTGCACGCCGCCTATGGCGACAAAGAAAACGAAGAGCTGGAAGCGCTGAACATTGAAGTGACCGTTGCAGGCCGGATGATGACCCGCCGCATCATGGGTAAAGCCTCTTTCGTAACGTTGCAGGATGTGGGCGGGCGTATTCAACTGTACGTTTCCCGCGACGATCTGGCGGAAGGCGTTTACAACGAGCAGTTCAAAAAATGGGATTTGGGCGATATCCTCGGCGCGCGCGGTAAGCTGTTTAAAACCAAAACCGGCGAGCTTTCCGTTCACTGTAGCGAACTGCGTTTGCTGACTAAGGCCCTGCGTCCGCTGCCGGATAAATTCCACGGCCTGGCCGATCAGGAAACCCGCTACCGCCAGCGTTATCTGGATCTGATCGCCAACGACGAATCCCGCCATACGTTCCGTATCCGTTCCAAAGTGATGGCCGCCATCCGTAGTTTCATGGTCGGCAACGGCTTTATGGAAGTGGAAACGCCGATGATGCAGGTGATCCCCGGCGGCGCGGCGGCGCGTCCGTTTGTGACCCACCACAATGCGCTGGATATCGACATGTATCTGCGCATTGCACCGGAGCTTTATCTGAAGCGCCTGGTGGTTGGCGGCTTCGAACGGGTGTTTGAAATCAACCGTAACTTCCGCAACGAAGGGGTTTCCCCGCGTCACAACCCTGAGTTCACCATGATGGAACTTTATATGGCGTATGCCGATTATAAGGATCTGATCGTGTTGACGGAAAATCTGTTCCGCACGCTGACGCAAGAGGTGCTGGGTTCCACAACGGTGGTGTATGGCGACCAGACTTTCGACTTTGGCAAGCCGTTTGAAAAACTGACCATGCGCGAGGCGATCTGCAAATACAGCCCACAAACCGACGTTGCCGATCTGGACGATCTGAACAAAGCTACGGCGATTGCCGAGTCTCTGGGCATCAAGATCGAGAAAAGCTGGGGGTTGGGCCGCATTGTCACCGAAATTTTCGAGGAAACGGCGGAAAGCAACCTGATTCAGCCGACTTTTATCACTGAATATCCGGCTGAAGTCTCGCCGCTGGCGCGCCGTAATGATCAGAACCCGGATATTACCGATCGCTTCGAATTCTTCATCGGCGGTCGTGAAATCGGTAACGGCTTCTCCGAGCTGAACGACGCGGAAGATCAGGCCGAACGTTTTGCCCAGCAGGTCAGTGCGAAAGATGCGGGTGATGATGAAGCTATGTTCTACGACGAAGACTACGTGACCGCGCTGGAGCATGGTATGCCGCCGACGGCCGGTCTGGGTATCGGTATTGACCGTATGGTGATGCTGTTTACCAACAGCCATACCATCCGCGACGTGATTCTATTCCCGGCGATGCGTCCGCAGAAATAATCCACCCGATGGGCGGATAGCAATGTCACCAAAAAACCGGCGCTCAACAGCACCGGTTATGAAATTTTTGAACAATGGTCACCGGCATCTTGCCGGTGTCGTTCTTATTAGGCGTGTGATTGGTCAAAACCTAAACGGTTTGCCAGGTTTTTCGCTTGCCCGGCAACGGGATAGCGCTATAATGCCAAGCGCTTATCCGTGCGAGTGTAGTTCAATGGTAGAACGAGAGCTTCCCAAGCTCTATACGAGGGTTCGATTCCCTTCACTCGCTCCAATCACACTTCTCTCAACGTCTACTCAAGTCTAATAAATCCAGTTACCACAAGGTTTACCACGATTTCTCAGTCGTTCAGGGAAAACCCTCGTCTATCTAAATCTACAGCCTAGTGTGTATAGTTATGTGTATAGGACATGAGGATATCTGAAATCCTATACACATTCGCCCTCAATACAGATAGGAAACTATACACATGCCGCTGACAGACCTTGAGATCCGCCGCGCCAAGCCAGAAGACAAGCCTTACACCAAAAACGATGGTAATGGCCTTTCGCTACTGATTGAACCTAACGGCTCTAAAGGATGGCGCTATCGCTACCGTTTCGATGGCAAAGCAAAACTGTTGTCTCTTGGGATCTACCCAACTATTTCTTTAGCAGAAGCAAGACAGAAACGCGATGAAGCCAAAAAGCTGGTTGCCGCTGGCATTAACCCCAGCGAAGTGCGTAAAGAGGTTAAACTGGCTAAAGAAGGCCGTCTTAGTAATACCTTTGAGGTGATCGCCAGAGAGTGGTATCAAAAACGAGTAGATCGCTGGTCTGAGTCCTATGGCGCAGAAATGATGAAAACCTTTGAGGCCGATGTTTTCCCGATCAATGTTAAATCACCGACCTTCCAGATACGGATATCACCTGAGTTGCATGAACAGCTTGATGAGGTAGTTGCAAAAGAAGGTGTCAGTCTCGGCAACTGGTTCAAAGAGCTTGCCCGTCAGGAGTTGAGAAAGCAGGGGATTGAGCCGAAGGGGTAAGGTTTGGCTGATTGATACTCGTTTTGCTTATTGATTTACTGAAATCGTTCCGGTCTGGGGAATGAATTAAAAATCCGAAAATTTAATATTGGCTCAATAATTATCAGTGTAATTATTATAAAAGCAATTATGGTATGATGAAATGCGATGTGATAAATATGCAATCTGCTTGGATAGATTTTAACGATAAGGAATAATCGATGGCTAACATTATATATCTAACCCTTACAGGCGCAAAACAAGGATTGATATCTTCCGGCTGCTCTACATTTGATTCAATCGGGAATAGGTATCAAAGTGGTCATGAAGATGAAATATTTACTCTGGCATTACGACATACGATTACACGCGATCAAAATGTTAAACATAATCCTGTTGAAATAATAAAGCTAATTGACAAATCCTCTCCCTTATTAGGGATGTCTATATCAGATAATGAAATTTTAAAATGTGTTTTTGATATTTACAGAGGAACCCCTGAAGGAGTATTGAAAAAATACTACACTATAAAACTTAACGATGCATCCATAGCTAACATTTCAATTGATTATCCTCATTCTCTTACTCATGCAGATAAACAACCACATGAGATGGTGCTTTTCTACTATAAAGATATTACATGGACTAACCACGCTACGGGGACATCTGGTTATAGTTTATGGGAAGAACGCATATATTAATAATCAATAAGATTTTTTACTCCAATAATTAAACTTTCCATTGTCGGGATATCTATGTATGATATCCCACGAACATAAGTATCAGAACGAATATCCGTATGTAAAGTATACTCTACACAATATGTTTCAGAGCCATTTTTCTCAAAATTTAATGAAACCATATTTTCATTGGGTGAGAACAAATAACGCGTAGGGAAATCATTGTTTTTTATTTCAGTTAGCTTTTTATGCAACTCTTTTAAATCAGAGATATAGCATCCCCATTCTGCATTAAACTTAATCCCTTTGGCTGTAAGTTCGATATACATTTTTAACCAAGCATCATAAGCGGTATCCTGCATATCCTCATTTTCTATCTTCTCAATCGGATATATGTTAATTTCAGTATCTATATCTTGTATATTAACCATAAAACCACCTTATTTATACATGTAATGGGTTATCGTCCAGTTGCTTTCATCGACGATTACTTCTAAAGTATATTCTTTATTTTCATATTTCTTGCTTTTTTTATCGAATCTTGAGCGGGTTATTTTCATTTCATATCTTTTTAAAACCCTATCTGACTTCCCTTTTAAATCTTTACCCCGTTTGCCGAAGCGTATTGCTTTTTCCAGAATGTGAACAGGAACATACCGTTCTGACTCCCTCATATGTGTCGCTGTTGATGATGTGAATTTTATACTTCTCGGTGAAAGTCCTATTTTAAGCCGACCTCTCAATGAAGATATAATATTTTCGCTTAATCTGACTGAAAGGTTTTTTACAATTCCATTTCTTGTTGTTATTTTAAATAAATTACTGGCACCTTTTAATGATTTCCCTACAATAAATCCAAATAGAATGATGTCTAGAGGATCGAAAATAGGTGATTCAAGTGGAAGTTCATGCAATGTGACAAACTTTCCATTTATATCATAAATATTATAGACTCCACCTCTGGATTGACCTATGTAACCGATACATAAGCCCGTTTCCTCATCAATAATTGGTGAGGTCCCAGGCGGAAGTAGTTCCTCTGGTTTAATTGAGAAAAACTCATTTATGTCCAATGGAGAATTGAAGTCATAAATCCGACCAGAATCCTCAAAATCCAGATATCCATTTTTATCTAACACATCATCCATAACTATCTCCTATTTTTTCGCTACGAATCCAAAATCCTTTTTCTTTATGGGAGAGGTAATTTCTGCATTTTTTGGTAAGTGAGTCAATAGTTATTATCGTATAATGATATATCGTTTAAAACGATTACCATAAAAATAATTATAGTGATTATAATATGGGATTAATTCTGGTGAGAGGAAGAGCAGATAATGAAACGGCTAAAAGGGCAATAGTTATTGCATCCTGTTCGTAAACTCAAATGGGCTAACCCCGCGATTGCAGCATCAACCTGTGTTAATGAGGGAAATTTGCATTCGGCGCTATTTCTTGAATTTTGCAACTATAGCTCTGTCTAACACAACGATTTTCATCACTGATGGTAAAGTCTCACTCAGGAAAATCGCAGGCTAATGTTATTGAGCAGAGCCACCAGACAACGTTTATACCTATTAATTTATACTATTCTCTACGTTTTTCTTCTTTATGCCAAAATCCAGTTTTAGCTGGCGGTAAAATTCAAGCGAGAGTAACGATGTATAGAAATGTGTATAGATATAAGATTGAAGGATAATAAATTTATTTATTATCAATTGATTACTATTTTTGTTCTATGCACTTCACTCGCAATTATCCCTCTCTCAACGTATACCTAAGTCCAACCTCGCTTTCGTTGATTGATTTGAAAACAAGGTGGACGCTAAATCAAGGACAGATCAGTGCAATGGTAATCCCCCCATTTTTAACGGATGCCATAAGTAGAGTTATGCAGCACGTAACACATGCTGTTTTTGGTCAATAGCGCTTGAATCTTGCCGGTTCGGTGAAGTCAACTAGCGCGTAATTGGGAGATGTTCATCTCAATATCGTCTATGTTTTAAAGGGAGTAGGCGCTTTCTCAAAGGTGTATGATCGCGGAGAAAATGTATGTATACCCTGTATATTTCAAGTCGCAGCGGCGTGGGGTTGATTACTTGCTCGATTGGGGGGCAGCAAGCCGTGTTCAAATCTGCCCGGAGCAGATTTGTCACTCATCCAGTAACTTGGCTGACTAAACTTTCGGGGATTTATTCGGCCACCGCTTGGCCGTACCTTGAATCTATTGACAATATATCTAACAGATAAAAATGATTTCTATAGCATAACCCATCGACTAGAGGGTACTACCGCATGGAGTTTAAAGATTACTATGCTGCGTTGGAAGTAGACCCATCCGCCGATCTGAAAACGATCAAAACGGCTTACCGCAGGCTGGCGCGTAAATATCACCCCGATGTCAGTGCGGAGCAGGATGCAGAAAGCAAGTTCAAGGAAGTAGCCGAAGCGTATGAGGTGCTAAAAGACAGTGAGCGTCGCGCTGAATATGATGAGTTAAGGCAGCATCGTAATGATCCCCGATTTTCCGAGCCGCCTCCGGGCTACGGCGGCGGTGGGCAAACCTGGCATAGGGCGGAAGGTAGTCCGCATGACTTTTCTGATTTCTTTGAGTCAATTTTTGGCAATCATGCGGCGGGACAGCGTTCTTCTGCCCACACATCCCAGCGCGCCCGTGGCCAGGATCTCGAGATGGAGGTGCCCCTGTTTTTAGAGGAAACCTTAGCCGGGCAAACCCGGCCTATTTCCTATCAGTTACCGGTTTACGATGAACTGGGCCGTCAGACGAATGCCATCAGCAAAACGCTGAATGTGAAAATTCCGGCAGGCGTAGCGGATGGTGAACGTATTCGCTTGAAAGGGCAGGGGGTCGCTGGATTTGGCGGCGGGCCGAATGGTGATTTATTCCTGATTATCCGTATTGCCCCACATCCTCTGTTTGATATCGATGGCTACAACCTGAACATCGTGGTGCCGCTGGCGCCGTGGGAAGCCGCGTTAGGCGCCAGTATTGAGGTGCCTACCCTGACGGGTAAGATTACACTGACTATTCCTCCTGGCAGCCAGAGCGGGAAGCGATTGCGGATTAAAGGGAAGGGGCTGGTCGGCAAGAAGGGGACGGGCGATATGTATGCCATCCTTAAAGTGGTTATGCCCCCGAAATCAGATGAAAAAGCCAGTGCTCTGTGGAAACAGTTAGCCGAGCAGGCTGCATTTAATCCTCGGGATGAATGGGAGTAAATATAATGGCTGAAGAAATGACATTTACCATAGTGGAACTGTGCCAGTCAGTGGATATTTCTCAGGACGAACTTGTTGAAGTGGTAGGGCTGGGTGTTATCGTTCCGTTGGAACCGGATAAACCTCGTTGGATTTTTGATTATCATGCACTTCATTGCCTCAGGCGCGCTCAACGGTTACAAGCCGAGCTGGATTTAGACTGGTCAGGAATTGCAATGACGCTGACTTTGCTGGATAAGATTGATGCGCTCAAGAAAGAGAATGACCAACTACGCAGGCAGCTCAATCGCTTTTTGATGACGTCATAATGTACGGGTCTTTGGAGCTGAGATATTAATAGAAATGTTTATCTGACCTAAATAATTCGAGTTGCAGGACAAAACGTTGTCGTTTTGAACTACGCAAAGTATTAGCCCTTTACAGGGTGAGGCTTACTTATGAGCCTCATAACGCGGCCAACAGACCTGAAGCTTGAAGTATGGCGGGTAATTCTTCCTATTCAATGAGTGTAGCGAGTAGAGCTGAAAGTAGATGAGGAGAATATTTTTATTATCTTATCTATTTTACTTTTCTTTCTCATCTTTCTTTTTATGAATAACTTATTTTTCTCAATATTTTTATGATGTTTTTTAAATGAATAAAAAACAATCAAAATTAATATTGATGATATAGTTAGTTCGTTCATTTATTCAATATTGGTAAGGAGTCTAATGTATAGTCCGGGTAAATATATCCTTGCATCCCGTCTACGCCGCAGTTTTTTAAAAGATAATATTCTGAATGAGTTTGTACTCCTTCAATAATGACGCCGTGGCAGTATTTCTTAATATTATCCACCAGCAAGGGTAACGTATAAGACTTTCTACTATTTATTATC
>NZ_MJLZ01000056.1 GCF_003666245.1 Brenneria alni
ACAATCACCTTTAAAAACAATAAGATATTATTATTAATTTTATATCGAACATGATTGTAGTAGGCTCGCGTTACAACAGAGGTATTCAGCGCAATTTCAATGATTTCATTAAATCAATTAACGCAAAAGAAGGCGCGCCGGAGAGACAATGGACATCATATGGCAGATCGATGCTAAGATACAAAGAAAGAGTAACCAAACTGCTTTATGGTAACGCAGGCAAACCAGTCTTATTATAAATAAGTTAAAACAGGATTTGTGTTAAATGTTAAGAAAAAAATTTTTGCTTCTTTTTTATTTTACGGATACTCGATTTTTTGTGTTTTTTTAATATATTTTCTTTCCACAATAGAATATGAATGGATGATCGATGATGTGGAAATTAAAAGCCTTTGCGAAGTTCCTGAGGGTGATGGAGATGGATTTTTCTTCTTTATAATTTTTCCTTTATTTATTCCATTCTTTTTCATAAAAAAGAATAAAATAAGAATAATAACTCTATTTATTATAGTGTTATATCATATATGGCGATTTTCAATAAGATTTCATGTCTGTTAAATAATCTTTTAATTCGAAGAGTCAAGAGATATTTATACTCAGGTCTAACCAATTGAATAAATAAAGCGGCTCGAGAACTCTTCGAAATTATGGGTAAAGATGAAATGCTTCAGTATGCGAGAAAACTGATTAGGGCCGTCCTCTGTTTTAAGGCTCGTCTAACAGTAAGGTAGAGATTATTTCCCATAAACTTTCCCTCGCTGTTTTACAGTAGTCATTACTTTGGAAGGCACCATTTTTAATATCACACAGCTTCAAGTCTGGCATAAGCCGCCACCAGCCATTTAATCCCTTGCCCCTGAAAGGCCACCTGGATCCGACAGTGATCGCCACTGCCTTCCAGATTGACGATGGTGCCGTCACCGAACTTGCTATGCCTCACCCGCTGGCCCAGGCGGTAACCACTGTCGTTTTGGCTTATCGGTGTGCCAAGACGCTGATGGTTTACCGGACGCGACACGCTGGCCCGCAGCCGGACTTCTTCAACGCACTCCGCCGGTAGTTCCCCAACGAAACGCGAAGGGCGGTGATACGCTTCTTTGCCGTATAGACGGCGGGTTTCCGCATATGTCAGGGTGAGCTTCTGCATAGCACGCGTCACGCCCACATAAGCCAGGCGACGTTCCTCTTCCAACCGTCCGCCTTCGTCAAGCGACATCTGGCTGGGGAACATCCCCTCTTCCATCCCGACGATAAATACCTGCGGAAACTCCAGCCCTTTCGCCGAATGCAGCGTCATAAGCTGCACCGCATCCTGATTGGCATCCGCCTGCCCTTCCCCTGCTTCCAATGCCGCATGGGATAAAAATGCCTGTAACGGCATCAAATCCTGATCTTCATCCTGATAGCTGTACTGCCGCGTCGCGGTGACCAACTCTTCAAGGTTTTCGATCCGCGCCTGCCCTTTCTCGCCTTTCTCCTGCTCGTACATACTCCACAGGCCGGAATCTTTGATCACCCGGTCGGTTTGCACATGTAACGGCAGTTCGGCGGTTTCATAGGCCAGCGCATCAACCAGTTCAATAAAACGTTGCAGAGAGGCGGATGCCCTTCCTGCCAGCACTTTTTCCTGCAATAGCACACGCGTAGACTGCCATAGCGTCAACTGCCGATCACGGGCGGTCTGACGCACCACGTCCAGCGTTCTGTCGCCAATGCCGCGTGTCGGCGTATTCACCACCCGTTCAAATGCGGCATCGTCATTGCGATTGGCGATCAAACGCAGGTAAGACAAAGCATCCTTGATTTCCTGGCGCTCAAAGAACCGCATCCCGCCATAAATACGATACGGCATATTCTGTTGCAACAACGCTTCTTCCAGCACACGCGACTGGGCATTGCTGCGGTATAAAATGGCGCTATCACGCAACGCACCGCCGTTTTCCTGCCAGACTTTAATCCGGTTGACCACAAACCGTGCTTCATCCAGTTCGTTAAACGCGCAGTACAGCGAAATCGGCTCGCCATCCACCCCATCCGTCCACAAATTTTTGCCCAGACGCCCGCCGTTATGGGCAATCAGCGCATTGGCCGCATTCAGGATATTGCTGGTCGAACGGTAATTTTGTTCCAGCCGGATAGTCTGCGCACCGGCGAAATCCTGCAAAAATAGCTGAATGTTTTCTACCTGCGCGCCACGCCAACCGTAAATAGACTGATCGTCATCACCGACGATCATCACATTGGCGCTATCGCCCGCCAGCATACGGATCCAGGCATATTGAATACGGTTGGTATCCTGAAATTCGTCCACCAGAATATTGGTGAAGCGCTCACGGTAGTGGTTCAGAATGTGTGGCTTATTCAGCCACAGCTCATGCGCCCGCAACAATAATTCAGCGAAATCCACCAGCCCGGCGCGATCGCAGGCCTCCTGATAGGCCTGATAAACCCGCTGCCAGGTTTGTTCTATCGGATTACCGTAACTTTCGATATGTTGGGGACGCAGGCCTTCATCTTTTTTACCATTGATGTACCACATGGCCTGACGCGGCGGCCACTGCTTCTCATCCAGATTCAACGCCCGTATCAGGCGCTTAAGCAAACGCAGTTGATCTTCACTGTCCAGGATCTGGAAATCCTGCGGCAGACCGGCATCCAGATGATGGGCACGCAGCAGTCGATGCGCCAATCCATGAAATGTGCCAATCCACATGCCTCCCTGGCTGGTGCCGATCAGGTGATCGATACGGTGACGCATTTCCGCCGCCGCTTTATTGGTAAAGGTCACCGCCATAATGGAATACGGAGAACAGTTTTCGACAGACAACAGCCAGGCGATACGATGCACCAGCACCCGCGTCTTGCCGCTGCCTGCCCCGGCCAGCACCAGTAAATTGCTGCGTGGCGCGGCTACCGCATCACGCTGTTTGTCGTTAAGGCCATCGAGCAGATCAGAAACGTCCATAAGTACCGGTTATCCGTTGACGGGAAACCGGGTCGTCGCAAGGAAGACCGATCTCCACTGATGATTTATACAGGTGATTATAGCAACGCTGTCAGCGATGCCAACCGGGAAATTTCGATATGAGGCAGTAAGCGGGCGTCATCAATGCACATCAGATTGCCTTCCCGCAGGTTAATCCAGCAAGCCTGCACGCCGCAACGCACCGCGCCGGCCACGTCGGCGGTGAGATCGTCCCCCACGTGCAAAATCTGGCTCAGGGGCAGATCGAACTTTTCCGCCGCCAGATGATACATGTCGGCAAAAGGCTTTGAGCGGCCATGCGGGCCAGCACGCAGAATAAATGCAAAGTAGCGATCCAGACCGAACCGATACGGATCAGCATTACCATTGGTGATCGCCGCCAGCGGCATACGTTCTGCCAACGTCGCCAGCGTGCGATGCGTCTCTTCGGATACCGTGATCCGGCTGCGCCACTGGGCGAGGTTTTCCATCGCCGCCTGTGCCCCCTGCGCCGCCTGATCTGCGCTCAAGCCAATGTTAATCATCCCCTGTTCAACCGCACGACGTCGCCATTCGGTCACATCGTGATAAATTTCAGGTTCCCGTTCCCGTAGCTCATCACGCAGGCGCTGGAGATCCTCTTCCTGAAAATCTTTCAGACCAGGGTGATACTGTTGCAGGAAATTTATCGATTCCCGCTTGGTACGCCGGATCACCTCATAGTTATCATATAACGTGTCATCCAGATCGAAAGTGATAGCGCGAATGGGACCCAATGGTCGGTAAAAATGCATCAAACTTTTCCTCGTTTGGCACGTGGATGGGCAGCGTCATATACAGTGGCTAAATGCTGAAAGTCGAGATGAGTATAAATCTGCGTGGTGGAAAGGTTGGCATGACCGAGTAATTCCTGCACTGCCCGTAAATCACCGCTGGACTCCAGCATATGGGTGGCGAACGAATGACGCAGCTTATGCGGGTGAACGTGGCTGTTCACTCCCTGTTTCACTCCCCACTCGGCAAAGCGTTTTTGCACATTGCGCATCGAGATGCGTCTCCCTTGATTGGAAACAAAAATAGCATCATCCTGCGGCCCAAACAGTTCACGCAGCGCCAGCCAGTGCTCAAGCCAGATTACTGCGGTTTTACCCATCGGCAGCCTGCGCTCTTTACTGCCTTTTCCCATCACCCAGACTTCACCGCTATCCAGATCGACATGCCGGCAATCCATCCCCACCAGTTCAGCCAAACGCAGGCCCGCGCCATACATGACTTCCAGCATGGCTCGATCGCGCACCGCCAGCGGATCGTTAAGATCGATATCCAGCAGACGGTTTATCTCATCCACATCCATATTTTTCGGGAGATGACGTGCAGCTTGCGGTGTTGGCACTCCCCTGGCCGGATTCGCGCCCAGTACGCCACGCGACACCATCCAATCGAGGAAACTGCGCAAAGCGGACAGGCGTAACGCCAGACTTGAGGCGTGCAGGCCATCCCGTTTACTACGGGAGACCACCGCACGCACACCCGCCGCATCCAGACTCTGCCAGTCATTTACCCCGGCAGCCGAAACGATGGCGATAACAGCCGTCAACTGACGTGCGTAGCTGGTTTGCGTCAACAGACTCAGTTGGCGCTCAACCTTCAGATAACGCAGGAAATCGTCAACCTGAGAGTGCAGCGGCGATATCGGTGAAGGCGCCGATGAAGTGGGCTGACTCATATCCGCTCAACCCAGCGCTCCAGCATGGCAGGCAGCATGGCCGTCGCCAACTGTTGTAACAGCACGGTTCCCATACCATCCTGATAATGATGAGTGTCACGGCTGGTGAAGATAAGCAGCCCCAGATCGTGGTTTTCGCCCATCATTGATAAGGCGACCGACCCCACCTGTTTAGCCTGTGGCAACAGCAGCAGCAGTTCAGGGCCATTCAAGCCCCCCAGATAATGGCTGGTCTGCCCAAGACGCTGAATGCGCAAGGGTTCAAATAAGGAGCGATTCAGGGATAAGTGGGTAAAGTCGGAAGGCGCGCCAATCCGCCATTTGTCGCTGAACAGGCGAACCGACGCCCCCGCCAGCCCCAGCTTGCGCGCCCAGCGCTGAAGCCTGTCCAGCATATCCAGCAGGCTATCCGCACAGGCCAGTTCCGTTTGCAGGTTCAGTAACCGGTTAAACAGTAATTCGTTCGCCTCGGCCTGTTCCATCAACAGCGTGATTTCTTCCTCAAGCTGGGTGATGTGGTGCCGCTGTCGGGCCAGTTGCCACTCCACCAGCGATACCGTTCCCCGGACAGGATGCGGTATACGCATCTGCTCAATTTGCCGGGCATTGCGGATAAAAAAATCTGGATTCTGTTGCAAGAACTGCAAAACCATGTCGTCACTGAGTGCGGTCTGGCGCTCTGCCTGCTCCTCGACATTCTTCATAAATGAATAAATCCATCGTAAACATGCGTTGCAGGGCCGGTCATAAATAACGGATGCCCCGGCCCTTCCCAGTGGATCTCCAAATCACCGCCCGCCAGCAACACCCGAACCTGCGCAGACAACAGCGCTTGTTGAATGCCTACGGCCACTGCGGCACAGGCGCCACTGCCACACGCCTGCGTTTCGCCAGCACCGCGTTCATAGACACGCAGGCTGATGGTATTGCGATCGATGACTTGCATAAAACCGATATTAGCACGTTCCGGGAAGCGCTCATGGCTTTCCAGCAGCGGCCCCAGTACCCCGACGTTCGCGTTCCGCACATCCTCAACCTGAATAACGCAGTGAGGGTTGCCCATAGATACCACGCCACACAACACCGTGTGCTCTTCAGCGCGCATAATGTAGGTTTTTTCTGCTTTTATGGCACGAAAAGGAACCTGCTGCGGATCAAAATTAGGTTCACCCATATTAACCCGAACCAGATCATCATCGGTGACGCTGAGGATCATCCGTCCCGTCTGTGTACTGACCGCGATATCGCGCTTATTGGTCAACCCTTTCAGGCGCACGAAACGGGCAAAGCAGCGAGCGCCGTTACCACACTGCGCCACTTCGCTGCCGT
The DNA here is from genome assembly GCF_003666245.1 of Brenneria alni. Classification (GTDB taxonomy): domain Bacteria; phylum Pseudomonadota; class Gammaproteobacteria; order Enterobacterales; family Enterobacteriaceae; genus Brenneria; species Brenneria alni. The sequence continues at coordinate 6,021 of NZ_MJLZ01000056.1, forward strand.
CAGCATTAAAAATGCGGTAATGGAAATCCAGTTCAGGATCGTACGGCGGCTCCACCACCAGGAGTTGGTCGAAACCGACGCCGCAATGTCGATCCGACAAACGGCGGATCAGTTCGGGTGAAAAATAAACATTCTGCGTTACGGCATCAACAACCATGAAATCGTTGCCTAATCCGTGCATTTTAGCGAACTGCATTATTCTGACTCCGCTAGTTTAACCGGGCGCGGTAAAGACTCTATCGTGACCTGTTATAAATTATGATAGACACACCATCGCCAATTACTGTTGCGCAGACGATTTTTGTTGTACGTGATTCGCATCCTGCTGTTGAGCGGTTGGCGCTGCCGATTGATGCTCTGGCGGAAAATAAAGCGGCCCTTTTAAGCCACATCCGAACAGACTCAACAACGATAACGCCAGAAAAAACCGACGAAATACTTTTTTCATAACATTAAGACCTGTAATTCATACATGCATGATCTCTATAATCGCAGGTGGATCATGAAAATCAATAGGAATCGAAAATGAACGATAGCGAGTTTCATCAATTAGCCGACGAATTGATGCTTCAGTTGGAAGAAACGTTGGATCAATTTGAAGGTGATGCCGATATCGATTATGAAACCAACGGCGGCGTGATGACGCTGAGTTTTGAAAACGGTAGCAAAATTGTGATTAACCGTCAGGAACCGCTGCACCAAATCTGGCTGGCCACCAGGTCAGGGGGTTATCATTTTAATTATCAGGATAATCGCTGGGTGTGCGATCGCAGCGGCGAAGATTTTATGGCGCGGTTGTCCGGCGCCTGCTCAATTCAGGCCGGAGAAGACGTTCACTTCAGCTAGCTCCTCTACGATGCGCCAGACCTTATTTGCGTCTGATGAGTGTCAACATAAGCATCGTCGCCAACAGGATCACCACACTTAGCATATTCACCAGCGGCCAGCCACTGGTGAACGCCATCATGCTTCCCGCCGAAAGTGAAGCCAGCGCATTAGGCAGGCTGATAATCAGCGAGTTGATACCCTGTAGCCTGGCTTTATGCACAGAATGGGAAAACGCATTCAGCATAAATGTACCGCCATTGAACATAAAGGCCCAACCGACGCCGAACATAATCAGCGAAGAAAGGAAATGCCAAAAGGTCTGGCCGCTCATCGCCAGCGCGATACCGATCAAATTACAGACGATCCCGGTCACAACAACCGCACTGGCGCTCAATCTTTTCGCCAGTACCACCAGCAAAAGCGAAGGCGCGTACATGGCGACAAAATGCCACTGCAACACCACCGCGCTGCTGCTGACGGAAAAATGGTGCTGATGCATAGCCAGCGGGGCTGCGTTCATCAGTAGCGTCATCACCACAAAACCAACGGTACAACTGGCAGTACCAAGCATAAACGCCCGGCTTTTGAGAATGGAAAGCAAGGGATCATTGCTCTGCCCGGACTGAGAGCTGACCACCGTTTGCGGCAACTTCAATCCAAGCAATAGTATGGCCGTCACAATACAGATAAACGCTGCGGCAAGAAAACTGCCAAGAAACGGATACTGCGGCCAGAGATCGGAAGATTGGCTGGCGGCGAACGGCCCAAGAAAACCACCGAGGATCCCACCGCTGATAACCCAGGAAATCGCGCTGCTCTTCTGGTGGTTATCAGTAAACACGTCGGCGGCGGCAAAGCGATAATACTGATTAAAAGCGCAGGACATGCCCAGTACAAAGGTCGAGAACACGAACAGAGGAAAGTTTTTCAGGATAATAGCGGTGGCCGCCAGCAGTGAACCCACGACACCCAGCATCGTTCCGATGATAAATGCGTTTTTTCTGCCATATTTAGCCATCAGCGAAGAGACAGAGTAAATCATCAGCGTAGCGCCGCATACGGTGGCGGTAATCGGCAGTGTGGCCAACAGCGGGATCGGCGCCATCAGGATACCGGCCAGGGTGGAAGATAGGGTCATCAGCGAGATGATACTGCCGGTTAAACCCTGTCCCAGCGCCAGTAATAACAAGTTTCTGCGTTGCAACGTATTCATGGCAAGTCCCTTTCTGAACGCGACTGAAAGAAGATCAGAGTATCTGTAATCGCTGCGGCATAACCCGTGGCGCCTCGCCGGCTGCGGGGGTAATAGAAAGGTGAGAAAGCGCGCTACTGCGAAATGGAATCACCTGGCTTCGGTCATCCAACTGCACGATCTGATAAAACTGCGGCAGGTTGAAGTTGATAAAGCTGGAACCATAGGTAAAGCGATCGTGAGACGACGAGTAGAAACGGCTGACGTCGCGTACCAGTTCCTCTTTGCTGCCTTCGCAGTGATGGTACACTTCAACCCGGTTGGACTCATCCAGAATGTAGATATTAAAGCCTTGATTTTCAGTTGCGTCCTCAAAGAAGAACTGAATAATGCCTTCGCTGGCGACACCGTCAATAACCGGCGGTAAATGCACAGGGCTGGTTTCAACCTGTACCCCTTGCAGTTTGTTATTGGAAATCGCGCCATAGAATTCAACGGCATTTTCCAGCTTCTGCACCGATACGCTCAACCGTTCAAAGAACAGTCCCCAGGTTTGTCCGGCGACTTTCACCGCTTTAAAACGCCCAGGCTCCTGACGCGTGCTGGTCAACCGTGACTCAATACATTCAGAGACCAGTTGCTGCACGCGGGTGCCAATAAGCCCGCGTAAATGCTGGCTGTAGCAGAACACTTCCAGCGACTCCGGCAACGCGGCGTCCTGATGCATCTTACCCAGAATGGTTTTCAGGGCCTCCAGCACCGCCTGTTCGCCGCTGAAATGCAGCGTACGCACTTCATTCCAGGAGTTGCGGTACAGCAAATCAATGCTGCCGACCAGACATTGCTGCTGCTGACCAAAGCTGAAAACATCCATCTGACGGAAATCAAAATGCACCACCTGATTGCGGAAAGCGGCAGTCGGATCGTGTTCCAAATTAACAATAATCGCCAAATGACGAATCTCACACGGGCTGTACAACGCCTTTGGCGTGGGCGCAGGCAGGCGCAGCGGGAAATGGTTCGATACATCGGCTACCAGTGCTTGCAGGCGATTGATATCACACAGATCGTTGCCTTTAATATGCAGACGCGTATCCGGCGTCAGCAAGCCATTAAAATAGGCCCAGGCGACCAGCTTATTCAGATAGCGGTTATATTCCAACGGCTGATGGCTGACGATGGCATCCATTGAAGGCGCCTGATTGTACAGATACCAGCCGGAACGGTTGGCGCGCCCTGCAGGTACATAGATAAAGGTTAAATCCGGCTCCGACAAATCGGGTGAAATCTGCGGATTGAGCAGCGTCACCTTGCCCGGCAATGCCTCAAACGCAGCATAAAGTTTACGGGTTAATACCCCAATATCCTGCGGGCTGGCACTGACGCTCAGATTATTACGGCGGGCGAAACGGATCAGGTTGCGATAGGTTTGCATCATCGCATCCAGCAATTCGTTGTGTGCTTCACGTACCCGCTCTATTTTCCAGTTCGCCCGGTTGTCCAACATCGCCAGATGCTCGTCACTCCAGCCCCACTCCTGCACCAGATCCCTCAAAATCTGCCGCCGCCATCCTACGCAGGCGTGCTCACGCGAGAGTTTTTCACAGACTTTTAAATAGAAACACCGGCGCACCAGATCCAGGCGGGTCGGATCGTTTATCTGCGTCAGATAATTCGTTACCCGCTCCAGCATCATACAGTAAGGATCCAGACCAAAAGAGACGATCTCGCCTTTATGCAGACGTTTTTTGATATCCATGGACAACAGGCGCGTATCGGGATACTGCCAGGAATAGGCTTCCAGCAGCAGCGTTTTCAACACGGCTTTGTAGGGGGAGTCGATACTTTTATAGAGCTGCCACAGGCTGGCGCCGAAATACTCTTCCGCAGAAAGCGTACTCAATCCCCCCAGATCCAGCCACTCATTCGGCGCCAGCGCGCCTTGCGAATAGAGCGACAGGACATACTCGTCGTAATTTGGTTCTTGTTCTACCGGCACCATGTTCCACAAAATACGCTTACCCGCCATGCGAACAGCCGTACGGTAGAATTCATCGAGTAACAGAATATGCTGGGTAGAACCGCAGTTTTCGCCCCCCAGGCTGCCGCTTTCATTGTGGCGAAAACGGTTTTCATCCATCAGGAAAAAGCTGACATCCACACCCTGTGCGGCCGCCCACTCCTCCAACAGCGTACATTTTTTCTGTAACCGCTGACGTTCTTCGTTATCCAGCCAGGATTGATGGCAAACCCAGATATCCAGATCAGAGCTACAGCTTTGGCCGATGGATGCGGTACTGCCCATGGAATAGACGCCGGTAATCGGCAATTCGCCCTGCTCGTGCGAATCAGCAAACGAACCCCATCGTAGTTCGATGTTATCCAGGTAGCGTTGTTGCTTTTCATCAGGCGTGTAGACACAAATGCCGTGAGGAACCTTGCCCTCAACGTAGCCCGGCATCAATGGGTGATGATGATGTAATAAAATCGGCACAAGACTGTAAACCTGCTGAAAAGCGGGCTTCATTGCTGCCAGAGCACGGTCAACACGCAGTTGGTTGATCGCATCCAGTCTTTGCTTCAAAGTCTCGATATAGAAGTACAAGACGCTTCGCCTGATTATCCCAGTGCTTAGAAAAAAACCCGTATTCCCAATTCGCCAAGGGTAAAATTAGAAGAATGTTTGGCAAAATATTGCTGGAAACGTGATCAATTTAACACCTTGCTGATTAAGCGTAAAGAAAGTAAAGAAAGTCAGACGTTTTTATCTTGCTTTCATTACGGTTTTAATGCTTGCCTGGCAAATCTATCTGCCACATGCTTTTTTGACGCTATTTGCCCCTTTCGTTTTAAAGACATACACCGATGTACGCAACCTGACACTGGCGCACCATCAATGATACGATGGTGGAAAATGATAAAAACGGTATCAAGCATGTTAGACAATACTATTAGAATTGCCACCCGGCAAAGCCCGCTTGCGCTGTGGCAAGCACGATATGTTCAGCAGCACCTGAACCATTACCATCCGGGGCTTGAGATCGAACTGGTTCCCATGGTTACCCGCGGTGATATTATCCTGGATACCCCGTTAGCCAAAGTCGGCGGTAAAGGGTTATTTGTTAAAGAATTAGAGTTGGCGCTCCTTGAAGACCGTGCTGATATCGCCGTACACTCAATGAAAGATCTCCCCGCTGAATTCCCTGAAAGTCTTGGTCTGGCGATCATCTGTGAGCGTGACGACCCCCGCGACGCCTTTGTTTCCAATCACTATGCCAACCTTGACCAGCTTCCCGCTGGCAGTTGCGTCGGCACCTCCAGCCTGCGCCGTCAGTGCCAGTTACGCGCCCAGCGCCCTGACCTCATCATTCGTGATTTGCGCGGCAATGTAGGAACCCGATTGGCAAAGCTGGATAGCGGTGAATATGATGCGATTATTCTGGCGGCAGCAGGATTAAAACGCCTGAAACTGGAAGACCGTATCCGTTGCCCGTTAAGCCCGGAAATGTCGTTACCTGCGGTAGGGCAAGGTGCGATTGGGATTGAATGCCGGTTGAACGATAAACGCACCCGTCAGCTTCTTGCCCCGCTGAATCACGCCGATACCGCCTCTCGCGTACTGGCCGAGCGGGCAATGAATCTCCGCCTTGAAGGAGGATGTCAGGTTCCCATCGGCAGCTATGCCGAACTGGACGGCGATATTTTGTGGTTACGTGCGCTGGTTGGTTCCCCTGATGGTCGCCAAATCATTACCGGCGAACGTAAAGGCAAAACCTCGGATGCAGAACAGATCGGTATTTCTCTGGCGGAAGAGTTGCTGGCAAAAGGCGCCAGGGATATTCTTCAGGCTGTCTATCAGGAAACCCCTTCATCATGACAATTCTGGTTACCCGTCCGTCACCCGCTGGTGAGCAACTGGTGACCCGTTTAAGAAAACTTGGCTACAGTGCTTACCACAGCCCGCTAATTGAATTCGCACCAGGCAGCGAGTTGGCGCAGTTGCCTTCGTTACTGGCAACCTTACGCCCCGGCGATCTGGTTTTCGCTCTCTCGCAACATGCCATCGACTATGCCGCCCCGCAGTTAGGCCGTATCGGCGCAGGCTGGCCGAAGACCTTGGCCTATTATGCCATTGGCCGGACAACGGCATTAGCTCTGCATAAAGTCAGCGCCCAGCCTGTTGCCTACCCCCAAATGCGTGAAACCAGCGAAACTTTACTGCAATTACCCGAACTACAGCATGTTAATGGCAAACAGGCACTATTATTACGGGGTAACGGCGGCAGGGAGCTACTGGGCAACACACTTATGGAGCGGGGCGCTGCGGTCAGTTACTGCGAATGTTATCAACGCAGCCCGGTTTATTATGACGGGCCGGAACAAAGCCGCCGCTGGCAGCAGGCTGGTATTGACAGGCTGGTGATCACCAGCGGAGAAATGCTACAACGGATCTATACTTTAGTTCCTGATTACTATCGGGCTTCCTGGTTACTGGGTTGCCAGTTGATAGTAGTGAGTGAACGTCTGGCTGCCCAGGCTCGCCAGTTCGGCTGGCATAATATTCGGGTAGCCGATAATGCCGACAACGATGCGCTCATGCGCGCACTACAATAAACCTGATCATGGGATGTACCATTATGACGGAACACAATACCCCCGTAACCCCATCAGAAGAGGTTGCAGAACGGGTTGAACCCGCGCATCAGCAGCAGGAACCCGTATCGCAACCAGTCAAACGAAGCGGTATATTGCTGGGGGTGATCGCTATCGTGATTGCGCTGGTACTTAGCGGCGGACTTTATTACTACTTTCATTTACAGGCTAAGTATGACTCTGCGGCAATCACCCGCCTGGAGTCGCAGTTGAGTACGCTGCAACAACAGCACAAGCAGGAACAACAGCAATGGCAGGACGCCCGGCAACAGCAGACCAAAGTACAGGATGCCACCGAGCAGCGTCTTAATGCACTGACCCGTCAGTCTGACGAAATGCGCGAGAAACTGACCGCCTTGTCCAATAACGACACCAATACCTGGCTGTTAGCACAGGCGGATTTTCTGGTGAAACTGGCCGGACGTAAACTGTGGAGTGACAAAGACGTCACCACGGCAGGCGCATTGTTAAAAAGCGCAGACGCCAGTCTGGCGGAAATGAATGATCCGAGTCTGATTGAAATCCGCCGTGCGCTCACCAGCGATATCAGCGCACTGGCCAGTGTGAGCCAGATAGATTTTGATGGCATCATCCTCAAAGTGAACCAGCTGACCGATCAGGTGGATAACCTGCGCCTTGCCGACAACAATACCGATGAAGCGCCAATGGATGAAAACAGCACGGAGCTGTCCGCCTCCCTAAGCGAATGGCGGCAAAACCTCAGTAAAAGCTGGCATAACTTCCTGGCGGATTTCATCACCATTCGCCGCCGCGACAGCGCCGCCGAACCGTTGTTAGCACCAAGCCAGGATGTTTATCTGCGTGAGAATATCCGCTCACGTCTGCTGGTGGCGGCCCAGGCGATACCTCGTCATCAGAACGAAACCTATAAACAATCGCTGGAAACGGCCTCCACCTGGGTCAGAGCTTACTTCGACACCACCGATCCGAGCACCCAGGCATTTTTGGACCAGCTTGAGGAATTGAGCCAGCAATCCATCTCGATGGATGTTCCTGCCGAATTGCAAAGTCAGCCGTTACTGGAAAAACTGATGCAGACGCGGGTACGCAACCTACTGGCTCAGACGCCAGCGACTAACCAGGAGGGCTGAACATGCTGAGGATCTTGCTGTTGTTTCTCATCCTGATCGCCGGTGTGGTTATCGGCCCGATGGTGGCCGGTCATCAGGGATACGTACTGATTCAAACGGACAACTACAACATTGAAACCAGCGTAACAGGACTGGCGATCATGCTGGTGTTGCTGTTTCTCGCCCTGCTGACCGTGGAATGGATCATCCGCCGTATTTTCCGTACCGGCGCACGCACCCGCGGCTGGTTCCTGGGCCGTAAGCGCAGCCGTGCCAGAAAACAGACCAAAGCAGCGCTGCTTAAACTGGCGGAAGGCGATTATTTGCAGGTAGAAAAATTGATGACCCGCAATGCCGATCATGCCGAGCAACCGGTGGTGAACTATTTACTGGCGGCGGAAGCGGCTCAACAGCGTGGTGATGATTTCCGCACCAAACAATATCTGGAACGCGCCGCGGAAATCGCGGATACCGACCAACTGCCGGTCGATATTACCCGGGTGCGCATCCAGTTGGCTCGTCATGAAGATCACGCGGCCCGTCACGGCATTGATCGCCTGTTGGAAGTTGCCCCGCGCCACCCGGAAGTTTTGCGTCTGGCGGAGCAGGCTTTTCTGCGCACCAGCGCCTACGGTGCGCTGCTGGATATTCTTCCTGCGATGCGCAAAACGCATTTGCATGATGAAAAGCAGTTGCAGAACCTACAGCAGCAAGCGTATATCGGCCTGATGAACCAGGCTATGGCGGACGAAGGCAGTGAAGGGCTGAAGCGATGGTGGAATAACCAGAGCCGTAAAGTTCGCCACGAAATTCCCTTACAAGTGGCGATGGCCGAGCATCTTATCGAATGTGACGATCATGATACCGCCCAGAAAATCATTCTGGATGGGCTCAAGCGCCAGTATGATGATCGCCTGATTCTGTTGATGCCGCGTCTTAAGGCGGGTAATCCCGATCAGTTGGAGAAAATGCTACGCCAGCAGATCAAACAGCAGGGCGCGACGCCATTACTAAACAGCACACTGGGTCAGTTGCTGATGAAGCATGGTGAATGGCAGCAAGCCAGCGATGCTTTCCGTGCCGCGCTGGATCAGCGCCCGGACGCTTATGATTATGCCTGGCGCGCCGATGCCCTTGATCGACTCCATCTACCCGATGAGGCAGCAAAAATGCGGCAAGAAGGCCTTATGCTTACCCTGCAATCCCCCGCGGAGTTACCGAAACAAGACGACTGACGCGTATTTCAGCCTCGGTATAAGGGTAGCCCTTAGCGACTGCGCCCTGCCACACCGCCCGGACATGCGGGGCCGCAACGGGTGGTGTGGCAGGGTAAAGACACCATGATCTAACCCACGAACAATGGACACCGGCCTAATAACCATCCAGCCCGTTGCGCTGGCGGCATGGTGAGCGACCGGCTTTGGTTATTTAACCGGGTGCTGGTCTGTTTTAGGCTGGCTGGCGCGGTAGGCATCCATTATCGGCGCCCACTCCATTCCCCGTGGGATGGGGTGCTGCTTAAATAACTCGCCGTATTCCTTGTCAAAATTTTGAAGCGTCACGGTATATTGGCTTACCCCTATTGGGAATTTTTTATCATACCAGTCATCCGTAACCTCTTCGGCGATGCCACGGGCAAGCAACAGATCCGGGCTTACACCAAGCCCTCGTCCCATCAAAACAACCTCATAATAACCGCCGGGCGCCAGACCAAAGTACAAACGTTCGCGACGATCATAGCGTCCTTGTATTTGATAAACCGCCCTCATCTGCTGCTCTAAATTCGCAGGTAAATCAACCTTGATGCGGTAACGTTTGCGATCGTAGAAGGACACCATTTCTATCACCGCTTCATCTGGGACAACCACGCCATCGGTAGGCAATCCCCCCCCTCCGGCCCAGTAATATTCTTTATTAATGATGTTTCTATACGGCGCACCAGCGTTACATCCACCGCCTGGATAACTGAAAACGGTTTTTCCTTGATGATAAAAAGCGGCTTTAGTCGTGCAAAAACTGTCAATATTGCTGCCAGTGCCATATCGCCATGAAAAGTCTGGGATCATTGGTATCGCAGCACAGGCAACCAATGAAACACAAATCCCCAGCAATACAATAAATTGTTTTAGCATCATGCCTCCTGATTGCCTATGATATGCCGCTGTTCCCTGCTAACGGTCGTTGACTGTTTGCTGGTATTGGCCGGATTGGCGATTCCCTGACTGCTGGCGCTATGGTGCATATAGTCACGACGCAGCGCACGGTAAACCTCCGGCGGTAGCTGCTGACTCAGATTCTTCACCACGCCCTGCTCGGTGGCCGCCAATGCCCAGTACTTATCCAGCTTCGCCAGATTCACCGCTGGAAGTTTGGCTGCTCCAGAATCAAGCCTATTACCAACGATTGTTGGATCCCATTCCTTAAACGGCACGCCGACAGCCCGCCCCGCCTCCACCATCATATGTAACGGAATACGGGAGTATTCGCCCTCCACCACCCGGCGCATCACCACTTCCACATAAACGGCTTTTCTGGACCAGGCATCATCCCTGCCGCGCCGTCGGATAAACGAATAAGGAATTAAACTGATTTCCCCCACCGGCGGCGTGGCCCCACGCCACAAATGGCGATTAAGCCGTCCGACCCAGCCCAGGGCAATCTTCTCCTCGGCATAGGCTAGCGCCTGGAGATAGGCGCGGCTGGACGTATCAGGCGTGTCGGCCATTTGTTCGCTCATAAAGCGCTCCAGTTCGATACACTCGGTCAGCGCCGGGTCGCTGTTCGGGTCGCGCAGACTCCAGCGGCTGTAATAACCGCCGCCGATATCAGAGTGCGCCCCCGGCAGGGCCAGTTCGGTAAAATGCGGCGGGATACTGGTGCCGATGGCCGTGGGAGTGATGCGCGATAGCGGAAAATGCTTACGCACTTCATCCAGCGCCGTCAGATGCACCACCCGTTCGGCGCTGTCGTCCTGCAAACGAATGTTGACGCCGGGATAGTATGACGATTTAACCGTATCAAAAAGCCCGACAAACGCGATACGCACATCTTCCCGACTGCCCCAGTCAAATCCGGCCTTCAGGCGAATGGACTCGGTATTCGCCACCGCCCGCACCAGGGGATGGTCGGCCCGCTGGTCGATAACGTTAACAAAATGGCGTGCCGCCGCCGCTCCGCGGCTAAAGCCAAACACATCGAACACAATCCGGTGAATACAGTCGATAGTGGGAAGAATTTCTTTCAGATCATCATCTATTGCCTGAACAATAGATTTCTCACAGGCCTGATTCACCTTACCCACAATTGAGGTGTTTTCACCGGCAAAATCCAGATCCAGCCCTTTGGTCAATATATCATCCGATAGATATTCCATATCACCTTCCCTGGCGACCGGATCGCGGGTACCAATGCCACTGATATAGCTATGTGCGCTTAATGTCTTAGCCCCAACAATGTATTGTTCGTACAGTTTCCCCACATTAGTAATATCATTAGCTGCACTGTCCCCGACCGGGAGCAGCCCCATCTGGCAACTGCGCAGCTCTTCCTCCCGCTGCGCCGGGTCTGAACAGGTTTCCGCCAGCCATTTCTCGACTTTTTTGAGACCAGATTCGGCATTATTGGTGTTATTTCCCGTGCCATCGAAGAATACGCCGACGCGCAACACATTGATCTGATAACCCTTGACCTCAATAACGTAGGAATGGTTGGTAAAGAAACGCACATTTCCGGCTTTCCCTTGCTGATGCGCCTCTGGCAATGGATACTCAGGCGCGGTCAGGCACAGGTCGCCGGTGGTCGCCTTAACGTGTTCGCGCCGGCTTCCCTCATGCCCGGTATGCTCTGCCGCATAGGCCGGTACGGCACTTTTCCCTTCACTGAGCATTTCACGCGACTGTGCGGCCTTGAGCCAGGGCTGCGTTTCCAGTTTTACCGCTACCGGGCCAACGGCGAAACCCTGAACTAAAGCAGGCCCTTCTTTGAGGGTCACCGTTTCGGATTTACCGGTATCGTCGGTCAGTGTCGCGTTCAGCCCCTTAAACGGGCGATTGTGTTCATCACGAACATCAATCTCTATCCAGTTATCGTAATGTTCGCAGGGAATACAGTAAGGATCTGCCGCCATCAGTTTACTCCTGTCAACTTATTATCATGCTGCGCCAGCCAGTGGCTGACCTGTACCCATTCAGTCTCGGTCAACATCAACGGCACGCGAATACTTTCCAGAGGAAACCCGGCCTGCACGGCCAGCGCTCCCGCTACCACGCCGTCAAGCACATCCTCCTGAAGCTTGTCCGCATTGGCTTGCCTGAGAACCGGTAAAATGGCCCCTGCCGGGTCTGGATGTTGTTCCATCACCTTGGTCATGGTCTGCCACAGGCGCCGACGCAGAATATAGGCGTGACGATTTTCGTCATACAACGCCGCCAGATGATGCGAACGGAGAGGAAACCAGGGGGTCTTCAACGAGGGATGAAACCGGGCAGCGGGATTACGCGCAAACCCGGTGCCGTTGATCCACAGCCCAGTGCAGGGGCCCAAAACCGCATCCTGTTCGTCTGGGGTCATCACGCTGAATATTGGCAGAAAAATACGGGGGTCAGAGAAGCGAAACCAGACGGCCTCCCCTTCACGGATGACCTGTATCAGGCTTTGCCAGTGGTGACGAACGACCGCAATCGGCTGCTCGCTCACCAGGTAGAATCCACTCAGGGTGGGATATGCTGCCACGAATTCGGAAGAGGGGTCAGACAGCAGCCAGGGCCCAAGGGCGGCTTGATCTGCAAACGGTGTACCGGCAAAAAGAGGATAAGCCTCCCCCTCACTGAGCGTATAGAAACGCGCCGCCACCGAACGGTCCAGCGCAACGTCTACAATCGCAAATAGCGAACCGCCATGCTGCGTTCGCCACATATTCAGGCTCATGCTTTACCTCCCTTGCCCAGTGGACACGGTCTGACAAGCGGCGATATTGATTCCATGCTTTTATGGATGGCAGGGGCAGGCAATGTGGAGGGCGGCGCCGGAGGTATGTCAACATTACCCGGCAAAACAGGAAGTTGCCCTGCCCAGCCAGCACCGCTGCCCGCGATCCCCCCAGAATTGATCCTGATGGAAGGGCCCACGACAGTCACACCGCCAGGGTCAACTTTGACAAAGCTTCCCCCCACTTTCAGAGTCAACTCCGCGCCAGCCTCAAGAACCACCTTGGCCCCGGCTTTCACATGTACTTCCTGCCCCGCCTCGACCAGCAAAGCTTGCCCCAGTTTATGGTGCATAGAGGCATCGACGGTCAGTGAGTGCTCCCCTTTAATATGGTCACGCTTCTCTTTCTCCACTGTCAGGTGATCACTGGCTTTGATGCGGGTTACCCGCTCGTTATCGATATCTGTGTGCGCGTCGTGCCTGATATGCCAGACCACGTCATGCTCAATAAGCGCGTTGAGATCCTTCTGCCCATGCAGATAAATTTCCTCCTGTCCGGCCTGATCTTCAAAACGCAGCTCATTGAATCCTTCTCCTTGATGCGTCTTCGTGCGCAGTACGGTGCGGGTCTTGTGAGCTGGCAAGTCGTAAGGTACTCGATTGGTGACATGAAACGTCCTCCCCGTCACTATCGGCTGGTCCGGGTCGCCCTCCAGAAAACTCACTATCACCTCATGCCCGATGCGCGGTATCGCTATCAGACCATACTGACCCCCCGCCCAGCCCTGACTTACCCGCACCCAGCACGAACTCTGGTCGTCGCTCGCACCATACCTGTCCCACGGAAATTGCAGCTTCACCCGCCCATATTCGTCGCAGTAAATCTCCTCCCCCGCAGGCCCCACCACCGTCGCTATCTGCGGGCCGTCCACCATCGGCTTGTACGCCATCCCCGCACGCCACGTCGCTTTCGCCCTGATAACGGAAAACACGTTGCTCATCGCCGCCGGCTCGCCCCCCCTCCCTTCCTCCACCCCCCCCTGCTGCTGCCCCCTCTG
>NZ_MJLZ01000057.1 GCF_003666245.1 Brenneria alni
CCCCCCGGCCTGTCGGATCATCGCGGCGGCCTGGGCCAATTCCCCCGCCGGGGCGCAAAACACACCGTCGCTGGAAAAAATGGTATCCACCAATAGCGCCGCCGGTCGAATTCCCTCCTGTCGCATGGCTTCCAACGCCAGGCGAATGCTGGTCAGGAACTGGCCGGGACGGCGATACGAATCGGGAGCCTCGATCAGCCTGACGTACTCCCTCACCCAATGAGGGTGATAATTCCGCCAGTGCTCTGGTGACGCCGTGGTAAGCCCAGCGCGTGACGAGGACGCCGCTCGCGCCGGTGACATGCCGCGCTACCCGAAATCAAACGCCATTTCACGCGTCAGCGCAGATAACGCCGCTTTTGACGTGGCATAGGCGGTGCCGGCAAACGGGTGAACGCGGGATCCCGCAATTGAAGTGATGTTAATGACACATCCCTGAGAGGCTTTAAGCTCATCAAACAAGCCATTCGCCAGCAGTGCGCAGGAAAATAGGTTCACGTTAAATACCCGCATCCAGGTAGCATAATCAGTATCACATACTCCTAATCGACGGCCATCCTCTCCTTTAGGAGAAATACCGGCATTATCGACCAGTGCATCCAGCCGCCCTCCCAGCTTTTCTTTAATCAGCGGCAGCATGCATTGCAGGCTATCCAGATTCTCCAAATCAAGGTGAATATGGTTAAGCAATCCTTCCGCCCACCGGCAGTCTTCCACCCAACTCTGGCGGGAAGCCGTGAATATCCGCCATCCGGCCGCATGGAAATGCTTGACGGTTGCATGTCCAATTCCACGGCTGGCACCGGTCAGCAGTAATGTCTTTTGCTCTGTCATACCGTTACCTCTTGGATATTTGATGCATCATAAAATTTCATTCAAAAAAAGCTGAACTTAGTTCAGCGCAGACTGTTGACAAAGCTCATTATTAGGGAAAGCGTGCTGAGGGGTCGTAGCGGCGTAAGCCGCCGGAGCGCCCCTCGGTGCGGTAGGCCCGTATATCTCAGGCTTACAGGCGACTTTGTCAACAAACTTATTGTTAGTTTAACCTAAATCTCTTTTTCCTGCGGAAGCCGTTAACAGGTATCCCCGCTTTCACGCGGATACACGATGAATAATCATTAATGCCCTGCCCGTAAACGCTCTGAGCGGCGGCGTAAAATCTCCATCACAATCAACAGAATAAGCGCAGCCCCGACCATCATCGATGCGGCGGCGGCAATGGTCGGATCAAGGTTTTCCCGAATACCGGCAAACATCTGCAATGGCAGCGTCCGTTGACGCGGACTGGCAAGAAACAAGGTAACGATAACCTCATCAAACGAGGTGGCGAATGCAAACAAGGCACCGGAAAAAACGCCGGGGGCGATCAGCGGGAACGTTACCTTGCGGAAGGCCAGCAACGGTGGCGCACCCAGACTGGCAGCCGCCCGCGTCAGGTTTTGATCGTAATTCTTGAGCACGGCAGTGACGGTAATCACCACAAACGGCACGCCCAGCATGGCATGTGCCAGCACCAGACCGAGATAGCTGTTAAGTAAAGACAGCTTGGCGAAAAAGAAAAACATACCGACAGCAACAATCACCACCGGTGCGATCATGGGTGAAATCAGTACCGCCATTACCAATGATTTACCGCGAAACTCGCCGCGCACCAGCCCGACCGAGGCCAATACGCCAAGCACCGTCGCCAGCAGGGTTGCCAGCGGCGCAATCAGCAGGCTGTTGCCCAGCGCGCCAAGCCATTCGTTGGAGTTGAAGAACTCGTGATACCAGCGCAGTGAAAAGCCACTCAGCGGATAGCTCAGGAATGATCCGGCGTTAAATGACAGTGGCACAATCACCAGCACCGGCACGATCAAAAACAGCAGCATGGCCGCGCCGTAAAAATTAAACAACGTATTCCACAAGCGGATAACTATCTCACCCTGCTGTCTCATCTTTGTTTCCCCGTGTTATACCGTCATCTTGTTGGTAAAAATCGTGCGGCTATCAACGCGCCGCAATTTCAGCATTGGTTCTTGTCACACGGATATAAACCACATACAGCAGTGTGACGATAACCAGCAACTGTGTCCCCAATGCAGCAGCCATACCCCAGTTCATGGTGGTATTGGTGAAGAAGGCGACAAAGTAGCTCAACATCTGATCGCTTGGCCCACCCAGCAGCGCTGGCGTGATGTAGTAGCCAATCGCCATCATAAAGACCAGCAGCGCCCCCGCCGTCACCCCCGCGTAAGTCTGCGGCACATACACCCGCCAGAAAGCAATAAATGGATGCGCGCCCAGCGATACCGCTGC
Organism: Brenneria alni; assembly: GCF_003666245.1. GTDB lineage: Bacteria > Pseudomonadota > Gammaproteobacteria > Enterobacterales > Enterobacteriaceae > Brenneria > Brenneria alni. The sequence continues at coordinate 2,299 of NZ_MJLZ01000057.1, forward strand.
ACGAACGTAGTTGGGCGAAATACCTTTCATCACGGCATACAACGGCAGGATAAAGAACGGCAACAGGATATGCGTCATCGAGATGTAAACCCCGATGCGGTTAAACACCAGCACCAGCGGTTGATCAATGATGCCAAAATTGATCAATGTGCGGTTAATCAGCCCACCGGACTGCAATAGCACAATCCAACTGGCGGTACGCACAATCAGTGATGTCCAAAAAGGCAACAGCACCAGTATCAGCAACAGGTTGGCGCGGTTGGCGGGCTGTTTCGCCAGCCAGTACGCCAGAGGATATCCCAGGCCGACGCACAGCAACGTCACTACGCCAGCCATCAACAGCGTGCGTATCAGCACATCAACATACAGGGATTGGTCGGCGGGCTGCGCCACGATTTCCTGCGTCTTGGCATCCACTTTGTGGTCAAAAACCGCCAGCAGGTAATAACTGGTAAAAAGCCGGGAGGCGCGATCCAACGTCCGCCAGGTGGATAACTCACCCCACAACGGCTGTTCATCGATCAATTGACCGCGAATATCGGCACTGCCCTCAGCAGGCAGACTGCGCAACGTGCGGGTAATCAGCGTGCGGTATTCAGCGCCTTCGTACCCCAACCGTTTGGCGATCGCCGCAACTTTACCGCTGCTGCGAGCCGCTCGTAAATCGCTGACCACCGCCTGGAATACCGCCTCATCCGGCACGGCGTTACCAGACCATAGCCGCATTGCGGCTATGGTGGCTGGCATGTTTTCTCTCAATTCCGGATTTGAGACGCTTTTCCCCAAAATCGAGGTGATTGGGAAGAGAAAACTTACCACGATAAACAGAAACAGAGGCGCTATCAGCAACAGAGAGCGTTTTTTGTACACCGCCTGAGCCTGACGCAACTGCTGTTTCAGTACGGCATTCCCTTCTTTCTCACCGGATGGCGGCATGGTTGACACCATTTCGATCTGGGACATAGGCTTCATCTCCATCATGACAGTTTCTTCTTATTGGGCCGCCCAGGAGTTAAAGCGCTGTTCCAGTTCTTCACCGTGATCGATCCAAAATTCAGTATCAACTTGCAAGGCTTGCGCCAGGTTTTCCGGGGCCGTTGGCAGGTTGCTGGCAATCGCCGGGGCAATCATTCCAGTGGCCTTAATATTGGTTGGGCCGTAAGGAATATTTTCAGCAAACACTTTCTGGTTTTCCGGCCGATTGGCAAAGGCAATGAACTGTTCAGCCAGGTCTTTATGTTTAGTGCCCTTCACGATGGCCCAGCTATCCAGATCGTAGATACTGTCGGCCCAGATAATACGGAAGTCATGCCCCTCTTTTTGTGCCGCCGCCACCCGGCCATTGTAGGCAGAGGTCATCACAACGTCCCCGGAAACCAACCATTGCAGAGGTTGTGCACCGGATTCCCACCATTGGATATTGGATTTAATCTGATCCAGTTTCTTGAACGCACGGTCGACACCGGCAGGCGTCGCCAGCTCTTTATAGAGATCTTCACGTTTTACGCCATCGGCCAGCAGCGCAATTTCCAGAGTGAATTTGGCACTTTTACGCAGTGCGCGTTTTCCCGGATAGTTTTTCACATCCCAGAAATCGGCCCAGTTCTTCGGCGCCTGTTGCAGTTTTTGCGCGTTATAGGTCAGTACGGTTGACCACAGAAAAATCCCGGCGCCACATTCTGACACTGAACCTTTGACAAACTGAGACTCATCACCCAGTTTTTTCCAGTCCAGTGGTTCAAACAGTCCTTCATTACAGCCGCGCAGCAGTTCCGGGCCTTCTACTTCCACTACGTCCCAGCCAACCTGGCCGGTTTCCACCATCGCACGGATACGGGCCATTTCGCCGTTGTACTCTCCGGCCTGAACCGTGCCTTTGCCTGCTGCGGCAAAGGGTTTGTAAAACGCTTTGTCCTGTGCGTCCTTATTATTACCGCCAAAGGAGATCACAGTAATGGATTCCGCCTGTGCCTGACAGGCCATTGAGATGAGAAACGCTGATACGGCAATTTTCTTCAACATAGTTTGGCTCCTGGAGTGTGTTAGTCAACGTAAAAACCGGCAGTCGCGCATCATGCGCTTGATGCATCATGTATGCATAATCAAAGCATAAACTGTGCCAAATTGACCATTTTCACGAAAGTTCGACGCAGAAGCCGACAAGGACGGCGGAGTAACAGGCGGTAAAAAATTACCTGCCCTTGAAGCGATTTTTCTTCTACCCGTTTTGCCATTTGATGGTGCACACCAACTTGTGCCGCACCATTCAGGCGCATGTGGGGGGGGCTAAACGGGTGCTGGCCAATCCTCACCGCACCCGTTTTCTCTGCAGACGCTACCCGAAAAAGTTATCGGGAAAGATCAACACAGAGATACTTCATTTCCAGATAATCTTCGATACCGAAACGCGATCCTTCACGCCCCAATCCCGACTGTTTCACTCCACCAAATGGCGCGACTTCATTGGAAATCAGACCGGTATTAATACCGACCATGCCGTAATCCAGCGCCTCGGGTACTGTCCATTGGCGCACCGCGTCACGAGTATAGACATACGCCGCCAGGCCGAACTCGGTATCATTCGCCAAAGCAATAGCCTCGGCTTCGTCACCGAACTGAAACAGCGGCGCCACCGGGCCAAAGGTTTCCTCACGGGCAAAGCGCATGTCGCGGGTAACATCACCCACAATCGTCGGAGTGAAGAAGGTTCCCCCCAGTTCATGGGGCTTACCGCCAAGTAGCAAAGTTGCGCCCTTCGCCAGCGCATCCTCAATATGCTGCTGCACTTTGCCGATGGCGTCCGTATCAATCAACGGGCCTTGCGTCACGCCGGGCTGGGTGCCGTCGCCCACCTTGAGTTTTTTGACTTCTGCAATCAGCTTTTCAACCAGCGCCGGATAAATGCCCTTTTGCACATAAATCCGGTTGGCGCACACGCAGGTTTGCCCACTGTTACGGAATTTAGAGGCCAGAATCCCTTTTACCGCCAGATCCAGATCGGCATCATCAAACACGATGAACGGTGCATTGCCGCCCAGTTCCAGCGACAGTTTTTTCACCGTCGGCGCACTCTGCGCCATCAAAATACGACCAACTTCCGTCGAACCGGTAAAGCTCAGTTTGCGCACTACCGGGCTTTCACACAGGATTTTCCCCACCGACTGCGCATCACCGGTGATAACCTGCAACACGCCGTGCGGGATCCCTGCCTGCTGGGCCAGTTCCGCCAACGCCAGCGCGGTGAACGGTGTTTGCTCCGCCGGTTTGACAATCATGGTACAACCTGCCGCCAGCGCGGGCGCCACTTTGCGGGTGATCATCGCTGCCGGGAAATTCCACGGCGTGATCGCCGCACAAACGCCAATCGGTTGCTTGATAACCAGTAAACGCTGCTGCCCCTGGGGCGATTGCAGCACACTGCCTTCAACACGCTTGGCTTCTTCGGCGAACCAGTCGATAAACGAGGTGGCATAGGCGATTTCGCCGCGTGCTTCGGCCAACGGTTTACCCTGTTCAGCGGTAAGCAGCGCCGCCAGATCGTTCTGATTCTCCATAATCAGGCGCGACCAGGCCTGCAACGCCGCCGCACGTTCTTTGCCGGTACGTTGACGCCAGCCTGCCAGCGCCAGTTCAGCAGCGGCGATCGCCTGCGCCGTTTGTGACGCCGTCACCAGTGGCACCGTGCCCAGCACCTTCCCGTTGGCCGGGTTAGTCACGTTCAGGCGCTCATCGTTCTGGCTGTCATGCCATTCACCGTCAATTAAACAGCGCTGGCGAAATAATGCTTGTTGTTTCAGTTGCATAGCGTTTCTCTTACTTGGTAAACACACGCGTCAGAATGGTCAACGCCTTACTGAACTGATCGTCTGGAATGGTCAGCGGGTGCAGGAAACGAATAACGTTGCCATGTACACCGCAAGTCAGTAAAAGCAGCCCCTGATTCAGCGCTTCTTTCTGGAACTGCCGGGTAATTTCAGCGGAAGGTTTACCGGTCTGCGGATCGTTAAATTCAGCCGCCACCATAGAACCCTGGGCACGAATTGCCACCAACGCCGGACACTGCTGTTTCACGTTTTCCAGCGTTTCCACCAACGCCGCCCCCAGACGCTGTGCGCGCTGACACAGTTTTTCTTCTTCGATCACGTCCAGCACCGCCAGTGCAGAGGCCACCGCCAATGGGTTACCGGCATAAGTCCCGCCCAAACCACCCGGTGCGGGAGCGTCCATCACGTCAGCGCGCCCAACCACGCCAGAGATGGGGAAACCGCCGCCCAGGCTTTTAGCCATAGTGATCAGGTCTGCCTGTTCAGCATAGTATTCCATTGCAAACAGCTTGCCGGTACGGGCAAAACCGGTTTGCACTTCATCGGCAATCAGCAGAATACCGTGCTCATCACACAGCTTGCGCAATGCAGCAATGAACTCAGGCGGCGCAACGTTGAACCCCCCTTCGCCCTGAACTGGCTCCAGCAAAATGGCCGCCACCTGATCGGCGGCAATATCGGTATGCAGCAGACGGTCAATGCTCTCCAGCGATTGTTCAACGGTAATCCCATGCTGCGCACTCGGATACAGCGCATGGAAGATGGAGCCTGGGAACGGGCCAAAACCGGTGGAATAAGGCGCGACTTTGCCGGTTAGCGTCATGGTTAGCAGTGTACGGCCATGAAACGCGGCGCTAAACGCAATGACACCAGGACGTTTGGTATAGGCACGGGCAATTTTCACCGCATTTTCGACCGCTTCTGCACCGGTGGTGAAAAAGGTGGTTTTCGCCGGGCCTTTGACGGGGGCCAAAGCATTGATGCGTTCGGCTAATGTGACATAACTGCCGTAAGGCACTATCTGATAAGCCGTGTGGGTAAAGCGCTCCAGTTGTTCACGTACCGCCGCCAGAATTTTCGGGTGACGGTGGCCGGTATTCAGCACGGCGATCCCGGCGGCGAAGTCGATAAACTCACGGTTTTCAACATCCCACAGCGTGGCATTTTCTGCACGGGCGGCATAGAAATCGCACATTACCCCCACACCACGCGGTGTGGCAGCCAAACGACGTTGATTTAATTCGCTATTACTCATTTTCTGCTCCGATTCTAAGGACACACCCAAACTCATTGATGACGGCGTCAGGGCCGTGATGCGAACAGTGATTCACATTTTTTCTGTTGCTATTTATGCGCCAGATGGTTCTATAATCCAGAGCCAGTTTTTAATATTTGAGGGATCCACTTTTGCGCTCGCTATTGACTGATTTATTGCTGCAACGTTTGGGAAATCAGCAGGAAGGTACGCTGAACAAACGCCTGTATGACAGTATCCGACTGGCGATCCTCGACAGTGCCATTACCGCTGGCAGCAGGCTGCCTTCTTCACGCGATCTGGCGCATGAGCTGTCGATCTCACGAAATACCGTGTTGGCGGCCTATGAGCAGTTGCTGGCCGAAGGTTATCTTGAAGCGCGTATCGGCAGCGGCACGTTCGTAACGGAACAATTGCCTGATGGAAACATGGCCCTCGTAAGGAATGAAAGTGAACCCTTCTCCTGGAAACCGATGCAGGAACTGTCAAACCGGGGGATGCACCTGTTAGGATATGCTGGCGCATCTGCCCGGCAATGGGGGGCGTTTATGCCCGGCATTCCTGACATTGCCAGTTTTCCCCACGATCTGTGGCGCAGGATACAAACCCGGCTGACCCGGCGGGTTCACCCCGAACAGCTATCTTACTCCCCCATCGGCGGTTGTCCCGAACTCCAGTTGGCCCTGGTAGATTATCTGCGCGTCGCACGCTCAGTCGACTGTACGCCAGAGCAGATTTTGATCACCGAAGGAACCCATCAGGCAATGGATTTACTGGCAAAAATGCTCTGTAATCCCGGAGATTTGGCCTGGATTGAAGATCCCTGTTATTGGGGGACGCGTAACCTGTTAACGATTAACGGACTGCGAGTCGCGCCAATTGAGGTGGATGAACAAGGGATGGCGCCACCGGATACCGTCTCGACACAGTCAATACCGCGGCTAATCTGCGTTACGCCATCACACCAGTACCCATTAGGCGCCGTGATGAGCCTGCCACGGCGCCAGCGTCTGCTGGCGCTGGCACAGGAACACGGCAGTTGGGTGGTTGAAGATGACTATGACAGTGAATTCCGTTTCTCCGGCAGTCCGATCCCCGCACTGCAAGGGCTACAGACGCAATCCCCGGTGATTTATATTGGCACTTTCAGTAAAACCCTCTATCCGGGTTTGCGCATCAGCTATATGGTGCTGCCCCCCCAACTGGCTGAGGATCTGAAAATCGCCCATGCGGAGCTTTATCGCGGCGGTCACTGGCTGACGCAGGCAACACTCAGCCAGTTTATCCGTGAGGGTCACTACGCTGCCCACATCCGCCGGATGCGGCTGCTCTATGCCAGACGCCGAGCCATGCTGACCGAACTGATCGAGCAGCATTTAGGCACGGACTACATCGGCGACAACAGCAACGCCGGGCTGCATATGCTGCTCAAACTCCCGGCAAGGGTCGATGATGTGCTATTGAGCGCCCGGATCCTGCGCGGCGGTGTGATGGTAAAGCCGCTTTCCAGTTACTACCTGCGCCCTACCAATCAGCGAGGATTACTGCTGGGTTATGCTTGCGTGGATGAGAGTAAAATGACCCAGGCATTTGCCGTCATTGCCGAGTGCATTCAGTCACAAAAATCCACGGATTTTGTTTCTTAGCAGATCAACCTACCATGCACCTTTATGATGCCGCTTCAGAACCTCGCTCACCATAACAGGGCAAACCGGCAGATCGCTATTTTGCCGCATAGGTTTTAACTCCCTCGCCGTACTCGTTTTTAATCATACGGCATGATTTATGCATATTATGGGGCATAAGAGACCATGACAGTGAGAAAATGGAATGATGAGAACCTATGTCAGCTTCAAGAATATCCAGAAAACCTATGATGGCGATCGTCTGGTGGTGAAAAACCTGAATCTGGATATTCAGGAAGGCGAATTTCTTACCCTGCTCGGCCCCTCCGGCTCAGGAAAAACGACCAGCCTGATGATGCTTGCCGGGTTCGAAACCCCGACGCAAGGTGAAATTCTGCTGCGTGATACGCCACTGCATCACCTGCCGCCGCACCAACGTGGCATCGGGATGGTATTCCAGAACTATGCGCTGTTTCCGCACATGACCGTAGCCGAGAATCTGGCGTTTCCACTATCTATCCGCCGCATGAGTCGCGTGGATATCAAGGAAAAAGTTGACCGCGTTTTAGACCGCGTCAAGTTGACCAATCTGGCCGACCGCTATCCGGCACAAATGTCCGGCGGTCAGCAACAGCGTGTCGCGCTGGCGCGGGCGCTGGTTTTTGAACCTAAATTAGTGCTGATGGACGAACCGCTGGGGGCGCTGGATAAACAGTTACGTGAGCATATGCAACTGGAGATCAAAGCGTTGCATGAAGCGCTGGAACTGACCGTTGTCTATGTGACGCACGATCAGAGCGAAGCGATGACCATGTCCAACCGGGTGGCGGTGTTCAACGATGGCATTATTCAGCAGATGGATAGCCCGAGTGATATTTATGAAAAACCGGAAAACGCCTTTGTGGCGCAATTTATTGGCGAAAACAATACGCTGATCGCCACCCAGTCCGGTTCGGATGGAAACTTCTACCTCGCCACGCTGGATGACGGCACTCAGTTGCAGGCGCTCAAGGTTCGGCCTAGCTCACCGGGCAGGAAAATTACGCTGTGTATCCGGCCCGAACGGATCCGCATTAATGCCGAAAATACCGCTGCCGATGTTCAGCAGGTAAAAGCGCGGATTCAACAATTTATTTATTTGGGCGATCACGTGCGAATGATGACGGAAGTGGCCGGTCAACCGCAATTCATGGTGAAACTTCCTGCCAGTGAAATTCAGCCACATTGGAAAGCAGGCTCAGAAGTCACCTTATCCTGGCATCCGCAACACCTGCGGGCACTGGATGTCGTCACGACGCATTGATAACGGAAAGTCAGAAAAAAGCCGCACGCTATCACCGATAGTATGCGGCTTTGATGCTGATATTACTTAGCTGCGAACCTTACGGTATATCCATAGCACCACAATGGCGCCAATCACCGCCACGATAAAGCTGCCAAAATTAAAACCATCGACTCTGCCAAAGCCAAAGAAGGTACTGATATATCCCCCAACAACCGCACCCACAATCCCAAGTATTATCGTCAGGAAAAAACCACCCCCATCCTTACCAGGCATTAGCCACTTGGCCAAAATACCCGCAATCAACCCAAAAATAATCCACGACAAAATTCCCATAACAACCTCACTTTTCTTATGGCGGGCTTCCTGTCCGCCCCCTTTCGGGCCGCCGTATAGCAGTGTTTGAAAACGCTCCCAGCGTTTTTTTAATTCCATGATGAGTTTATCTACAGCATTACCGATGCAGACAAGACGCGATACTAAGTATAGACAAGGATTATCATTCAGGTAGCAACGGGCTTATTTTAACTAACCAATTGATTATATTATCGTCTACTACTGTCGCCGCTTATCTGCACGTAGTACGAAAAAAGTAAACGGTTTCTAAACGAGGTCGGAAATTATAGCCATTATCCTAATTAACTCACACGTGGCTCTCGTCTAAACTAGGCTCACATCGCGCTTTCCCGCTGTTTTAACAGCAATTGATTGAGGAACGACATGAAGAAAGTCAGTAAAGAGCGATTTATCGGGCTGGAATGGCTGAGATTTCTGCTCGGTTGCTATGTAATGATTTATCACACCGTACATATTTATCCCCAGCGTGAGCGCGTTCCGTTTTTGAGTGAACTCACCAGTATGGGATTCTTTGCAACCAGCACGTTTTTTGTACTGTCTGGCTTTTTATTGGCACATGTCTACATCAAAGACGGGCGTTTGCGCGAACCAGCCCGCCAATTCTGGGCAAAGCGTTTTTTTAATCTCTATCCGATTCATATTATCGCGTTACTGGCGTCCATTGCCGTTGTCACTCTGATGCAATGGCTTGCCGTACCGCCTGAAGGACAAGTCGCCAGCGCACGTTTTGTGATTTACGACACCAATGATCCGGCGGCCGACCCTCAATCGCTGCGCCACTATATGTCTGACGCGCAATTGGTTTTTAATAGCCTCCTGCAACTGTTAATGCTACAGGCATGGAACCCCTATTTTCTGACCTTCAACGCACCGCTGTGGTCACTTTCCACCCTTTTCTTTTTCTATCTGATGTTCCCATTACTGGCGCCCCGCCTGCTTAATAGCCGTCATCCGTGGTTATGGATGGGCATTGTCTGCCTGCTATATCTGCTACCGCCGGTTTGGGTGATATGGCAACAGCAGTACGGTATGCCTTATACCGGCTTGTTACAACGCGGCCCGATTTTTCGTTTGCCCGAGTTTCTGGCCGGTATTCTGGGCTATGCCATCTTTCGTAAATATCGTCAGCAAGGAATCGAACCGCTGACCAAAGGCCAGAGCTATGCCGTTGCTCTCTTTGTTATTGCCAATTTTATTGTCGCCACCTGGCTTTTCACCCACGGTGAAGCGTATTGGTATTTCTTGTTGCATAATGGATTGTTGTTGCCGGCACAGGTTGGCTTAGTCTGCATCAGCGCTCTGGCACGAGAACCCAACAGCGAATGGCTGCGGCACTGGTCGCCACGGCTGGGCGCCGCATCGTTATCAATATTTGCACTTCATGTGCCGTTGTTTAATTTATTCCGCACGGTCGAGCAGTTGGTTCGTGGCAACCCGCTGGCTTGCTTTAGCGATTGGGATCAGTGCATTGCCGCTGCCGGGCAGGTTCAACTGTCGATGGCGGGTTACATCATTTTCCTGCTATCCACCGTTACGCTGTGTGTGCTGTTCCAGGAACGGATTGTTTTACGTGTCCGGCAATTTTTAACAACGCGTTTTCTGGAGCGCCGCACACAGCGCACGACGTAAGACCCCAACAACTATAACGCTGATGCTACGGTGATAAACATCGCGTTATAGCTGTTCATAATTAATCGTATCTTTTATAACTATTTACATTCTAATCAATTTCGGTTTTTGGCTAGAGCATCCATCCAATTCCTGTTAATGTTTGCCGTTCCGGCTGAACCGGTTCAATATTCACCGGCGGCACGTCTTAAGTGACGTTTTTCAAAACCTGTCACCACTGTTTATCTGGCAATTATCTGGCAAAATGACACTATCCAAACATGCAATATCTTCTCTGAGTCTGGTTATCGCACTCGCATCCGCAGGTATTTCCCAAAGCCGTGCTGATACCGTTTGGCTAACCAACGGCGACCAGCTCAGTGGTAAAATCACACTGCTTGACGGCGGTAAACTATTCATCACCACCGATTATGCCGGTTCAATTTCCGTTTCATGGGATAAAGTGAAAACCTTTGAAACCGATCATGGTCTGGTGATTCAGGGTGAACGTTATAAGGAAGGCGAGCTGTATCCGGTAATTAAAGCCGGGGAAAACCGCGCCATTATCGCCACACCATCGATTTCCAGTGACGCCACAGGGCCGCAAACGCTACAGCTTTCAGAAATCACCACTATGGTTGCCCAGAAGCCGCTGGTAACGGACTTATCCTGGAAAGGCAACATTGATGCGGGCATGTCGCACAAGAAAAGTTCGACCGAAACCGATAACTATGACGCCACCCTCAGCACGCAGGCCCGCCACGGAACCTGGCGCCATAATGTTGATGCCAGCTACCATCTGGCCAAAGAAAATAGTGTGGAAAGCACCAAGAATGCCAGCGGCGAATATGCGCTGGATAAATTCCTGGACGAGAACTGGTTCTGGCAAGGCCGTTACCAATACAAGCGTGATTGGATCGAGAATATTAAAATCAGCCGTTCATTCGGTCTTGGCCCTGGTTATCAGTTCTGGGATAACGATCTTGGCGCATTTTCACTGACTTCTTTGATTAGCACCCAGGCCTATGTCTATCAGGACAATGAACAAGATGACTTCTACACTGGCGGGATTAAATGGGATTACAACCGTTTCCTGTTCAGTAAATCGGTGGAAGCCTTCACCGGCGGCGAACTGGGCCGTTCTTTCGATTCCACCGCGCCATTTTATCTGAAAGCCGATGCTGGCCTGCGTTTCAAACTGACCGATTGGTCATCTTTGAGCATGAAGGTGTCACGTACCCGCACCGAAAGCAAACAGGGTAATGTTAACGATACGTTGTACACGATGGGCGTGGGCGTCGGCTGGTAATCTAAGGCGCCACGACCGGTTTGAATATCGTCAGCGAACCTTAAAGAAAGGTTCGCTGACCTGACCCTGTTCTCAGCGATGACTTTCATTACTATTGGCGGCAGCCTGCTGTTGCAGCAAACGAACCTGCTGCGCCAGTTCGCTTAACCCTTCATCTGCCATACCGTAGTTTTTCAACTCTTTTTCGAGCGCGAACAGATACTGTGCATTGGTGCCCAGCGGCCCGCTGGCCTGAGCAATTAACGGCGCAACCCGTTGAATGCAGGTATCCTCTTCAATGAGCGGATGTTCCGGTTCTGACACAAACACCAATGCTGTGACAGTGTCACCATTTTGCTGATGCAATTCGCTCCACAATGGTCGGTAACAGCCCGTCAGCATTTCACGTTTCCACAACAGCTCCAAATCCTCACGCAGTGAAGACTCAGGCAGACGAAAAGCCAGCCCGGTGGTTTTGCCGCCCGGTTTCAGCGCCAGCATCCGGCCAGGGCGGCTCACGGTGCCCCTGCCAACCGTCAGACGCAAACAAAAAGCCCGATGCCAGTCGTACAAAGTTGCCAGACAGGCTTCTTCCGCATCGAAAACCGGGTTCCACATCAGTGAACCATAGCCAAACACCCAGACAGGGCTGTGATCGGGGCGCAGAGCCAATGTTTTCTCTAACGAATCAGCACGCTGCTGCGGCGTAAGTAATAAGGTTTCCTCAATACATCCAAACGCTGTTCTACAATCTGCTTTCTGCAAAAAATCACGTGTTAACACAACTTACCACTCCCCCGACCATACCATTTCAGCCAATCAGGCCTGTTGTTATTCCATCCCTAAAACCCAACACTGTAACTTGGTTAATTTTACGGCAGTAATCACACTGAGGCTATTCATTTCCTACTCAGCGATCAAGTCTCTCTTTTACATGACACAACGGGTTATGATTCCATCGGTTAAAGTGATAATAATTATCATTGCCGTGATATTATCGGCAGCAAAATGTCTATCGACTAACATACGGAGACACTACGTGAGCATTCCTACCGCTTCTGCAGGACGCCGCCCTGCTCAACCCTATCTGGTCCAGGTTAAACGCATCAGCGACCTTTCTCCCCATTTACGCTGTATCACCTTCCATAGTGAAGCATTACGTGATTATCCAGCCGATCGCTATGGCGCGCATATAAAACTGTTTATTCCCCAGGCTGGGCAACAGACGCCGGCATTACCGACGCTGAGTGAGCGCGGCCCGATATGGCCTGAAGGGGAAACCCGCCCGATTGTGCGTACCTACAGCCTTAGGGATACGCGTCCGACAGCAGCAGAATTGGATATTGCATTTGCCCTGCATGACCATGCCAGCCCGGCGGTCAGTTTCGCCCGTCAGGCCAAACCGGGTGATTATGTCGGCGTTTCACGCCCCGGCGGCCCCTACCCCATGCTTCCTCCCGCCGATACCTATTATCTGGCAGGCGATCCCTCGTCTTTACCGGCTATTGCGGCGCTGCTGGAGAATCTGCCGGATTATGCTCAGGGGCACGCCGTTATTCGCGTTGATAGCGGGGCAGATATTCTCGATTTAGCCAAACCTTCGCAAATTAATCTACACTGGATTGTGGGTGACACTGCGATGACGGAAGAACTGATTGATCGCTTCCGCGCTCTACCTCATGAAAGAACCGCCGGTCAGGCTTTCTACTGGCTTGCAGGAGAAGATCGTATTGTGGTTCAGCTTCGCCGTTATGCCCGACGCGAGTGTGGATGTGAGCGGAATAGGCTTTATGCCGTTCCTTACTGGCGAGAGGGGTTAAATGAAGAAGATTATCATGATAAACGCCACGATATCATGGATCATCCTGATGATTGAACGTAAAAAATTTATTTAATATTATTAAGATAGGGAGAAGATAATCACATTCTCCCTTTTCATATTAATTTTTGCCTGAAGCGTAAAAATCCGTAAAAAAACCGCCAACCGCCACATAATCTGTTAACCTACACGTTCTTTTTACGCTATAACTACTTTTTAGTAACAGTTCTTTGCCTGAAAGAAAATAAGATTTGCTGACATGCTGTTTTTTTGCCATAGCGCATAATTCCGCTGGATTAAGGAGAAACCCCGCAATGCCGTCTCACTCTGAGGGTGTCAAAACCCGCCATCAGGAATATTCACTTATTCTGCCGATAGTCTCGCTGATCGTTCTGTTTTTGTGGGGAGGCACACAAGAGTTCCTCACTATTGTAGGCATTAACCTGCTGGCTTTAGCCGGAATTCTTTTCAGCGCTTTCAGCGTTGTTCGTCATGCCGATGTGTTGGCTCACCGTTTAGGCGAACCCTACGGTTCATTGATCCTAAGCCTGTCTGTGGTCATTCTTGAAGTCAGTCTGATTTCAGCATTAATGGCAACCGGCGACGCAGGGCCATACCTGATGCGTGACACCCTCTACTCAATTATCGTGATCGTCACCGGTGGCCTGGTCGGTTTTGCGCTGTTGCTGGGCGGACGCAAGTTTGCGACCCAATACGTCAATCTGAGCGGAATCAAGCAGTATCTGATGGCCATTTTCCCGCTGTCGGTTATTGTGCTGGTTTTCCCCAGCGCCTTGCCCACAGGGAATTTCACCCTGGCTCAATCCCTGATCGTTGCGCTGATTTCCGCTGTGATGTATGGCGTATTTCTGTTGATTCAAACACGCACGCACCAAAGCCTGTTTGTCTATGAACATGAAGATGAAGGTGACGATAGCGATCCGCATCATGGCAAGCCGTCTGCATACAGCTCGTTATGGCACACAGTATGGTTGTTGATCCACCTGATTGCCGTTATCAGCGTCACCAAAATGGCCTCAACGCCGTTAGAAGCGCTGCTGACGGAAATGAACGCCCCTGCACAATTCACCGGCTTCCTGGTCGCCTTATTGATTTTGTCGCCGGAAGGGTTAGGCGCCATCCGGGCGGTGCTGAAAAATCAGGTACAGCGGGCAATGAATCTGTTTTTCGGTTCTGTACTGGCCACCATTTCATTGACCGTTCCCGCCGTAACCATTATCGCCATGCTCACCGGTCAGACGTTAAATTTCGGGCTGGATATGCCGCACATCGTAGTGATGTTGTCAGTGCTGATACTGTGCCATATTACCTTTTCAACCGGTCGGACCAATGTTCTGAGCGGCAGTGCGCATCTGGCGCTGTTCGCCGCCTACCTGATGACCATAATGCTTTAACCCTTTCCTTCCCCTTTGCCGGCGCCGCATTATTGTGTCGTCGGCCTTAACAATCTGTTTTCTCTTGATGTATATCTGGATCTTTCAAGAACATCCGGCGTATCGTATAGAGTGCATATCTACGACGGACCCAGCCGGCCCGCCATTTTTTTGTTTTTTCTTTTTATTGGTTCTTCCCTAGATGAAAACGCCCCGAATTAACGGTATCAAACCCTTCAGCGCACTGATTGAAGCGTGCTGGCGCGAAAAATATACATTACATCGTTTCACTCAAGACATTATTGCCGGTATTACGGTTGGGATTATTGCCATTCCCCTGGCAATGGCGCTGGCAATCGCCAGTGGCGTTCCTCCGCAGTATGGTTTATATACTGCGGCGATTGCCGGGATCGTTATCGCGGTCAGCGGCGGCTCCCGCTATAGCGTCTCTGGCCCGACGGCGGCCTTTGTCGTCATCTTATATCCGGTATCGCAACAGTTCGGCCTGTCTGGCTTGCTGGTTGCCACGTTGCTTTCCGGCGTGTTTCTTTTGCTCATGGGGATATGCCGTTTTGGCCGCTTGATTGAATATATTCCTCTGTCCGTCACGCTAGGTTTTACCTCAGGGATCGCCATCACCATCGGTACGATGCAAATCAAAGATTTCTTCGGTCTGCATATGTCCGTTGTGCCTGAACACTATGTCGAAAAAGTCGCGGTGCTGGCGCAGTCTCTGCCCAGTTTACAGATTGGCGATACATTGATTGGCGCAACCACGCTGATGGTTTTGGTCGGCTGGCCCAAGCTGGGCATTCGCTTGCCGGGGCATCTGCCAGCATTGTTGGCGGGCGTTGCGGTGATGGGCGTTCTGTCTCTGTTTGGCGTTGAGGTGGCAACCATTGGCTCCCGTTTCAGCTATCTTCTTGCCGATGGCACACAGGGGCAAGGTATTCCGCCTATTCTGCCGCAGCTTATTCTGCCCTGGGATGTCGCGACCCCTGGTGGACAGACCATGAAGCTCGACTGGCAAAGCATCTCGGCTCTGCTGCCTGCGGCATTTTCAATGGCCATGCTGGGCGCAATTGAATCCTTACTGTGCGCCGTGGTACTGGATGGCATGACAGGCAGGAAACATAACTCCAATGCCGAGCTGATGGGGCAAGGTTTCGGTAATATCATCGCGCCGTTCTTTGGCGGCATTACGGCCACCGCCGCCATCGCCCGTTCGGCAGCGAATGTCCGGGCCGGCGCCACTTCGCCAGTTTCCGCCATTATCCACGCGCTGGTGGTATTAATGGCTTTGCTGGTGCTGGCGCCCTGGCTGTCTTACCTGCCGCTGGCGGCAATGGCCTCTCTGCTGCTGATTGTCGCCTGGAATATGAGTGAAGCCCATAAGGTTATCGATCTGCTGCGCCACGGGCCAAAGGACGATATCATCGTTATGCTGTTGTGCATGTCGCTGACCGTATTGTTCGATATGGTCATTGCCATCACTGTCGGTATTGTGCTGGCCTCACTGTTATTTATGCGCCGTATCGCCCAAATGACAAAACTGAGCGAACTGCCGGAAACCAGAACGCCGGATCAATTGGTGCTGCGCGTTAACGGCCCGCTGTTCTTTGCCGCCGCCGAACGCATCTTCAGCGACATAATGATCCGCAGTGAGGATTACCAAACCATCATTTTACAGTGGGATGCCGTCCCGGTACTGGATGCCGGAGGGTTGAATGCCCTTCTCCGTTTCAGCGAAACGTTACCGGCAGACAAACACCTGATTATTACCGATATTCCCTTTCAGCCGTTGAAAACGTTGGCACGGGCGAATGTACATCCGATAGAAGGCCGTCTCAGTTTTTACGCATCTTTAGCGCAGGCGCTTGAAGTCGCCGCAGAAGAGAGGAAGACAGCGGCAGCGGAATAAAATAACCGGGCAGACGCTGCTGCCCGTATCGTTCAGGAGTATTGATTGTGGCAACTTTTTCTTCCGCCCCCATATTAATTACCGGAGGCGCCCGGCGTATCGGGCTGGCGTTGGCCCGCTCATTTCTGGCGCAACATATCCCGGTCATCATCAGCAGGCGCACACCATATCCCGAGCTTGAATCATTGGCGCAACAGGGTGCCATTTGCCTGCCCGCCGATTTCTCCACAACAAAACAAATTTATGCGTTTGCCGAACAGGTCAGGACGCTGACACCTCATTTGCGGGCGGTTATCCATAGTGCCAATAGCTGGCAGGCGGAAAGCCCGGATATCCCACCGGAAAAGACGCTGGCGGCAATGCTCCAGATCCATGTTTATACCCCCTATTTGCTCAACCAGTTGCTGGAACCTTGCCTGCGCGGCCAGGGAGTGGCCGGGGCCGATATTATCCATCTGACTGATTATGTAGTGGAAAAAGGCAGTGATAAACATATCGCCTATGCCGCCAGTAAAGCCGCCCTGGATAATATGACCCGCTCTTTTGCCCGCAAACTGGCGCCTGAAGTCAAAGTCAATGCGATTGCCCCTGCGCTTATCATGTTTCATCCCCATGATGATGAACCGTACCGTCAACAGGCGCTGGATAAATCCCTGATGAAAATTGCGCCGGGAGAAGCGGAAATTGTACGGCTTGTCGACTATTTGCTGGCCAGCCGCTATATCACGGGTAAAACCGGGGTCCGCTTGGAAAACGGAAAATATCCTACGCTAACACTGTTTTTTGTACAGACCACTATCTACTGAGCGTAACGAGCGGTATTTACCCTGTCCCAGCTTGAGGTTTGTTCGCCAGACGTAATCCCCGCTCAGATTGATATGTTCCCACCCCAGCGGGGACAGATGAGAAATCAGTTGCTCATTAATCGGGATCCCTTTTCGTCTCAGGGAATCTATGGCTCTTTCTAT
>NZ_MJLZ01000058.1 GCF_003666245.1 Brenneria alni
ATATAGAAAGAGCCATAGATTCCCTGAGACGAAAAGGGATCCCGATTAATGAGCAACTGATTTCTCATCTGTCCCCGCTGGGGTGGGAACATATCAATCTGAGCGGGGATTACGTCTGGCGAACAAACCTCAAGCTGGGACAGGGTAAATACCGCTCGTTACGCTCAGTAGATAGTGGTCTGTACAAAAAACAGTGTTAGCGTAGGATATTTTCCGTTTTCCAAGCGGACCCCATAGTCTTGACCTGAACGAACTGATGGTTCGGCATCCGAGCGCGACCTACTTCGTTCGCGTTAGCGGCGATTCGATGTCTGGCGCCGGTATCCATGACGGCGATATGTTGGTGGTGGATAGTGCGCTGACCGCACAGCATGGCGATATCGTGGTTGCAGCAGTTGACGGCGCGTTCACTGTCAAACAACTGCAATTACGGCCAAAAACGCAACTGGTGTCGATGAATCCGGCATACAGTCCGATTCGAATCGACAGTGAAGAGTCGATGGAAATTTTCGGTGTGGTGACCTTTGTCGTAAAGGCGACCAGGTAACATGTTCGCACACGTTGACGTCAATAATTTTTATGCTTCTTGCGAGGCTGTGTTCCGACCAGACTTGAAAGGGCAGCCAGTTATAGTGTTGTCGAACAATGATGGCTGCGTCATCGCTCGTAATCGTGAAGCCAAAGCTTTGGGTATTGGCATGGGGGCGCCATTCTTCAAGATAGAAAACGTTCAGAGACGATACGGCGTGCAGGTATTCAGTTCAAATTATGCGTTGTACGCAGACATGTCTGGCCGGGTGATGGCGACGCTGGAAACGATGGCGCCGGCACTGGAGATTTATTCTATTGACGAAGCTTTTATGCACATCGGAGGTATTGCGAATTGTGTGCCGCTAGCACAATTCGGCCATGATGTGCGTGCCCAGGTACGGCAGTATACGCATCTGACTGTCGGCGTTGGCATTGCACCTACCAAGACCCTGGCCAAACTGGCAAACTACGCTGCAAAAAAATGGTCGAAAACGGGCGGTGTGGTAGATTTATCCTGTACGACTCGACAACGGAAACTGCTCGCGTTGGCACCAGTGGAGGAGGTATGGGGGGTCGGGAGGCGAATCAGCAAAGCCCTTCATCAGATGGGAATTGAAACAGCGCTGCATCTGGCGGACAGCTCACCCTGGGTGGTACGCAAACATTTCAATGTTGTGCTGGAGCGCACGATGCGTGAATTACGCGGTGAACCCTGCTTGGCACTGGAAGAATTTGCACCGGTGAAACAGCAGATTGTGTGCAGTCGATCATTCGGTTCGCGTATCACCCGCTATGAGGATATGCGCCAGGCGGTGTGTGCGTATGCCGGGCGTGCGGCGGAGAAGTTGCGTGAGGAAAGACAGTATTGTCGTCATGTTAGCGTGTTTGTGCGCACCAGCCCGCATTCTGCCGATGGTGTATTTTATGCTAATCAGGCGTCCGGTACGCTGACGATACCGTCCAATGATACGCGCGATATTGTTCGCGTAGCGACCACGGCGCTGGATGGTATCTGGCGCGATGGCTACCGTTACATGAAAGCCGGGGTAATGCTGGGGGATTTTTTCAATCAGGGTGTGGCGCAACTTAATCTGTTCGATGCGCATGGCCCCAGAGCAGGCAGCGACGCGCTGATGCACGTGCTGGACGCCATCAACCAAAGCGGCAAAGGGAAAGTCTGGTTCGCAGGACAAGGGATGAAGCAACCGTGGCAGATGAAACGGGAACGGCTTTCACCAGCCTATACTACTCGGTTTACTGATTTACCCGTTGCGATCTAACAACCTTGAGCTACCCTGGTACTATTTAGGCTTGAATCCATTCACGGAACAAAATTTTCCGATTGTGGTGATGTCGCTCTGGCCGACCGAAATGGTTGGCAAGTTACGTATCTAGCAGTGCATTGATGGAGTCTTGGTTGTGATCCATTACAATTTCAAATGAACTAATGACTCCATCTGCTGATGTAGAATCCTTAGCACAAAAATGTCTCTATCACGCACCCTGTAGAAAATAGCATGCTGGTCATGGTCAAAGCGGCGTATACCGGCCTTGACCTCAGAGTACTCGCGCCCCATTAACGGGGATGACGATAGCAATATCAGGCAGGCTTCCATGCTGTCAGTGTAACTATCCGCTTGCGCTACACCAAAATGCTGAACGGTGTAGGTATAAATTCCTTCAAAGTCATCAGCGGCGAGATTGGATAGCTTATACATTCAGTTCCCGCTTTTTCTTTGCTGCGATACTCCTGAGCGTTTGCGTACTTTCGCCGCTGCGTTCGCCGTCCTCAAGCGCTTTTCTTAGGGTTTCCAGGCTACTTTCCTGCTGCTCAAGTAACCGAAGGGCCGTTCTGACTACCTCGCTGGTTGAGCCGTAGCGTCCGCTATCGATCATCCTGGAGACAAAAGTATCCAGGTTCTCGCCGATCGTAATGCTGGTTGTTCTGGGCATAGTGCGTGGCCTTTGCTTTGTGTTGATAGATAACACAGTATAAACAAAAAAATTAACCCCTGCGAATACTCCTGGCACCGCCTTTTACCGAAAACGGTTTGGCACAGGGAGGACCCAGCGGTGGAATATAATATAGTGAAAAACCGCCATGAGAGGGAGTAGACTGATTGAAGGCGGATGATGGTGTACTATGTTTCTCGGGAGCATGCGGCACCGGAATGAATCTGCACTAATCAGTAAGAAAGTAGATGAAATAAAACATCCTTTATATGAACATAAGTTATACAAAGGGTATCAACGAGCAGTTGAACCACACTGTTATACTCAGCAAATGACAGTATGACACAATAATGAAGGTAGCACTGCAATCGACCTGTTGCCACTCCATATGATCACATTCGAAAGGTTTACCTATCAGGGCAGGACATTAAATGGAAAGTAAAACCGAACGACTTATCAGACGATTTTTCTATTAAGTATAATAGGTATTTTGGCTGCGATTATCTATGGCCACGGAGGGCAGAGTAGTGAGGTTAGTAACTGGGTTATTGCTGGTGCTAATATAGCAATGGCATTTGCTGCATTTAAAGCTTACAAAACCGCTAAGAAATATCTTGGAGAATTCTTTGCCAAAGAAGGGTATAAGTTGGCTATTTCCCTGGTTAACGAAAATTTGATGTATCTGGGTATTAATAAAAAATTACTTATTCTATCGGGTGAATGCTTAGTTATTTATGGAAACATGCATGATAATTCTTATGGGAAATTAAATGAAGTGAAACTTATGGAAACTATTTCGCGATTAGATGAAGCTCTAAAAATTAACTCTGAATACCTTCAGAGAGGTAGGGATCTGTCATTTCAGATGGAAACATATGGAATTTATGCGTAGATCAAAAAAAACAGGCATTAATGAATATGTTTATAGCGCTTCAAATAACAACCGATAGGGTAAGAATTTTGAAACACCTTCTTGCAGAAGAGTTAGAAGGCTATATGGTAAGAGTCACGTCGGGTAGAAATTTGAGTCAACACTTTCATGCTAAATATCTAACTGAGGTGAGTGAACGCTATGGTGAAATTGAACATGGGTGGAATATCATGGTAAAGAACCAGAGGGGGTTTTTTACTGGTAATAAACATGTCAAAGCATTGTTTACAGTAAAGGATGAGTTGGTAAAGTGATGTGTATAAAAGATTAATCATCTCCTTAAATGTAAATATGGTAATGGGGAATTAAAAAATAATAATTGTAGTTATCCACATATCCACGGGCAAATAAGCCAGTGAGCCAGCTCCCGCCAAAGGAGCTGGCGAACGGGAGCGGTCGGCGAGTGTCGAGCCGACTTTGCCGGTGGGTATGTGGGTAACTATTTGACGATCCCGATTCGCGTTGTTAATATCGCTTTCGTTGTACCATCGTCTTCGGACGATCACCAATGATCTGTCAGCCTGTGAAGATCGCCTTCGGGTGGCTGGGAACACTTCTGTAGCCTGCAAGGAAGAACACGTTCAGTTACGTGTGGTAAATCTGCCAGCCTTTGGAAGCAGATATCGCCAGGTAGTTTAAACGCCGTTGCGAGCGTGGTGATGAAGGTCCGTTTATCCACTCAAATACTGGCTCGTCTTAACGAGAACAGCCCGATAGCTTCAGCAACTACTTGATGTTGTATGAGGTTTCTTGTTTACACACGATTCAAGATACGAATACGTCTGGCGCGACGTCCAACCTTTGCACGCACGTATAAGGCCATTTGGTACATTTGGCCGCTCACGGGAGTCGCAATGGGAGGTCGAAGCTGCGCGGCGTCACTTGTGTATGAGCAACGCGAATACCAAGTGACGCGCGCAGTGCGTATACGGTCAGAGCTTACGCACTGCCCGATAGACGATTTTCATACCATCTGACCAACACGTAGTAACGGTTTTTAGTACGTATAAAGACGTTTTACTAGCCGTTTAATGGTCGTTCATTTAACAAACAGTCCGAATGTATGAAAGACATCATCATGAAGACATTTTTATTAGATAGAGGAGGTAGTCAGCACGACATCGATGGCGACGCCAGCAATACTGGCGTGTGGAGGTAGACTGACGGAAGTCAGCCCGGCGTAAGCCGCGAATGGGTAACACCCAGGGTGCCTTGCAACAATTCAACATTTCGCCCCCGATGCACAGATGTCTGCTGAGACGCAGGATGCGCAAAATCAAACCATGTCGTCGGGGATGAAGTGCCTATTTTAGCTCTCTTTCAAAAGGGCGTCGGTGAGTTATGTATTCCGTTCACGCGGACGGAATACATAACTCACTTCATTAAATTTGGGGGAATATATGGCTAAGTTAAATAAAAATCTTGTTACGTTAGCTCGGGATGGAGGGGGAGGTTTTAAAACACTCAATGACCGTATGAAAATAGCTGACCGCTTTGCGGAAAAATTAAAGAGCTTGAATGTGCAGATTAGGGATGCGAAGAATATTAAGCCGCGTCATATTGAAATGTATATCAAAAGTCGTCAGAAAGAGAAAATCTCAATCAGGACGTTGCAAAATGAAATGTCTGCAATACGTTCTATTTTACGTGCAGCGGGTAAGACCATTATGGCTAACCCTGAGCATGAGAAACTAAGTAATAAGGCATTGGGTATTTCTGGTGCGAGCCGTGATGGTTCAAAAGTTGCCATTCCCGATAGCGTTTATCAAGATGTCTTAGAAAAAGTTATTGCTGTTGATAGAGGCGCAGCTGCTGCGATGCAGTTATCTCGTCTTCTTGGTTTACGGACGGAAGAAACAATTCAGTCAGTTAAATCTCTTAAAACATGGCAGAAGGCTTTGCAAAGTGGTGACGAAAAAGTTCGAATTGTTTTTGGCACGAAAGGAGGGAGACCAAGAGATACGACGATTATTGAACGAGATAAGTTGATAAATGCAGTAAACAATGCAATACATATTGCGCAGGAAAATAATGGTCGATTGATTGATCGTCCTGCTTTACAT
The DNA here is from genome assembly GCF_003666245.1 of Brenneria alni. Taxonomy (GTDB): domain Bacteria; phylum Pseudomonadota; class Gammaproteobacteria; order Enterobacterales; family Enterobacteriaceae; genus Brenneria; species Brenneria alni. The sequence continues at coordinate 5,479 of NZ_MJLZ01000058.1, forward strand.
TTGGCAATTGAAAAATATCGTAACATTGTTAGGGAGGCAGGGCTTGTTGGTAAATATGCTCCTCATAGTCTTAGATATGCATATACACAGGATGCAACAAAGTTTCATATTAAAAAAGGATTCAGTAAGGATGAGGCTGAGGCATTAGTTTCTATGGATTTAGGTCACGGTGATGGCCGAGGCCGTTATGTTGCTCGTGTTTATAACAAAATAGATCCCTCTCAATGATAGGGAATTAAGAAGGTTGTCTGACTATTTCATTGTAAATCGCCAAAGCAACCGCTCTTCCTTGTTCTGTTAACGCATATGATAGTTTTAATTGTTCATCTCTATACTGTTCAATAAAACCATTTTTATGTAAAGTATGACAGGAAACTCTTAGATGATTTGGATATAATGTTTGGCTGCGATTTCTTCTTATCATAGAGAATAATGCAGTAGCGGTTACGAAATGTCGATGACCTTTTTTTTGCTCAATTGCATACAGTAGGAATAAGATATCACGTTGGTTTTTTGAAATGCGCATGTTAATCTCCTTACTCGTATCAGGTACGATTAAATATTCTTCTCACGAATGGTTCAACTTTTTATTCGTATCTGATACGAATAATTTAATGACAGGGGGATGACTGAGAATATATTGAATTTAATTCCATCTTTGAGTATGTTGGACGGGCTAACCTGTCGTCTCTGACGACCACCAATGATCCGGTGACTTGTGAGGATCGCTTTCGGGTAGTCACAAAAGAACACTTCTGTAGCCTGCAAGGAAGAACACGCTCAGTTGCGTGTGGTAAATCTGCCAGCCTTTGGAAGCAGATATCATCAGGTAGTTTAAACGCCGTTGCGAGCGTGGTGATGAAGGTTCGATTTTACTAACCATCAATCAATCCCTCCGGGAAGCTACTTCCCGATGGCTGGGATGTGGTTTTCCAAATATTTTATTTTTGGAGCAACCACAATGAACTCTTCTACTGCATATCGTGATGGATACTGGGCAGGTCAGTTGTTGCTTTCACTGAGGAAAAAAGTGAAAACACGGCAGCATGTTTATAAGACCTACAGTTTCTTCCAGTTGTTACTCATCTGGGGGAGTGCCGTCATCGTCTTCTGCTTTTTTTTATTTAAGCAGACTCGGCGGTTTCCAGCATAAGCCTCAGCAACAAGATGAACTGACGGATGTCATCGTCGAACCTGTTACGGTTTCGACAGAGCAGGTGTATCCCGAAGACTCTTTCTAACATCGACTTTAAGCCAGCAACCCAACGGGGAAAATATCTTCCCGTCCGGGTGAGATGTTCCCCGTTTTTATCAGGAGAACATCATGCAAATGGTTTTACGTCGTACGATTTATTTTACTGAACGTCTGTCTGCGTTGCTGAAAAAAAACACTCAACAGCACATCGATGGATTTATTGGCGAGTGGATACCGAATCGCTCTGGGCGTATGAGCTTCCGGGCTCGGGTTTCACGAATTGATTCCGGATGGAATTACGAGGTTGAAAGCCGTACTTGGTTAGGCTCATCCTACCGATTTGACTTTCATACTTGCGCCGATAATACGTTTCCACAGCGTTATCAAGCGATTGAGGCAGCACAATTGTTAGCGAAACAGCTGGCAACGCTGCGTTACCGATTCAAGTAATTTAACTCCTACCCACATGGGGATTTATCCCCGTATGGGAGATAAATCCCTTTTCGTTTTGATCTGAAAAAAGGATTTATCAATGTACGACTTCAACACGAAACCTTTCGTCTCTCGTCTGGCAATTCTGCGACGTGATGACGAATTTTTACAACACTCCACAACAGACCTCATCAGGGTCGTCTCTGACATTGAGTCTGTATTGATGAAAGCGACTGCGCTCATGCGTCTCGGCATTGATACGATGGACTGGGATGACTTAGCGATGATGACGCTTAACCAGAAAAAGATAGCGTGGGTTGCACGGCAGGTCGGTGAAATTATGGGACTGAATCTGTTGCCTCCCATTTTTATCGAAAAATACTTCACAGATGTTCTTAAACTAGGCCTCTCTGTTGATGCTGTTTTCTGGCAACTCTATTTCAAGCAAGGGTTGAAAGATGCTGCGAAAGTGCACGAGAGCCCTGTTGCCAGCATCTGGCTGATTGACTACTACCTTTATGCACTTGGTTCAGATATCGATCGCAACTGGTATGTGGGTCGAACGTTCTACTGACCGGCAACTATGCCATTACTCCCCCCACGAGGGATTTATTCCGTTGGGGATAAATCCCTTTCACACTGAATTTAGAAGAGGATTTATCCATGACTCAGACCAACAAAGCATCAGCTTTTGAAGTCTTCTACTCTTTCATGACGAAAGAAACTTACAACGTATTCGTTCAGTACATCATTGGTGTCTGGGAATCCAAATGCCAATTTACAGGTGGTAGTTGGAATGACTGGCATCCTCAGGTGACTGGAGATCTGGAAACCCCGGTATATGCAGTTCCTGACGGGGATAAGGTTTATAACGTCAGGGCATCCCGGTTTCAGATACAAGTGACAACAGATGCATTCGGGTTATTGGTTACGTTATGTGCCCTTCATGGGTTGCTACTCGACATCAAAGATGATCGATTGCCAGCATCAGACTTCGAAACCTTGCAAACTCAGAAAGCATTTGACCGTTTGCTGCGTTACGCTCGTAGTCATAAGGAAGCTAATGCAATAACGCCTGAGTTCGGTTTAGACAACAGTAGTTATCGTGATTTGGCTACCGAATCTGTCGATGATCTTCTTCATCAGCGCTCAGTCTTCGCCAATGCAATTGGCGAGGGGGCCGTGAGGCTTGGAATAATTGCTGAAGGTACCCCTTTGACTATGCCTCAATTACTTATGGTACTCGGTGACATCATCGGATATGCATCCCGTACGTTGAGCCATAAAACGGCTCTGTCATTATCGGTGAATGAGTTGACACAGAGTTGGATAAAAAAAACCGGAAGCTCGGGGATTTTTGTTCCTGTCTCATATGAGGATCGACTTGATGGTCGCCAAATGGTTCTCGATATGAAAGCTATTCGAGCATCGGATGATCAACTATATGACGAGATCAGTACGTCAGTACTTGCTAATAGTACTGTTGGTCGTGAGGAATTGACTGGGTGCGATCTAATAATACTAAAGGCTGATTCTTACGGGGATCTTCCTCAGGAATAAACGATTTTTCGTTACTCTGATTGCCTGCTTAATCTATAAGGTGATTTTTTCCCTGTTGACGATAAATCCCTTTCAGTATGTTCAACCCCAATGGGAACCTGTTCCCATTGGGGCAGGGTTCCCTAAACGTTTAAGGAACCATGATAATGAATAATCTGATTAACCGTCTTGCTCGTAGTCGTCATTCTATCGTTGATCTGCTTGTTTTGATTTCAGAAATTGAGGGACAACTGATGGTGGCTGAAGCATTTAACAAACTGGGAATTAACAGTGAGCATGATGATGGTGATCTCACCAGTCATGATTACCGGGTTTTCAACATTGCTCATGATCTTGGAGAAGCCCTGTATCTGGATTTCATTCCTGAATCTTATCGCGTTCATTTTGATGACGTGATTTCGCTCGGGATGAAAGTTGGTGAGGGGTACTGGCAGCCGTCTTTTCAGAACGGGCTAAACGAAGCGGCACATACGCTTTCTGAGCTCAGCAATGAAGGGCAGGATGTAGATGAGTATATTGAATATCTTGCTCATCATTAATTAACAGACAGCAGACGTTGGTAACAGTTGGCGCATTGATAGCCTGTTTTACGTCAATATGCGCTCGGTTCAGATATCGATCGCAACTGGTATGACGGTCGAACGTTCTACTGACTGAACGCCATATTGTGACTTAACCCATGCGGGATTTATCCCATTGGGGATAAATCCCTCTCAACTCGAATTTAGAAGAGAGGATTTATCTATGACACAAGTCGTTTATGGCAATAGTGTTGAACCTGGGTATACGCTTGAAAGCGAATACGTCGACGGTGAGTGCGATGCATGTGGTAAAAGTGTGAGCATTCATTATTACGAGAGTTGCTACAGTGGCACTATCAATCAACAAAAAAGTTATAACTGTTCGTGTGGTTATCATTTCTCAGATGATGAACGCGACGATTATGACAGCTACGACCATGAAAAATATGACCAACTTGCTGCTGATATGTATGTTGAGGATTTTCTGGGCCTCAATTCTCGTACAGAACTGCTGGTTGAGTCACAGTCAGGGAGATGGTGTTGTGTTTTACGGTTCTCTCCATGCAGGAGAAATGGTGGAGCTCTTCGCTGCGCTGGTTCGGCAGGGATACCTGACGAACAGAGAAGCAAGTGCCTTTACCAAACTCGTTGTTCATTATGATATGACGCTGAGGCTTACCAGAAACGACTTTGGTCAGCATTATGCACACGCGAACTGCATCAATATTGATTTTTACGATATTGATGTCCCAGATCGTTATCCGCATTGCTGCCAGAGGATCTTTACTGCGGTGAAGCAATCGGTACATGCCATTTGCGGCATGGCTGAAAGCCAGGGGTATGATCTACTCGATGCGTTGCATTGATGCTCTGATAACCTGTTCTACATCAATTATCGGTCCACGATAATTTTACCTTTCCCCCAGTGGCGAATGCTTTCCGCCACGTGGGGGAAAGCATTCGCCCGTAAAAGGTCTTTTATGAGCGAATTAATCTCATCTAACAGCACTGTTTATTCCAACCGTGAAGCACGGATCATCAATGTGGCATTGGCGCTTCTTGAGCGAAGAATCAGGAAACGAAAAGCCGTGACGTCTCCCGAGGAAGCTAAAGTCTACTTGCGTCTCAAGCTGGAGCATTTGGAACGAGAGACTTTTGTCGCGATGTTCCTGGACAGTCAGCATCGCTTAATTGCCAGTGAAGTCCTTTTTGCTGGATCGATTAACAGAGTTGAGATCCATCCACGTGAAGTCGTCCGCCGTGCTGTTCTTCTGAATGCGGCTGCGGTCATTTTTGCTCACAACCATCCGTCAGGTTATGCCGAACCCAGCAATGGCGATCGACAAATCACTGAGAGGCTGGCTAAAGCACTATCTCTGATTGATGTCTGCGTGCTGGATCACGTTGTAGTCGGCCACGGTGAAATGGTGTCGTTCGCTGAACGTGACTGGTTATAACTCGATAAACACTTTCGTCTAATTAGACGTTACCCCGCGGGGAGAGTCCTCTCCCATGGGAAGACTCTCCCTTTTTATTTACCACCTAAAGGAGAGTTCATGTCTCACGTTGATATTGATATCACTCAAGAGGATCCCACTCAGGGCGCTTTGTTTACTCCACAGCAGGAGGACGCATTGTGTCAGCTAATACGCCGTGAATGTTTTCGGCGCGACCGCAATGCGTTGCTGAAATTGCTTGGTTATCTCACGTTGTTAAAGGTGGCCGGTTCCCTGGTGCTTTTAACGCTCGTCTTGTTACTTCGCTGGTTGACACACTGAGGAGCGGTTATGCCAATGCCTTTACACATACTCATTGTACTGTCCACGGGCTTGTGGTTCATCCTGCGCTGGACGTGCAAGTTGTTTGCCCGTGCCATTGTCTGGCTCTATCAGGCATGGCGGCAACGTTCGGAGCCAATCGAATTATCGGATCGAATAATTTACACCGGCAAATGGTTGCTCGCCGATGATCACCAGTGCTGTGGTCGTGCGGTCGTACTGAAACATCGACACAGCTACAAACCCGGTGTTGAGTTGCTTTATTTCGGCGAGGAGACGGCTCAACCGTTTTATGGCGAACGCTATATGGAGAACGAAGACGAGGCTGTTGATATCGCGTTAGCGATGCATCAGAAATTGTTACGCAACGTGCGTCAGCGTCATAAGTCAGAACGGATGCCCGCTGTCGTGACGATTTCGGCTCCGCATCAGGATGAGGCCGCATGATGAATGGGGAGCAGTCATCTCCGGCCGTTGTCATCAATGAGGATACCTGGGCGCGTCTGGTTACATTTAGGCCGGATCCGTCATGTGAGACAGAACGGCTTCACCGTCTGGTTCGCCTTGCGTTGAAAACGTTGGCCGCCAGTACGCGTTCAGAAATAACGACCGGTTTTTTTTGTTTACCCGGTGACGGTAGTGTGACGACGCCGTTATGGCAGCAGTTTCACCTACGGAATGCGGACGGTGTTGTTCATATCAGTCTGACAAATTAGCACAGTTATTCATTAACCCTGACGGGGAAACCCGCAGGGGTGGACCCGTCGTTATTTTTCTGAGGAGTCCAAAATGAGTCTACTTACCGTCAATGAAAACCATGATAGCGCGCAGGCGACCCGGCAGGCGATGCAGTCACTGACTCGTGAACCTGGCGCCATCGAACGCACCCGTAACCGTTTCTATGACTGGTTGCAGGCGGAGTTTGACCGGCACTATCACACGCTGAGGGACGGCGGCTATCGGCGTTTTCTTGAGCAGCGCCATCCGGAAGAACTGGAACGTTATGATGCGGCTTGTGATGCGTTGCGGCGTGAAGAGTTCAGCCGTTTTGCAGAACTGCAAACGCTGGGACTATTTCTGCACACCCAGGTCGAGGAGAAAGAAGCGCAGTTTCGCCGCCGGCGTAATCGCTTCCTGTTGGCCATGTCGGTGACGGGGATAATAACGTCCGGGGTCGTCTGGGCCCATTTACACCAGGCGCAATTTGATCTGTGGTGCCAGCAGGCATTGATTGCCGGCCGCGCAGTTCTGCAATTGTTCACGTCTTTACTCTGATTTTCCCCGAGGGCTGTTCCCTTGGGTGCAGTCCTCCTTTTTTTGATTCTGGAGGCTGTCATGAAAACTTTCACGTTACAGGATGCCGGTGATATTTGCCGGCTAATGACCGGGCGTCTGATGCAGAGTGTTAACGACGGTATGACACCGTGGCGGCAGGACATTATTCGTCATGGCATACCTGTTCACGCACTTAGCGGGCACCTGTTTACCGGCGTCAATGTATTGTTGCTTTGGCAAGCCGCGCTACGGTTCGGCCTGACATCAAACCGCTGGCTGACAGGTGATGACCTGCGCTCGATGGGGGGCAAGGTAAAGCAGGGACACAGTCCTACGACCGCTGTCCGGTATAAACCCACGTTGTCGCTGTTTCGGATTATTAATATCGAGCAGTGTGAAGGGTTACCCATGGAGTTGCAGGCAGGGTGGCCCTGGCCATCGTCTCCCATCCCAGGTCTTGAACGGGTAGGGGAATGGCAAGCTGCTTCGCAGGTTCCGATACTGTTCAGAGCACAATATCCAGCGGTTTATCTGCCAGAAAGCGATCGTATTGAGTTACCGGGGTCTGATCCGGACAGCCTGGCTGCGTTGCTCATCAGGGCAACAGGGCATTCGGCTCGACTTGGTCGCTTTGATGTGACGAATGATTTACCTGAAATGAATGAGTCGCTCATCGCTGATGTGGGCCGTGCGTTTCTCTCTGCCCTGGCAGGATTACATCTTGCCGGCGAGCCGATGTGGAATGGCGAACTCGGTTCAGATCCGTGGTTACTGTTCAAATCCGCATCGGATGCGGGTAAGGCAGTGGGCTGGCTTGAAGCGCAACGGCAGGCAGGGCTGCAGTCCAGTGAGATTCAACGCTGGCAACAATATGCCGGTCATCTGATGGCTGAACATTATGGTCAACCGTTGGATGACACCACATTGGTCTGTGAAAGCGTTGTTCGCCAGCATTTGCGTTACAAGATTTCACCTCGCAATGCAGTGAACGCACTGGCACGGCTTTATGACTGGCCACGGAGTGATATGCCGTCGGCATTATTCACGCCCGAACTTGGCGATGTTGCTGATGCGCTGGCGTGTTTCTCACTCACCCCTGGGAGTCTGCCCATACATCGGGTAGAGAATGACGTTGACGACAGTGAAGCGTCTTCGGAAGTACCGGAACTTGAACGCTCATTGCTATTGCCGCCATCAGTTGAATCACTCAGCAGTACAGCGGCAAATGATGAGGACGATGATCCGGATGATCCGGGTAATCTGGCGGTGCTTCCCTGGGTAACTAACCGGGGGCACCGAAATCCGCATCGGGCAACGTTTCTCAGTCAGTTCCGGGAAATCGCGCCGTATGAAAACCGCTGGACGGTATTCAGCGACTTTATTCATATGGCCGCAGCCGCGCTGCATAATCGGTGTCATTTCATTCAGGAAATCGAAGATGACTACATGCGACGTATTCGACGTTATGAGAAAGCCGATCAGCATCGTTTTCAGGTGTTGTTCAACACGCTGGTCGAGGGAATGGAGTTCAGTGCTGCCGATTTTCTAGGCTCTGTGTTTATGGAGCTCGAGCTTGGCGATCAGTGCCGGGGGCAGTATTTCACGCCGTATTCTGTTGGCTACATGATGGCGAAACTACAACTGGCTGATGGTTTGCCTACTCTGACCAGTGGGGAGCGGGATTTCATTACTGTCTCAGACCCTGCATGTGGGGCCGGTGGCCTGGTTGTCGCGATGGCGCAAGCCATGCTTGAAGCGGGATTCAATCCACAGAAACAGATGATGGCAGTTTGTGTCGATATCGATCCCGTCGCAGCAATGATGGCGTATGTGCAACTGGCTCTGTATGGCATACCAGCGATGGTGATTGTCGGGAACAGTTTGAGCATGGAGTACCGTCAAACCTGGCGCACGCCTTTCTGGTTTATGTTCGGCTGGGAGCGCAAATGGGCTCTTGAACAGGAACGACAAATGCGGCAGAACGTCGCTTGATATGACAACTTAACCCCTACCGGGCGTTTTCCCCGGCAAGGGGAAACGCCCTTACTTTACCAGTAAGGAGCACCATGCTGACAGAGCGTTTTATTCAACAGATGTACCTGAAACAGCTGAATCTATTCATCCATCCAGAGGAATGGCAGGCAGATATCAGTAACGATCTGCTGGACTACCTAAACACGGAAATCGTGTTTCACGGCCCGCGGTTGCTACCGGTAATGCAGTTTATGCTCGATAACATTCCGGGTAATCGTCAGTTACGGGCGCGTTGTCAACTGAGTGAACGCATTCTGACCCTGTGGATTCAGGGGCTGGATGCGCTGACCACAGCTAGTGGCAATACACGATTATTACCGCGGACATCGCCGGAGAGCAGCGGGCGGGTGGATTGTCTGCTGCCAGGAGACCCGTCTGCATTACTGGATTTGTCGGGTAACGACTTTATTCGGTTGACGGCGCAGGGTGACCAGCATCCGGATGATGTTATTCCCCGCGAGCAACTGGCGGTGACGATACGGCACTGGGAGCGGTTTGAGTCATGGTTGAGCCGTTCGCTGGCGCAGACGGGGGAGCATTGCGTGGCGCAGTTGGCAACATTGCAACGGCGTTGTGATGTTGATGAGCGAATTGTTCGACGTTTTGATACGGATTTCGGGTTTATCACGGTGAATTTGGGGGCGATTAACCCAGAGTTCGTTAGCGCGACAGACCCCGTTGAGTATGTCAAACGGGTTTGCCGTAGCGAGATATGCCCCGTTGCGTTGGAAGCCCGTGTTCATTATCACAATGGCGCCATACTTGGTCGTTTTCCCATTCAGAAGGATGCCGTGGATGTGGGTCGACTGAGGGTGGGAGACTATCGTGATGTCATGCGGCAGGCGATAGCCTGGCTGCGTGATGAACGCCGGCGCCTGCAATGGGATAACCCCTCATCGGTGCCAGCGTTACGCCTGGTTGCCTGATTCACTAACTTACCCGGCAGGGGGAAAGCCCCGTCGGGCCTCCTGCCATCACTATTTTGACAGGAGTTACACTATGTGCATCATTCATGAATACATTCAGCATGCATATCAGAGGACGTTAGGCTATGCGCCGGATTATGACGACATTTGCTGGCAATTGGATGAAGACGTTGGCCATACCTACGTTAACACTCAAATGTTGTTTGAAAACGAACAACTGACGGCCGTGATGGAAACCATGCTGGAACGGCTAGATACAGACGATGCTAAACGTGAACGCAGTCGGAAAGTCCTGACGTTGTGGATAAACGCAACTAACTGGCTGGCTAACGAGTTAGAACATGGATACATGTATCTTCCTCGAGTTCACCCGCAAATCAGCGGGCGTACCGACCAACTGCTGCGTGCTGATATTATGCCACTATACGAATTGGATGAAGAGGCCTTTCGTGAAGCTTCAGGGCTGGGGGATAGTGCGCCAGAGAGGAGCATCACGCTGGCGCAGTTTCGGCAGAGTGAACGCTACTGGTTCCGCTTCATGGATCACCTGGAACGGTCATTACGGGATGTCTCTCATCAGTGTGCAGAAACGCTGACGAAGTTTGTCAGTAATTGCACATTCGAGGAAAAACAGATACGGCGTTGGATCGGTAAGTCAGGAGAAATACGTTTGTACATGTCTCAACAGTCTATTGATGACGTTGATATCATGGAGTTCGAAGACGATTTTCTGACCCAGTATGTTGATGGGGTGGCCGCGGGAATCTCCGTGCCGGTGACTTTCCGCGCCGACGTTCTCTACCGTAATGGTGCAGTGATGGCCAGCTTTACGGGAGATGCGGAGGTCAACGAACCGGAACACCCTAACGCATCGGATTATTGTGAAGTTGTTAATGACGCAATAGAGTGGGTTCGGGAAGAGTTAGTACATGTTGTTTCATTGAGCAACGCAACTGGTCAACCGGGAGTATTGATTCAAAAACTGGCGGCCTAAAAAACAGAAAGTACCGTTACAGGGCAATACCGGTCACTTTAGGTGATCGGTATTGTTTTTTTAATAACTAGCCCTGGGGAACCGTCACACACTGGATTAGTAATGATCATTTTCCAGTCTGATCTTTTTAAGCATGGCTACGGCGTCCGTACTGGGCATCTGAAACTGTACCCGGTGCCGGGCGGCGACATCGAGCGCAAACACCTTCGTATAGATTTCCGTCGATTTCAAACTCTTGTGTCCCATCAATCCCTGTAGCACCTTCAATGGCACGCCGGCATACAGCATATGCATCGCATAACTGTGCCGGAAAACATGCGGCGCGATGGGCACGCTGAAGGTTACGCCGTCATCCGCGGCGCGGGCGACCGCATCAGTGAGCCAGGTGCGCACGGTGCGATCTGTGATGCTCCAGATCCGCGCCGGCTCCAGTCTGCCGGTTTTCCGGCTCTTGCGTTCAAACGGAATTTTCAGCGTGGCCACCATCATCTCCAGTTGGCTGACATAGTTCGCATCGGAAAGCGGTACCAGCCGGTGAGCCTGGCTGCCGGCAGGCGCACGGCCGGCCGTTCTGGCCGCTTTCTCCGCTCGCTGCTTGAGGGTGGCCAGCTGTACGAACGGGTAGGGAGGCGCCAGGGAAAAATCACTCCGGGTCAGCGCCAGGGCTTCGTTAATGCGCGCGCCCGTGTTCCAGAGTGTCGCAAGAAGCATCTTGCGGTGAAGATCAGGCACGTAGTGGAGCAGGGCGCTCACCTCCGGCGCCAGCAGGTATTTCGGTAGTTCGTCCTTCACCAGCGCCATCTGGCGCAGCGCCAGCGCGGCCGGATAGTCGATGGACATAGGCAACTGAGCTGCAGTTCCTGGCTGCGGCCCCAGGGTAACGAGTCCGGTCATCAGGATGACTCTCCGCCTGGAGATATGCGCAGTGCTGACGCGAGGATTTCCCGGTTTTCCTCATTACGCCAGTTACCGAAATAGTCTACTTCTAGTCGCAGGGACAGGTCTGCAGCCTCTATCAGGTCATACACTTTCTGCAGGGCATTCTGCAACTGCTGTGCTGATATCACTCGTGGCTCATCATGTTCATCCACGCCGTTGCGGTGTACCAGATCGTTTCGCCAGTCTGCGATGATGCCCAACGGCTTAATCGGCCAGACGGGCGGGATGTGGAGCACGGTCCCGAAATAGCGCTCAATGGTTTTAACGTTATGAAATGTCATTCGGGAAACAAAGTTCCGCGCCGCAGGTCGGAACAGGGAAAGCTCCATATCACGGGCAGTATGTTTCTTTGGATTTTTGATTCGTTCGGACTTCAGGTAATACGCATCCCTGAAGCGTTTGAGAGGCCAGTCATGCTCCAGCAGCGCCCGGGCGCAGTACATCAGGTACGCCTCCATGACCGTCACGACATGGACGAAAGACATCCTGTACACCAGTTCAGGCTGCTCTGTGTCGAGCAGGGCATATAGCTTCTTCAGCTCCTGTTTTGCATGCCGGTAACGCTGATGAACATTGTTCAGGGAAGCCACAAACAGCCCGTGTTCATGATCCCACTGAGCCTGATCGGCAAGCGTCTCCTGCTCCCAGTAATACAGGTTCGCGGCCTGCTCCCATTCTTCAGAGCCAGCTACAACATCCGGGTAATTTTCCGCGAGCCATTCATCAAATCGTTCCGCTTCAATATCCAGCATCGAGTCTTTCATGCTTCCCATAATACAAGTACCTCTCTGTGCGGCTCTATAAATGAGAAATCCCGCCCCTGGCTTTAACTAACGAGACAAAGTCTCGTTATTGCTTCGTTTCTTGCCATGAGATCCAGCTCCCAAACTTCATGAAAAGAAGTAAGGTGTGGTGTGGCAGGCGGCCAGAGCACTAAAGACCATCTGTAGCAGCCAGGAATGCAAAGTTTTTTGGCGACCACATCACCGCGCTCGTCAATAAGGAAAAACTGCCGAACGTGGCTATCGCCATCTGTAACCAGCAACCCGGTGTAAAGCGTAATTTTTTGGTGGCCATCAGCAATGAGTTCGTCGATAACTTCCTCATACCCCATACATAACCCCTTAAAGCAATAATCACCTACAATAATTATATTGTGTGGCGCAATTGACCACGCACAACCCTACGTCCGTCACCTGCCTAAGTATTATCTGGCTTATCTTTACTGTTGTGAATTTCACTCACCTGATAATAACCCATGATGCAATCACCCAAATAAATTACCGGACCATCGGTTTCAGCGGATCCGATTTTCTGCGTATTCACGACTTTCCGGAAGTGTACCACGCACAGGAAGTAATCATACCGCTGTTTTCCGCCCCTGTGCGACGCATCACAGGGCAGGGGAACAATACAACATATAGAGGCAATCGCCGCTGACAGAGTTGCACATCTTGTGTCTTCGGGCCGACGCGCGGCGGTGAACCGAAGGCAGATCCGTCTCTACCAGAATTCGGAGCTGCGCGCCGTCCCGGACCGGTGGCCACTCGGGACATTGAGCGCCTGCTGGAGCAGGGTGGCGATCAGCCGGTGTACGGGAACAACCTGCGCGCCTCCTGCCGCCGTCTGGAAGCCACGGGCTGGCTGCGCACCCTGCGGGCGCCGAACCTGCAGCTGGCCGTCGAGCTGACCGACGCCGGTCGCGACATCTCCCTCCCGCTGCTGGCCGCGGAACAATAGGCTGACGCCGCACGCCGGCGTGCCGCCGAGGTGCGGGTACTGCCGGCACGCCAGGCGAACGGGGCGCACATCGAGCACGACGTCACCCTAGACGGCTCGGTGTACTAGGTGTGGCGGGGGGATTTTGTGGTACGGCTCGACGGCAGCACCTGCCTGCAGCTGTGGCACGCGAACGGCCCGCGCACGGTGCTGGAGGGGGACGCCCTGCAAGTCGCCACCTGGTATGAAGCCTGTTTTGCTGCGGGCCTGCCCGTGCAGTGTCAGGTGAACCAGGACAATGAATATCGATGATGAACCGCAACAGACCATCTACATGAAACCGTAACGGAGACGGCACCAATCTTACGGTTTATCTGTAGTTCATACAAAAACTTGACAATGATATATATATCGTTTTTTTGTTTTAAAAGATAAATCATCTATATAATAA
>NZ_MJLZ01000059.1 GCF_003666245.1 Brenneria alni
ATGGATGTTTAATCAAAGTTATTTCACCAAAATAAATCATATAGCAAAATTTACTTTTTTTAAAATATTCATCGAATGAATATTCAGTTATACAGGCATCTTTAAGAATTTCATCTTTTATTTGGTGTAAAGACGCTAACTCCTTTCTGACCACTTTTTTTATAGTGGCTTTTCCTACTAAAGCCTTGACAGGAGAGCTTGAGTAAAGATAGATTTCATTATTAGGAGTAAAGAGCCTCCCCACCCGCTTCCTTAACTCCACGATCTTACTACCGACTAAGATTTCATTGATGTAGTTTGGCTTAATGCTAATTAGAATTTTATCCATTTTTTCTTATCTTTTTTGGAAAACACACATGGCTAAAAGCTTAGCAGTTTGGATTAGCAAATCCAACGAAAATAATGAGGAAAAACCTCATGAAGTGGACGATACTGAAGTACCAAATAGAGAAGTCTCAGACGATTCAAAACTAAACGATGAGGCCCTCCCAAAAAATAACATTCGAGGGATTGAGCTACATTTTAACTATTGGGTATTGAATGACAAAAACTTAAATCGTAGAACTTATCCACTCAAAGACAACACTTGGCGAGGACCGTTTAAATTGGCATCTTGGGCTATCCATCATATGCAAAATGGTTGCAGATGGTTAATTAGCTTTGCAAAGGAGAGAGAAAACACTACTTATCTTGATGTCGGAGTGCGATTTTCGCTACTAACTGAAGATGATACTATCAATATTTTCTTCCCTTTTAGCGTATCACCCCAAGACTATGACAGTCAGCTAGGATTAAATTTAGCAAATGACAATCAATTACTGTCCGCTATATTCAATAGCGAACTGGAATCAATAGAGTTTAAAGATAATTTATATCATCATTCAGACATTAATTTTTCAAGTAAAGGTGACGACTTAAAAACGGGAATCAGGTTTTTCACAAACATAGACTTACAAGACAATAATAGTAATCCTCTCGGAGCTGGCGTTAGCTTGCACTCAGTTGTAAACGAGGGAAGCATACTTTCATTTCCAATTAAAAACTTTAGAATGGAATCTAGCGACAAAGATGGTTACTTTAGGTTTAGGCTCATATTAAACCCTCTTAGCAAAAAAGCGTTATCAACATATTATATTCCTTCCGATAGTTTTATGTTAACGACAGAAGAGTCGATTGAAATTATTGACTTTAGAGTCAACGAAATCCGTAACACCCCTAAAAATGTTAATTCTCTACTAAAATCTGGCGATGTTCTGAAAAAAGTCCATTTTTTTCTTATTCGTGAAGTAAAGTCTGAATATGTGATGTCTGATACTAAATATCACAGAAGCAGGCTTTTAGAAGGAGATCTGTGGCAAGCTTATCTACAGTCACAATATGTAAAACCTATTAAAAATGTACCCAAAATGCTGATATTCCACTGGAAATCATCTAAAGAGGATCTTATAAATAATAAATATCTTGAGAATTTTTCTGCTTTTGCGAAATTTAGGCATGCACGGCATTCTGCTTGGATCATATTAAGAAGTATTGCAATAGTTCTGATTTTCAGCATGATAGCCAACGGACTCTACGATTTTATTAAAAATAATTTAACAAAGTGAAAGAATTAGTTAAGTTTGTATTTTTCAGATGACGTAGAAAAATTTTCCTCTATAATGCATGAAAGAGTTTTTTTCACCCCATAATGTAAGGCAGGTCGGAGGACACATGACTGTAGCTAAGCCGAAGTGGCTTGACGAAAAGTGCCCGGTAATCGAGGTTACTACTGCCGCAGAATTCGCAAAGCACAATATCAGGGAGTTTTTAGAGCAGATAGCGTGTTTCTATCCTGATTTCCATGCTTGGCTGAATTTCACATTTGTGCGTCAGCTCAATGGAATCGAACGCAACGTTTTGATAATAAAGGAAAATGGGGAAATCGCTGGTGTTTCTCTTCTCAAAAAAACCGAAGAAGAGAAAAAAGTATGCACTTTCTTTATTGCTCCGAAGTTTCAAAGAAAAGGCTACGGAAGCACTTTAATGGAAAAATCTCTTTCCTATCTTCAAGCTCCTGCACACATCACTGTTTGTGAAGAGCGTTGGGAAGAAATGCAAGAGTTTCTGGATAAGCATAAATTCCAGTTAAATGAAGAGGTTTCAGGTTACTATCGGCCAGGCTATAAGGAATACTTCTGTAGCACGAAAAAGTGAATTAAATCAAAAAAAGGCAGATTAAACTGCTTTTTTTAGGCAGAAATTCTTCATGAAATTTTATAATGAAATGAATTGATAAATTATTTCGCTACCAAATGTTTTAGGCTGTTCAATCCGTCATCGTTACTCACCTTAATATCGTTCGATATTTTTATACATATAAGGCTCATTTTTAAAATTACTTAACCTTCACTAAGGATTAAAAATACAATGCTCAGTTAGTAATGTCAGATTTTTGCCTCTGCTCCAAACGGGTAGTTCATCGGGTAGTAAACCGCCGCGACCACAGACAAAACTCCACTAACAAACTAATTTTTAATACCTTTATTTCATATTCAATAAACAGATCCAAAATATCGAATAATTTCCACCCTGTTCCACCGACTGCCACAACGCCCTGTTTTCAGGGCGTTTTTGTTGCTACTTGCGTCTACCGCGTACTACCAAAAAGTCGTTTATACGCTTCAGGCGGCGGCATCCTTTGCCTGAATCTGCCTGTTAGAGTGTGTTGACAAGAAAATCACGAACATCAGAATTTATAAACATACCAAACCGGCCATGCATTTTATCTGCTGCCAGGCCTGCTGTAATTCCTCTCCCTTCCTGGGTGTCGGGACGAACAAGCGGTAAGGCGGGGTCGTTTAAGTTTAGCGGCAAATTCCGCGACATTGTTAAATCAAACTTACCTTCAAGGCGAGCGGCACAAATAATTTTTCCCTGCCCGGCGGCATGTTGAACGTCAGGATCTGAATATGTTTCGTTAGCTTTCAGCATAGCGACGAACGGAGCATATCTTTTTTGATTAAGTCTTGTGCCATCGATTTCTGGGAGAGGCTCTGGCGTGGAAACAGAGAAATACATCACTTTTGTTCGAGGATCAAACATCATTCCGTTGATATTTAACTCCTTTGGATCGGTAAAGCCCGTCTCTTCATTCAGTTCCTGATACAAAGTATTAAGAATATTTTGAGGATCACACCGATCTCCCGTCACCAATCCTCCTGGCGTAGCGATGAAATCCTGTTCAAACCCCCAGTCCTCTTCTTTCTCTTGATGGCGATGCACATTAAGCAACCGATTCCCATTGCCTGATGTTGAGACCGGCAGCGCAACAACGGAATTTACGTTGTTATCCTGCGCTAGTTCTTTTATTGATGAATATAAATTTTCTTTTTCGTGGACTGATAACGTCGGCGAGTAGACATATCCGTCCGCGCCAATATAGCCATCCACTGATTTATGGAAAACCTGCGGGTTAGTAGGATTGATAAAATCTTTCGCATCACGCAGGAATTCCTTTCCTTTGAAAATATTGCGCTCAATGCCATCCGCGTTTCTTTTCTTGTTTTTATCTTCAGTCGTGATGACATAATAGTCTTCCATTTTCGCATGTTCGGCTTTATTTTCGCTTTTGCAGAAATAGACTGGCGTTTCAGCAATGATGGCGGGTAAATTATTGATTGTGAATAATACTCCTTTGGGTTTGGGTCTGTTTGCGTTAGTTGTTTCGCCGGTGTCTTGCACAGATGAATTGAAATGTAATCCAGATGTCGGAGTAATGTTCATTCGCTATCCTGTAAAAGTGAGTAAATAATATATTGAGATAAAATAATTATCTGTTTAAGAATTTTAAAGGTTGGTTGCAATAAACTCTTACATGGTGGTTTTTATGGGTAGATAAAATTATTTAAAAAGTTCCTGACGCGAGCGGAATCATATTGTACTGGAAAGTATATGCCTACGGTCAGTAAGACTCGTGAAACGCCTCCCCTTTGGTTTACAACAGATTTCCAGAAAACCGTAAGGCAACAGCCACTCACTAGCCTGCTGATGGAGTTAAACCACTTTCCAGAGAACTATTGTGCCAAGATTTAAACTTTTCTGCGGTTCCTCATCATCATCTTCAACTTATAACGCCATTGTCGAAGGTTAAGATACTGGCAGTAAAGTCCAAGACACCTATACCGCTGAGTTAGCCTACTATGGCAAAATTTTTGATTATTTATTATGCAACAGATAGGGCCGGGCCATTTTTCTTTTCCCGCTCCTCACAGTGATAGCCATCACAGGGCTGCTGTGATGTATCCGTACGGCGAATCAATTTGTTGTACGATTTCTTGTCAGTATTCAGTAAAACAGCCCATACTTTATTTAGCTCTTCCAATTGTTTCGTAGACACTTCTGACAAGAATGGGCGGTAATTTAAGCCCGAACGCAATCACAATGATAAACTGATTACGGAATATCTGACTGACAATAAATATATAGCATATTTATGGGAAAAGTGGTGAATCCATATTTCTTACATATTATTCATGGCAGGTTCATAATAGCGTCAGCGCCATTGTTTGGCGTTAAGTATTGGTAGTTCCCGCAACATTCCAGTCCACATCAGCCGATTCAACGCTCATCATCTGCTGTATTTTTTCGTAAATTTCAGCGGCGGACATACCGTTATATACTCCTTTGCTATAAAAGCTGAACACTTCCCTATTATCGCTGCCAGTCTCCTGTCCTGTCCCTACCCTATCTTTGGTCGTCACCGGTTCACCGGTAAATGCATCAAAAGCCTCCCAACTGCCGTCAGGGTGGCTAATCATGGATACCAGCGTACCGCCGTACAGAAGAATACCGTTGATAATTTTCAGCGAACGTTCCTCAGACTCTGCCTTCTGCTGCTCACGCTCTTCACGCTCCTCTTTAGCCAGTTGTGCTTCGCGGGACGCCAATTGCTTTTCAAGATCTTGCAGACTGTCACGGGACGTCATCATGCTGGACTGGCTTTTCCCATCCATCGACAGTGTTACCTGGGTACTGGCGCCTGACAGACTATTATCTTGCGAATAATTGTCTGTACCAAACGTTGATAAATCTATTTTACCCACCGTGCTAATAGATTCAGCAAGAGGATAAAAAGGCTTTATATTCTGACTGTGTGTGTCGACATCGGATATAGCCACAGCACCACTCCTTTTTTATTTCATTTAATATCAGTACAGTATTCAACAGGCGATAAGTTATAGTAATAACTAACACAACATATTGAAAAAATATTAAATTTTTATCCAGACAGCTATTATTGATGACATCAACAGACTCTGGGGAAGATTGCCGGCAGGAGATAAATGCATTTTTATCAACCTTATCGTGAATTCATATCACATGATTAGCATGGTTGATGCCAGCATTGAGAAAGAGACTGTTCTGTAAAAAGTATCGGCAATTTTATTTTTTTATTAATACCGAAAAGGAATAAGAAAAGAAAAACGCCTCATTTCAAGGAATATTTAGTTATCGTTACGTTCACCTTCAGTCACCAACAGGTATTTTATCGCCATTAGCTGGCATGATTAAAATGTCAATACATCAGAGGTTTACAGTGTAGCTGCCATGTCTTGCACTGCCGATAACATCACATAAAAAAAACCGGCAACGAAAAAATGTTCCCGGATTTTTTTATAAATTAAATACCGAACTGTGATGAATTACTTTTTGGTTTTATCCTGCAACTGCCCAACCTGTGGCAGACCGGTGCTGGCAGAAGAAGACAGCAGCCCGGTTTCAACATAATTGAACAGTTTTTCGCGGGTGTCGGTGATGTCCAGATTACGCATCGTCAGCTGACCGATACGGTCATCCGGCGAGAATACGGAATCGCCTTTTTCCATCGTCAGGCGCTCTGGCTTATAGGTCAGATTATCGGAAACGGTATTCATAATAGAATAATCGTTACCCCGACGCAGCTCCAGCGTCACCTCGCCAGTGATTGCGCTGGCAATCCACCGCTGGGAGGCATCACGCAGCATCAGCGCCTGTGAGTCAAACCAGCGCCCTTGATACAGGAAGCGGCCTAACTGACGACCATTGGCATGATACTGTTCGATGGTATCTTCGTTATGAATACCGGTAACCAGACGCTCATAAGCGATATGCAGCAACGCCATTCCCGGCGCTTCGTAAATACCACGGCTTTTCGCTTCAATGATACGGTTCTCAATCTGATCGCTCATGCCTAAACCGTGGCGTCCGCCAATACGGTTGGCCTCCAGCATCAGCTCCACATCATCGACAAATGTTTTGCCGTTCAGCGCAACCGGATGACCACGATCAAAACGGATCGTGACCTCTTCCGCTGCAACCTTGACGCTTTCATCCCAAAATTTAACGCCCATAATCGGGTTAACTATTTTGACACTGGAATTCAGGTATTCCAAATCCTTGGCTTCATGGGTCGCGCCCAGAATGTTGGAGTCGGTGGAGTAGGCTTTTTCTGCTGACATCTTATAGCCGAAACCCGCCTGAGCCATAAACTCAGACATTTCCTGGCGACCGCCCAACTCATCAATAAAGTCGGTATCCAGCCACGGTTTGTAAATTTTCAATTCAGCATTGGTCAGCAAACCGTAACGATAAAAACGCTCAATATCATTACCTTTATAGGTACTGCCATCACCCCAGATATTGACGCCGTCTTCTTTCATCGCCGCCACCAGCATCGTACCGGTTACCGCCCGGCCTAGCGGAGTGGTATTAAAATAGGTGACGCCAGCGGTCGTGTTATGGAAAGCCCCGCACTGGATCGCAGCAATACCTTCAGCAACCAGTTGCTTACGGCAATCGATCAGGCGGGCATTTTCAGCGCCATATTCCATAGCACGGCGTGGGATTTCATCGTAATCATCCTCATCCGGTTGCCCCAGATTCGCAGTGTAAGCATAAGGAACCGCCCCCTTTTGACGCATCCAAAGCAGTGCGGCGCTGGTATCCAGACCACCAGAAAACGCAATACCAATACGCTGACCAACCGGAAGATGTTTAAGAATCGTTGTCATAAATAAAATCCCTGCTTGAAGATCGATGGGTAGGAAGCTAGCAGCCACGCCATCATTATGTTACGCCATACATTGATGAGAGGTTACGCCTTCACCGGATAGGGGATTGGCCAGACTGGGTTTATTATTAAAACCAACGCTCTCAAAAAATGCATATTTATGCAAAATAAGTGAGTGATAATTTAACCATCTTTTTGCTGGCACAGGAAGAGAAGAGTCATACTTTATGCAAAAAAATTCGCGATCATTTCGCGCCCAAGTGGACGAGTATAACGCTATTTCTTCAACAAACTAAGCAGTAAAAACGGTACTGGCGTGTGCCAGCGTAAACCCGCTCTTCAGCGCGGCGCCGTCAGCCGCGCTCGCCATCTTACTCCCCCTGATAACCCGCTTCACCGTAGCGGTCACGATACTCTTTCGGCGTGATGTCATAACCCTTTTTAAATACCGCATAAAAATACGGCAGTGAGGGATAACCACACATAACGGAAATTTCGTTGATCGAAAGAGAGGTGGAAACCAACAGATTGCGCGCACGATCCAGTTTTTCCGCATGGATCACACCGTGGATCGTCTGTCCTATTTCATCTTTGAAGCGCTTTTCCAGATTCGAGCGCGACATCCCGACCGTATCCAGCACCTGTTCTACTTTAATCCCTTTGCAGGCGTGATAACGGATAAAGTGCATCGCTTGAATAACCGCCGGGTCATGTACCGAGCGATAATCGGTTGACCGGCGCTCAACCACCCTGACGGGCGGAACTAAAATGCGTTGCAGGGGTAACTCATTGCCGTTTAATAATAGTTGATGCAGCAATTTCGCCGCACGATAGCCCATCTGCCGCGTTCCCTGCGCCACTGACGACAGCGCTACGCGGGAAAGATAGCGGATCAACTCTTCGTTATCGATGCCGATTACACACAGTTTTTCCGGCACGGGTATATTCAAATGTTCACACACCTGCAAAAGATGACGCGCCCGTGAATCGGTTACGGCAATAATACCGGTCTGAGGTGGCAGCGTCTGTAGCCAGTCAGCCAGGCGGTTTTGGGCGTGCTGCCAGTTATCCGGTGAGGTTTCCATCCCCTGATACACCACGCCCTGATATTGCCCCGTGGCGACAAGCTGGCGGAATGCCTGTTCGCGTTCCTGTGCCCAGCCTTTTCCTCCCGATGCTGGCAGACCATAAAATGCAAAGCGATTTATTCCCTTGCTTTTGAGGTGCATAAAAGCGCTTTCCACCAGCGCATGGTTATCCGTAGCGATATAGTGAACAGGTGGATAATCCGCCGGATTATGGTAGGAGCCGCCCACCCCTACCAACGGCACATGGATATTCTGCAATAGCCGTATGATTTCCTGGTCGTCAAAATCGGCAATGACGCCATCACCCAACCAGTCTTTGATGTTATCAATACGGCAGCGAAAATCCTCTTCAATGAAGATATCCCAGTCACACTGAGATGCCTGCAAATACTCACCGACACCCTCAACAACCTGCCGGTCATACACTTTGTTTGCATTGAACAACAGAGCAATGCGATAACGTTTTTCAAACATGGCGATGAGCATCCATTCGTGGCGATACTCTTGAATAACATAACCACTCAGCGAACTAAAATCATTTCCCTATTATTGCGAACTGCCACGTATTTCCTGTATTTGCTGACTAACACCGTCACACCCTTCGCTTGGTTGCCGTGTCCATCCACACCGCCAACAGTAAAATTCCCCCTTTGACGACATACTGCCAAAACGTCGGTACATCCAACATACTCATACCGTTATCCAGCGAAGCCATAATAAATGCGCCCATCACCGCGCCAGCCACGCTGCCAACCCCGCCCGCCAGACTGGTGCCGCCAATAACACAAGCCGCTATCGCGTCCAGTTCAGCAATATTCCCCGCTGACGGAGAACCTGCACCCAAACGCGAACTGAGGATCAACCCCGCCACCGCCACCATCAGCCCATTCATTGCAAAAACAATGAGCTTGGTGCGTTCCACATTGACACCCGATAAGCGGGCCGCCTCAATGTTACCGCCAACGGCGTAAATACGGCGGCCAAACGCCGTGCGCGTCGCCAGAAAAATCCCCCCCAGCATCAACAGGGTAAGAACCAACACCGGTGTCGGTACACCACGATAGTCATTCAGCAGATAGATGGCGCCGAGAACAATCACTGCGGTAAACGTCTGACGGCCAATATCACCGGCTGGCTGGCTGACAGGCAACCCCAGTCTGGCCCGATTACCGCGCCGCCGCCATTGCCACAAAATAAATAACATCAACCCCAACGCGCCGAGCGTAAAACCCACGCCTGAAGGCAGGTAACTTTGCCCAATCAGGGACATCGTATTACTGGTGGGTGAAACCGTGGTGCCATTGGTAATACCGATAAGAATGCCGCGAAAGGCCAGCATACCCGCCAGCGTAACAATGAAGGAGGGCACTTTCTGATACGCAATCCACCAGCCATTCCACGCGCCCAATAATAACCCCAGTACCAGCGTCACCACGATGGTCAACGGCAGCGGCCAGCCGAACCACACATCAAAAATTGCCGCCGCGCCGCCGAGTAACCCCATCATGGACCCGACCGACAGATCAATTTCCGCCGAGATAATGACAAATACCATGCCGACTGCCAGGATGCCGGTAATCGCCGTCTGACGTAACAGGTTAGAAATATTGCGGGCGCTGAGATAAGCGCCTTCCGTCATGTAAGTGAAAAAGAGCATGATCGCGATAATGGCGGCAATCATCACATAAACCTGAAGGTTAATACTTTTGAGCCGTTGCAGAATGGACTCAGACCCGGCAACGGTATTTTTCTGATCAGCCAGCGATGTTTTCAACACGATGTTCACTCCTCAATGCAGCTTCCATAACCTGTTCCTGCGTTAAATCATGATTAACCAAATCCGCTTTGATACGACCCTGATGCATAACCAATACCCGATCGCTTAACCCCAGGACTTCAGGCAGTTCAGAAGAAATAACAATAACGGCAATTTGCTGCTGTACCAGCGCATTGATGAGCTTATAGATCTCGTATTTTGCACCGATGTCGATGCCGCGAGTCGGCTCATCAAGAATGAGTATGCGGGGATTCAGCAACAGACATTTCGCCAGCACCGCCTTTTGCTGATTGCCGCCACTCAGCCGGGCAATCGCTAATTCCGGGCTTGGCGTTTTAACTTTCAAATCCACCAGCGATTGTCGGATAACATTCTGTTCGCGGGCATCGTCAAGCGTTGAGAATAGGCCGGAAAACTGATCGAGCGCGGCCAGCGTAATGTTCTGCGCCACACTCATCACGGGTACAATGCCATCCCTTTTACGATCCTCCGGCACCATCGCGATACCCAGCGCCATCGCCTGCTGGCAGCGGTTAATCACCACGCGCTTACCATCTAGAAACAGCTCACCTTGCCAGCGTCCGTGGTAGGCGCCAAACAAACACTGCACGGTTTCCGTTCGACCAGAGCCAACCAATCCGGCAATACCGAGAATTTCACCTCGGTGCAGGGAAAAGGAAACATCATCCACCCGGCGGATATGCCGGTTCACCGGATGCCAGGCCGTCAAGTGTTCAACACGCAGAACCTCTTCACCAATGGTATGTGCCTCATTGGGGTACAATTCCGTCAGTTTGCGGCCCACCATCATCGCGATGATCTGATCTTCGCTCAGTTCCGCTGCCGGATAGGTGCCAATATGCTTACCGTCACGAATGACGCAAATCACATCGGAAATCGCTTTAACTTCGTTGAGCTTATGAGAGATATAAATGCAGGCGATACCGTGATGGCGCAGATCATGGATGATATCGAGCAAAATAGCCGTTTCCTGCTCGGTCAGCGAAGCCGTCGGCTCGTCCAGCACCAACAGGCGAACCTGCTTATTCAGCGCCTTGGCAATTTCAACCAGCTGCTGCTGCCCCAGCCCCAACTCCCCCACTTTGGTGTTGGGATCAATCGTCAGTTTTACCTGTTCCAGCATACGCTGGCAGCGTAAATACATGCTGTCATAATCCATTATTCCAAAGCGCGCCCACTCATTGCCCAGAAAAATATTCTCCAGCACCGTCATTTCCTTAACCAGCGCCAGTTCCTGATGAATAATGGCGATACCTTTTTGCTCCGTGTCACGGATATGGCTGGCTCGCAGTTCATCGCCGGAAAAAATAATCTCTCCGCTGTAACTACCGTAGGGATAAATAGCACACAGCACTTTCATGAGGGTGGATTTTCCCGAACCATTCTCACCGCACAGCGACAACACCTGACCGGTTTCCAGCGTCAGGCTGACATTGTCCACCGCTTTCACTGCGCCAAACGCTTTAGTAATGTTTTTCATTTCCAACAGGCACGGCATCATGACCTCCGCGATTTACCATTACTCACAGTAAGAGACCGCGAGCACTCACGAGCCACTACATCTGTAGTGGCTCGGCGGAAAGAAAATACGGTTAATAGACATCCGCTTTCTTGTGAAAACCATCGGCAATCACCGTGGAATCAATATTGGTTTTATCAACAGCGATCGGGGTTAACAAAAATGACGGGATATCTTTCAGGCCATTATTTAACGTGGCATTAGACTGCGGTGTTTTGCCCGCGCCCAAAGCAACCGCAATATCGGCGGCATCCCTGGCCAGTTTGCTGATGGGTTTATAAATCGTCATGGTTTGGGTGCCGGCAACAATACGTTTTATCGCCGCCAGATCCGCATCCTGTCCGGAAATAGCCACCTTGCCGGATAATCCCTGTGCGGCAAGAGCCTGAATGGCGCCGCCTGCCGTTGCATCGTTCGAGGCAACAACCGCGTTGATATTGTTATTATTGGCTGTTAGCGCATTCTCCATGATTTTCAATGCATTTTCCGGTAGCCACGCATCAACCCACTGGTCTCCGGCCACTTTAATTTTACCATTATCAATCAAAGGCTTTAATACTTTCATTTGCCCTTGCCGGAACAGTTTTGCATTATTATCCACCGGCGAGCCGCCCATTAAAAAATAATTCCCTTCGGGAACTTTATCCACTAAGTATTGCGCTTGTAACTCACCAACTTTTTCATTATCAAACGAAATGTAAAAGTCCACATCCGCATTGTTTATCATACGGTCGTAAGCCAATACTTTTATTCCTTCACGTTTTGCTTCAGAAATAACATTACTTAACACCTGCCCGTTGTAGGGAATAATAACTAAAACATCCACACCACGGTTAATCATATTCTCTATTTGCGAAATCTGAGTTTCTTCATTGCCATTTGCCGATTGCACAAAAACGCTTGCACCTTGCGATTTGGCCTTATCAACAAAGATATCCCGATCTTTTTGCCAACGTTCAAGGCGTAAATCATCAATTGCCATCCCTATTTTTACTTCTTTGGTTAATCCTGGTTGGCTTACTAAAGCGAGTACGGCACAGGCTGACAGTAAAAAGTGTTTAACTTTCATCGTAGAGTACCTTTTTTATTTAAAATGCAGGGCATAGAACTCTGATAGCCAGCAAAGTATTGTCGTTAAATTACATATCAGCAATTACAAATTTTCATCATCCGCTTATGTTTTTTGGTTTAATTTCTTTTTTTTGATACCGGTCATATTTTGTCGCTTGCAAGTATTTTCCTATTTTATAAATTGCGAAGTGCATTCAGATTAATCCGTCAATATTTTTGCGACTCAGCGCACATTTAATAATTCTCTTAATTTCAGTGTGAAATAACGTAATTGATTAAATCGCTGTCAGATCTGAATATTGATTACAGTTCCCTATCTTCCATCGGGAAGGTTTCTAAGGAGTCAACGATGCAACCCTATTTTGAACAGATCGAAAAAGTCCGCTATGAAGGCAGCCAGAGTGATAATCCCTTTGCTTTCCGCCACTACAACCCCGAGCAGGAAATTTTGGGCAAACGCATGGCAGACCATTTGCGCTTTGCCGTCGCATATTGGCACACTTTCTGCTGGAATGGCGCTGATATGTTTGGCGTCGGCGCCTTTGAACGCCCGTGGCAGCAAACCGGAGACGCACTTGCACAGGCCAAATGCAAGGCCGACATTGCATTCGAATTCTTTCAAAAGCTGGATGTCCCTTATTACTGTTTTCATGATGTGGATGTGGCGCCCGAGGGCGGTTCACTCAAGGAATACCTGAATAACTTCGCCATCATCACCGATGTATTGGCGGAAAAGCAGCAAAACAGCGGCGTTAAGCTGTTGTGGGGCACGGCAAACTGTTTCACCCACCCTCGTTATGGCGCAGGGGCGGCAACCAATCCAAACCCTGAAGTCTTTGCCTGGGCGGCAACGCAGGTTTTTACCGCCATGAATGCCACCAAAAAACTGGGCGGAGAAAACTATGTGTTGTGGGGGGGGCGCGAAGGTTACGAAACCCTGCTTAATACCGACCTGCGCCAGGAGCGCGAACAGATTGGCCGGTTTATGAACATGGTGGTGGAACATAAACATAAAATAGGTTTCCAGGGAACATTACTGATCGAACCCAAACC
Source organism: Brenneria alni (assembly GCF_003666245.1). Taxonomy (GTDB): domain Bacteria; phylum Pseudomonadota; class Gammaproteobacteria; order Enterobacterales; family Enterobacteriaceae; genus Brenneria; species Brenneria alni. The sequence continues at coordinate 13,557 of NZ_MJLZ01000059.1, forward strand.
GCAAGAGCCGACCAAACACCAATACGACTATGATGTCGCGACAGTCTATGGCTTTCTGAAGCAGTTTGGGTTGGAAAAAGAGATCAAGGTCAACGTGGAAGCCAACCATGCCACGCTGGCAGGCCATTCGTTCCACCATGAAATTGCTACCGCCATTGCGCTGGGCATTTTTGGATCGGTTGATGCCAACCGGGGCGATCCGCAGTTGGGCTGGGATACCGATCAATTCCCCAACAGCGTGGAAGAGAATGCGCTGGTGATGTATGAAATACTCAAAGCAGGTGGTTTCACCACCGGAGGCCTGAACTTTGATGCCAAAGTTCGCCGCCAAAGTACTGACCGATATGATTTATTCCATGCTCACATCGGTGCAATGGACACCATGGCGCTGTCGCTTAAAGCCGCAGCCCGCATGATCGAAGACGATAACCTGAACCAGTTGGTCGCCAAACGCTATGCTGGCTGGAACGGAGAACTGGGGCAACAAATCCTGCAAGGTAAGGCGTCTCTGGAATCCCTGGCGAGCTATGCGGAAAATCGCGGGCTAGCGCCACAGCACCAGAGCGGTCATCAGGAGTTGCTGGAGAATATCGTTAACCGTTACTTATTCGGATAAACATTATTTATGGCGCAGATCTCCGCCTGCGCCTGTCTCTTCTACAAAACCCAGAAAGGAAGACGGCGTAAAGGTTGTTTCCCCCTCTGGTGTAAAAGGGCTGGGCCGGACAGGGATAACAGGGTTTGCCCTTAACCAATTCAAGAGGCCTCTATGTACATCGGTATTGATCTTGGCACCTCTGGCGTCAAAGCCATTCTACTGAATGAAACAGGGCAGGTTATTGCCAGCCATAGCACCGCATTAACCGTATCCCGTCCTCATCCGTTATGGTCGGAACAATCGCCCGAAGCATGGTGGCAGGCAACCGAGAATACGTTACACGCGCTGGCGGCGCAGCACGATCTCCGCGCCGTTAAAGCGCTGGGGCTGACCGGGCAGATGCATGGCGCCACATTACTGGATGCCCGACACCGGGTGTTGCGTCCGGCCATTCTGTGGAACGACGGGCGCAGCGCACGACAATGCCAGTTATTGGAGCAACAGGTGCCAACTTCACGACAGATTACCGGCAACCTGATGATGCCTGGCTTCACCGCGCCGAAGCTGAAATGGGTACAGGAGAACGAAGCCGATATCTTTCGTCAGATCGACAAGGTCTTACTGCCAAAGGATTATCTGCGCTGGCGTCTGACCGGCGAATTCGCCAGCGATATGTCCGACGCGGCAGGAACGCTATGGCTGGATGTGGCAAAACGAGACTGGAGCGAACTGCTGCTGAATGCCTGCTCTCTAACCCGGGAGCATATGCCTGCCTTATATGAAGGGAATCAGATTACCGGTTACTTACAGCCGGAAATGGCTAAACGTTGGGGAATGAATACTATCCCGGTGATCGCCGGCGGGGGCGATAACGCCGCCGGCGCGATCGGAGTCGGGCTTTATCAGGCAGGGCAGGCAATGTTGTCTCTCGGCACATCCGGCGTTTACTTTGCGGTCAGCGATGGTTTTCTCAGCAATCCGCAACATGCGGTGCATAGCTTTTGCCATGCATTGCCCGATACCTGGCATTTGATGTCGGTCATGTTGAGCGCCGCCTCCTGTATTGATTGGGTTGCCCGTCTGACTCAGGCAGAAAGCGTACCCGCGCTGCTACAGGAGGTCGCCCTGGCGCCTGAGGGTGAAACAACAACCCCGCTGTGGTTTCTGCCCTATCTCTCCGGTGAACGTACGCCACATAATAACCCCCATGCCACAGGCGCTTTCTGGGGGCTGACGCATCAGCATGGCCGCATTGAACTGGCTCGTTCCGTACTGGAAGGTGTCGGCTTCGCCCTCGCCGATGGCATGGATGCCCTGCATATGACAGGGTTGCAGCCCAGTTGCATCACGCTGATCGGCGGCGGTGCGCGTAGCGCTTACTGGCGGCAAATGCTGGCGGATATCAGCGGGCACACGCTGGAATACCGCACCGGCGGTGATGTTGGGCCAGCCCTGGGAGCGGCGCGTCTGGCACAGATTGCGATGAACCCCAACACGCCGTTAGCAACGTTATTGCCCCAATTGCCTTTGGAGCAGACCCATCATCCTGATGAACAACGCCATGCATATTATGCGCAGCAGCGGGATACTTTCAAAGCGCTGTACCAGCAGCTCCGCCCATTGATGTCGGCTCATTAGCGGCGGGCGGTAAACAGCGCGGCAGCAGGCTATTTAAAGTCCAGTGACGCCATCACCTGTTCAATCAGCGCCTGATGGACATCACCACGGCTGGCTGGCGTGTTAATTTGCAACGTCAGTATTTTCTTCTGCCACACGGTGTAGAACAGCGTCGAGTTAACCTGCTGCCCACCAATCTGTAGTTCATTATCCATGCGCTGCAATGGTGTCTTGCCGATGGTAACAGCCTGTTGCTGTAACTTTTTTATATGCTGATACTGACTCTGCATACTGGTGAAAATGTCATTTCCCAGACTCTCCAGCCCCGCCTGACTGGTTAGCAAGATTTGCCCTGCCGGCGGCGGCACCACGGCAAACACCACCTGCTGACGCGAGGTGCTGTTAATAAATAGATGCGTTTTACCCAGTTCGCCATTGTTAACACCATCCGGTGGCGTTTGATCCGAAAACGCATCCGGCAGCATAAAACTGATTTTGCCTTTTTGTAGCGTAACCTTGTGTGCTGGCGCTTCATGTTCAGCAGGCGGCTCAACCTGCGCGGCTGGTTTACTTTCTGGCGCCTGCAACGGCGGTGGCGCTGGCTGCGGGTCAGGCTTATTGTTATCCGGTGGATTATCACAAGCGCTTAATCCACTGATTAATAAAGTGATGGCGAATAACTTACCCAGTATTTTCAACATGTCTGCTCTGCCTTTTGCTGCAAGGTCCCGGTAAGACTTATACCGTCCACGTAAACTGTTCTGATTTACCCCTATCATGTCCCGATTTGGCCCTCTTTGTCACTAAACATGGCCGCATCATCGTCGCACGGCTTTAGCTGACCAAACGCCGGGTATCGATTTTCTGCAACGCCATCGACAACAGCAAGCTGCCCAGCAAAGCGATGGTGAAGACGTAGAAAATATCCAGCACCGGTTGGGATGGGAAATTCATACCGTGCGTACGCAGGTAATGGATAATCAGTGCATGAATGCCGTAAATCGCCAGCGAATGGCGCGATATCAAGGCAAATCCGGGTAAAACCCGATGATTCAGGTAGCGTTTAAACACCGCCAGCAGGCTGACAGCCGCCAGAAACACCAACGGGCCGCAATAGATATAAAATGTCTGATTAAAGTTATCGTTCAGCAGCGTGTGATGTTTTGTTCCCATCGCCACCAGCGCCACGCAAAAAATAAATAACGGTATGGCAACCATCACCGCTTTTCGGGGAATATCCAGCATACCCAGCGCCCGTCCAACCACTGCATACAGCAGATAGTAAAACGTATCACCGTAGATATAGAGATTAACCGGCAACAATTTTACGCCGGCAAATTCAACACGGCCCGTATTGGGATTGGCGATCACCGCCAGCAACACAATGAAAATAGCCAGATACTTTCCCGATACCGGCTGAACATTAATAAAGGGTGAAAACAAATAGATGACTACGATCGCATAGAAAAACCACAGGTGATAAAAAATCGGCTTTTGCAGGAAATAATTGATGGCGTTCAGGGGATTGATTGGCGTCAAGGCCGCGATATAAATCAGTGCAATGGCGCTATAAAACAGAATGCATAAACCAATCCGCAAAAAATGCTTCTTCTGTGCGCGACGCTCACCAAAAAACAAATAACCAGAAATCATGAAAAACAGCGGCACGCAAACACGGGAGGCGGAATTAAGGAGGTTCGCCACATTCCAGTGGGCGTCACCTGGCGTACCCCCTGAGATAATATAATACGTTGTACTGTGAATCAGAACGACCATCATACAGGCCACGGCCCGCAAATTTTCAATCCAGCCGATCTTTCCGGTCATGCATAGCCTCTAAATAGGGTATTCAGTCATGCACAACAGCGTAGTGCCTGCTTATCGTTGATACAATCAGCAACAAGCTGAATACGAGAGAGAGCACGCCCGCAACATTCCCCTTAACGGTAAAGAACGTAGATTATTCATGCCTTGATGCCTTGTCATCAAAATCAGAACAACCCCATCGGTTTATCCGAGTAACTCACCAGCAGGCATTTGGTTTGCTGGTAATGCTCCAGCATCATCTTGTGGTTTTCACGCCCAATCCCCGACTGTTTGTAACCGCCAAACGCAGCATGTGCCGGGTAAGCGTGGTAGCAGTTAGTCCAGACTCGCCCGGCCTGAATGCCGCGCCCCATCCGGTAGGCGACATTGCCGTTACGGCTCCAGACGCCCGCGCCAAGACCATATTCAGTGTCGTTGGCGATTTCCAGCGCATCATCCATAGTTTTAAACGTAGTCACCGCCAGTACCGGCCCGAAGATCTCTTCCTGGAAGACGCGCATACTGTTTTTACCAAACAGGATGGTGGGTTCCAGATAATAGCCCTGTGCCAGATCGCCCTGCAACGCTTTGCGGCGACCGCCCGTGAGCACGCGTGCGCCCTCTTTTTTACCGATATGATGTGGTCTAGCAATATTGGACACTCGTTAAGGTTTTTTACGCTGCATGCTTTTCTTTAGCATGCGGCGTCTGACCATTATTGAAGCTATGCGGCCTGCGTTGGTTGTAGTAATACGTCATGTAACTCAGGATATCTGTCTTGGCATCATCCACATTTTCGTAACCACATTCCGGTATCCATTCCGATTTCAGGCTCCTGAAGAACCGCTCCATTGGCGCATTGTCCCAGCAG
>NZ_MJLZ01000060.1 GCF_003666245.1 Brenneria alni
CTTTATTATGAAATAATATATTCAAAACATCTTGATCAAGGAAAGAAAAATTATTATTCCCATCAGAAAGCATTTCAATAGCTTTTGCCATAAAGCCTTCTCTTTTCCACGCATTAAGATTGGCATAAATAACTCCTGCGTTAAAATACTCCCCACAAAGAATACCTGCGTTCAATCTTTCTAAATTAGAATTCTGCATAAAATCCACATCAGGCACAACAGCAGCATAGTTCTCTCCAACATTCAAATCTCTTATTTCTTGTAAAGATCCCTTACATACAATATCAGCATCAAGATATAAAACAGCATTTGTTTTCTCAAATAAATATTCAAATGCAACAAACCGAAAATATGTCGCATACGACCATGCTTTTGTATGAGGAAGCTTTCTGAGTGCTTCACTATCCAGAATATAAATTGTTATTGATGTTTGATATTCTTCGACAAGAGAATTTATTTTTCTATTAAAGTCATCATCCTCATAATCGGTAAAAACATGAAAAGAAATTTTCATTTCATTATTCAGCAATATGGATGTTATTGATATTCCTGCACCAAAAAGAAACCTCCTATCGACTCCATACGCTACATGAAGATATTTTTCATGTCTCTCATTTGAAAAGCCTGATGCTATGACTTTTTTTATCATACCATTTTCTTTAAAATCCATATATTCACCAAAAAATCAAATCAATTTTTGTCAAAAGAAGATTCATCAAGTTATGTTATCAACTTCTTTAAGAATTTCAAAATATTTGATTTTCTTTTTATTTGTCTAGATGGTAACTCACCGTTGAGCAATCGATCAATAGCAATCGGTTTCTTATTATTAAACCAACTATACACCTCTTCTTTAGATACATTCATACCTTTAGCATTCTTAAATGCATCACCACTTCTTCCGCCAAAATGATATAAATATTTCTCGTGTTCATAATATCCCTTCACAGAAAAACCCGCATTCAAAATCAACGTTTGAAGTTTTGTCACAGCCCACCACCATTGGTGTCCTTGATCTAACTGATATCTTTTATAAAGCTCAGAATCAATTAAAAAACAGTACCCATCTACTCGGTCTGGATCCGGCACAAAACCATAGCTGGTAATACCATATTCGTGTATATCCAGAAGATGACTTAACCAATACGGGCTTTTCACCTCTATATCACTATTAAGTAACAAGTAATGAGTAGAACGACAATCTGCATGTCGAGCAGCAATATTATTTCCCTCTGCAAATAAAGAGTTTCTATTTAATAATATAAGTTTATCTATATCACCATTTTTATAACATTTTTCAAGATATTTTTTAGTCTTATCATCAGAATCATTATCTAATACAACAATCTCATATTCAATATCTTGTGTAAATTTCCTCACAGAACGTATAGATATATCTATATACTTAAGCGCATTATGCGTTAACATCAAAATACTTACGAACACCTTCTGATTGTTCACAATAACCTTTGCCAAAAAATTTTTGCAAGATCATATCATGAAAAAATGATCAAAAAAACAATTAAATTATTTACCTCATACAATAATTTCTCAAGTTTCAACAGAATTAGGCCACGTATTTAAATAGATAATCTGTGAATTCATATAATAAGTGTAGCTCTCGGCCATGATGACAAAGAGGGGGTTGACTGCTAATAATCTATCGACCAAAGATGTGCGAGTAACTATAGGGTATCAGCGGCTAGCTGGGTATCTTAGATACCAGAGATTGCCCAGTGGATGAGTTAGTCCAGACGAACCATTGCTGCAAAGAAGCGGATGTACCCAGATACCGTGTGCTTCGTTGAGTGTGGTCTGGAATGGAAGTGAAGTCTGGAGCAAATTAGTGCTATTGGTAAATCCGTCAGTCATAAAAGTTAATGGAATGGTTCGCTCCCACCCAACTTGCTAAAATTCACTTATTGTCAGCCCTTATATTGGTGGTGTGTTATGTCGAGAACAAAAGCACAGTCCCTGAGCAGAATGGGTATTGATATCGGTAAAAATACGTTTCATGTAGTCGGGATGGACGATAAAGGGAACGTCCTGATTCGGCGATGTTTTACCCGCGATAAATTGATTGAGTATCTGGCGCTTACACCCCAGACGACGATTGGAATGGAGGCTTGTCCGGGCTGCCATTAGCTGGCCAGAAAAGCTAAATTATTTGGACATACACCCTGTATCATCCCGGCACAATTTGTAAAACCTTTCGTTAAATCAAACAAGAATGATCTGATTGATGCTGAAGCAATAGCAGAAGCTATTTCTCGTCCTACTATGCGAACAGTGATACCAAAAACAACGGCACAACTCGATCTACAGGCATTACATCGGATTAGAGAACGCATTGTGTCTCGGTGGTTAATCAAACAAGGGCATTTCTCCTGGAATACGGACTGACTATTCACAGTGGGATTACGAAATTTACACACGATATGCCTTCACTGTTAGCTGACGATCAAAACGAGTTGAGTCCATCGATGAGGGATATACTCACTGATCTCTGGCAGGAATACCGCGCCCTTGAAGAAAAGCTTTTGCAGTTACGTCGCCAGATTGAATCTATCGCTGATGCAGATGGAACAGCTAAGAGGCTGAAGTCTATTCCTGGCGTAGGAAAATTGACAGCGACAGCAATGACAGCGTTTGTCAGTAATGGTAACAATTTAAATCAGGGCGCAATTTAGCAGCCTGGCTTGGCCTTGCCCCCCGAGAATACTCAACAGGAGGCAAGCAACGTTTATTAGGTATGAGTAAACGTGGCAATGCGTCTCTGAGAAAACTGCTTATCCATGGTGCCCGGACCTGTGTTCTGCATTTAAACAGAACAACAAATATACTGGGACAGTGGATAGAACTTATGGAAGAGCGTGGAGTACACCGCAATAAGGTTGTTGTCGCACTAGCGAACAAAATTGCCCGAATTATCTGGGCTGTCATGACACGACCGGGCGCTTTTTATTTACAACAACGAGATATCTGAAATCGCCTAAATCTTACCAGTTTGCAGGGTATGTGATGACAAAACTGTGCAATGGCGTCTTGTAAACCCGGGACAAAAAAGCGACTTTAGCAGCCGAAGAAGTTTATTGGGAACCTGACGCGCATATTCCATCATGGCCTCGCTGCCAAAAGCAGCTAACTTGCAAGAGGCCGGATACATTAACGCAAACAGCTTTTATCATCGTGTGCTTGCAAAACGGGAGCGAACCATAAATGTTGCCGTGTACACGATAATTCCCCCTATGATTGCCATCGTCTCTGGTCTGTTTGCCATCTTCCGAACAAAGCCCGATGTATTACAAATAGCCTTATTCCTGCTAACCCGATAAAATCGCCACCAGCGATAACCAATAATAGTAAAACCATGCTACAAACCCTTTACACCGTTCTTTTGTACCTTATCCAGCCACTGATATGGATTAGATTGTGGCTGCGTGGCCGTAAGGCTCCCGCGTACCGCAGGCGCTGGAGTGAGCGCTACGGGTTCTGCGCGGAGAAAGTAAAACCGGACGGCATCATGCTGCATTCCGTCTCTGTCGGCGAAACGCTGGCGGCAATCCCTCTGGTCAGGGCGCTGCGGCATCGTTACCCCAACCTGCCGATCACCGTGACTACCATGACACCAACGGGGTCTGAACGAGTGCGCTCCGCTTTCGGCGACACGGTTTATCATGTCTATTTGCCTTATGATTTGCCCTGCTCTCTGCGACGTTTCTTTGATCAGATCCGGCCAAAAGTCGTCATTATCATGGAAACTGAGCTGTGGCCCAATCTGGTTGCTGAGTTGCATAAACGTAACATTCCACTGGTGATTGCCAACGCTCGCTTATCTGCTCGTTCAGCGGCTGGCTATAAAAAAATAGGTCGTTTAACAAAATATATGCTGCGGCGTATCACGCTGGTTGCCGCGCAAAATCAGGAAGACGGTGAGCGTTTTATCGATCTCGGGCTGAAGCGCTCAAGCCTTACAGTCACCGGCAGCCTCAAGTTTGATATTTCGGTGACCCCGGAACTGGCGGCCCGAGCGGTAACACTGCGTCGCCAGTGGGCTCCGCACCGGCCAGTCTGGATCGCCACCAGCACACACGAAGGCGAAGAATCCATTGTTTTAGCGGCCCATCGTCAGTTGCTGACTAACTTCCCTGACCTGCTGTTGATTCTGGCCCCCAGGCATCCAGAGCGCTTTTCCACCACGCAGGCTCTCACGCAAAGTTTAGGTTTTAACTACACCTTGCGAAGTAGCGGGGAACTCCCCTCCGCCAGCACTCAGGTTATTGTTGGCGACACCATGGGCGAGCTCATGTTGTTATACGGCATTGCTGACCTGGCATTTGTTGGCGGCAGCCTGGTTGAGCGCGGTGGTCATAATCCGCTTGAGGCCGCCGCCCATGCCATCCCGGTTTTGATGGGGCCGCATACTTTTAACTTTAAAGATATCTGCAACAAACTTGAGCAGGCAGATGGCCTGATTACCGTTACCGATACGGCATCTCTGGCCAAAGAAGTGGGGAATCTGCTCGCTGATGAGGATTACCGCCGCTATTATGGCCGACATGCGGTTGAGGTATTGCATCAGAATCAAGGGGCCTTGCAGAAGTTGCTCTCATTACTTGAACCTTATCTGCCGCCCCGGATTCACTAATTGGCCGTGGTTTTAAGCACAGGAGCGGAGAAGCATCATGACAACCAAAGCGATTTATCCCGGCACTTTTGATCCATTAACCAATGGTCATCTGGATCTACTGACCCGCGCCTCACGCCTGTTCGATCATCTGGTGTTGGCGATTGCCGCCAGCCCGAGCAAAAATACGTTGTTTACACTCGATGAACGGGTGGCGCTGGCACAGGGAGTCACTCGGCATTTGCCGAATGTGGAAGTTGTTGGCTTCAGTGACCTGATGGCACATTTCGCGCAAAACCAAAACGCCACCGTTCTGGTTCGTGGATTGCGTGCGGTTGCTGATTTCGAGTACGAACTCCAACTCGCCAAAATGAATCACCATCTGCTGCCAACGCTGGAAAGCGTGTTCCTAATGCCTTCCGTGGAGTGGTCTTTTATTTCATCGTCTTTAGTTAAAGAAGTGGCGCGTCATGGTGGGGATGTCTCACATTTCCTGCCGGAATCCATCGCTGACGCGCTACAAAAGAAGTTAACCTCAGCAAAGAACGTTATTGGATAATCGTGTCAACGCGCTCATCTACCGTAAGCGTTGCTATTATTCCCCGCCGATTTTTTCAATTTTGCCGTAAAACCGTACCAGAACCTTTATCCTTGCGAATTAATCCAATAAGCAAGTTAACGCTGACAGCAGCGGCAAAAGAATGTGCTCCGTTGCCCGTGCTTTGCTATTTCTATCGGCGCGCCACAAATCCGGCAAGGTTCTCCGGTACGCCCGTAAACCTGCAACTCCTGGGCAAAATATCCAGGTTTGCCGTCTGATTGCAGAAAATCACGTAATGTCGTACCGCCTTGCTCAATCGAACGCAGCAGAACCTGTTTGATGGTTTCCGCCAGTCGCGTTGTTTCCGCTTCACTTAACGAACCAACAGGCCTGTCAGGACTGATACCCGCCGTAAACAGCGACTCGCTGGCATAGATGTTCCCCACGCCAACCACCACTTTGTTATCCATAATCCAGAGTTTGACCAGCGTCTTCTTGTCACGCGATTTCTGATACAGGTAGTCACCGGAAAAATCATCACTCAGCGGCTCCGGCCCTAAATGCGCCAGTACCGAACTCTCTTCAAGGTTGTTTGCCCATAGCCAGGCGCCAAAACGGCGCGGATCGGTATAGCGCAAAACCTTGCCGTTATCCATGACTAAATCAACGTGATCATGTTTACCCGGTTCGACGTACTCCGGCAAGATGCGCAGGCTGCCCGACATGCCAAGATGAACAATGATCCACCCGGTGGTAAGTTCAATCAGCAGATATTTGGCCCGCCGATGAACGCCCAGTACCGCCTGATCGCTGAGGGATAAAATCTCACTGGAAACCGGCCAGCGCAGGCGAGAATTGCGGACTTCAGCATAGAGGATGGTATGCCCAACAAGATAGGGTGAGATTCCCCGACGACTGGTTTCAACCTCTGGCAGTTCGGGCATGATGCCTCTCCTGGAAAAATTCTGGTTGCATTAGCCGCTTGCAGCGGTGGCAAAAGGCGGCCGCAGGGATAGACCAACGTAAAAAACCCGGCCTGAGCCGGGTTTTTAGCAATTCACTAAAATTATTTAATTTTAGCTTCTTTGTAGATCACATGTTGACGGACAACTGGATCGAATTTCTTCAGTTCCAATTTTTCCGGCTTCGTGCGCTTGTTCTTCGTGGTGGTATAAAAGTGACCAGTACCAGCAGAAGAAACCAGCTTGATCTTCTCGCGAACACCCTTAGCCATGATTCAGTTCCTTAATACTTTTCACCACGGGCACGCAGATCGGCCAGAACCGTCTCAATACCCTTCTTATCGATAACACGCATACCTTTAGCGGATACGCGCAACGTTACAAAGCGCTTTTCACCCTCAACCCAAAAACGGTGTGAGTGCAGGTTCGGCAGAAAACGGCGTTTAGTCGCGTTTAGTGCATGGGAACGGTTGTTACCGCTCACCGGGCGCTTGCCAGTAACTTGGCAGACTCGGGACATGTCTATTCTCCAAAAATCAAAATCAGCTCGAGCTTCGTATAGGGTATAACCGCCTCGTCAGGCTCTAGAGCCCATCTCAGCAACTTCACTGAAAAGACTCCGTCATCAGGATAAACCTGCTGAGATAGGCTCTTAACGCCACACCCAAGATTCTCAAAGGTGGCGTAGTATACGCTCTGAAGCGTAAGTGCTCAAGTCCCGAACAACTAAAGATCCCCCAGGATCGCGGAAATATCGGTTAAATCCATCCGCGTTCAGCAAAAGAGACATATTCGCCGCGCCCGATGACCAGATGATCAAGCACGCGAATCTCTAATAGCAGACAGGCTTTCATGATTTGTTCGGTTATCGCACGGTCAGCCTGACTGGGCTCCGCTTTTCCTGATGGATGATTGTGCGCCAGAATCAACGCGGCGGCATTGGCTTTCAACGCTTCACGCACAATTTCCCTTGGGTGTACTTCCACGCAATTGATAGTACCAGCAAACATCTCCTGATGACGAATCACCCGGTGCTGATTATCCAAAAACATGACTAAAAAAACTTCCCGCTCCTGGCGAGCCAGTAATAGTTGCAGGTACTGCCCGGTAATTTCAGGGTTCAGCATCGCATTTTCTTTCGCCAGGCGGGATGAAAACAGCCGGCGGGACAATTCCGCCACCGCTTTTAATTGCGTATATTTTGAAATACCGATACCTTTCGCGGTACAAAACGCCGCCTGATCGGCGGACATCAGTTGATAAAGCGATCCAAACTGCGTCAACAAACTCTCTGCCAGTTGCATGACATGTATACCGGGTAACCCGGTACGTAAAAAAATCGCCAGCAGTTCAGCATCCGTCAGCGCCTCTGCACCTAAACTCACTAATTTCTCCCGCGGCGCCTGCCCATTTCCCCAGCCCATCGAACCTCCCCCTCTGCCTGAATGCCATCATGACATGGCCCGTATCGAGGAACGATGCCAGCAATAACAGGTTGCGAACCGACTCGCAATTTTTGTCCGTCAACTCGTCGGGAGGCTTAAGATTCCTCTCTTAAGGCAAGGTTATGGTAAAATGATGCCTCTTTCGGTTTTAATCGGACCATGATGATGGGACTTTCCAGCCTGAATGAGCTTTCTGACAAACGTATTTCCGGCAAACGAATTGTACTCGGTATCAGCGGGGGTATTGCCGCTTACAAATGCCCTGAGCTGGTAAGGCGTCTGCGCGACGGCGGTGCGGAAGTACGGGTTGTCATGACTCAGGCCGCTCAGGCCTTTATCACGCCGCTGACGATGCAAGCGGTATCCGGCCACCCGGTGTCGGACGACCTGTTCGATCCGGCTGCCGAAGCCTCTATGGGCCATATCGAACTGGGGAAATGGGCAGATTTAGTGATTCTGGCGCCAGCCACTGCCGATCTTATCGCACGTCTGGCCGCTGGCATGGCAAATGATCTGCTGACCACCCTCTGCCTGGCAACGCCCGCGCCAATAGCCGTTGTCCCTGCGATGAACCAGCAGATGTACCGAGCTGCGCCGACGCAGGACAACCTGCGAACGCTTGCAGCACGCGGGTTGCAACTCTGGGGGCCAGACAGCGGCAGCCAGGCGTGCGGCGACGTCGGTCCGGGCAGGATGATTGATCCGCTGGATATTGTTGATCTGGCGCAGCGTCATTTTACGTCTACCGGCGACCTGCAACATCTGAATATCATGATTACCGCCGGTCCGACACGCGAAGCGCTTGATCCGGTACGCTTCATCAGCAATCACAGTTCGGGAAAAATGGGATTTGCGATTGCTCAGGCCGCCGCAGCCAGAGGGGCAAACGTGACGCTGGTTGCCGGACCGGTATCCCTTGCCACCCCGGCCAACGTTAAGCGTATTGATGTCAACAGCGCGCTGGATATGCAGCAGGCCGTGATGGCCGAAGCCACAAGGCAACATATTGTTATCGGCTGCGCCGCCGTGGCAGACTACCGGGCCAAACAGGTCGCTGATGAAAAAATTAAAAAGCAAGGTGATGAAATAACTGTCACCATGATAAAAAATCCAGATATTATCGCTGACGTCGCGGCCATAAGTGAAAATCGGCCTTATGTTGTCGGGTTTGCCGCCGAAACCCAGAATGTGGAAGAATACGCACGGCAAAAGCTGGCGCGGAAAAATCTGGATTTAATCTGCGCTAACGACGTCTCCCTTTCCGGGCATGGTTTTAACAGTGAAACCAATGCATTACATCTTTTCTGGCACAACGGAGACAAGCAGTTGCCACAATGCGACAAACGTCTTCTTGGCCAAAATTTAATCGACGAGATTGTCAGCCGTTATGATGAAAAAAATCGACGTAAAGATTGTTGACCCACGCATTGGTCAACAATTCCCATTACCAACCTATGCCACACCCGGTTCCGCCGGGCTGGATCTGCGAGCCTGTCTGGATCAGGCCGTTGAACTAAAAGCGGGTGAAACTACCCTGATACCTACGGGACTGGCGATTCATATCGCCGATACCAATCTGGCGGCCATGGTTCTGCCACGTTCCGGTCTGGGTCACAAACATGGCGTAGTGTTAGGTAACCTGGTTGGGCTGATCGACTCTGACTATCAGGGGCAATTAATGGTTTCCGTCTGGAACCGGGGTCAGCAGACATTCACCATTGAACCGGGCGAGCGTATCGCACAAATGATTTTCGTTCCCGTCGTTCAGGCAGAGTTTAATCTGGTCGACGATTTCGTCAGCAGTGAACGTGGAGAAGGTGGTTTCGGCCATTCGGGTCGTAACTAACACGCCCCTACCACCCGGTATTGTCAAAAATTCATATAAGCCACAGCGCGTTGACGTGACTGTGGCGTTATCAGGTGCTTGTCAGTCAAATTTTTTGCAAGGGTTCTTTTAGACATGGCAGAAAAAGAAAATAAGAAAAGGAATCGTCGCGAGGAAATTTTGCAGGCGCTGGCGCAAATGCTGGAATCCAGTGACGGTAGCCAACGCATTACCACAGCAAAACTGGCCGCGAACGTCGGGGTGTCTGAAGCCGCGCTTTACCGGCATTTCCCCAGCAAAACGCGGATGTTTGACAGCCTGATTGAGTTTATTGAGGACAGCCTGACTACCCGCATCAACCTGATTTTACAAGATGAAAAAGAGACGTTTAACCGTCTGCGCCTGATTTTGTTGCTTATTCTGGGGTTTGCAGAACGTAACCCTGGTTTGACGCGTATTCTGACCGGCCACGCGCTGATGTTTGAACAGGATCGTTTGCAGGGTCGCATCAATCAGTTATTTGAACGTATCGAATCGCAGTTGCGTCAGGTATTACGTGAGCATAAGCTACGTGATGGCAAAGGTTTTCAGCACGATGAAACGCTGCTGGCCAGTCAGCTACTGGCGTTTTGTGAAGGTATGCTTTCGCGGTTTATTCGCTCTGAATTCCGCTATCGTCCGACGCAGGAATTTGATACCCGCTGGCCTCTGCTAGCCGCACAACTGCTCTGATTTACTCTCCAGCCGTCCGCCAGAAGCCTCTCTGGCGGAATCACCGACAGATGTGGAAACATCCGTCAGTTAAATACCATACTGCTCACGGTATGCTTTAAGCGCAGCAAGATAATCTGTCATTTCAGGTTTTTCAGCCAGATACGCGATCAGGTCTTGCAGAGTAATAATAGAAATCACTTTGCACTGGTAGTCGCGTTCAACTTCCTGAATAGCGGAAATATCGGCGCGCCCGCGCTCTTGGCGATCCAGCGCAATCATTACGCCGGCAAGCCGTGCGCCGTTGGCGGCAATAATCTCCATTGACTCACGGATCGCCGTGCCAGCAGTGATGACGTCATCAACCAGCATCACCCGGCCCTGTAACGGACTTCCCACCAGACTCCCGCCTTCGCCATGATCTTTGGCTTCTTTGCGGTTAAAGCAGTAAGGCAGATCGCGTTCATGATGTTCCGCCAGCGCCACCGCCGTGGTGGTCGCAATCGGAATACCTTTGTAAGCCGGGCCAAAAAGCAGATCGAATTCAATACCTGAATCTACCAGCGCCTCTGCATAAAAACGCCCCAGCAATGCCAGGTCGCGCCCGGTATTAAACAACCCGGCATTAAAAAAATAAGGGCTGATACGTCCAGATTTCAGGGTAAATTCACCGAACTTTAATACCTGTTTGTTGAGCGCAAACTCAATAAACTGGCGCTGAAAGGCCTTCATTACTGCATCTCCTCGTCTTACGGGTTAACGATTTACCCGATTTGCCTCATTTCACAACTATTGGACATCGGCTAATGCGGCCTTCTGCGCCTGGATGATGTTTTCTATCCCCCCTCGCGCCAGTGCCAGCAAAGACAACAACTCTTCGTGAGTGAACGGCTCGCCTTCCGCGGTGCCCTGCACTTCAATCATGCGGCCATCTTCCGTCATCACCACATTCATATCGGTTTCTGCGGCAGAATCTTCCACATATTCCAGATCGCACAGCGCCTCGCCGTTGACGATACCCACAGATACCGCCGCCACCATGCCTTTCAGTGGATTTTTCTTCAGTTTGCCACTGGCAACCATCTGATTCAGCGCATCAGCCAGTGCTACGCAGGCACCAGTGATAGAGGCCGTTCGTGTACCGCCATCCGCTTGCAGCACGTCACAATCCAGCGTGATGGTGTACTCGCCCAAGACTTTGAGATCGAGAGCCGCCCGCAGAGAACGGGCAATCAGCCGCTGAATCTCCAGCGTCCTCCCGCCCTGTTTGCCCTTAGCCGCTTCACGCGCATTACGACTATGCGTTGCACGCGGCAACATGCCATATTCGGCGGTCACCCAGCCCTGGCCTTGCCCTTTCAGAAAGCGAGGCACGCCCTCTTCAACCGTGGCATTACATAAAACTTTGGTGTCACCGAACTCAACCAAAACAGATCCTTCGGCGTGTTTTGTGTAATGGCGGGTTAATTTCAGGGGGCGTACTTGCTGTGCACTTCGGCCTGTAGGGCGCATGAACCATCTCCGGCGGGTAAAATGTTAACTGGCGCGCATTATACGGCCTTAGCGGCGCAATGCCTATCTTACCTTACGGCGCAGGATTAAAAGTTATATCGCATCCGGGTATAACCTCAGGCTATACCTCTCCATGAACAAGTATTCCTCAGTAATGATACGGCGGGAAATATTCTTCTCTGCCACCTGTCCATTGATGAGAGAAGCGCTATGTTGATCCCACCACCTTACCAGCACTTTCCGAGATCCCCTGAGCTTGACAACGCCAGTCGCCGCATAAACAGGCGAACAGCGTCATAAAAACAACATGGTGCCCCGTCAACAGCGATACCACTATCTCTGGCAGCCTGACTGCCGGTTGGTCGATTTTGTTCTACCCTGCCCAGAGACTCAACGTTATAATCCCCCCATCATTTGCTTTACAGGTATGCACCGATGATCCGCAGTATGACCGCTTACGCCCGACGAGAAGTCAAGGGCAACTGGGGAAGCGCAGCCTGGGAACTGCGTTCTGTTAACCAGCGCTATCTGGAAACCTACATCCGTTTACCAGAGCAATTCCGCAGTCTGGAACCTGTTATCCGCGATCGAATCCGTACCCGATTAACCCGAGGCAAAATTGAATGCAACCTGCGTTTCGATCTGGACCCACGGGCGCAAAGCTCGCTGATACTGAATGAAAACCTGGCTAAACAATTGGTCAGCGCGGCTAACTGGGTAAAAATGCAGAGCGATGAGGGTGAAATCAACCCAGTCGATATTCTGCGCTGGCCGGGCGTGATGGCTGCGGAAGAACAGGATCTGGACGCCATCAGCGCAGAGATGTTACAGGCGTTGGATCGTACACTGGATGACTTCATTAGCGCACGCGAAAGCGAAGGCAATGCGCTGAAAGCGCTGATTGAACAGCGCCTGGCTGGCGTCAGCGGCGAAGTTGCCAAAGTGCGGGCGCATATGCCGAACATCCTGCAATGGCAGCGCGAACGCCTGCTCAACAAGCTGGAAGAGGCACAGGTTCAGTTGGAAAATAACCGGCTGGAGCAGGAACTGGTGATCATGGCTCAACGTGTTGACGTGGCGGAAGAACTGGACAGGCTTGAAGCCCACGTCGCTGAAACTTATAAAATTCTAAACAAAGAAGAAGCCGTAGGCCGCCGCCTGGACTTCATGATGCAGGAATTCAACCGCGAATCCAACACGTTGGCCTCTAAATCCATCAACGCCGACGTCACCGCCTCCGCCATCGAACTCAAAGTATTGATCGAACAGATGCGGGAGCAGATCCAAAATATCGAATAATTTCCACCCTGTTCCACCGACTGCCACAACGCCCTGTTTTCAGGGCATTTTTGTTGCTATCGGCGTCTACTCTGTACTACCCGAATCCACCGAAATCCACTGCCAAGTGGGTAGTACATTGGGTAGTACCATCGCTTTACAAGCCAAAATGTTCGTTTTATAACCTATGTACTACCCAATTTTTCGCGCAGGCCACGATTGACGGGTGCTGGCGGGATATCTTAGGGAGGCAGGGCATGGGAAATCTGACCGTTAAAACCATACAGTCCATCCTGAAAGCAAGCCGTCCCGGACGATACAACGACGGTCAGGGGCTATACCTGATGCTGCCGCAGCGCGGCGAACCTTACTGGATGCTGCGCTATACCCTGAACGCCAAACGCCGTTCGCTCACGCTGGGCAAACCGTCCGATCTGTCGCTGGCGGAAGCCCGCTCTCAGGCCGAAGACGCCCGCAGGAAGGTCAGGAAAGGCGATGATCCCATCGCCGAACGTAAACGCAATCGCCCCGCCAGAATCCATACCGTCGATGATCTGTTTAACGACTGGAAACAGGATTTGGTGCGGCGCCTTAAGCACCCGCATATCCCACAGCGGATCTTCGCCAGAGAGATCGCGCCACACATTGGAGAACAGGCGTTAGGCAAGGTCACACCACTGGACATACGCGCCATCATCCAGCAAATCACCGCCAGCGGCAGGCCCTGCACCGCCAACGATGCGCTGATGTACCTGAAACAACTGTTTAATCACGGCATAAAACTTGGGCTTCTTGTCCATAACCCGGCGGCGGCGTTCAAGGTGGATGATGCGGGCGGCATTGAAAAAAGCCGCGACCGGGCGTTGAGTCTGGAAGAGTTGACGCAGGTTTTTCAGGTATTCCGCAGCCAGAGCGACAGCTTCACTCGCGATAACTATCTGGCTTGCGCATTACTGATTGTGCTTGGCGTACGCAAAAGCGAACTGACCGAAGCCCAATGGGATGAATTTTCCCTCGAAGACGCAACGTGGGAACTGCCCGCGACAAGGAGTAAATCAGGCGTCGCTATCGTCATTCCCCTCCCCCCGCAGACGCTGGAATGGCTGCGAGAATTGGAAATACGCGCCTGCGGTTCAGCGTATGTATTCCCCAACCGCCGGGCCAGCGGTTCGCCGCATATGGGCAGCGATACCCTCAACCGGGCAATCGCCAAACTTTTCGGCCGCGAACCGGGAAGAAAAATTCAGCCGCCCAATCGCATGGGTGAACTTGAACCGTTCACCGTACACGACCTGCGCCGCACCTGCCGCAGCCTGCTGGCCGCGTTAGGCATTCCGGGCTATGTCGCCGAACGGTGCCTTAATCATAAGCTGAAAGGCGTTGAAGGCATTTACGATCGATATGATTACTTTGAGGAACGGCGGGAAGCGCATTGTAAACTGGCAGACCTCGTTAAGCCGATTATTGAGAACTATTAATTTTCTCTAATTCCGGTTGTACCAGCGACATACAAGCTACGATATTCGTAGTATGCAGGCGGGTTTATACCTACGAGTATCGTAGTCATGAATACTCGCCGACAGCATCGTGATATTTTCAGTCAACGTCTTAAGGATGCCCGCTTACTTCGGGGCTTGTCCCAGAAAGGGCTGGGTATTGCTGCCGGGATTGATGAGTTTGTTGCCAGTGCGCGTATTAACCGTTATGAGAAAGGCGTGCATGAAGCCAACATCGTAACGGCAAACCGATTAGCGGAAGCATTAAACGTCCCGCTGGCGTATTTCTATGCGGATGATGACAATCTGGCGAAAATAATCCTGCTTTTCTCCGATCTGCCCGCCGCACAACAAAGCGCACTGCTTACATCGTTAGAAAACAAATAAACGAAGTAACGCAATCATGTTTTACTCAGACTGCCGCCCTCTGATTCTTATCTTGCGATCGATTAATTTCCCTGTCTCATCATAATAGCGACTCGGCCAGATCTCGGCAGGATGAATGCCCAACTCCTCGGCAATCATCCATTCACCTTTCGGCCAGGGGCGAGCAATTACGTTTGCCAGCGTCGATGAACTCAGCCCTGCCGCACGGGAAAGCGCAGCCATTGTAGTGCCTTGTTTGTGCAAAGCCGCAACGATATCCGCCTTATGCCAGTCGTTTTTCATGTAACCCCCTAACTCTTCGTCGTAAAAGGATCATGCACAACCCAATACTACGTTATTCGTAGTATCCGACTCAAGCAAAAACTACGATTCTCGTAGTTATGAAAACAAGACCTAATTATCATGACATTTTCTGTCAACGGCTCAAGCAGGCGCGTCATGCAAAAGGACTCTCGCAAAAACAGCTTGGCATTGAGGCCGGGATAGATGAGTTTGTCGCCAGTACGCGCATCAATCGCTATGAAAGAGGTATACATCAGGCCAATATTGAGACGATTCAACTACTGGCGGAGGTGCTGGAAGTACCTGTAGCTTATTTTTATACCGCCGATGACGAACTGGCTGAACTGATACTGGCGTTTCAGGCGCTGCCGCCTGAGGAAAGACCGGAAATTCTGGCGTTGGTAAAAAGCCGGGCTGAACAGCTTCGCTAAAGGCTGCTTCCTCTACATTCCTTTTATCTTCATCCCCCTTTCCCCGCCCAAAAAGAGACAGACCACGGCCCAAGTCAACCATTACGCAGCTTCCGGTTATTTTCCCCACATGGTCGCTATATATTGACGGGAAGTAGGGGTGAACCCGGTTTTTTGGGCCGGGTTCACCCACCTGTACCACATTGGTAACACCTCATTCCCCACCTCAGCGCCAATCTGATCTTTTTCCCTGGCTGGCGAACGTGAACTGATGAGCCAGCCAGAGGAAAGAGCCTACGCCGTTCTGCCGTAGACCTGCTGCACATACCGCCCGCGCCCGTCTCCATGCCCTAAATCCATCGACACCAGCGCACTTGCTTCCCGGTTACTGAAACCGGGTATGGCTGCCGCCAGCCCGTCGGGCCAGCGTCTGCATTTCCCGGCTTAATCGTGACATATGCTATCCCCCGATCCTCGATAACCTCTGTTCTCCGGCGCTCGGCGATTTACGACACGGGGGAAACCGTGCCGCACTGAACAATACCTGCGCGCCGGAGCGGCAGCGGTTGAGGTATGACGGAGATATCGGTTATGCACTCGGTGCAGCCGCCTGCATCAGCAGGGTAATCCCCTCAGGCTGAAAGCCTGCCTCAGGTATCGGTTCAGTCCTCCTCTGATAAGTGGGTTGATGAGAATTGATGCAGAAAATGTGCGTCAGATGACAGGGCACGCCGGAAAGCGCTGTGGCGTAAGGGCTGGCGCAGAGATCGTTCGCGGCGTCACTTGCAACGGCTTTGCGCCGTATGAAGTGACGCCGCTGCCTCATGGGTAAATCAGGCTGAGGCAGCAAAAGGCCGCAGACGGTTGCGCCAGCTATAAAGGTTGTTGTACGCATCAGTGCGTATGCAAAAAGTAGTTGCTTCACGAGGAATAAACAGGATGCCGCCCTAAAGCGTTGGGATAAGTGAGCTACCATCGCCGCAGCAATCACCCGCAAACTGGTAGCGGCACGGGTTGGGAGTCGACCACACAGGCTGTGCCTGCGCGTTGCCTTGAAGGTCATGGCAACATGGGATGCCGTATTTGGACAGCTTGTTTAGGAAAGAATGATACTCAGGCGATGAAAAATGGCAAGTTACCAAGCAACATAGTTTTCACAATTGTAAGCGTCCGGCAAACTCATATTGTTAACAAAACTCTGCTGCCACATGCTGCCCTCACTCAATAAAACGAACCTGAGGTAAAATATGGCAAAACGGCATTCTCACCGTGAACGGCAACAGCATCTCGACGCCTGGCAACAGAGCGGATTAACTAAACAACACTATTGCCGGCAATACGATTTGAACCCGGCCACCTTTTATTACTGGCTCAAACATCATCACGATGACGCTACCGTGGCCGCTACCGCCGCATTCATTCCTGCGCGCCGGGTTATGCCAGGGAATAACGACGCCGACACGGTGACGCTCAACCTCCCCAACGGGTGTTCGGTCTGCTGTCTTCCCGCTCAGTTGCGGGCCGTGATGCAGGCCCTGTCCCTGTGTTAACGC
>NZ_MJLZ01000061.1 GCF_003666245.1 Brenneria alni
ATATATAAGAATCCCGCATTAAAATAATAATTTTTTTTCATTCCCAATCTTTTAGGGCTTGAGTCTTTTTTTCCCGGAAGGCTATCAGCGGAGGCAGCACATACGACATCATCAATATTAATTTCTCGAATAGATGAAATATTAGCGAAGCATAAAATATCAGCATCCAAATAAATGAACTTCTCCGTTATATTTGCTAATAGTCTAGGAGCTAATAGACGAATGTAAGTGGATTTATTCAAATGATTTATTTTGAAGTCAATTGAATATTTATTTAGTTCGGTTTCATTTATTATATATATATTTATTTTTTTATTTATGTTTTTTAATTTCTTCATCTCATCCTGAGAAACATCATATAGGAAAACATGGAAATATATCTCCTCATTTAAATTATTTAGAATGATTGATGTGATAGAAATTGCGACATACTCAAGGTAGTTGGCATCTGTACAATATGCAATATGTATTGGTTCTTCGTTATTCATCATTTTATCTTTTTAAAAGTGTATTATAAAGATTTTCTGTCAGTTCTGCGCTTTATCTTCTCAGCTTTAATTTTTATCTCACTGAGCAGGTTTTTCTCATTTTCTAATATGCTTTTTAATCGCTGATTAAAATAAATTTTCAGAAAATAGAAAATATCCGTTTGGGTTAACCCGATATCAAGCGATGAAAAATACAAACCGATGAGGTCTTTATTGCGCCAGCGAGTGGGGACTCTTTTTCTTATCTGTGCACGATGTAAATCAATCACCGATATTTTAAGATCATTACTGTCCGGGCTGAACGGCAGGTGAAGCAAGAAATGGCAGATATAACAATCCCGGTGATTAACACCGGCTGCGTGCATATTGCGCACCATCTCTGCCACGCGCCGGATAATGCGCCGTTTTTCCTGTTGTAGCGGTTTGTTTTCAGGCCACCTTGCGCAGTAGTCTTCCAGGCTGATTGCCGGATTAAGATCTTCCGTAATAATAAAGGAATGGCGGCGTAATGGATTGAGTCCACGTTGACCAAAACCAACGCCTCGCATGGTGGCTACCCCTGCTTCAGACAGACGGTGGATGGCGTTCCATTCGCGGTCAGCCCCCAATACCGGCAACCTTAGCGAAATCAGGTTCTTAAGCGCTTCTTTAAGCGTGGTGCCGCGATGTATTTTAATAAACCAGGATTGGTCGCCCAGGGTAAAACGCAGGGTTCGACGGCTTTCAAGCGCACGAAATATATCGCCGTCGAGCTTATCGATTTCTTTAAATGGATCTTTATTTTTCCACAAGGAAGCAAAAGGCTCTTTTAATTCAATCATGGTTGTTCATCCGTGATAAGCGCCGCCGCTTTTTCTGGCAAACTGTATAAATCTTCGGTATCCGCGAAATGCCGGGCGTTGGCTGCCCACTGAGTGCGCACTTCAGGATGATTTAGCGCATATTGTAATGCGTTATTCAGGTCAGACTGACGATAAGGTTCTTTAATCACTACACCAGCCTTTGCCCGATTAATATAAAATGCATAACCACAGACATCCGTAACGATAACCGGCAGCCCGGAGGTTATCGCCTCAAGCAACACAATGCCCGCCGCTTCCTGATGGGCCGGATGAATCAGTAAATCGGCTGCTGCCATAAAATCAGGTATATCGTTGCGACCGGAAAAGAATCGAACCTGTGGATCAATTCCCAGTTGCGCAGCAATTTTTTGATAACGTTCGGGTTTATCCTGCCCTACAACTAGAAAAATTATCTGCTTTCTGTCTGCCTCTGACAAACTGGCGAGTGCTTTAAGGCTGCGTTCGACGCCTTTTCGGTTGAAGTCAGAACCAACCTGCAAAATAACCTGGCTATTTTCAGCGATCTGTTGCGCTTGCCGGAATCGGGCTCTTATCTGCGCAGCGTCCGGGCCATATTTACGATCGGGCGATATACCCGGTGGTAGAATAACGAAGCGTTCTTCCTGAGTGCCGTAATGCTTTTTAAAGTCATCAATCTGGCGGAGAGTAAGCATTAACATTTTAGTCTGGCTGCTGCGTTCAAACACCGCCTTTTCAAACGCGGCGTAATGTTTATAACGAGGCGTTAAACGGTAGAAAAAGCCTTTTTCCTGAGCGACTTTTTCGGCGTAGCAAACATCGGCAGCGTAGTAAAAGTCTAACCCCGGCATTTTATTAAAACCGATAATCCGATCGACCGGGTTCCGCCGTATATGTTGCTGTACCCACTGGTAATACTCTTTATTGCGGGCATGATTGGTGTGTTTGCGAATCGGAACCTGAATCAGTTCGAAACCGTCAACCAGCGGGCCTTCCCATGACTGCGTGTATACGCGTATATGATGCCCGCGTGCCTGACAGGCCTGAGTTATACGTAAAAAATCTCGTTGTAGCCCGCCAAAAGGGAAGTACTTGTATAAACAGAATGCGAGGATCATAAGTCAGAGGCCTTCTCGCTAAATTGGCCATGCCATCCAAGTAATTTTGCAGCGGCTTGAATGACATCTTTTGCAGGGATGCAGGATAAATATTTTTTATTTCTGTCGAGATTTTTTCGCTCTGGCATAGGTTGATAATCTCCGGCCCAAATAAGTACGCTCTTTTCTGACCAGGGCCGCCATAACTTATGGTTAGTTGGTCCAAACAGGCTTACTAGCGGCGTATTTAATGCGGCGGCCATATGCATGGGGGCTGAATCAACACCAATATAAAGTTCAGCCTTGTCGATTAAAGCAGCTAATTCCAGAAATGAGGTTTTCCCTGCCAGGGAGGTGACTGGCTTAAGCGAACACAATTCTGATATTTCAGCAACCATATCCAGATCTGATTTTGATGGGCCACAGGTCAGTACAACTTCAATTCCACCACTCTTGAGGTAATCAATGACTTTTGCGAATTTTTCGTTATCCCAGCATTTAAATGACTGTCGGGCAGTTGGTTGAATAACGACATATTTTTTATTTAGTAGATCGGTATTTTTATTAAATACAGCATCTTCGTCGCTCTTGTCATAATAAAGAGACACTCTGTTTTTTATTTTCTCTTTCGATAATGCTAATGACGAAAGAAGCGAAAGATTGTGTTCAATAATATGCTCACCCTGGCCTGACACACAGTCAGTAAACAGAGAACGCCATATTTTTTGTTTTTTGCCACCTCTGGTTATTGAAAGGCTTTTACTTCCTAATGATTTTATCAGAAAGGCGATAGGCCATTGATCTGCCAAATTAATAATTAAATCATAGTTGTTATTTTTTAATTCGCATCGAATGCCAGTGAATTCTTTGACTCTGGATAATAACCGGGCATGTTTGCGTTGTAATCCGTAAATATGATTGATTTCCGGGTTCTTCGATAGAATGGGCCGGGTATCTTCATACAGCAATACATCGATCTTCGCGTCCGGATAGTTAGCTTTTAGCGTGCTGATAAGCGGTGTGGTCAGCAGCATATCACCGTGGAATCTGAGCTTTACAACTAAAATCCGATGGTAGGGGATGGCATTCTGACTCACTCGTTTTCCTTAAATTGCAGTCGTGCTAAATCTGTTAGGTTTAAGCTGAATAACAGCGGCGTATTCGTGGATCTATTTTTACCACGCTACCGCCCCTGGCTCGGCAGCTACCAGTGGACTGAGAGATACATCATCAGGCGACATCGTGCCTATTATCGTGCGCCGTTTTAATCTGTTATGGTACTAAAACCCGGCGTCCTCTCACAGTGATAAATTGTGCATATCACCGCGCTGTGCGCGGTTATCGTTGAAGCCAGGTGCCTGTCAATGTGGTGCCGAGGCAAAACGTCAACAGCCAGGCGATTAACATATCCCGTGAATACAAAATAACATCACTCAAACCATACATAAGCAGTGCAAAAATAATGGCGGCCAGCAGGTGACTTCTAAGAATAAACACGGAAAAATAGATCAGGGATGTATAGAAAATCGCTACCATCACTGCGCCGGGTAACCCTTTGAGGGAAAAAGCCTCAATAACTTCATTGTGAAGATGAACATTCAAAAAATCCACCGCACCTGCCAGTACTGGCTTTTGTTGCGCCTGTTGTGTAATGCGCTCCGACCGCTGTTCTGCCGATTGCCCAAGCGGCGCATGTTGCCCGGCCTGAATGCCAGCCTGATACATTGCCAGTCGTGCGCCGACAGAGGTTTTACTGTTATTCATGCTGTAATTACGCATGTCATTAATCAGATCGTCGGTACGTTTATGAATTGTGTCGTGGAAGAGTAGCGTACACAGCAGCAGGCTCATGGCTGAACCCACAAAAGCTTTAATCAATAACCGCTTATTGTGTCTGACTTCCGAGAGTAAAATGGTTGCGCCAACAATAGGATAAACAAATATAGCCGCCCGTGTTTCCGTGAGAATAATAGCGATGGTAACAAGCAGGAAATGCAGCAAATAAAGGTAAAATTTATACGGCGAGTTCAGTTTTAATATCGCCTGGGCGCTTAATGCACCGATAAAGGTAAGGAAATAAGCAGCACTGGTTGCCGGGCCAAATCCCAGCCCGATACGGTGAATGTCACTAAATAAGGACTGATAAAACCCATAACCTACGGTAAGAATGCATATCGTGAGGATACAGGGTAGATGATATTTTTGCCGTTCCTGACGGTTATGCAGTGTGGCAAGTAGAATAAATGCCCCTAAGATACTGGCGTGAGCGGAAGATAAGTGAGCATCATAGACGCTAAAAAATAAGTTATCTGGTTGATAATAAACATGAAACCAAATCAGGTTGGCGATACCGATAATCATCAGGCAGCACGGAACAATAAGCAGATGTTTTGCCGCAAGTACCGTTTTCAGATGGGCCGTCACGTAAAAAACAGCAAATGATCCGGTTAAATAAAAAACCCATCCGGCAATAACGGTACTGAACGGCATGATGCATAATGTCAGTAAACAGCCAGGGAAAATGGTGTTGAGTGCCAGAGCAGAACTTAGGCCTGATGATCTTTCCAGACCATAACGTAAATAATTAAGCATGTGTTTCTTCAACAGTCGGGAGCAGAATTACTCACCTGATGTGGTTAATTCTATCATTTTATCCAGTTTTAGGCGGATTTCCCCGGCCATAATTGTGCTCATCTGCTGGTTTTCAGACAGTTCCACTACCTGATTCAATCCATATCCACCGATTAATCCCGGATCGGTTGGGCCGTACAGAGTGATATTGGGGCGATCCAATGCTGCAGTTAAGTGACTTAAACCGGTATCGACGGAAACCACGGCTTTTGCGCCAGCCAGCACTTCTGCAACCTGTTGCAACGTAAGACGAGGTAAAACATCGACATGAGTAAAGCCCTCCGCCAGACGCAAGGCTCGCTGGTGTTCATGCTCTGCACCCCAGGGAAGCTTAATCTGCAACCCGCTGGACTGTAGTAAAGCGATCAGTTCGCGCCAGTGAGATTCCGGCCAATGTTTTTCGTCACGGGTGGTGGCATGAAGAAACACTAAATATTGATTGGCATCAGCCGGTGACTGGGAAAGAAAGCGTTGAGCAATGGCGTAATCACCACGTCCAACGGGTTTCTTGTAACGCAGGCTGGCAGCAAAAAGCTCTCGTACGCGTTCGACGGCATGTTGTTGACGGTTGACATGATGACGATAGTTATAGAACCAGCTCGCCATCGGTTCACGCGCACTTTTATAATCCAGCCCATGTTTTTTGCCGTGGGCAAGGCGGGTGACCAACACGGCGCTTTTAATTAATCCCTGTGCATCGATCACCGCATCATAACGGTATTTACGCAGTTGTTGCTTAAAGTCTGCGCGTTCCTGGCGTGTCCGGGCGCTGAACCAGCTCTTTCTCCAGCGCCTGATGGCAACCGGGATCACGCGGGACACTGCCGGGTGCCAACCGGGGATCTGGGCAAAGCCCTCTTCCACCACCCAGTCAAACTGGATGCCTGGCAGCTCCTGCATGGCATCGGTCAGGGCGGGTAACGTATGAAGAACATCGCCCATGGAGGACGTTTTGATAATCAGCACCCTCATGCGTTTTCTTCCGGTTTTGCCAGATATTTTTCCAGCGCGTTGAGCACGCTATCAGGCTGAATATCAATCAGGCTTTGATGGTATCCCTGCTCCGCATCTCCTTTGCGTACCCGGTGATAGCCGGTAATTAAGCGAATAACCTCTGACTGATGTGACAAAGGAGGCGTGAAGTCAGGACTGCTTGGGCCATAGAGTGCGATGAGCGGACGGTTGAGGGCGGCGGCAACATGCATTAATCCTGAGTCATTACTGACCACTGCATGGCAGGCGGCGATCAGTATCACTGCCTGTTCCAGGGACGTTTGCCCGGCGAGGTTGGCGCAGTGCTGCCGGGCATTCTCGGTTAAGGCCTGACGGATATCGTCACCTACCGGTCGGTCGCTGGCCGAGCCAAATAGGGCAACCTGATAGCCCCGTTCAATCAGTATCTGTGCCAGTGTGGCGTAATGATAGTGCGGCCAGCGTTTAGCGGGGCCAAATTCTGCGCCGGGACAAAAACCAATAATCGGACGCGGGCTATTCAGGCCAAAGGCGCGTGTCGTCTCAGCGATTTCTTCAGAAGTAACCTGTAGCTGTGGCCACAGTAAAGGTTGCGGCAGATCCGTCGCACTGTGAATACGATTGCCGTCGTAGGCCAGGGCGACATAGCGTTGCACCATCAGTGGAAAGGCTGATTTATCCAGTACGCGAACATCATTCAGCAGTCCGTAGCGCATTTCCCCGCGCCAGCCGATGCGCTGTGGGATCCTGGCGAAGAAAGGCACCAGCGCCGATTTAAATGAATTGGGTAAAACATAGGCGCGGTCATAACGCGTAGCGCGCAGCGAGACGCCAAGACGGCGGCGCTCGCCTAATGCCAGGGCGCCGTGGCCCAGCGGCATCGCCAGCGCCTGATTTACCTCCGGCATACGTGACAGCAGGGGACGGCACCATGCAGGCGCCATCACATCAATGACCGCTTGCGGATGTTCCGCTTTGAGCGTGCGGTACAGGCTGTGTGACATCATCATGTCGCCTACCCAGGAAGGGCCGATGACTACTATTTTCATACCGTTGATCCATTCCTTACGGCATATGCCGCGATACCGGGCTACATGTGGTTATAATGATGTCGGTCAAACAGTACGGTTTAGCCAGGCCATATATTCAGCAACGCCTTCGGCGACGGTTTTAAACGGTTTGTCATAACCCGCCGCACGCAGTTTGGTCAGGTCTGCCTGTGTATAGGCCTGGTAACGGCCTTTCAGTTTGGCCGGGAATTCAATGTATTCCACGCTGCCTTGCTTATGGAACGCCAGCGTGGCGTCAGCAACGGCCTGGAAAGATTCAGCCCGCCCGGTGCCGCAGTTGAAAATACCGGAAACCCCTTTTTGCCAGAACCACAGGTTTACGGCAGCCACATCACCGACGTAAATAAAGTCCCGCTTGAAGTTTTCGCTGCCGGAGAACAGTTTCGGGTTTTCACCCTGATTGATCTGGTTGTTCAGGTGGAAAGCGACGCTTGCCATGCTGCCTTTATGTCCTTCACGCGGGCCATAGACGTTGAAATAGCGGAAGCCGCAAATCTGCGACTCGGCCTGTGGCAGAATTTCACGTACGTACTGGTCGAATAAGAATTTAGAGTAGCCATAGACATTCAGCGGCTGCTCATACTGGCGCTCTTCAACGAAGTTATCGTTGCGGCCGCCATAAGTTGCAGCGGAAGAGGCATACAGGAACGGGATGTTGCGATCAAGGCAATAGTGCAACACGTCTTTAGAGTATTGATAGTTGTTATCCATCATATACTTGCCGTCCCACTCGGTGGTTGACGAACAAGCGCCTTCATGGAAGATGGCGTCAATATCGCCCAGATCGTCACCGGCCATAATATTGGCGATGAAATCCTCTTTATCCATGTAATCAGTGATATTCAGATCCACCAGATTGACGAATTTCGTCCCGTCTTTCAGGTTATCAACAACCAGAATGTCCCGATAGCCAATGTCATTGAGAGATTTTACGATATTGCTGCCGATGAAGCCGGCGCCGCCAGTAACGATAATCATGGGATTGACCCTTGTTAATCTTGCCGGTGAGGCCCCACGCCCCACACTGTCTATGACCGCTATAATAGCATTTCATTTTACGGCAAGCAGCCCGGCGTTTTTTTATCCGGGCATTCTGCGAGTGAGAAAGAAAAATAGCGTAGCGGTTTACTGTTTAATGCTGCTTTTCTGCGGGCGTGATCCAGGTTTGCCAGCGATGTTTTACAAATGTGAGGGTTGCGCTATCGCGGATGCTGCTGCTGACCAGTTTGAAGACGGCATCGTTCTTCACCGGTTCTGGCGGATGTTTTACCCGGCACTGCGGCACGCCACGGAAGGGATTACGTGGTTTTGTCGCTTTCGGCGTCTCTGATGGTGGCAATGGTTCGTAGTGCTGCGCCGATTCGTTCAGCAACTGGCTGGGGCGCACTAAAACAATGTCAGATTCCAGCGTTGGCAGCATTTGCTGTAACACTTTGATGGTTGATGGATGCGGGTGCCCAATGGCGATAGCGGAACCGCTACGCCGTGCTATCTGCACAGCGCGGTTAAACTGGCGGCGGATATCGGCTTCATTCTGCGTGTCATCCAGAAAAACTTTGCGCTTAATGACTTTTACCCCGGTTCCGGCGGCGGCCTGACTGGCCTGGCTGCCGCCAATCGTCATGCTGTCGAGAAAATAGAGATGATAGGCGCTCAGAGCCTGCATCACTTTTTGCATACCGGGAAGGCTGGCGGTCATTGCGCTGCCCATGTGGTTATTCAGCCCGATGGCGTAAGGAACATTATTGACCGACTGGCGGATAATGCGCTGAATCTCTTCGCTGCTCATGTCAGGATGTAAGGTATCGCGTTCCAATGGCTGTTTGCTCATCGGCGCCATCGGCAGGTGGATCAGCACTTCACGCCCTTGATTATGCGCTTTGGTCGCCATTTCTCTGGCGTAAGGCGCATTGGGCAAAACAGCAACCGAAATGGCTGTAGGCATGTTTAAAACCTGATTCTCGTTATGAGGACGATAGCCAAAATCATCAATCACAATGGAAAGTTTACCGGCCATAATGCACTGCGATAGTGTCAATAAGCTGAAAAATAATAATATTTTTGATTTTAAATGATACAAGACTATCTTCCCAGCCAAGGTTGTGGGTTTACCGCCTGACCCTGGCGACGAATTTCAAAATAGAGTGCGGGCTGGCTTTGCCCGCCGCTGGTGCCTACCAGAGCGATGGGTTGGCCTGCTTTAACCTGTGCCCCGACGGAAACCAGCGCACTTTGATTGTAGCCGTATAAACTCATGTCGCCTTTACCGTGCTGAACCACCACAACCAGACCGTAGCCTTGCAGCCAGTCAGCCATCAGGACGTTACCATCGGCAATGGCTTTTACTTCGGTTCCTTCCGGCGCGGAGATAACCAGCCCCTTCCAGCGTAACTCGCCTTGCAGCGGTTCACCAAAACGGTGCTCAATCCGGCCCCGAACCGGCCAGACGGCTTGTGCGGAAGGCCGCCCCAGGCCCCCGGTGCGGGCCATCAGCGATTGCTCGCTTTCCGTTGGTTTATAGCTGCCGCCGCTGCGTTTAGCCTGCTGCTCTTTGGCCCGTACTTTGGCCGCTTCACGCGCTTCTCGTTCGGCTCTTGCTCTGGCTTCCCGCTCGGCCCGGGCGATTTGATCGCGCAGGCGGGTTTCATTCTGACGTAATTCAGTAAGCTGGCGCTGATCTTTTTCCAGTGAGCTTTCAAGTGTGACCAGCGTTTTTTTACGCTCGGACTGCGCCTGTTCCAGCGTCTGCTGCTGTTGCTGTTGGTCTCTCAGCAGCGTTTTTTGCTGGTTTTGTTTTTGCTCCAGCAACTGCTTCTGGCTGGCCAGTTCGGTTCGCGTTTGCTGCAACTCATTGATGGATTTCTGGCGAGCTTCGTTCAGATAGCCGAAATAGGTAAGAATACGTTCGCTGCGCTGGCTTTCTTCTCCACTCAGAATCAGTTGCAGAGCACTGTATCGGCCCTGCCGGAATGCGGCATCAAGCTGACGTGAAAGGATATCCTGTTGCGTTTTTTGCTGTGACTGTAACCTGACGATGGAGGCGCTGAGTTCACTTAACTCTTTATTTAGAGCAGACAGCGTACTGCGGGTTTCACGTAGCTGGCGGCTTGATTGGGCAATCGACTGCTCCTGCTTTTTCAACTGCTGGACTAACGTACCGCGCTGCTGTTGCTGTTGCTGCACTTTTTTTTCTTTGGCCGCGATATCTTGTTGCAGACTTTTGAGCTGTTGCTGATTATCCGCAGCCTGACTGGTGCCGGACAACAACAAAACGCCGACGCAAAACGCGCTGGCGCACCGGGTGAACCACTTGTGTGACGCCTGCGAGCGAACATTGGCGCAACATACCGCTCTCAACTGTACAGATAACGCTTTTTTACTCATAACGAAGGATTATTCCACGATGAACAGCGGCTTACCAGTTGTCTCTTTCTGGATTTCTATTTCCATTCGTGACAAGGGCGACACGCAATGCGCGGTATGGGTGCATCAATAATAGTTAAATGGGAGGGGATACGCATAAAATGGTTGAATTACGCAATCTGTGAGGTGATTTTGATGCGGCCCGCCGCAGATTCAGTACGCTATGTTGGCTTACTGGCTGTAATTGCCGTATCGCGCAGGTATACTCAGGAACCTCATATTTTTATCGCTTAACTGATTCGGGAGTCGTTATACCCCATGCAAGAGATTATGCCATTTATTAGCAAGCACCCTATATTGAGCGTGGCCTGGGTTGCACTGTTGGTTGCTGTTATCGTGCTTACTGTGAAGAGTAAATTTTCTAAAGTGAAGGAAGTGGTTCGTGGCGAAGCGATCCTGCTGATCAACAAAGAAGATGCCGTGATTGTCGATATTCGTAATCGTGACGACTATCGTCGCGGTCATATTGCCAACGCATTTAATCTGTTACCCAATGATATTAAAAACGGTAGCGTAGGCGAATTGGAAAAGCATAAGGCGCAACCAGTGATTGTGGTGTGCGCCAACGGTATTTCTTCACGTGAAGCGGCAGGTAATCTGCTGAAAGCGGGTTTTGAACGTGTCCTGGTACTGAAAGACGGCCTTGCTGGCTGGAGCGGTGAAAATCTGCCCTTAGTCCGGGGTAAATAGAAATCCGCGGCAAATGATTTTTGCACGACAGCCTATCGGGCTGACTGCAACGCTAAGATTAGATAAATGTACTGGCGTCCCCCTTCGCTGACGAGGGAAGGCGTCAAAGAAATCCAACAAAAGGTATTATTCAACATGTCTGAACAAAACAACGCCGAAATGTCTTTCCAAATCCAGCGTATTTATACCAAGGATATCTCTTTTGAAGCGCCTAAAGCCCCGCAGGTATTCCAACAGGAATGGCAGCCGGAAGTGAAGTTGGACTTGGACACGGCATCCAGCCAACTGGCGGAAGATGTTTATGAGGTCGTACTGCGTGTAACGGTAACGGCTTCATTGGGTGAAGAGACGGCATTTCTGTGTGAAGTGCAGCAGGGCGGGATTTTCACCGTTGGCGGTATTGACGGCACCCAACTGGCGCACTGCCTGGGCGCGTATTGTCCGAACATTTTGTTCCCTTATGCGCGTGAGTGCATCACCAGTCTGGTTTCCCGGGGTACGTTCCCACAATTGAACCTGGCCCCGGTCAACTTTGATGCGCTGTTTATGAACTATCTGCAGCAGCAGGCAGAAGGCGAAGGCGCGGCACCGCGTCAGGATGCCTGATGAACGCGTCTGACGCTTCAATGACGGTAATCGGTGCCGGATCATACGGCACTGCATTGGCCATTACACTGGCGCGTAATGGCCACAAGGTCGCGCTCTGGGGGCACGATCCCGATCATATCCACGCGCTACAGGCTGTCCGCTGTAATCAGGCATTCCTTCCTGATGTTCCCTTTCCTGATTCGCTGCAACTGGAAACGAATTTGGCGCAGGCGTTAGCCGCCAGCAGAAATGTGTTGGTGGTAGTACCCAGCCATGTTTTTGGGGATGTGTTACGTCAGATTAAACCCGATTTGCGTGCCGATGCGCGGGTCGTGTGGGCAACAAAGGGGCTGGAAGCGGAAACCGGGCGCCTGCTGCAAGACGTGGCGCGTGAAGCGTTGGGCGAGCAAATTCCGCTCGCCGTTGTGTCCGGGCCCACCTTTGCAAAAGAACTGGCCGCCGGTCTGCCGACGGCGATTGCCCTGGCGGCAACGGATAGTGAATTTGCCGACGATCTTCAGCGTTTGCTGCATTGTGGTAAAAGTTTTCGGGTTTACAGCAATCCTGATTTTATTGGTGTACAACTGGGCGGCGCAGTTAAAAACGTGATTGCTATTGGTGCCGGTATGTCTGACGGCATTGGTTTTGGCGCTAATGCTCGTACGGCGTTAATTACCCGTGGTCTGGCCGAGATGACCCGGCTGGGAGTGGCATTGGGCGCTGATCCAACCACCTTTATGGGTATGGCTGGATTGGGTGATCTGGTGCTGACCTGCACGGATAACCAATCGCGTAACCGGCGTTTCGGCATGATGCTGGGTCAGGGCATGGACGTTCAGAGTGCGCAGGATAAAATTGGTCAGGTGGTTGAAGGATACCGTAATACTAAAGAAGTGCTGGCTTTGGCACAGCGTCATGGTGTTGAAATGCCGATTACTGAGCAACTCTGGCAAGTCCTGTACTGTGGAAAAGATGCCCAGGAAGCAGCGTTAAGTCTGCTGGGGCGTACCTGCAAAGACGAAAGCACCAATTTATAACATTATGTTTTTTAGGGCTTTAATAATAAAAGATGGCCCGGATGTTTTTGTGAGTAATAGACATCAGTGGCAATGGCAATCTGATGTGTGGCATTTCGGAGAGTAAGGCAATGTCGATAGAAGAGTTGGAACTGGTCTGGAAAAATATTAAGGCAGAAGCCCGCAGTTTGGCGGATTGCGAACCTATGTTGGCCAGTTTCTTTCATGCCACATTGCTGAAACACGAGAACCTGGGTAGCGCATTGAGCTACATGCTGGCTAATAAGCTGGCGAGTCCGATCATGCCAGCCATTGCCATCCGGGAAGTGGCTGAAGAAGCTTACCATGCTGATCCGCAGATGATCATTTCCGCTGCACGCGATATTCAGGCGGTCTGTCTGCGCGATCCCGCCGTTGATAAATACTCAACCCCCTTGCTTTACCTGAAAGGGTTTCACGCGCTACAGGCATACCGCATCGGTCACTGGCTTTGGTCGGAGGATCGTCAAGCGCTGGCGATCTATTTCCAGAATCAGATCTCGGTATCCTTTGGCGTCGATATTCATCCAGCGGCGGTCATTGGCTGTGGGATCATGCTCGATCATGCCACAGGCATTGTGATCGGAGAAACGGCGGTGGTTGAGAACGATGTCTCTATTCTGCAATCCGTCACCCTGGGGGGTACGGGTAAAACCAGCGGCGATCGCCATCCGAAAATTCGCGAAGGGGTGATGATTGGGGCCGGCGCCAAGATCTTGGGAAATATTGAGGTTGGCTGCGGCGCGAAAATTGGCGCGGGTTCGGTGGTGTTACAGCCCGTTCCGCCCCATACCACTGCCGCAGGCGTTCCCGCCCGGATAGTGGGCCGCCCGGAAACGGATAAACCGTCGATGGATATGGATCAGTATTTTAACGGCGTGAATCGTGGTTTTGAGTATGGGGACGGCATTTAATATTGCTGAACCTGTGTAGCACTAAAAAATATCCTATGTATGCCTATGTCCTGCACCTTTCAACTAGCAGATGTATTGGCTACCTAAATTACTCGACCCTTCCTGCTAAAAATCCAGCCATTGGGAAAAGTGCTGTGTTTATTGCCTGTCTTTGATAAGAAAAAATATATATTCCCTCCTTTATTAATAGGCAATTTGTTTTTTGTCACTGAATTGTCATGTAAATAACTAAAATTTTCAGAACAAGTGCGCATTTGGGGCAACTTCTTGCCCGGCTTTTAGCATAAATCACTTTTCGGGCAATGTTTGCAAACGATCTGGGAAGTCTGGGCAATTTTTTGCCTGAATTTGACTTAAGGAAAATTTGACTTAGGTATTTTTGTTTATAAAACAATAACATAAAAATTGGCATAAAAA
>NZ_MJLZ01000062.1 GCF_003666245.1 Brenneria alni
GTGTGTATTCTGTGTCTAAATCACCTATTTTTATATGAAGTTTATTTTTTAATACTTCTTTCGCGGTTTAGGGCGTTTATTTTCATCTCCGATGCGATGACCGCCCTATTTTTTTTGTTATTCAGGTGATGGTCTATGATCCCTTGTTCATTTCCTGACGAGGTGAGGCGGGTATTGTCATATCACAGATTTTCGCTCAGGCATGAGCTGATATCGGTTACTTATCAGCGGTCAATCTTCCACATCGATATAACAAACTTATAAAAGAACTGATATCCTGTCCACGTTTATCATTTTGAAAAAATTATTCATATAACTGATAAGGGAGAGGTGGAGATGAGTTTTTCGCTGCTGTTAAATATATTGGCGTTTGCCGCCCTCTTGTTCTTACTGGGATTCGCCGGCAAGAATAAGTCATGGAGTCTGGCAAAAAAAGTATTACTGGGTCTGATTATCGGCGTGCTGTTTGGTCTGGCATTACATCTGATCTACGGCGGCGATAATCCTGTTATCAGGCAATCGGTCGCCTGGTTTAATATTGTTGGTAACGGTTATGTTCAACTGTTGCAGATGATTGTTATGCCGCTGGTATTCGTCTCCATCCTGAACTCGGTCGCAAAGCTGCATAATGCCTCTTCGTTGGGGAAAATCAGTGTGTTAACGCTTTCCACCCTGCTGTTTACCACGCTTATCGCCGCTTTAGTCGGGGTTTTCGTGACGACGCTGTTCGGATTAACCGCCACCGGGTTAGTTCAGGGCGCGCAGGAAACCGCTCGCTTGTCGGCTATCGAAAATAACTATGCGGGCAAGGTAGCCGATCTAAGCATACCGCAGATCATTCTTTCATTTATTCCTAAAAATCCTTTTGCCGAACTGACCGGGGCCAACCCTACGTCAATTATCAGCGTGGTTGTTTTTGCCGTTTTTCTCGGCATTGCCGCGCTGCAATTGATGAAAGATGACGCCGCAAAAGGCGAGCGCATCCTGGTCGCTATTGATACGTTGCAATCCTGGGTGATGAAACTGGTCCGTCTGGTGATGAAGCTGACGCCATATGGTGTGCTGGCGTTAATGACTAAAATGGTCGCCAGCTCCAACCTACAGGATATCCTCAAACTGGGTAGTTTTGTGGTGGCATCTTATCTGGGCCTGGCCATCATGTTCGGCGTTCACGCACTGATTCTGGCGCTGACCGGCATCAACCCAGCCCGTTTTTTCCGTAAGGTATGGCCGGTGCTGACGTTTGCTTTTACCAGCCGCTCCAGTGCGGCAACCATCCCCCTCAGCATTGAGGCGCAAACCCGTCGAATTGGCGTACCCGAATCCATTGCCAGCTTTGCCGCTTCTTTCGGCACCACCATCGGTCAGAACGGCTGTGCCGGACTTTATCCTGCCATGCTGGCGGTTATGGTCGCCCCGACTGTCGGCATTAATCCACTCGATCCGTTATGGATTGCCACGCTGGTCGGTATCGTCACCATTAGTTCAGCAGGGGTGGCCGGTGTTGGCGGAGGAGCAACCTTTGCCGCGCTGATTGTTCTGCCAGCCATGGGGCTACCTGTTACGCTGGTTGCTTTGCTGATTTCTATTGAGCCATTGATTGATATGGGACGGACGGCATTAAATGTCAGCGGATCAATGACGGCGGGGACGGTCACCAGCCAGATATTGAAGCAGACGGACAAGCGCGTGTTTGATGCCAGGGAAGAAACAGCGTTGGCGCATCAATAGCGTTTAAAACGACAATGACGTGTCGGTAGTTGCATACCACCGACACGTTCATCGACGATGATTAATTTAACGCGCTGTTTAGCAAAATAGCCGTAATTATTCCCGTAGCCGCCGCGATCAAAACGTAATTACCATTAACGTAAGCCCAGTGATGGCCAGCAGGGGGTTGACGTAACCCACGCATGCGCCAGTCATTCACCCGATAACCATCCCCACGATAACGTTGCGGAACCGGGTGGCCTCTTCTGAAATCATTTCCCCCCCATACAAAGTGATCGCGCTCACGGAAGTTGCCGGTATTCCGACGCTCTCGGGAAGTTTGCCTTACCTCGTTTTTCCTTCTGTCATTATGGCGGTTATTGTTAGATACGTTTCTTTGATTACCGCGAGCATCAGGCGCCTTTCTGCGCTCACCGCTGTTTTGGTTATATTTATGCTCTTGCGGCCCATTCGGCCTTTCAGCAAAAGTGATGGGTGAAAAAGAACTTGTGACCAGAAGTAACGACATCGTCAGAGCCAGGGTTTTCTTCGTCATTGCATTTTCCTCGACGCATTTACAATCTTGTAAACCGATTAGCATCAATATCGGTTACAACCTCACAGGGAAGAAGACAGAATTATCTTAAACGCCCTTGCCTGACAATAATTTACCAAATTCAGGCAAATTTTTAACACTTCAGACAAACCCTCATTATTGTTTTATTCAGAGGCAGTCATTGCAGGATGGTGCTTTTAGCAGGCAGGATTTGCACAGAGTGACAGACCATGCTGAAGTCCACTGTTCTCCGAGGAGAAAGTGTCTTTCAGCATGTTTTCAAGTATGTAAATTCAGATATAGCAGAGGGTCACATAAGCCCATAAGCTACGTTATGACGTTTATTATTACCGCTGCGGATTGGTGTCGTACTCCTGACAACTCTGAAAACCCTTGTTCAGAACATGCCCGGTTTCATCGTAACTGACAAAATAACTTCTCGCCGTTCCATCACGGTTTTTCAGCAGATAAGTGGTGCAAGTCCCTCTCGCATTGGTCATTCTTATTTCCGTTGCGCCCGAACCAGCAATTTGATGAACCTGCTGTTTCGTCATCCCCGTTTTTACATCTTTGACAACGGGTTCCGTCATATAGCTTTCCGCTCGATTATACGCCGTACACCCAGAAAGCAAGACTGCACCTGCAGCCGCAAAACACAGCATGAGTCGATTATTTTTCATTGATTGCATTACCTCATATGAATGGGTCATAGATAAGGCTAGATGGAAAACGGTGTTTTTTCAAATTATAACCATACTTATGCGCATATTAGTTAAACGCAAAGCGTACTTCACCCATAGGTAAAACAACTGGCAGCGCGCTTGTTCTTTTTCTTCAAGCCAAATAGCTTTACACTCCGATGATTAAGACAATTTTTGGCAGGATCAACAAGTTAAGTAAAGGGGGGGACGTTATGTCATTACAACAAGACATTATCACCGCGTTGGGCGTCAAAAGCCGTATCGATCCAACACAAGAAATCCGTGTCAGCGTTGATTTTTTAAAAAGTTATCTGACGGCACATCCATTTGTGAAATCGTTGATTTTAGGGATCAGCGGAGGTCAGGACTCCACGCTGACCGGTAAACTGTGCCAGACAGCCATCACTGAGATACGTAACGAAACCGGTAATCAGGATTACCAATTCATCGCGGTACGTTTACCTTATGGTGTTCAGGCAGATGAAGCTGACTGCCAGGACGCTATCGCTTTTATCAAACCGGATAAAGTGCTGACCGTTAATATCAAGCCTGCGGTAGAAGCCAGCGAAGCCACACTGAACGCGATTGGCATAGCGCTTTCCGACTTTGTAAAAGGCAACGAAAAAGCCCGTGAACGCATGAAAGCTCAGTACAGCATCGCCGGGATGAGCGCCGGTCTGGTGGTGGGAACGGACCATGCGGCAGAAGCAGTGACCGGTTTCTTCACTAAATACGGTGATGGCGGCACGGACATCAACCCAATATTTCGCCTGAACAAACGCCAGGGTAAGGCACTGTTACGTGAATTGGGATGCCCGCCGAATCTTTATACCAAAGCGCCGACCGCCGATCTGGAGGACAACCGCCCTGCGCTACCGGATGAAGTCGCGTTAGGCGTGACTTATGAGAAAATTGACGATTACCTTGAAGGTAAACAAATCGATGCAAAAGATGCAGCGATTATTGAAAACTGGTATCTCAAAACCGAACATAAACGTCGGCCACCGATTACCGTGTTCGATGACTTCTGGCGTTAATGCTCTATCGATTTTACTGAGCGGATGCTGACAACGGCATCCGTTAATAATGATTACCACTGGTTTGCTGCTCTGTTGGCTGGCGACTCGGCAATCACCACGATAACCTGCTCATATTCTTCTGATTATCCCTTTCGGGACAATTACCTGTTATAGTCGTTTTCACATTTATTTAACTCAAAAATTTATTGTATGTTACGGCGTTTCTTCTCTTACTACGCCCCTTACAAGGGGTTATTTGTGCTCGATTTCGGCTGCGCTATTATCGCAGGCTTACTTGAACTCGGTTTTCCGATGGCGATCAAAGCGTTCATCGATACGCTGCTGCCGGCGCAAAACTGGTCGCTGATTTTACTGGCGTCGATCGCCCTGCTGGCGGTTTATCTGTTAAATACCGGGCTAATGGCAATCGTGAACTATTGGGGGCACGCGCTGGGCGTCGGCATAGAAACCGACATGCGCCGACAGGCGTTTGAACACCTGCAAAAGCTGCCATTCCGCTATTATGACAACGTTAAAACCGGGCATATCATCACTCACGTCACCAAAGATCTGGAAGAAGTGGGGGAAATCGCGCATCACGGCCCGGAAGATCTATTCATTGCCATCATGACCTTTATTGGGGCGTTTATCCTGATGGCGACAGTACACCTGCCATTGGCGATGCTGACCATTATTATCGTGCCGTTTATGACGTTTCTGGTGAGTCGTTATGGCGCACGGATGACGGATACCTGGCGACAGTTGTTCGGTCAGGTGGGCAATTTTAATGCCCGAATTGAAGAAAGCGTCGGCGGGATCCGTGTTGTGAAGGCTTTCGCCAATGAAGCGCACGAAACACAGCTATTTTCCCATGACAACGAAAACTACCGCCGTACCAAATTGCAGGCTTATCGCATCATGACCGCCAGCCTGACACTCAGCTACCTAAGCACACGCCTGATACAGCTTATCGTAATGCTGGCAGGTATCTGGTACGTCATTGCAGGTGAACTCTCCTATGGCGGTTTTGTCGGCTTCCTGCTGCTTATCGAAGTTTTTTTCCGTCCGGTCGCCAAAATCACTTCTGTGCTGGAAAGTTATCCGAAAGGTATCGCCGGTTTTAAACGCTTCACCCAGCTTATCGATACCGTGCCAGACATTACCGACTCCCCTGGGGCGTGCGACGCCGGGCATTTAAAAGGGAATATCCAGTTTAACCAGGTCGGCTTTGGTTACTCTCCCGACCGCCCCATCATTCATAATGTTAATCTGTCTATTCGGGCAGGCGAAACCGTCGCTTTCGTTGGCCCCTCCGGCGCAGGTAAAACCACGCTCTGTTCATTACTGCCGCGTTTTTACGATCTGACCAGTGGCAGCATTACGATTGATGGCACGGATATTCGGGAAATGACGCAGGTATCGCTACGCAGTCAGATAGGTATCGTCCAGCAGGATGTGTTCCTGTTTGGCGGCACCATCCGTGAAAATATTGCCTATGGAAAACTGGGTGCCAGCGACGACGAAATCATGCAGGCAGCGCAACGCGCCAGGCTGGATGAGTTAATTGAGGCGTTGCCTGACGGATTGGATACCATCGTTGGTGAACGAGGAGTCAAGCTGTCCGGCGGCCAGAAACAGCGTTTATCCATTGCGCGTATTTTCCTGAAAAATCCGCCGATTCTGATTCTTGATGAAGCCACCTCGGCGCTGGATACGGCGACGGAACAGGCGATACAGCAATCGTTGAGCGAGCTTTCCGCAGGCCGCACTACGCTGGTCATTGCGCACCGTCTGGCAACGATACAGAACGCTGAACGTATTGTGGTGGTGGATAATGGCGGTATTATCGAACAAGGAAGTCATCAAGCGCTGCTGGATCACAGCGGTATTTATGCCAGCCTGCACCAGGCACAGTTCGGTCACGCCTGATTCTCTCAGCGAAGGCTTCTCCCCTCCGCTTTTTATTTCCGGCGTACCCAAAAGGAAAAAGGCCGCTTATGCGGCCTTTTTGGTTATCACGTTTACTCTTTGGGAGAGGCGTTCTCTACCCTGCTTTTTAACTTCTGCCCCGGACGGAACGTGACCACACGGCGCGCCGTAATCGGAATATCCTCGCCAGTTTTTGGGTTACGTCCCGGTCGTTGGTTTTTGTCTCGCAAATCAAAATTGCCGAATCCCGACAATTTGACTTGCTCGCCATTTTCCAAAGCGCGACGAACTTCTTCAAAAAACAGCTCGACTAGCTCTTTGGCATCCCGTTTGCTTAAGCCAAGCTTCTCAAACAGGTATTCTGACATTTCAGCTTTAGTAAGCGCCATAGGTTCAATCCCTCAAGGATGCTTGGAATCGCTGTTTTAATGCTGCTACACATTGTGCAACGGTAGCGGCAATTTCCTCTTCTGCCAGTGTACGAGAGGTATCTTGCAAGATAAGGCTCACAGCCAGGCTCTTATACCCTTCCGCTACGCCCTTACCTCGGTACACGTCGAATAAGTTTACGCCAACTAACTGATTTGCGCCAACTTTCTTACACTCGGCTAAAACATCGCCAGCAGGCACATTTTCAGCCACTACCACAGCGATATCACGGCGGTTTGCAGGGAAGCGAGAAATGTTGCCCGCATCAGGCAGCACACGGTCTGCAACCTTGTTCCACAGCAGTTCAAATACCACGGTACGACCATTTAAATCCAGCTTACGCTCCAATTCCGGGTGGATAACCCCAATAAATCCAATGCGTTCCCCGCACAGATAAATAGCAGCACTTTGCCCCGGATGCAATGCAGGATTACTTTCCGCTCTGAACTCAACGTCGGATAATTTACCCGTCAATGCCAGTATCGCTTCCAAATCGCCTTTTAAATCATAGAAGTCAACGGCCTGACGCGCCAGATCCCAATGCTCTTCATAGCGGCTGCCGGTAATCACACCCGCCAGCATCACATCCTGGCGAATGCCCAGATCGGCGCAGCTGTCCGGCACAAAGCGCAATCCACTTTCAAACAAACGCAGGCGGCTCTGCTGGCGGTTCTGGTTGTACACCACCGCGCCCAGCAACCCGCTCCACAAGGAGAGACGCATGGCTGACATCTCTGCTGAAATCGGACTGGGCAGGTTCAACGCCTGTTCACCGGGATGGATCAGCGCCTGAATTTTCGGATCAACAAAACTGTAAGTAATTGCTTCCTGATAGCCATGATCGACCAATAACGTCTTGACGCGTTTGAGAGACAGCGTCGCTTCGCGGTGTGACGTCATCGTCAACGGCGCGAGCGTCGCGATGTTGGGAATGTTGTTGTAGCCGTAAAGACGGGCCACTTCCTCTACCAGATCTTCTTCAATTTCCATATCAAAACGCCAGCTTGGCGCAATAGCCTGCCATCCGGCATCGGTCTTGGTTACCTTGCAGCCGAGACGCTGCAAAATATCACCGACCTGATCGTCAGCAATAGGGTGACCAATTAAGCGGTCGAGTTTTTCACGGCGCAGCGTGATGGTTGCTCGATCCGGTAAATCCGCCTCACTGGTCACGTCCACCACCGGGCCAGCATCACCGCCGCAAATATCGATCAACAGACGCGTTGCGCGCTCCATCGCCTTATACTGCAAAGCAGGATCGACACCGCGCTCATAACGATGAGACGCATCGGTATGCAAACCGTAGCGACGCGCACGTCCGGTAATCGAAAGCGGGTTAAAGTAAGCGCACTCCAGCAGCACATTCCGGGTATCTTCATTGACACCAGAATCCTCACCGCCAAAAATCCCGCCCAGCGCCAGCGCTCTTTGCTTATCGGCAATCACCAGCGTGTCGGCGTTCAGTTTCACTTCATTGCCATCCAACAGCGTCAACGTTTCATTCTCCTGCGCCATACGGACAACAATGCCGCCGTCAAGACGATCGAGGTCAAAGGCGTGCATCGGTTGGCCTAACTCCAGCAAAACGTAGTTGGTGACGTCAACCACGGGATCGATGGAGCGAATACCACAGCGGCGCAGTTTTTCACGCATCCACAGCGGCGTAGCGGCCTTAA
Organism: Brenneria alni; assembly: GCF_003666245.1. GTDB lineage: Bacteria > Pseudomonadota > Gammaproteobacteria > Enterobacterales > Enterobacteriaceae > Brenneria > Brenneria alni. The sequence continues at coordinate 8,021 of NZ_MJLZ01000062.1, forward strand.
CGTTAATACCTTTAACCACACGCCCCAGATAACGCGGGCAAGCCTGCGGCGCATCAACCTGAATAGGAAACGTATTCTGGATAGTCGCCTCAACGGGCGTGATTTCCGGCTCCGTCAGCGCTAACTGATTAAGCACCGCCACGTCACGCGCCACCCCGATGATCCCCAGACAATCGGCGCGGTTTGGCGTCACACTGATTTCAATGATGTTGTCGTCCAGTTGCAGATATTGACGAATGTCCGTACCAATTGGCGCATCCAGCGGCAGCTCAATAATACCATCGTGATCGTCTGAAATGCCCAGTTCAGAAAATGAGCACAGCATCCCTTCCGACGGCTCGCCGCGCAGTTTGGCGGCCTTGATCTTAAAGTCGCCCGGCAAAACCGCCCCCACCGTGGCGACAGCCACCTTTAATCCCCGACGGCAGTTAGGCGCGCCGCAAACGATGTCCAGCAGGCGATCGCCACCCACGTTGACTTTTGTTACGCGCAATTTATCGGCGTTCGGATGTTGTCCACACTCAACGACTTCCCCTACCACCACACCGTGGAAAGCACCGGCAACCGGCTCCACGCCATCCACTTCCAGGCCAGCCATGGTGATTTGTTCGGATAATGCCTCACTGTCGATCGCCGGGTTTACCCACTCGCGTAACCAGAGTTCACTGAATTTCATGATGATATTCCCGCCTTACTTAAACTGTTTGAGGAAACGCAGATCATTTTCAAAGAATGCGCGCAGATCGGTGACGCCGTAACGCAGCATGGTCAACCGCTCCATGCCCATGCCAAAGGCAAAACCGGAATAGACTTCCGGATCGATGCCCACATTACGCAGCACATTAGGATGCACCATGCCGCAGCCCAGCACTTCCAGCCACTTGCCATTTTTCCCCATCACATCAACTTCAGCAGAGGGTTCGGTAAACGGAAAATAGGAAGGACGGAAGCGGATTTGTAGATCTTCCTCAAAAAAGTTGCGCAGAAAATCGTGCAAGGTTCCTTTCAGGTTGGTAAAGCTAATGTTTTTATCCACAATCAGCCCCTCCATCTGATGAAACATTGGCGTATGCGTCTGATCGTAATCATTACGGTATACACGACCAGGGGCAATGATACGGATCGGCGGCTGCTGGTTTTCCATGGTGCGGATTTGCACACCGGACGTTTGGGTTCGCAGCAAACGGGTAGCATCGAACCAGAAAGTATCGTGATCGGCGCGTGCGGGGTGATGTCCGGGAATATTCAGCGCATCAAAGTTATGATAATCGTCTTCGATTTCCGGCCCCGTCGCCACGGAAAACCCCAGCTCACCGAAAAAGGTTTCAATGCGATCGATGGTGCGAGTCACCGGATGCAGACCGCCGTTTTCGATGGTTCGTCCCGGCAGAGACACATCAATGGTTTCCTGTGCCAGACGAGCATTTAATTCAGCCGACTCCAGCGCCTGCTTACGCACATTCAGCGCCTCCTGCACGTCCTGCTTGGCCTGGTTAATGACGGCGCCCGCCGCAGGGCGTTCTTCAGCAGGCAGCTCGCGCAGCGAGGTCATCTGAAGGGTTAAGTGACCTTTTTTGCCGAGGTATTCGACGCGCACATTATCCAGCGCGGCAACATCCTGGGCCTCTTCTATAGCTGTTCTGGCTTTGGCAACCAGCTCTGCGAGATGTGGCATTGTATTCCTCTTCTTCTGCCTGTACGGCCAATTGTCATGATTGGAAAATTGTGTCGTATTAAATAAAAAAGCCTCCCTTAGGGAGGCTTAGGCGCTACTTTTCGTTTCTTTTCTTATGCGCAAAGCCACCCGGAGTTCAGGCGCTAAAGTAAAAAAAGAAACGGAAAATAGCAGTATGCATACTTGCGTTACCTTGTCGTCATCGTAATACGGGAAAATAAGACAGCGTTATTGAAAAATGAGACTCACAAAATGTCAACACTAATAGGCGTTTCTCTGAACGCTAACGCGGCCAACAACTAAAAGAGGGAGCAATGCCCCCTCTTTTAACTGACTTATGCCAGCGCGATTTTCGCTTTTTCGACCAGTGCGCTAAAGGCGACTTTGTCGAATACAGCGATATCAGCCAGGATCTTACGGTCGATTTCAACAGAGGCTTTTTTCAGGCCATTGATGAATTTACTGTAAGACAAGCCATTTTGACGGGCTGCTGCGTTGATACGTGCAATCCACAACTGGCGGAACTGACGTTTACGTTGACGACGGTCGCGGTAAGCGTATTGACCAGCTTTGATTACTGCCTGAAAGGCAACACGATAAACGCGCGAACGGGCGCCGTAGTAACCTTTCGCTTGTTTCAGTATTTTTTTGTGACGTGCACGAGCAACCACACCACGTTTTACGCGAGCCATATGCTCTCTCCTAAAGTCTTATTCTATATTCAAAAAGGTTACTTATGCGTAAGGCAGACATGCAACGACCAGGCCCAGATCTCCTTTGGAGACCATACCTTTCGGACGCAGATGACGTTTACGTTTAGTCGCTTTTTTGGTCAGAATATGACGCAGGTTAGCATGTTTACGCTTAAAACCACCTTTGGCGGTTTTTTTGAAGCGTTTAGCGGCGCCGCGTACTGTTTTGATCTTTGGCATGTTAATTTCCACTTCGCATTGTTAATTACAACGAATCAGATAAGGCGAACAAAACCCGCACAGCGCGAACGCGGCGCGGGTTCCAGTTACTTGAATGCCTTACTGTTTCTTCTTAGGTGCGAGCACCATGATCATCTGGCGGCCTTCAATCTTCGATGGGAAGGATTCAACTACTGCCAGTTCACTCAGATCGTCACGAACGCGGTTAAGCATTTCGATACCGATCTGTTGGTGCGCCATTTCACGACCGCGGAAACGCAGCGTGATTTTGGCTTTATCGCCGTCTTCCAGAAAGCGAACCAGGTTGCGTAGTTTGACCTGATAGTCGCCATCATCAGTACCAGGTCGGAATTTAATTTCCTTAACCTGAATAACTTTTTGCTTCTTCTTTTGTTCCTTTGTAGCCTTACTCTTCTCATAGAGGAACTTGCCGTAATCCATGATTCGGCAGACCGGCGGCTCGGCGTTCGGACTGATTTCAACTAAATCAACACCTGCTTCCTCGGCTTTTTCTAATGCTTCATTGAGACTGACAATGCCAAGCTGTTCGCCTTCGACGCCTGTCAGGCGTACCTCTTGTGCGCGAATCTCTCTGTTGATGCGATTAGGACGCGCCGGTTGAACTCGTTTTCCGCCTTTAATACCTTATTCCTCCAATTGATGAAGACTACGGCTGCGAATTTCTTGATGCAGCTTACTGATCACTTCATTAACGTCAATGCTTCCCAGATCTTTGCCGCGGCGGGTACGGACAGCAACTTTTCCTGCCTCAACCTCTTTATCGCCACAGACCAGCATATAGGGAACACGCCGTAAAGTGTGCTCGCGGATTTTAAAGCCTATCTTCTCATTTCTCAAGTCTGCTTTTACGCGAATGCCTGCTTCTTGCAGTTTTCTGGTCAATTCGCTGACATAATCAGACTGGCTATCGGTGATATTCATAATCACCACTTGTACCGGAGCCAACCAGGTTGGGAAAAAACCGGCGAATTCTTCAGTAAGGATACCGATGAAACGCTCCATTGATCCCAGAATAGCCCGGTGAATCATTACCGGCACCTGACGCTCGTTACTTTCTCCCACATAGGAGGCGTTCAGACGACCCGGTAGTGAAAAGTCGAGTTGCACCGTACCACACTGCCAGGCGCGATCCAAACAATCATGCAGGGTAAATTCAATCTTAGGACCGTAAAATGCGCCTTCCCCCGGCTGGTATTCAAACGGAATCTCATTTTCCGCCAGCGCAGCAGCCAGGTCTTCCTCAGCACGATCCCACATTTCATCACTGCCGATGCGCTTCTCAGGACGGGTAGACAGCTTCACCACGATTTTTTCAAAACCGAAAGTGCTGTACATATCATACACCATTTTGATACAGCTATTTACTTCATCACGCACCTGCTCTTCCGTACAGAAAATATGCGCATCGTCCTGAGTGAAGCCGCGCACACGCATTAGTCCATGCAGCGAACCTGACGGTTCGTTACGGTGGCAACTGCCGAACTCGGCCATACGCAGCGGCAAATCTCGGTATGATTTCAATCCCTGATTGAAAATCTGGACGTGCCCAGGGCAGTTCATCGGCTTGATGCAGTATTCGCGATTTTCAGATGAGGTGGTAAACATCGCGTCTTTGTAGTTATCCCAGTGCCCGGTTTTCTCCCACAGCACCCGATCCATCATAAATGGACCTTTCACTTCCTGATACTGATACGCTTTGAGCTTCATGCGCACAAAGGCTTCCAGCTCACGGAAGATGGTCCAGCCATCATTGTGCCAGAACACCATGCCTGGCGCTTCTTCCTGCATATGGTAAAGATCGAGCTGTTTACCAATCTTGCGATGATCGCGTTTTGCCGCTTCTTCAATACGCTGTAAATAGGCGTTGAGCTGTTTTTTATCTGCCCAGGCGGTGCCGTAAATACGCTGCAACATTTTATTGTTGCTATCACCGCGCCAGTAAGCACCCGACGTTTTTTGCAATTTAAAGTGATGACAGAAACGCATATTCGGTACGTGCGGCCCCCGGCACATATCGATATATTCTTCATGATGATATAACCCAGGGCGATCGTCACGACTGATATTTTCGTCCAGGATGGCGATTTTATAAGTCTCGCCGCGTGCGGCAAAAGCATCGCGCGCCTCCTGCCAACTGACTTTCTTCTTGATGACGTCATAATCTTTGCTGGCAAGCTCATGCATACGCTTTTCAAGCAGATCGATATCTTCCTGAGTCAAAGTACGATCGATATCGACATCATAATAAAAACCGTTGTCAATTACCGGGCCAATCGCCATCCGGGTATCGGGCCATAATTGTTTAATCGCGTGCCCCAGCAAGTGAGCACAAGAATGGCGGATAATCTCCAGACCCGCTTCATCTTTAGCGGTGATGATGGCTAATTGGGCATCGGTTTCAATTTTGTCGACGGCATCCACCAGTTCGCCATTCACACGTCCTGCGATACAGGCTTTTGCCAGACCGGGACCGATATCAAGCGCGACATCAAGGGGAGAAACCGCATGGTCGTAATGACGCTGGCTTCCATCAGGAAGCGTAATAACAGGCATTATAATTCCCTTATTTGCAGTGGTGACCCACACGAAAGATCACATACAAAAAACAATTTTCTATAATTTCAGATGATTGCATATCAAATCAGACCCACAATGTCAGATTGACAAGCAAGTTGGTACACAGTTTCACCGTGCACACCCTCGGACGAAAAACAGCCGGGATAATATCATTAAATAAGCCAGGGATAAACGAGCACCTAGTGTATAAATCAGCCGCCTAAAATTCCATGCTGAAATTATGGCTATAGGGTGAATCTGTTAATTAGCCCAATTTATTTAAAAAGAGCGAACGTTATTCTGCTGCATGATATTCATCGTTTTATTGATTCCCGTTCACCATTTACAATGGACTTATTAATCAATTAACCAGCAACTCCCCCACCTTTATAGAGGAAAAGAAGTATGAAGACGAAATTTTTGACCGGTATTCTGGCTGGTCTTTTTGCTGCTGTAGTCCCCCCTGAATTTAGTCTTACCGTTTAATAGAGTTCTCTGGTTAAAATACAACCAGAGGAGGCTCATTATGAAGAAAGCGCGTTTCACTGAAACTCAGATCCTGCGGGTTTTGAAAGAAGTTGAAGGTGGTCGGCATGTGAAGGATGTGTGCCGCGAAAACGGTGTGTCGGAAGCCAGCTATTACAACTGGAAATCTAAATACGGAGGCATGGAGTCCTCTGATA
>NZ_MJLZ01000063.1 GCF_003666245.1 Brenneria alni
ATACGCCTGAATAAACGGGTGGCGAGCGCCTTCGATTATTTCAACCATAATTCGATTTATTAACCAAACCATTAACCTGAAAATGAGTGAACACCGAAAGCAAAATGATCATTAACATTATTATTCAATAAGTTAATTAATAAAACCCATCCTGATTGTTATCAAAATGATACCAGAAGAGACATTATTAAAATTCGTTAATTTTCAGAAAATCAATTTCATTGACGAAAAACATTATCATTGACTAATAGTATTAATAAACAATTACTTAAAATAAATACGTTATTCTATCCATTATACGATTATTAATTATTCTTCATTAAAATGATGAGTATTGCGCCGCGACTACCAGCGCCTGCCCCAGCGACAACCCGCCGTCGCCAGCGGGCAGCCGTTTGGGTTGCAGCACCCTTAGCCCATGCAGTTGCCGATGCAACAATACGCAGAGCAGGCGGTTGTGCATCACACCGCCAGACAACACAACCGTATTGATGCCATGCTGCTTTGCCGCTTGCCGGGCCAAAGCGGCAAATCCCTCGGCTAAAGCATGATGGAAAGCATAGGCTCTGTCGGCAGGGGCGGCCCGATAGGCCAACCACTGTTGCCAGAAGACCGCCAGATCCAGCTTGCCGTCAGCCAGTACAGGCAGCGTTACCGGCGGTTGGCGCTGCCGGCTCCGCCATGCCAGCGACTCCAGCCAGCAGGCGGCTTCCCCTTCCCAGCTTTGCGCCGGGGCGGAGAAACCCGTCGCCGCGGCGACGGCATCAAATAATCGACCGGCAGATGAGGCCAGCGGAGCATTAATCCCTCGTTCAACGGCCTTACTGAGCAGGATGGCGGAATCTGCCGGGATCGCCGCCGCCTCCGGCAGTGATGCCCAGTCAGGCACAAACCGCAGCCACTGCGCCAGCAGGTTGCGCCACGGCTGGCGCGCCGCCAGATCGCCGCCGGGCAGGGCGACGGCTGGTAATCCGCCGAGATGCCGACAGTGGGCATAATCCACCAGCAAACACTCCCCGCCCCACCACTGGCCGTCGGCGCCAAAGCCAATGCCATCCAGCGTCAGACCAATAACTGGCCCGGCATCACGCGCCCATTGATGCTCCGCCAGACAAGAAACGATATGGGCATGGTGATGCAACACTTCAATGCAGGGGAGCTGCCGCTGGTCGGCCAGTTCCTTACCCAAACGATGGCTGACATAACCGGGGTGCGCATCAACCACCACCGCGTTAGGGGTAAAACGGTAAATATCTTCAAACAGCGCAATGGCATGGTGGTATTGCTGTTCGATATCGCTGTCAGCCAGATCGCCAAGATGTTGGCTGACAATGGCATTCTCATCACGCAACAGGCAAAAGGTATTTTTTAAATCAGCGCCCATAGCCAGTAGCGCAGGCTGCTTTGCAAAGCCCGGCGGCAACGGCACGGCATCCGGCACGTAACCACGCGCCCGGCGCAGCATTTCCGCCTTATTGTCATGCAACCTGACCAGCGAGTCATCAGCCCGTTGCACAATATCCCGATTATGCAGTAACCACCAATCGGCGATACCGTTAAGCTGATCCGTCGCCTGTAAATTGGTCAGCGCTGGCGGCTTACCACTGACATTACCGGACGTCATCACCAGCGGCAGCTTAACCTGTGCCAGCAACAGATGTTGTAAAGGGTTGGCGGGCAGCATCAGCCCGACTTCACACAAACCGGGGGCTATCGCCTCAGACAGCGGGCCATCCTGACGCCAGGGCAGCAGGACAATCGGCGCGGCGATACTTTTCAGTAATCTCAGCGCCGCAGGAATATCCGCCACAGTAGAGCATTGCTCAAGCCATCCGGCATCCGGCAACATCACGGCCAATGGCTTACCGGGACGATGCTTACGCTGACGCAGGCGTTGAACGGCCTGGCAATGGGTGGCATCGCAAGCCAGATGAAAGCCGCCAATTCCTTTAATAGCGACGATTTGCCCTGCCAGTAAGGCACCAGCGGCCTGGCGAATGGCTTCATCCCCCTCGGCCTGTCGCACCATTGATTGATCCTCCAGCCAGACCTGCGGGCCGCACTGCGGACATGCATTGGGCTGGGCATGAAAACGCCGATCAGTCGGCTGCTGATACTCAGTCAGGCATTGAGGACACAGCGGGAAAGCGGCCATTGAGGTGAACGGGCGGTCATAAGGCATCCGGCGGATAATGGTAAAGCGGGGGCCGCAATGGGTACAGTTGATAAACGGGTAGTGATAACGGCGATCCGCGGGATCATACAGTTCATGCAGACATTCCTCACAGGTGGCGGCATCCGGCACCACCTGCGTATCCATCTGCCCGCTACCGCTGTGTTCAATCACAAAAGCACAAGGCACGGACGGCCACTGCCACGGTTGGCAGGCAATACTGTCGATAAGCGCCAGCGGCGGGCACATGACCGGTAACTCGGTAATAAAGCGTTCAATATTTTCCGACTGATAGAGGCGAATCAGCACCCCGGCACTGTCATTGCTGACAGTGCCGCACAGTTTCAGCCGATGCGCCAGTTGCCAGACATAAGGCCGGAACCCCACCCCCTGCACTTTGCCCTTTACGCGGATCTGAACGCCGTTGCTGATTACACTGCTCACGCGGACATATATCCCTTTTTATGCACTAAAGGTGTAAATTTCGTGCGCCATAATTCCGCCATTTTTATGCTATCACGTAGCACGCGCCCGACGCAGGGTGGTTCAAACGCCACCACCCTCCGAACCCGGGCTTCTGGCTGAAATCACGCCGCTAGCGCGGTTCCTTCGGCGGTCGCCCCCTTTTCCGAACCGCCAGTGACGCGTTCCAGACGCGGCACTGGCTTGAGCCGCATCCCTGCGGCTCATTCGTGGGATCGCCCACCTCAGCGTAATTTCTTACGCCATAGGGTGAACGGTTTAAATGCTGAATTTATCACGCCGCTACGCCTAGCAAATTCTCGGCATTGGCTCGTTATGCGGTAAATCCAGCAGCCGGGACGCGCCGAACACCCCGTACAGGCGTACCTGTTGCTTTTCCGTCACTGAACCGATGGTTGCCGCATCACGGCCCAACGGGTGGGTACGCAGCGCGGCCAATACGGCGCTTTCCGCCTCGGCGGACACCACCAGCACCAGTTTGCCTTCATTGGCAAAGTTCAGCGCTTCCAGCCCTAATATCTCGCAAATACCGCGCACCGCCTGCTTCATCGGCAAGGCGCTTTCGTGGATTTCCATCCCGTAACCGCTGGCCTGCGCGTACTCATGCAGAATAGCCGTCACTCCGCCACGCGTCGCATCACGCAGTGCGCGCACGCCTTCAATTTCACGCAACGGTGCAATCAACGGCGCCAGCACCGCACAGTCGCTGGTGAGTTCCGCTTCCAACCCTAGTTGTTCTCGCAGGTTAAGAATGGTAGCGCCATGATCGCCCAGCGTACCGCTGACGATAATTTTATCACCCGGACGAATCTCCCCCGTCCCCCAGTGAATCTCCGTCGGGATCACGCCAATCCCGGCGGTATTGATAAAAATCTTGTCGGCTGCGCCGCGTGGCACCACTTTGGTGTCGCCGGTAACGATTTGTATCCCGGCGTCGCGCGAGGTTTGCGCCATAGATTGCACTATCCGCAACAGATCGGCGCCGGGAAACCCCTCTTCAATAATAAAACCGCAGGAAAGATAGCGCGGCGCGGCCCCGCTGACCGCAATATCATTCGCCGTGCCGCAAACCGCTAATTTACCAATATCCCCACCGGGGAAAAAAATAGGATCGATAACGTAACTGTCGGTGGTGAACGCCAGCCGATCGCCCTGTTGCGTCAATGGCGCCAGCGGCAGTCTTGCTTGATCTTCCCGCTGCCCCAACAGCGGATTGTCAAACGCCTGCAAAAACAGTTGTTCAATCAACTGCTGCATTGCCCGGCCACCGCTGCCATGCGCCAGGGTAATTTCTTTTGGCTGTATCGTATTACTCATTCAGGCGCACTCCCGCCGATACTGATAATAAGCCGCACACGCGCCTTCGGAAGACACCATCAGCGCCCCTATCGCATTTTGCGGGGTACAGCGTTGGGCAAATAGCGGGCAATCCGCCGGTTTGCAACGCCCGGTCAGCACCTCGCCACAGCGCGAATCTGGTTCATCGGCAACACGCTGCTGCTGTGGGTTAAAACGGCGTTCTGCATCAAAGGCGGCATAGGCCTGGCGCAGTTGCATCCCGGAATCGGCTATTTCGCCCAAACCACGCCATTCACTGCTGGACTTGGTTTCAAACACCTCGTCCATTGCCTGCTGCGCCAGCAGATTACCGCTGTCCGGCACGATACGCCGGTACTGGTTTTCCACCTCACAGCGCGCATCGTGAAGCTGGCTGACCAGCATCAGCAACGCTTGCAGAATATCCAGCGGTTCGAACCCGGTCACCACAAAAGGTTTATGAAACCGATCGCATAACGGCTGATAAGGATAAGCGCCAATGACCATACTCACGTGACCCGGCGCCAGAAAACCGTCAATACGCAAATCGGGCTGTTGCAACAGGCTCTTCAGCGTTGGAATAATGGTGATGTGCTGACAAAACAGGGTGAAATTGGGGATGTTGCGGCGTTTGGCCTGTTGCAGCGTCAGCGCCGTACTTGGCATGGTGGTTTCGAATCCCAAACCGAAAAAGACCACCTGACGATGCGGATTTTTTTCCGCCAGCGCCAGCGCATCCAGCGGTGAATAAACCATGCGGATATCCGCGCCATGACGGCGCGCATCCTGCAACGAACCATGACGTCCCGGCACACGCATAGCGTCGCCAAAAGTACAGAAAATCACCTCGGGATGCGACGCAATTTCCAGACAGGCATCAATGCGTCCCATTGGCAGCACGCAAACCGGGCAGCCCGGCCCGTGCACAAATTCAATTTCCGGCGGGAGCAGGCGGTCCAGCCCAAATTTGAAAATGGCGTGAGTATGACCGCCGCAAACCTCCATCAATTGCAGCGGGCGTTCACGCAACTGCGGCATGCTAACTACCAGCGCCCGAATACGATACAGTAACGCTTTTGCCAGTTCAGGATCGCGAAATTCATCAACGTACTGCATAATCGGCTCCGGTTTGTCGCATCTCATCCCGCTCCAGCCCAACAGCCTGCATCGACTGTAACGCCGCCAGCGTATCCTGAGCTTCCTGTTCATCCAGCAGACTCATGGCAAAACCAACATGCACCAGCACCCATTGACCGACCAGATCGGCAGTAGGGCCTTCACACACCAGCGCGATATTCACCGAGCGCTGTACGCCACAGACATCAACATACGCGGGTTGGTGGATATCATCACCGACGGAAACCACCTTACCCGGAATGCCTAAGCACATAGCTGTGCCTCCAACCAACCGAGCCATTCATCCATCCCTTCGCCGCTGCGGGCGGATAACGCAATCACCTGAATGTCCGGGTTAACGCGCCGGGCATTTGCCACACAGGCTTCCAGACTGAAATCCAGATACGGCAACAGATCAATTTTATTGATAATCATCAATGAGGCAGCGGCAAACATATGGGGATATTTTAACGGCTTATCTTCGCCCTCCGTCACTGAAAGCACAGCAATCTTGGCGCGTTCGCCCAGATCGAACCCTGCCGGGCATACCAGATTGCCGACGTTCTCGATAAACAGCAGACTGTTTTCCGCCAGTGGCAGACGGTGAGCCGCGTCATGCACCATTTGCGCATCCAAATGGCACCCTTTACCGGTATTTACCTGAATAGCCGCAACGCCGGTCGCCCGAATGCGCTCGGCATCATGGGTGGTTTGTTGATCGCCTTCGATCACTGCGCAGGGAACCCGCTGGCTGATGTGATTCAGCGTGGCGGTTAACAATGTAGTTTTACCGGAACCGGGGCTGGAAACCAGGTTCAGCGCCAGAATATTCCGGGCGTTAAAATGCTCCCGGTTATGCTCCGCCAGATGGTTATTCTTGCTCAGTACGTCCATTTCAATCTGTAGCAAACGCTGCTGGCCGACGCCCGGCGCATGAGTTCCCGCCTCGCCATGTCCGTAATGCAGATCCTGCTCATTGACCTCAGGCTGAAAGGTAACCGCGTCTTCTTTAGATGCGACGCGTTTTTCCCCCGCTTTCCCCTTAGGCGGCAGCGCGTAGTAATGATTATGGACATCACCATGATAATGGTGGTGATGAATGATCATGCAGCGGATCTTTTTTTTGCCGCCGTGATGATGGGCATGGCTATGCTGGTGGTCATGCCCGTGTTCATGATGATGGTGATCGTGATGATGGTCATGCTCTTGAGAATGCTCGTCACCCTCAATTCTGCTTTCCCCTTCACCGCAACCGCATGTAGTACACATAGGGATCTCCTCGGTTTAGAACCGTTGTTACTCCACCGCCAACTGCTTGATTTGCAGGCTGTCGCCGTCGTCAACGCGCAGATTGTAGCTGCCGCATTGCGGACACCCGGCGCCGTGCTCAACCACATCCACCACGTCGCTGCACTCCCAGCACCAGGCTTTTGCCGGTCGCACCACAACGTGCAATTCGCATCCTTCCGCCAGCGTCTGTCGGCAGACGGACTCAAAACAAAAACGCAAGGCGCTTTCCTCAATACAGGAAAGCGCGCCGATTTCCAGCCAAACAGCCGTCACCCGCCGGGCATGATGCTGACGGGCCTGCCGCTCAATCAGTTCCAGAGCGCTATAACACATGGAAATTTCATGCATGGCGCTCGCTCCTGTTGCGGCTAAACAGTGTGCGACGGCTGATATTCTGCGGGGCATCAGCATTCGCGACGGGGAACGACAACGCCATTTTCGCGCTCTGCTCCGCCAGTGAAAGCGCTTGCTCCCCACTCATGTTGCTATCGATCGGCGACATTAACGAACAGGACAGATACTGTCTCCCTGACATCTCGCCCACGATAAACGTCACATTACCGCAGGGTAACGCCAGCGCCAGACGATCGGCCAGGGGTCTCACCGGCCAAACCTGCCGTGGCCCCGGCAATACCAGCAAACTCATCATCCACGGCGTCAGCAGGCAACCTATCCACTGTTGCTCAAACAGAGTAAAGCCACAGGCTTTGACCGGAATACCTTCACGATAAAAAGGCAGTGTCTGCATCTTTTCACGGGCGATCTGAGAGAAAATGGCCTCCAGCCAGGCCATCGGATGTTCATCATCATGGCGGATAATCGGTAACGATTCTTTGCGATCGCCCGGTATCTCGTTCAGATAGCTAACAGCGGATTGGTCACTCACCACAGACCTCACATTGTTCACGGTCGCTGACGGTGATGCCGCTTTGCCGAAGCGCCATAATAATCTGCTGTAAAGCCGGATCTATCGCCCGCTTGATGGTGGCCGTCAGACCAATATGCACATCCAGCGACTCAGGCTCCACACCGACCAGCGTCAGCTTACGCGGAAATTCATCCGTCAACCGTAGCGCCATCAGCACATCCGACAATCCTAACTGGTGCGGGGAAATCTTACGGGTGAACAACGCAGGCACTTCGCTATCGCGCAACACCGCCACGTTACCCGGCGCCTGCCCTGTCAACACGGCATCCGCCACGATCAGGTGATCGCGCCCGGCCATCGCGTCCATAAGTTCCATCCCTGACGTGCCGCCATCAACGATGTCGATTTGCGGTGAAAAGGTATAACGCTGTGCTAACGCCTCAATAATGCGCACGCCAACGGCTTCATCACTCAGCAGCAGATTACCGATCCCCAGCACCAGTATATTCATCACAGCACCTTAACCCGGGTCACTTCACTGCCGCTTACCGTATCCACAATATGCACCGCACAGGACATGCAGGGATCAAAAGAGTGAATAGTACGTACCACTTCCAGCGGTTTATGAGGATCAGCAATCGGCGTACCGACCAGCGACTGCTCGTAAGGGCCGGGAACGCCGTCAAAATTACGCGGCCCGGATGTCCAGGTAGAGGGGACAACCGCCTGATAATTGGTGATTTTACCGTTTTTAAACACGATCCAGTGCGACAACATACCTCGCGGCATTTCGCCAAAACCGACACCGCGGAACTCGATATCCGGCGAAAAGTCGGGCTTGAGAAAGGTCTGATGATCGCCCTTGCCGATATTCGTCACCAGCGCCTGCCATTGCTGCGCCAGCGTATCTTTCAGTACGCAGCAGTGCACCGTACGGCCAATCACTCGGCCCAACGTGGAGTGCAGATGTTCTGTTGCCAGCGTGTTGCCGGTCAGTTTCTGGTAGGCCGCGCCGACCTGGGCATAATGTGCCGCCGTGTCTTTATGTTTGGCAGCCAGACTGCACAGCAGCCACGCCAGCGGCCCTACTTCAACCGTCTTGCCGTAGAAGGTCGGCGCTTTAACCCAGGAGTATTTGCCGTCATCCTGCCAGCCGGTGTAATTCGGACGCGTCAATCCTTCCCACGGCGCCAGCGGTTCATCGTCCTGATACCAGGCATGTTTGCCGCTTTCTTCAATCCCTTCAATCAAGAATTTATCGCTATGGCTGGTAATCGGGCGATATTTGGCAAAATCGCCATTTTCCAGATACCCGCCAGCCAACAGGAAGCTGCCGCCCTGGTTATCGGTTGGCAGTTCAGGCACGCTGAGATAGTGATCGGCGCCTTTACCCAGACTCAACCAGTCAGGATAGTGGGCGGCAATCACCGCGCAATCCACTTTATAAACCTGTTCGATAAAGTCGCTCAGACGATCGATAAACGATTTCACATACATCAGGCGTTCCAGATTTAGCACGCTGGGCGCATCCAAATTGATCGGGTTCGCCACGCCGCCTACCGCCAGGTTCTGGATGTGCGGCGTTTTGCCGCCAAGGATCGCCACGATACGGTTGGCATCACGCTGACACTCCAGTGCCTGTAGATAGTGCGCAACCGCAATCAGGTTAACTTCCGGCGGCAGGGCCATTGCCGGATGCCCCCAATAACCGTTGGCGAAAATCCCCAACTGGCCGCTGGCCACCAACTCTTTCAGCTTTTGCTGTACTTTAGTAAATTCCGCGGCATTATTCAGCGGCCAGTCAGACAACCCTTTCAGCAAGGCCTCCGCTTTTTGCGGGGAGGCGTTAATGGCCGAGGTGACGTCAACCCAGTCCAGCTCAGAGAGCTGATAGAAGTGAACAATATGGTCATGGATGCTGTGCGCCGCCAGAATCAGGTTGCGGATATACTGCGCATTGACCGGAACATTCAACTGCAATGCATTCTCTACCGCACGAACGGACGCAATGGCATGTACCGTGGTGCAAACGCCACAGATACGTTGCACAATCATCCAGGCATCACGCGGATCCTGACCTTTAACGATTTCTTCCATCCCACGCCACATGGTGCCGGACGACCAGGCCTTGGTGACTTTCCCCTGTTCAATTTCGCAATCAATGCGCAGGTGCCCTTCAATGCGGGTAATAGGATCAATGGTGATGCGTTGGCTCATGCTTTACCTCGGCCTGATAATTCTTATGAACGCCTTCCAGCGCGGGAAGTACCGGCAGCAGCCGAATTAACAAGATATATGCACAGACTTCAATCGCCACAAAACCGATGGAAATCAGCACTTCCGCTGCGGTAGGGAAATAGTGATAGCCGCCGCCGGGATTGAACGCCAGCAGGGAATAACTCAGCCGCCACAGCGCAGCGCCGAACAACATACTCAGCGCCCCCAAAAACAGCAGACGTGAATCATTACGGCAGTATTTGAAACGGAACATAAGCAGCGGGAACAGCATCAACGCGGCTTCACACCAGAACGTGATGGCAAAGCGATCGAACCTAAGCAGATACCCTGCTTTGTCATGCCAGATAATCTCGCCGAAGCGCACCACCACAAACAGCAGCAGAAACACCTGAATGATTTGCGTCAGACGAGCAAACAGGTGTTTTTCGTCTGGCCCACGGCCTTTCAGCCCGGCCTGCACCAGCGAACCTTCAAACATCACAATCGAAAAACCCATGATGAATGCCGTCAGCAGCGACAACAACGGCAATAGCTCATAGCTCTGCCACAGCGGATGAACTTTATATCCGGCGGAAATCATCAGCGAACCCATTGATGACTGGTGCATGGTTGGCAACAACGCACCCAGTGCGATAAAAAAGAACATCACTTTATTTAATCGTTTAAGTGATACCTTCCACCCCATGCGTTCACATATCGCCGGCGCGAACTCCAGCGCCATCACGCCGATATAAATCGACATACAGACAGCGGTTTCAAACAGCACCGAGGAAGTATTAAAGAAACCGGGAATAAAGAAGTACGGAATATTCCAGTAACGCCCGACGTCAATGGTGATCGACAACCCCCCCAGCGAATAGCCGAACAGACTGGCTAACAGCGCCGGACGAACCAGCGGATGGTATTCACCGCGGTTAAACACATACACCGCCCAGGCCAGCGCCCAGCCACCGCAGGCAAAACCGGTGCCCACCAGCAGATCGAAGGCGATCCAGATCCCCCAGGGATAGCCGCCGTTTAGTGCCGCAACCGAGCCGAGACCAAACACCAAACGTTTCAGGATCAGCACCGCGCATAGCATGACAAACGGCGCCAACAACATCACCGGCCAACTGACCAGACGCCCACCTAATGGGCTTGCTTTATGCGCCGTCATGATTGTTCTCCTGTTTCTTCTCAGCATGGGTCTCATTCGACGGGCGATCGTCGTGTTCAAGCCGGTCTGCGCGGGTGTTTCGATGCACCAGCACGGACAAACCCGCTAATACCGCCAGCGGCAACACCATGCCTTTGTACAGCGTGTGCTGAATATGCTCAGAACGCGCGCCGGTGGAAAGTTCGGCCAGTTCAGGCAGGTCAAGATTCTGATGAGGCACCCCCGCCAGCACCAATACCTGCGTACCGCCCGCTTCTTTCTCGCCATAAACATGCTGCTCGTATTTCGGCACCGTATGCAGATACGTGTCTTTTTTTGCCAGCGACTGCCGCGGATAGCGATATTCGTCGCCAGCCTGCAACGACAAACGGTGTTTGGCTTCGGATAACAGCGCTTCACGGGTGCCGAAAATCACCGCCCCGGTAGGGCAGACGTCAACGCACCCCGGCAAACCGCCTTTGTCCAACCGTTCCAGCCCCGGCTGATTACACAGCTCGCATTTATGCAACTTGCCGAACGGGTCTTCATAATCGTATTTGGGAATATTGAACGGACAGGCCACCATGCAGTAGCGGCAACCGGTACAAACACTGGCGTCATAGTGGATCACGCCGGTTTTGGCATCTTTCTTCAGTGCAGAAACCGGGCAGACCGATACGCAGTTGGGATCGACACAGTGCATACACTGCTTTTTGATGTAGGCGTAACCGTTGTCCACCTGATCCTTGTTTTTCCCATCGCCGGAACTCCACACCTGAATGATGTTGTTGGTGTAAGGGCTGAGTTTATCGTTGTTTGACCAGATGGCATCGCCGCCTGCATAGATCTTGCTGTCCGGATTATAAGCCAGCTTATTGAGCTGTTGGCATTCGCTGACACACGCCTGACAGCCGACACACAGCGTTGAGTCGTAAAGCATTCCCAACGCCCCGGGAATCGGCGGTTTGTTGGTTGCCGCGGTATAACCCGTCAGGGGTGTACCGGCCAGCAACGCGCCGGCGGAAGCCAGCTTGAAAAAATTGCGTCTGTTCACGGTTTAACCCTCCCGGGATGCGTTTCCGGCGTCCTGCTGGCTCTGTTTTTTCTGACGACCCAACTCACGCACGGTCATTAGGCTGACTCCGCCTACCACGCCAAGCACACCGCCGATCAACCCTGTCGCCGTGGCTGAAATCTGCCCGCCTTCCGGGTTATGAATGGCCGGTTTTTCCGCCCGCGGCGTTGGATTTTCCACATTCGCCAGTTGGAAAATCCCCTTGGTAAAGCCGATACCTTTCTCGTTGCAGCCATAGCAAGGGTGCCCGATACCGACCGGCCAGATACCGCCGCCGACGTCACAGAACTCCAGCGTCGGGCAATTGCCATAGGTTTCAGGCCCTTTACAGCCCAGATGGTAGAGACACCAGCCCTGACGATGCCCTTCATCACCGAACTCTTTGGCAAAACGACCGGCGTCAAAATGCGGACGGCGCTCGCAGTTTTCGTGGATCAAGCGCCCGTAGGCGAAGGTCGGCCTGCCCTGACTATCCAGCGCGGGCGGGCGTTGATAAGTGATGATGTGAGCGACGGTAGCCAGAAAGTTGTGTGGATTCGGCGGGCAGCCGGGGATATTAATCACCGTTTTTCCCGGTAAGACATCTTGCAGGCTGACGGCGCCGGTCGGGTTACTGCCCGCCGCCGGGACGCCGCCCCAGGCCGAACAGGAACCGATGGCAATGATGGCGGCGGCATGTTCCGCCGTTTCCCGAATATGTTCGACTATCGGTTTGCCGGCCACCATGCAGTAGATACCGCCGTCTTTAATGGGTATCGAGCCGTCCACCACCAGCACGTATTTCCCTTTGTATTGCTCAATGGCACGATGTTTATTTTCCTCTGCCTGTTCACCAAAAGCGGCAGAGAGCACTTCGTGATATTCCAGCGAGATGGTATCTAACAGCAGATTCTCAATGGTGGGATGCGTCGCCCGTAGCAGAGACTCCGTACACCCGGTACATTCCTGCGCGCCAATCCAGATAACGGGCGGGCGCTGCGTGGAACTGATTGACTGAGCAATTTCCGCCACAGCGGAATCCGCCAACCCCATTGATGCCGCCAGTGCTGCACATAACTTCATAAAATCACGGCGATTAACCCCGTGATGGGAAAGCATTACATTTTCCCCACTCATTTTTATTATTCTCCTGTACCCAAACGGAGGAACACACAATATGTGTAGGGATATGGTAAGGAGCAAATTAATTTAACAGACTTGATCTTCATCAATCGCTGGGGCAATAGATTTCTGATTTTTGTAATAACTGTGACTTTATACGCACGGAATCTATTTAAATGAACATTTCTATTGTTTAGATGAGAAATAATCGCAATAACGACTATATATTAGCATTATATTTATTTTTAATTAGCCAGATCGATTAATCACCGGGCGTAATCATTTAATTAATCACATTAATATCATGATATATAATAATTTTTTTACAAAAATCATTGTTTATTTTTATTTATTCACTAAATCGTAAATGTTAATTTTTGATCTTTCTGAATTATCAGTCAAATT
>NZ_MJLZ01000064.1 GCF_003666245.1 Brenneria alni
TTTAGACACAGAATACACACAGCAAAGAGAGCTATCACATAACGTTGCTAGCCGGAAATACAACTCAATAATAAAAGGACACTAATCATTAAGTGAATTGATATGAGAACGATTTACTAATAGCAATATCGATTGCTACAACATATTCTGATGGATTAGAAGTTGTATTGGATACCCACCCGAAAACGGGTCTGACGTTCATCTGAGTCAGAAGCCTTACTGACATTAGCGATAGCCGTATAGGGTTTCCAATTTTTATCCCATGCATAAGCTAATTTAAATTCGTATAGATAATCGATCTTATCGTTATCATACAGGTTGTGGTTTTCCGCCTTCTTTATTTCCAAATCAGTAGTCAACTGCCATTTTTCAAGGAATTTATAATCGAGAACCAAATTGCCCTGATGGCCTCTTTGTACGGTATCCACATCACCTTCTTTACCAATATTACCATTCAGGCGCTTATACCAGGGGCGATAACGAAAAGAGGCGGAAAAACCATCGGCGATTTTGGCGGAACCTCTGATATATGGACGGTAGTTTTGGCTACTGCTTGAAGATTCAAGAGAAAATCCGGGTTCTATGGAAAAAGTATTATTGATTTTATACTGATAGCTTGCGACAACTTCAGTGCCATCAGCAACGGTTTCATTATAAGGTTTATCCGTCGAATCAGCGCCTTTCCATTTGATCTCGGCGATAATCCAAAACCACTGGCAAAACGATGTGACATTAAATGCCACAAGAAACGATTATTTCATCGCACGTTTTAAAATTCTTTCTGACTGGTGTTGGAAGTGTTTTGCCGTTTCTTCAATAGATTTTTGACCGTAATCAATATACTGAATGGAATCGCCAAACAGAGCAACGATTTGCGGGTCATCAAAGTAAGGTGACGTCTTTATGGCGTGCGGTAAGGTTAATGCCTGATTTAATCCGGCCACTGCTGGCGAGTCTTCTTTAATTATACCGTCAGCACGCAATTGCATAACGGCGGCTTTACTTAACGGTACGCCGCGCTCTAATCCTAATGCCTGAATACCTTCTTTACTGTTCAGCAGAAAGTTAATCAGCAGCGCGGCTTCTTTCGGATGTCTGGTTGATTTGCCAATCGACAACATTTGTGCTGGCTTAAAGAACAGACTGGCATCTTTCGCATCTGGCAGCATAGGATAATGACCTAATTCCAGTTTGGCTGGAGGTTGCAGGTTGTCAGAATATTTGGTGATGGTGGAGTTCCACATATAGGTGCCGCTCCACTCGCCATTAATCCACGGCTTCATTTCATACATATTACTCTTGCCGAAAGAGGCATAGTCTTTCGCTGAAGGCATAACGTGACTATCAACCAGTTTCTTATACATGCCGAAGAACTCTACCCATTGCGCATCGGTATAAGAGAATTTCTGACCTTTCTCATCAATAGCTGGAATATTATACTTCTGAATCATGTAAGAGCTTAACAGGGCCAGTGTGTCCTGGTGTTCCAATACCACGGGGTAGTACTGATCGCCCAGTTTTTCTTTGAATACTTTACCGGCATTCAGCAAGTCGTCCCAGGTTGTGGGGTAGTCCAGCCCGGCCTTTTTCCAGGTTTCATTGTTGAAATAGAAAACGCGCGCGGTAACAGAAATAGGAATACCGTTCAGCTTGCCGTCAATGGTGGTGCCTTGTAGTTCTTTGGCATCAAACTGGGTCAGATCCAATGTGTCTTTAACTTTATTCAGATCGTAAAAGCCATCACCTTTTTTAGAAAAAATGGGCAACCAGTTCCAGTTAGTCTGCATGACGTTTGGTTCAGTTCTGCCGGCGATCTGGGTGGTGAGTCGAGAAAGGTGACCATCCCAACCGGTATATTCTGCTTTGACATTAATATTCGGATATTGCTTATGAAACGCTTCAATTGCCTTCAGCGTGACCTGGTGGCGACCATTGCCTCCCCACCATGACATACGCAGGTCGACCTGGTCGGCTGCGAAGGATTGCTGTGCAAGTAACGCCAGAGATGAGGCTATCAATGTGTGTAGGATCGCTTTTTTCATCGGTTACTACTCCTGTTAAAGAGAGATATTTTTTTCTGTTTTTGCATCAAAAATATGGCATTTATCCATTTCAAACTGGAAATACACCTGACGATGCAGGCCATTTTTGATAATCAACCGCGCTTCGCCGGAGGGGACTCGGCTGGTTAATTCAAAGCCATCGACTTTTATGTACATAAAGAATTCATGGCCCATGTTCTCTATGCGAACCAGTTCACCCTGGGAGTGATTACCTGCAAAAGGGGTTTCCGACACGGTCACGTATTCCGGGCGGATACCGAAGAAAATATCCTGTCCAGCGTGAGATCTGACGTTGTCTTGCTGCGCATTGTTCAGAACCAGCGTGTAGTGGCCGACGGTCAGGCCAATCTGACCGTCTTTTTCCACCAGCTTGCTGGGTTTGATGTTCATTTCCGGCGCACCGATAAAGCCTGCGACAAACATATTGGCCGGATAGTGGTACAGATTGTCCGGGGTATCGACCTGCATGATATGACCGAGCTTCAATACGCTCTTGATGTTCAGGTTCATCACGTCATCCCAGTTTTTTTCGCTGAATTCGATCGCATCTTCACGACGGATGATACCGGCGTTGTTAACCAGAATGTCAACTTTGCCAAACTCAGCAACGGCCTTTTCTACCAATTCCGCATGGCTGGCGATATAGCTCATATCCGCCGTCAGGCTAAGGAAACGGCGGCCTAGCGCGGTGACTTTCTCGATAGTGTCTTTAGGTTCACAATGTTGACGCCGACAATATTACAACCGGCTTGCGCCAGCCCGATAGCCATGCCTTGACCCAGCCCCGTATCACAGCCAGTGATAAGAGCAACTTTACCCTGTAAATCGAAGGAATCTAAAATCATAGCCATAACCTCTCCATAAGCGACAAAAGATATAAATAAAGCGCAATCAAACCGTTGGGAAAGTACCGGGCCGGACAAGTGATGTCGCGTGGCAGTGACAACGTCACCTGAACGTTAACTTGCCCGGTTCTTTCCTGTTAAGTTGGGATAATAGTTTGGTTGGTATATTAATTCAATAAATATGAAATAATGTTTTATTTATATTTGAAGGACGTCATGATTTTGCTTATTTTATGTTTCATCTGCTGCTGATGTTACTAAAATACCGGTATTGGCAGTGACACACTCATCCGTGATGCGGGTGAGTCATAAAGCGTAAGGGGAAATGATGAGAAGATACTTTATTGACGACGAAACGCCGTGGGAAGAACTTGGCGGTGGGATCAAGCGGAAGATCATAGCCTGGAGTGATGAGCTGATGATGGTCTGCGTGCATTTTGACAAAGGGGCAGTGGGTACGCCTCACAAACATGATATTCATGATCAGATTGCATATTTGGCCGGTGGCAGCTTTGAGGTGGTGATTGAAGGTGAAAAACGCATTCTGAAAACCGGTGATGGGTACATGGCGGTAAAAGACGAAATGCATGGTGTAGTGGCGCTGGAAGACGGCAGCGTGTTGATTGATACCTTTTCACCCAAACGGGCTGATTTCCTTTAATCCGCCGTGCTATTGGCCGGCGTTTTTCCGGCCAACGATCCACCGGTGAGCATCTATTCCGGTTGTGTTATACCGTCATATTTCTGGCTGCATGTGCGAACGCTATCACATCGCCTTATTTACCCAATATGGACTACCTCAAGCTGTTGCAACGTGCTGAGTTTATGATCGGCCAACGCCCAACGCGGATCTTTACTGAATTCAGACTCTGGTACGACAATAGAACGCATCCGAGCCGCTTTAGTCGCAATCATGCCATTCACGGAGTCCTCTAATGCTACGCACTGTAGCGGCGAGACACCCAAGTCCTGTGCCGCATTCAGATATACTTCCGGGTGAGGCTTGCTGTAAGGCAAATTTTCGGCAGAAGCCAATACATCAAAATAGTGTTCCAGATTGAACATATGCAATACCTGTTGTTGCATATGCAGTGGTGAGGCGGATGCCAGGCCAATCTTGAGATTTTGCTCCCGGCAGAGCCGCAAAGCATGTTCAACACCCGGCAACAACGGGCGGCGTTCAGCGACCAGGGCGATCGCACGTTCAATAATACGGTTGACCACCACGTCCCGGCTGGGCGTTTCCCAGGGGGAGAGCTGATACCAGAGATCAACCACCATATCGATGCGCAATCCCAGGGTATCGGTCATGGATTGACGTAATGACGTATCAATACCCAATGATGCAATGACCTCAATTTCGGCCATATCCCACAAAGGTTCTGAATCGATCAGTAAGCCATCCATGTCAAAAATTGCTGCGCGGATAGAGGAATCAGCGGTCATGCCATTAGCTCCGGTAAGATATCGACTGTTGCATCGGTTGATTATAAGCCAAATCACTGCTTATAAAGGTCATCGGGTGATAAAACGTTGACTGATAGTAAACTTGCAGTAGGCTTCTAACGAGTTTTTTTGTTATACGAAAAAATATTAACAATGTTGCGTCGCTCAGAAGGGGATCTCATGACGTATCAACAGGCTGGTCGTATAGCCGTGGTTAAACGTATCGCGGGATGGATTATTTTTATTCCGGCTTTGCTGTCCACACTTATTTCATTTGCCAATTACCTCTATACCTATACCCAGAAAAAGCAGGGTATTGATGCGGTACTGCTGGATTTTTTACACTTGATGATCGATATGGTGCGTTTTAATACGCCGTTTCTGAATATTTTCTGGTACAACTCGCCGGTTCCTGATTTTTCACGTTTCTTTATGGCCGCCAGCCTGATGTTCTGGCTGATTTATATGCTGATTTTTGTTGGACTGGCGTTACAGGTTTCCGGCGCCCGTATGTTACGGCAGGTAAAGGCCATCCGTGAAGGTATTGAAGATCAACTGATTCTGGAAAACATGAAAGGTAATGAAAGCCGCAGCCGTGAGAAACTGGAAGCGCGAATTGTTGTGCCACGTCACACCATTTTTCTGCAATTCTTTCCACTCTATATTTTGCCTTTAGTTGTTGCCGGTATCGGGTATATGGTCCTGAGGTTATTAGGCTTTCTCGCCTAGTCGGTATTCCGGCGCTGTATGCGCCAGAATAGCGGTTTAAACAACATTGCCCGTACAAATAGGGAAGAGAGTATCTGTGCTCAGGAACAGAGCTGCTGCTCTATCACGCGCTGGGCTTCAACAATGTGCTTCCCGCCAAACAGATTGGCGCGGTTGAGCAGGTAATAAATCTGATAGATGGGTTGGCGTTCAATAAAGTCTTTATCCAGCGGCCAGACCTGTTGGTAGCCGTCATAAATTTGCGGCGGCAGCGTCGGGTATAGCGGCAGCATCGCCAGATCACACTCTCTGTCTCCCCAATAGCAGGCGGGATCAAACAGATAACACCCATTACTGCTATTGGCGCAATTATCTGGCCAGAGATCGCCATGAAGTAATGACGGCTGTGGCTGATGCCCGGCTAACCGTTCTTCTGCCCGCGCAATCAACGTTTCAACATCCCCAAAGTACATGCCTTTCTCGGCGGCTAGCTGTAATTGCCAGCCGATGCGTTGCTCGGCAAAAAAGGACGACCAGCGCCGCTGCCAGCAGTTAGGCTGAACGGTGGTCGACAGATCATTATCAAAATCCAGACCAAACTGTGGCTGATCGCTCCATTGATGCAAGCGTGCCAACTGTTCGCCGAGACACCAGGCGCTGTGGGCATCCAGCGGTTTTACCGGCAGGTACTGCAACAGCAAGAAGCTGTGATCACGGGAACCGCCGACGCCATATACGTCCGGCACGTTTACAGTAGCACTGCGTGCCAGCAAGACGAGCTGATCGGCTTCAGCCGTGAATTTTGGCAGCATTTCACGAACGTCGCATTTTACGAAAACCTCATGGTCGCCATAAAGGATATACCAGGCAGGGTGCATCTCTCCACCTGGCAGCTCGCGGCGTTCCTGAATTTCAGCAGCGCCGAGATGTTCTTCCAAAAGCCGGCTGATAGCTTGCCACATAAGGTATTCTCCCGTTTGCCTGATATACCGTTACGGTAATTCATTGAACTGTATAAAAACTGAATCTACAGCACAGTGATGATGATTGATGACGACAGCGACAGAGAAGAAGAGTCCGGAGAAAAGTATAGCCGTTGTTGAAAATAAAACCGTTAGTGACATGAGGCCTAACCGGCGGCAAAAAATCACCGGTTAAGCCCGTCACCACTTTATGATGGTTCGGCCGGAGCCTGAGATTCAGGGGGGCGATGATGTTTTAACTGGTGATAACTCAAGGCGGCGGTAAAGAACAGCGCCTGTACAATAACAATACATGGCCCGGTGGCGCCGTCAATATAGAAACTTATCATCGTCCCGGCAACACAGGATACGACAGAAACCAGCGTTGCCAGCAGCAGCATACGGTCAAAGCGCTTGCATATCATAAACGCAATGATACCGGGTGCGATTAGCATGGCGATGACCAGAATGACGCCGACTGCCTGCAATGAAGCGACGATTGTCAACGCCAGCAGACAGAGCAACCCATAATGCAGACGTTTGACGGGCAGACCGATAACACGTGCGTGATTAGCATCAAAGCAGTAGAGCATGAAATCCCGCCGTTTCAGCACAATGACAGACAACGTGACGAAAGCGATCAACAGTATTTGTGTCAGTTCTTGCGGTGTGATGCCCAATACGTTACCAAACAGAATATGATTCAGATGCTGATCGGTATCAATGCGGGCAAACAGTACTAATCCCAGTGCAAACATGCCGGAAAAGATGATCCCCATCACCGTATCTTCCTTGACCCGGCAATGCTCTTTTACATACCCCGTTGCTACAGCACAGAAAATGCCGGAAATAAAGGCGCCAATAACCAGCGGAACCCCCAGCAGAAAGGCAACCACGATACCGGGCAAGACTGCATGGGAAATCGCGTCACCCATCAGCGACCAGCCTTTGAGCACCAGATAGCATGACAACACCGCACATACCGTTCCCGTCACCACGGCGGCAATCAGCGCACGTTGCATAAATGGGTAGGATAACGGCTCCGTTATCCAACTCAGGATCAGGCTCATAGCGCATCTCCCGTTTGATCACGCTGGCGTAAGCGACGCGACGCCAACAAACCGTGCTTGGGGGCGAACAAAAACGCCAGCAGGAATACCACGGTTTGCAGCGTAACGATGACACCCCCGGTGGCGCCGTCAAGAAAAAAGCTCAGGTAGGCGCCTATTGCACTGGTTGCTGCGCCAAGCGTGATAGAGATCAGCACTAAACGATTAAATCGGTCGGTAAGCAGATAGGCCGTCGCGCCGGGAGTAATGACCATAGCGATAACCAAAATTGCGCCGACGGTTTGCAACGCCGCCACAGTACAGGCGCTGAGTAGGGTAAAGAAGAGAATTTTCAGCCTCAGCGGAGAAAGACCGATAGAACGGGCGTGGTTTTCATCAAAGAACACCGCGAGCAGGTCTTTCCATATCAGGCAAAGAATAACGAAAGTAATGCCAATAATGATCTCAACCTGAAGGACATCTTCATCAGCAATACCCAGGATATTACCGAAGATAATTGACTGAACATTCACCGATGTCGGGTTGAGTGAAATAATCAGCAGACCGATGGCGAAAAAAGTTGAAAAGATAAAACCGATAATCGCATCTTCACGTAATCGGGTGATGTGCCGGATAAGTGTCATCGCCAACGCCGCCAACATGCCGGTAAAAAACGCGCCAGCGGCATACGGCAGACCTAATGCATAGGCACCCGCAACACCGGGAACGACAGAGTGCGATAACGCATCGCCCATCAGCGACCAGCCTTTGAGCATCAGATAGGCGGAGAGAAAGGCGCAGACGCCGCCCACAATGGCGCTGACCCAAATAGCTTTCACCATGTAGTTATAGCTAAAAGGTTGCAGTAAGAGATCGATCATGGATGTTCTTTCTCCTCCGGGGCGGCGCGTAAGGCGGGAGGATCGCTTTTGGTCGAGCCATAGAAAACGGCAGGGCGCTCATCATCGGTCAGCACCGTCACAGTTCGGACATCGTCGTCGTCGTGCAGGTTCGAACCGCCCAGATTAATATGACGTAAAACGCCGCCAAAAGTTTTTTCAAGATTGCTCTGGGTAAAGGTACTGTGTGTCGGCCCGGCAGCCAGTACGGTACGGTTCACCAAAATCACATTATCGCAGAACTCAGGCACACTACCGAGGTTGTGGGTCGCAACCAGAATCAAATGCCCCTCGTCGCGTAACGTGCGCAACAAGTCGATAATCGCGTTCTCCGTTTTTACATCTACACCGGTAAAGGGCTCATCCAATAACAGCACGCTGCCCTGCTGCGCAAGTGCGCGGGCGAGAAAAACCCGCTTTTTCTGTCCGCCGGATAATTCGCCAATCTGTCGGTGATGCAGTGCCGAAAGACCGACACGCTCTAATGATTCCGCAACGATGGCGCGATCCTGCTGGCTGGGAATGCGCAAAAAATTCATCTTTCCGTATCGTCCCATCATCACTACATCAGAAACCAGAACCGGAAAGTTCCAGTCCACATCTTCAGTTTGTGGAACGTAGGCGACCAGATTTTGTTTCAGTGCCTGAACAATGGGCTTTTTATTCAGGAGCACTTGCCCGGCGGTGGGTTTCACCAACCCCATGATGCTTTTGAATAAGGTTGATTTCCCGCTGCCATTAACACCCACCAGCGCACAAATCGTGCCTCCGTTCAGCGCGAAAGAAGCATGTCGGATCGCCTGATGCCCGTTACTGTAGGTCACAGAGACATCATTGACTTCTAAGGATTGCGCTGCCGTATCATTGCTCATTGATCAAATCCTTTGGCGATGGTTTCTACCGTGACCTGTAAAAGATCAATGTAGGTAGGCACCGGGCCTTTTTCATTTGACAGCGAGTCGACATAGAGTACGCCGCCATATTTGGCTCCTGTCTCTTTACTCACCTGTTTTGCCGGTTTGTCAGAAATGGTGCTTTCACTGAATACCACCGGAATTTTTTTCTCCCGCACGGTATCAATCACACGACGAACTTGTTGAGGCGATCCTTGTTCATCCGCATTAATCGGCCATAAGTACACATCTTGGAACCGGTAGTCTTGCGCCAGATAACTAAATGCCCCTTCACTGGTAACCAGCCAGCGTTGCTCTTCAGGAATACGGGACAGCCGTGCACGCAATGGTGAATCAATAGATTTGATCTTTTCTGCATAGGCTTTGGCGTTACGGTTATAGGTCTCCGCATTCGCTGGGTCATACTTCACCAGTCCTGCCCGGATATTCTCAATATAGACCAAGGCATTGGAAGGCGACATCCAGGCATGGGGATTAGGGTTGCCATTATAGGCTCCGCCACGGATTGGCAGTGGAGTGATGCCTTCCGTTACCACCACCGCAGGAACTGCTTTTACGTTGTCAAAAAAACGCTCAAACCAGCGTTCCAGATTCATTCCATTCCATAATATCAATTGAGCCGACTGCGCTCTGACAATGTCGCGTGGTGTGGGTTGGTAATCATGAATCTCCGCGCCAGGCTTGGTAATGGACTCTACAATGGCGGCATCTCCCGCAATGTTCTGCGCCATGTCTTGAATGATGGTGAAAGTGGTTACCACCTTAAGTTTTTCCGCTGCATGGGCACCGGGAATGGACAGAAAAAGCAAGGCGCCGGGCAACACAATACGCTGTAAAAAAAGGGGGAAATGAATCAGAAAACCGATCATACGAATATCCTTACAAGTCGTGAATGATTTTGTTGAGAATAATTATCAATATCATTTAAGTCAAGGGGCAGGTGGAAAGTGGTAGTGTGTTGAACGACTCGGCGGGTAACAAATTGTGTGCACATGAGTGGAAAACTCATAATGCTCCTTCGATAACAGAAATAGTGCTCTAATTTAATAAATCGTACATAACGTTGCAACGTAAGTCTAACGTTAGCTGCTGATATCTGCACGGTTATTGATGCATTAACCGAGATTACCTGACATGCTGATAAGGGTCTAATAAAATGATGTGGTTTGCCGATAAAGCATAAAGTGTAGGTTTTTGGTACAAATTGTGTTTCTGGAAGGATCATATGGGCATGAGCACCAAATCAGAAAGGCGTTGGAAACTGGCAAGTAGTATTTTGCTGATTTTATTAGTGTCATTGCTTATCGTTATGCTACTCATTGATTAATTAAAAAATCAACAAGATTTATTGTGCAAGCAACGTCTCATAATGCTAGAGGCAATGCACTGTTTCCAAAAGGCAAAAATGGGATTTGATAGTCATCCTTTATCTAAGGATCGACGGTTTACCATTTTGCCTTTTTTTTATCTCCAAACCAACTTAACCGCCGGGAGCTGACGATGGCATTTTTGATGGCCAGCGTGCGAGGCTTAACCACCACAGAGATGATACAGCTGCATTTCCCCGGAGGTATGAATCAATGTTTGGATATATTAGTAAAAGATCTATTTAATCTTATCAATATTAAAATTTAGCATGTAGTTGCATAATTATAAGTTATCGATGGCCTTAATCTGTGCGCCATGTCCATGCCTGAAAAAAATGGCTTGCCATTGACAGTAGAGTGTGTAATAACGCACTTGGGTAAAACGAGGTACAGTTCTGTATATGAATGGCATTTTCAGTAAAGAAGACTTAAGTACAAACGTTAGCGTTGAATACTACTTCTCTGCCGATCCTTATCTTAGTGCCTCAAGCAGTAACGACTTTGGTTTGTCTGTATAACGCCTCTGGCGGTTTAAACAATTAAAGGAAATATCTGAAATGGCAAAGATTAAAGGTCAGGTTAAGTGGTTCAATGAATCTAAAGGCTTTGGTTTCATCACTCCAGCTGACGGTAGCAAAGATGTGTTCGTACATTTCTCTGCAATTCAAGGCAACGGCTTTAAAACTCTGGCTGAAGGCCAGAACGTAGAGTTCGAAATTCAAGACGGTCAGAAAGGCCCGTCTGCGGTCAACGTGACTGCGCTGTAATTACAGCTCAAGTTGCAAAACCCGCCATGGTGCGGGTTTTTTGTTGTGTATTTTTTATCAATACAACACTTTCTGGCATACCTCGATTTCATCAATATATATGCCGTAATATAAAGAATGCTTTTAGCAGGAAAAAAGTGCTGATGCTTTATCAATGCCCGCTATGTCAGCAACCATTACAGCGAATAGGGGCGCAGTGGTCGTGCGGTCGCCACAGCTTCGATTGCGCGAAAGAAGGCTACGTGAACCTATTACCGGTGCAATTTAAACGTTCAAAACAACCGGGCGACAGTGCTGAAATGATGCAAGCCCGTCGACAGTTTCTGGATGCAGGGCATTATCAACCGTTGCGTGACTATATCACTCAGCGCATTAATGAAATATTACCGCATGCCGCCGCCGCTTTGCTGGATATCGGCTGCGGAGAGGGCTATTACACGGCTGCTCTGGCCGCCTGCCTTAAACAAGGCAGGGCAATATCCGTCTATGGGCTGGATGTTTCCAAAACCGCTATACAACGTGCGGCAAAACGTTATCGGCAGGTTGATTATTGTGTCGCATCCAGTCAGCGATTGCCCTTTAACGACCAATCACTGGATGCCATATTGAAGATTTATGCGCCATGCAATGATGCTGAACTACAGCGCACGGTTAAAGCCGGCGGTTGGATTATTACCGTATCGCCGGGGCCGCGGCATCTTTATCAGTTAAAAGCCGAAGTTTATGACCAGGTACAGTTACATTCCATCAGGGACGAAGCGCTTTCGGGTTTTCAGTTGATCGATCAGCAAACGCTGGCATATCCGATGCAATTATCAGGGCAGGAGGGGGCGGCATTGTTGCAGATGACGCCGTTCGCCTGGCGCGCCACGCCGGAAGTCAGTAAAAAACTGCAAGGCGCGATACATTTTACCTGCGAGACTGATTTTATTATCCGGCTGCACCAGCGCATTGACGACGGCGGCACAGCTCAAAAACCGGTATAGACTGAGACAACTTAAAACGTGCGTGGCAACCCCCCAAGCACCGATGGCAATATCGCAAGGGGGGATAGCAGAGCTTCAGGCTAAATTACCAAGATGTTCATAAAGAATATTGCAGCCGATACCGATGAGCACAATACCCCCCATTATTTCTGCTTTTTTGCCAAGAATCGGGCCGACATAACGGCCAATCAGCATACCTAGCGTCACCATAATCATGGTTGCACAGCCAATGACCATTGCCGTGTGGAAAATATTGACTTGTAAAAATGCCAATCCCACCCCGATGGTCATGGCGTCAAGGCTGGTTGCAATGGCGGTACAAACCAGCAGAGCCAGACTGTGTTTTTTGATTTTATCGCAGTGACAAGTCTTGGCCGTTTGGCTGCCTTCTACGATCATTCGCCCGCCCAAAATCACTAACAGACCAAAAGCAACCCAGTGATCCCATTCAATGATGAACTGACTGGCAAAAAAACCAAGAGACCAGCCGATTAACGGCGTGATAGCTTCAACGATGCCAAAAATAAGACCAGTGCGAATGGCATCCCGAAATCGGGGTTTATGCAGTATGGCACCTTTACCAATAGACGCTGCAAAAGCATCCATCGACATGCCAAAAGCAAGGATAAGTGTTGCTGACAGGTTCATTATAAATAGCCTCGGCTGGGTGGTTCTCCATATCCACGTAGATCATCCCCAACCAGATGATGATCCCCCGTGTCTATGGTCTCGCCTGCCAACTGGCCGCTCGCACCACGTTCTAGTAAATAAAACGAGTATGTTGATACGAGCATTTCTGATTTTAAGTTTCAGAAACTGGCTACTCCCCAATGACGGCGCAACCTTAACATATTATTTATGGATTAAACAACACTAAAAAGGCTAAGGGTAAATAATGCGATTGATAATGATTTTCATTTAAAAAAGGGGGGTGGTAATTATATGAAATAACGTCATACTTGGCAGGGATAAAATACCACAAATA
>NZ_MJLZ01000065.1 GCF_003666245.1 Brenneria alni
AAACTGCATCCGTCCGGTAGCCGTGGGCCGCAAGAACTGGCTTTTTGCCGGATCGTTGCGCGCCGGGCAACGGATGGCGTCTATCCTGAGTCTGCTGGAAACCGCGAAACTCAACGGCCACGACCCGTATATCTGGCTGCGTGACGTATTAACGCGCTTGCCTATCTGGCCCAACAACCGGATCAGCGAACTGTTGCCTTACGCCGAAAATAGCTTTAGCTGATACCGACCAGTCTATAATGTTACTTCAGTCGCGCAATGTGAGTTCGCCGGACGCTTACGTTGTGTGGTGCGGTAAAAATCGATTAATACTTTAACCTTCTCTTGTTTATCCAATGCCATTGCCAGTAACGGTGTCGACTTATCGATAGGTTTCACCAGGGTGATCAGCTAAGGTAATGGTCGGGTAGACGCCAAACACCACACGTTTTTCTTTACCTGCGATCCGGTATTTCATGCGCCAGCTTTTGGTGCCGTTAGGGAACACCTCCAGATACATGCCCCCACCATCTGCTAACTTGTAGGGTTTATCTTTGGGCTTGGCAGTCTCGACCTGTCTGGCATTGAGCTTCATCTGGGGGTATCTCCTTTAGACCGAACAGCGAATACCCCCATTGATACCCCCAACTCACCGTAGATTTCTGTGAACGTGAGTAGACGAGCAGAGACAATAAGGGCCGTGAAACCGCGTATTATAAGGGTTTAAAGAGTGTTTGAGTAGACTTAGGGAGACGTTAAAATAGGTAGGATGGTGCCGATAATAGGAGTCGAACCTACGACCTTCGCATTACGAATGCGCTGCTCTACCAACTGAGCTATATCGGCGTTGGGGATCGTCATGGCGAGTGCATGACGATGGACTACGGGGTGACAAACTATTGAAAATGAAGCGCCAAGTCAAGCATTTGGCGGCCGTCTGCTGGTTTTATAACCGTCACGTCGGAGATAGGGATTCTCTGATAATTTTCCAAACTGATAACAGAGAACCCTATAACTTTCCGGTTTAAAAAATTTCCGGGAGAAATTTTTAACGCCGCTGGCAGCGGCCCGAAGGGGGTGGGCAAGGAGAGCCCTCCATAAAAAGCGGGATTACGGGCGAACCAGATCGTTACCGTAACCAATCCATTTATAGGTGGTCAGCGCATCTAATCCCATCGGGCCGCGTGCATGTAACTTTTGCGTGCTGACAGCCACTTCCGCGCCCAGGCCAAATTGTCCGCCATCGGTAAAGCGGGTGCTGGCATTGACGTAAACCGCTGATGAGTCCACTTGGCGCACAAAGCGTTCCGCATTGCTCAGGGAGCGGGTCAGGATCGCGTCTGAGTGCTGCGTGCCATGCTGGCGGATGTGGGCCACGGCGTCATCCAGACAGTCAACCAGCGTGACGTTGAGATCGTTTGAAAGCCATTCATCGTCATAGTTGGCTTCTTCTACTTCTACTACTTTCGCCGGGCCATCCGTCAGGAACGGCATGGCGGATGAGCTGGCATGTAAGGTGACACCCGCCGCCGCCATTTTTTTGCTCAATTCAGGCAGGAAGAGAGGCGCAATACTTTGATTGACCAGCAGTGTTTCCAGACTGTTACAAGCGCTGGGACGCTGTACTTTGGCGCTTTCAATCACCGTCAGGGCTTTGTCGAAATCAATGCTTTCGTCGGCGTAAATGTGGCACACTCCGATCCCGCCTGTGATGACCGGGATCGTTGACTGTTCGCGGCAGAGTTTGTGCAGGCCCGCGCCGCCGCGGGGGATCAGCATGTCGACATAGCGATCCAGCTTCAGTAACTGGCTCACCAGTTCACGGTCCGGGCTTTCAATGGCCTGAACCGCTGACTCAGGCAAGCCGCATTGTGCCAGCGCCTGCTGGATCACCTTTACTGTCGCGGCGTTGGTGCGATAAGTTTCCTTACCGCCACGCAGAATCACTGCGTTGCCGGTTTTCAGGCATAGTGACGCCACATCGATGGTGACGTTAGGGCGCGCTTCATAAATCACACCGACCACACCGAGCGGCACACGGCGGCGCTCCAGCCTGAGACCGCTGTCCAACATCCGACCATCGATCACCTGCCCTACCGGGTCGGTCAGCCGGCATATCTGGCGGACATCGTTGGCAATCGCCGTCAGCCGCTCCGGCGTTAGCAGCAGCCGATCGAGCAGCGCTTCGCTCATGCCGTTCTGTCTTGCCTGTGCGACATCCTGCTCATTGGCCGCCAGAATCAGCTCGCTTTCCAACTCCAGTAAATCCGCCATCATCGACAAGGCACGATCTTTTTCAGCCGTACTCAGCGCCGCCAACTGGTAAGACGCGGCCTTTGCCGCTTTGCCCATTTGTTCAAGCATCGCGTACTCCTTAATTAATAATCATATCGTCCCGGTGGACTGCTACCGGGCCATATTCGTAACCGAGAATATCAGCTATCTGCTGAGAGTGGTGCCCGGCAATCATACGCAGTGCGTCGCTGTTATAGCGGGTTACGGCATGTGCCACATCACGGCCCGTCAGGCTACGGATACGGATGACCTCACCACGGGAG
Organism: Brenneria alni; assembly: GCF_003666245.1. Taxonomy (GTDB): domain Bacteria; phylum Pseudomonadota; class Gammaproteobacteria; order Enterobacterales; family Enterobacteriaceae; genus Brenneria; species Brenneria alni. The sequence goes on from NZ_MJLZ01000065.1 coordinate 2,538, forward strand.
AAGTTTCCCATCACCTCGCGGATTCCTTTGGGCAATAAAGAGCTGCCGCGTTCAAGGATCGCCGCGAGCGCGCCATCATCCACGGTAATTTCACCCGCCGGGGGGGCGCCAAATATCCAGCGTTTACGGCTTTCCAGCGGGGCTTCCAGCGCATGAAAGCGCGTGCCGACAGGCACATCCGCTATCACGTCGCCAATAACACCGGGCTTACTGCCCGCCGCAATCACCACGTCAATGCCCGCACGGCAGGCAACGTCTGCGGCCTGTAATTTTGTCGACATTCCGCCGGTGCCCAGACCGGATACGCTATCACCGGCAATACCACGCAGCGCGTCGTCGATACCGGTAACCTCACGGATCAGTTCAGCATCGGGATTTTTGCGGGGGTCGGCGGTGAACAAGCCGGCCTGATCGGTCAGCAGCAGCAGTTTGTCGGCATCGGCCAGAATGGCCGCCAATGCAGAGAGGTTATCATTGTCACCGACTTTGATTTCCAGAGTCGCCACCGCATCATTTTCATTAATAACAGGCACGATATGGTTATCCAACAGCGCCCGCATGGTGTCACGCGCATTGAGAAAACGCTCGCGGTCTTCCAGATCGGCACGGGTCAGCAGCATCTGCCCGATATGAATACCATAGATGGAAAATAGTTGTTCCCACAGTTGGATCAAGCGGCTTTGCCCTACCGCCGCCAGCAGTTGTTTGCTGGCAATCGTGGCCGGAAGCTCCGGATAGCCCAAATGTTCACGCCCGGCGGCAATCGCCCCTGAGGTTACAATAACAATCCGGTGCCCTGCCGCATGTTGCTGCGCACACTGACGCACCAGTTCAACCATATGGGCCCGGTTAAGGCGGCGCGAACCGCCGGTTAGCACGCTGGTGCCAAGTTTCACAACCAAAGTCTGGCTGCCGCTCATAATTTTTCTGCCGTTGAAAGTCATCAAAAAAGAACAAATAAGAAAAACGTTGTAACAGGACGGGCGCGTTATGCCAACAGTCACAACGCGAAAACCCGCGAATAAATCAGGGATCAGGCAGGAAGCATCACGGTCGTGCGGTTAATGCGCAGACTGGGTCCAACGATTGCAGGAGTTTTTCTAAACGAACATGGAAAGCTTTTCTGGTACTTTCCAGTTGATCCATCACGTCTTTATCTTTGATTTTCTCTTCACGCCAATTGCCGTTTTTATCAAATAAACCAAAGTGGTAATCATAGGTAAAGGCTTGCTCTTGTGCTTCCAGCTTCAGCCACCAGCCCCAAAACTCACGTTTTTCCGGGTCGGGTTTGACATTGACACACACCGCCAGGCAGTCAAAGAAAAAATGGTCGTGCTCACACTGTGCTTCCCGTAAATACGGCCCCAGTGAAGCAAAATGTTTCATGAGTCTGCTTTTCGGGTGTCCACTCGGTAACATCATTCGGCAATCTCCTCGGGTTGAACATTCTTTTTAGCAGAGAATGACAATTTATCAATGCACTAGACTAATTTATGACCTAACCAATGAGTGATTTGCAGTAACGCCTGATGGAAGTTCTGATAGACAGGTGAAAAATTCACCGGCAGCAATTTTCCTTGTTGTGATGAATTGACGATCAAGGTTGCTTCCTCTTTCGGGCTTATCAGGTCGTTATCCCAATATCCGGCCAACATTGGCGTTGGGCAACGCCGTCCCAGTAAGCCTTGTGTTTTGAGAGAATAACGGCCTAATTCTGTTTTCAGCGCCGCATCGGTAGAAAACGGCATTCCCAACCGGCTTGCCATCATATCCATAAACATATCAGGCACTAGATGCTGACGCTGCGCATCACACAACAGGTGATGCACCACCGGCCCCAGACAGGCGACACCACGTAGGCGCTGCGTTTCCAGATAAGCCAGCCGCACGGCGATATTGGCTCCGAAACGAAAACCAAACGCGCCAACGCGGCAATGATCCACCCACGGCACATCCGGCAAAGCCCGCAACACCTGCTGATGCAGGAAACTGGAATCCTGACTCAGTTTCCAGCGTGAAGAAAAGCCCACAGACGGCACATCAATGGTCAGCATGGCCATTCCGGCGGGCGCCAGATAATCACAGAACAGACGATAATAATCACTTTGCAGCGTCTCCAGACCGCCACACATCAGTATCGTTGGGAAAGGCGCTTTTCCCTCATGAGGAAGGTGCAGAAATCCGGTCAGCGACCCGCCGCCTTCAATCGGGAAAGTCAGTTCCTTTAATTCATAGGAGAGATACTTCGCTGCTTCTTCGTAAGCCCGGTTAGCCAGCGTCTGAGCCTGTTCCGCCAGTTCATCACCTTTAAGATGGGGATAGGCGGCGATGCTGTACAGGTTCGCCGCATTCAGCCAGTACTGACCGTTTTGTTCGTTGTCGCCGCCGTCAGTCGCCCGCTGCTGCCAGCTTGCCCCCTGCTTAACCCACTCATAAATCCAGTTGCCGCTGCGGTAGCCAATAACCGTATCCAGTAAGCGCTCACTGCTTCTTTCCGCCTTGCTGACAGCAATACGCGCCAGTACGTCTTCAATATCCCACGGATGAACGCCACGCCAGATCCACAATAGACGGTTAAGCATCCGATACCAGTTGCGGCTGTTTTCCCCCTCCAGCGCGGATTGCGTACCCAATACACTCTGGGTATGAGTAGCTCGCTTCACCAACATGGACGTTTCAGGGTGCTTAAAGGATGGTTTGAACAGGGTTTCTGACAGGTTAGCTTGCGCCACAACAGCCTCCGTTAATGTAAGCCGCCATTGGCGGACAACTAAACTTAATGCTGAGTGTAACTAACTCATCACGGTGAAAACAAATGGCGGTGCGCGCAAATCAACGCGGAAACACGTTATCAGATCAAATCAGCGGTAAATAGAAGATAAGTCTTGAAATAAAAGGCGCTTTCATAAATAACAATGCCCGGCATAACCGGACATTGTCACAGAGGAACAAGCCTCGATCAGCAACCGGCCAGCGGCGGTACAAACACCACGCCCATATCCCACGGCTGCTCGATCCAGGTATCCTGCGGGATGTCGACAATATAGTCGTCAACCAGCGGCTTACCGGCAGGTTTAGCGAAAATAGTGACAAAATGAGCTTTTGGATACATGTCGCGGATGGCTTTTGCAGTGCCGCCGGTATCAACCAGATCGTCCACCACGATAAAACCTTCGCCATCACCCTCTGCGCGCTTGAGCACTTTCATTTCACGCTGGTTATCGTGGTCATAGCTGGAGATACAAACCGTATCAACATGACGAATACCCAGTTCACGAGCCAGCAGCGCGGCGGGAACCAATCCGCCGCGGCTAACGGCAATAATGCCTTTCCATTGGTCGGCAGGCAGTAAGCGCTGTGCCAGTTTGCGGGCCTGAATTTGCAACATGTCCCAGGTTACGACGTACTTTTCGCTCATAAAATATATCCCAGCCGAATAAAAATGGCTCACGTTGAGTCTGAGGGGGAAAAAGGTTGCGCGGGATTATAGATATCCAACGACACAAAAACCAGCGTTATGACTGAGTTTCCTCCTCCTCGATGCAGTCTAAACAAAAATTTGCGGATAACTAAGTACAAAAAGAGATTGGATGCTTGCGGCAGAAAAACAGATTAAACAAGGCAAGAGAAATCAGCCGGAGAGGACGGGGATTAAGGCTGACACTTACCGCGCCTCACCCCGTGACTTTCTCGATCCTGACCGAACAGCAGGCGTACAAAAAATCCGTTATACGATATTGGCCAAGCCGATCGCGTCGCGGTTATGCAACAGGGAAAAGTGGTTGAACAGGGGCCGACCCGGCAGGTACTTAACACCCCACAACATCCGTATACGCAAGCGCTTATCGCTGCCGTACCGGTCTTTCACCCCGGCGCGTCACGCCCTGCGGTCAGCAGCCAGGCTATCCTGACCTTGCAGCACGTCAGCAAAACATTCCGGCAAGGGAGCTGGCTGGCACGTAACAGACGCATATCCCACGCACTGCGGGATATCAACCTGACGCTGCCACAGGGCAGCACGCTCGGTATCGTCGGTGAAAGCGGTTCCGGCAAATCGACGCTGGCCCGCTGTATTGTCCGGCTCTATCAGCCAGACAGCGGAGAGATTATCCTGTCCGGTCAGCAACAGAACGGAACCAACCGCGAGCAGCAGCGCCAGCAAAGCCGTAAAGTGCAGATAGTGTTCCAGGATCCTTTTGCATCGTTAAATCCGCGGCAGACGGTGGGGGAAATAGTGGCAAAGGGGCCGGAGATCCACGGTGAAACACGGAAAAATGCGCTCAAAAAAGCCAGAGATTTATTTGCGCTGGTCGGGTTGGATCCTGAATCCAACCATCGCTACCCGCATGAGTTTTCCGGCGGACAACGTCAGCGGATAGGTTTGGCGCGGGCGCTGGCTATGGAGCCGCGTATCCTGGTGGCGGACGAACCGGTTTCCGCGCTGGATGTTTCCGTTCAGGCACAGGTATTAAACCTGTTGGCGGAATTGCGCCAGCGCCTCGGCCTTTCACTCATTTTTATCACCCATGATCTGCGAGTGGCGGCACAAATCTGCGACCAGATTATCGTCATGAAAGAGGGAAGAATTGTCGAGCAGGGAGACACACACCAGGTATTCCTGCATCCCCAACACAACTATACCCGGCTTCTGCTGAGTGCTATCCCTGGCAAAGGGTGGAACACCCAGACGTCATGAAAAAACTCTCGCGGCGGTTTTTAGCGGCAACCGGCCCCACGATCGGTGGAAAGTGATATTCTGTTTTAACATGCCATATAGGATGGCTGACCGCGATTCACTTTCAACCTGTAGCGCCTGTGCGCCAGACGCGAAGACAGGGCTGCTGAAAAGGAGACTTTAATAGTGTCTGAACTGTCTCAACTTGCTCCACAACCGCTGTGGGACATTTTTGCCAAAATCTGTTCCATTCCACATCCGTCTTATCATGAAGAAGCGCTTGCCGCATATATCCTTGCCTGGGCGAAAGAGAAAGGTATCCATGCCGAGCGCGATCGGGCAGGTAATATTCTGCTGCGCAAAGCGGCGACGGCGGGCATGGAAAAGCGCAAACCGGTCGTTTTGCAGGCGCATCTGGATATGGTGCCACAGAAGAATAACGATACCGTGCATGATTTCACCCAAGACCCCATTCAACCTTATATTGATGGCGAATGGCTGAAAGCCCGCGGCACCACGTTAGGCGCGGATAACGGTATTGGTATGGCCTCAGCGCTGGCGGTGCTGTCTGATAACAATGTAAAGCACGGGCCGCTGGAAGTGTTGCTGACCATGACCGAGGAGTCCGGCATGGATGGCGCGTTCGGTCTGCAACCCAACTGGTTGCAGGGTGAGATTCTGATCAATACCGATTCAGAACAGGAAGGTGAAATTTACATGGGCTGCGCGGGCGGGATCGACTTTATTACCCGTCTGCCGTTAGAACGTGAAACGCTGCCGGACGGTTATCAAACGCTGACGCTGACCTTAAAAGGTCTGAAAGGCGGCCACTCCGGTTGCGATATCCACCTCGGTTTAGGTAATGCCAATAAATTGCTGGCGCGTTTTCTGTTTGAACAGGCCGATAAGCTGGATATTCGCCTGCTGGATCTGAATGGCGGAACGCTGCGCAACGCCATCCCGCGTGAGGCTTTTGCCACACTGGCATTACCGGCGGCCAACGTCGAACAGCTAAAAGCGCAGAGCCAGGACTATCTGTCGGTACTGAAAAACGAACTGTCCGCCGTGGAGAAAAATCTAACCTTGTTGGTGGAAAACAGCGACAGTCAGGCGCTGGCACTCACCAAAGAGGTCAGTTCCCGGCTGCTGGCGTTGCTGAACGCCATGCCGAATGGGGTGATCCGCATGAGTGACGCGGTGAAAGGCGTAGTGGAAACCTCACTGAACATCGGTGTGGTTACCCTGGACGAAAAACAAGCAGAAATTAATTGCCTGATTCGTTCGCTGATTGACAGCGGCAAAGACGCTGTCGTCGGTACGCTGACGGCGCTGGGCCAACTGGCTGGCGCCGACACGTCGCCGAAAGGCGGCTATCCCGGCTGGCAACCTGATGCCACATCACCGGTTATGCATCTGGTACGGGAAACCTATCAGAAACTGTTTAACAAAACCCCGAACATCATGGTGATTCATGCAGGGCTGGAATGCGGGCTATTCAAGAAGCCGTATCCCGATATGGATATGGTGTCAATCGGGCCGACCATCACCGGGCCGCACTCGCCGGATGAACAGGTACATATCGCCAGCGTCGGTCAATACTGGCAGTTGTTGACCGCGCTGCTGAAAGCCATTCCTGAACGCGCTTAACCCATCATACCGGGCGGCTTGCCTGAGCCGCTCATTCCCAATTCAACACCAGTTGGCGCTCAATTTGCGGATCGAGCAGGGTGACATGTAACCCCACCAGCCGAACACCCCGCTCATCACGCCTTTCCCTCCAGGTTTGCTGCGCCAGCGTGAGCAAATCCTGTTTATTCAACACCGGCCACACGTGTTCCTGCGTGGTCTGGCGGAAATCATCAAACTTCAGCTTTACCCCCTGCCGCGCAATGTGCAGGTCTGGCTTTACCCGCTTTAAGCGTAATTCAAGTTCCTGATAAAGTTGCTCGATTAAACCCTCGCACTCGTGCCAGTGGTGAATATCCCGCGCCAGCGTTTTTTCAACACCAACAGACTTGCGTAATCTGTCTGGTGATACAGACCGTTCATCAATACCGTGGCAGCGCTCCCACAGGATACGGCCAAATTTACCGAAACTTTTTAACAACTCCGCCAGCTCATAACGGCGCACATCGGCACAGGTGAGCAGCCTTTTCTCTTCCAGCCGCTTTGCCGTCACTTGACCAACGCCGGGGATCTTGGCTAACGGCAATGACAATATAAAGGCATCCACCTGATCCGGGGGGATAACGTACTGGCCATTAGGTTTATTCAACTCAGAGGCGACCTTGGCCAGAAATTTGATCGGGGCGACACCGGCGGATGCCGTCAGATTCAGCTCATCAAAAATAGTCTGACGGATTTCTTCTGCTATCAGCGTCGCAGAACCATTGCAATAAGGGCTGTCGGTCACATCCAGATAGGCTTCATCGAGAGAAAGCGGCTCAATAAGCGAAGTGTAGCGGGCAAAGATTTCACGGATCTGGCGGGAGGTCGCTTTATATACTTCCATCCGCCCGGAGAGTAGCGTCAGTTGCGGACACAGGCGCAGGGCGGTTGCCGTCGCCATGGCACTGCGCACGCCATAGCGGCGGGCCGGGTAATTTGCAGTGCTGATCACACCACGACGATCGGCGCTGCCGCCAATAGCCAGGGGGATATCGCGCAGGCGCGGATTATCACGCATCTCAATTGCGGCATAGAAGCAATCCATATCAATATGAATGATTTTGCGCATACCCACCTCCTAACAATACTGTATAAATATACAGAATCACATCAACACAAACAAGTTTGGCTAGATTGCTTTATCGTCGTTTTAGCTTTTTTTCTCTTTTCGCCCTTGATTAAAACTAAGGCAGTGATAATGTGAAACCGCCTCATGGCAAAGGAATACGGGACGATAACTTCCCGTCGATGTAATACCGTTTTTATTCATCAGGATCTACAATGCAAAAAATCGCGCTATCATTTGCGATGTTGTTTTTTTTGCCATCCCTTGCTGTTACCAGTGCTGCCAGTGAAACCGCGCCGTTAACAACGATACAAAAAGAATTCAAACAGCAATTATTGGGCTCGCCAATCTATATTCAAATATTTAAGGAAGAGAGAGTATTAGAACTCTACGCTAAAGTAGGCAATGAATATCGCTTATTGGAACATTATCCAATTTGTAAATATTCGGGCGGTCTTGGGCCAAAACGTATCGAAGGTGATTTGAAAAGCCCGGAAGGCTTCTATCAGGTTGATTTACGCCAGCTCAAGCCAGACAGCCGATATTATCGTGCCATCAATATCGGTTTTCCTAATGAATATGACCAATCACAGGGGTATTCGGGCCGCTATCTGATGATCCACGGCGAATGTGTATCCGTGGGTTGCTATGCCATGACCAACAATTACATTGATGAGATTTACCGTTATGCAGAACACGCCCTGCTTAACGGGCAGACAAAAATAGAACTCGCTATTTATCCGTTCCGCATGACGGAAAAAAATATGCAGCGCCACCGTAACTCCACCTATTATTCTTTCTGGCGTCAGTTGCAACCGGGCTATGCTTATTTCAATCAGCATTATCAGCCACCGGCCATCACGGTATTTAACGGGCAATATGTCGTCAGCCCACCGTTGATGACCAGTCAGCCGATATCAAATTACGCGTTCACCGAAACAAAATAAGACAAACTCACCAGGCATGATTTGATGCCAGGTTTCATTTCCCGTCAGTGGTTGCGTTGCCAGCACCGTGACCACATCGTTGGGCGTGGTCTGTTGCTGGAAATCAATTTCCATATCCTGATCCAACAATGTCGCCTTACCAAACGGCGCACGCCGGGTGATCCAGTACAATTTGGTGGAACAGTACCCCATCACAAACTGTCCGTCCGACAGCAACATGTTAAACACACCCTTTTTACGCAGAACATCCGCCTGTCCGGCAATATAACGGAATACCGCAGGCCAGTTACCCGGCGTACGCGGATAGCGTTGCGACAGTTGGTACAGCAGCCAGCAAAACGCAAACTCGCTATCCGTCTGGCCGACAGGCCGGAAAGTGCCAGTATTTAACGAACGATATCCCTTCAGTTGCCCGTTATGTGCAAACGTCCAGTTTCTGCCCCACAGTTCGCGTGTGAAAGGATGGGTGTTTTCCAGCGCAACGGCGCCCCGGTTCGCCTGACGAATATGGGATATCACCGCACAAGATTTGATGGGATTATCCTGCACCAACCTGGCTATCGGCGAGTTATAGCTTGGCAGGGGATCTTTGAAAGTCCGGCAACCACGCCCTTCATAAAAAGTAATTCCCCAGCCATCCCGATGCGGCCCGGTCAGGCCGCCGCGCTGTATCAGTCCGGTAAAACTAAAACAGATATCTGTCGGTACATTTGCGCTCATCCCAAGCAGTTCACACATCGTAACTCTCTTTTAACCTCTCTTGTGCACGCGACCCGCTATCAATTTGAGCTGACAACCATTTCTTTTTCAATTAGTTGGATCAGGATATGGATAGCCTTGATATGGATTTCCTGAATGCGATCGGCATAGCCGAAATGGGGCACACGAATTTCCACATCTGCCGAACCGGCCATTTTTCCACCGTCTTTACCCGTCAGCGTGATGACCTTCATACCCTTTGCCTTCGCCGCCGCGATGGCCTTAATGATATTGCCGGAATTACCTGAGGTTGAGATCCCCAGCAATACATCACCTTCGCGGCCCAGCGATTCCACATACCGGGAGAAAACAAAATCATAACCAAAATCATTACTGACGCAGGAAAGATGGCTGGGGTCCGAAATGGCAATCGCCGGGTAGCCCGGACGGTTTTCACGGTAGCGCCCCGTCAGCTCTTCGGCAAAATGCATCGCATCACAGTGTGAACCGCCATTGCCACAGGAAATCACTTTCCCCCCCGCTTTAAACGCATCAGCCAGCAATACCGCCGCATCCTGAATAGACTGAATATTCGCGTCATCACTCAAAAACGTATTCAACGTTTCTGCGGCTTCTTTCAGCTCACTACGGATTAAGTCCTGATACATAGCATCCTCTCATATTGTCTGGTGACATCATCATATTCTGCCATGCAGTGTAGCGGATCGCTGAAACAGCGAGAAGCGCGTAATGTCACGATTGTCAGGATCGCTGACGCCAATCAGAAAAAACTGAACGGCCGTCCGGCTTGCGAGATAAGTTGTAATTATGATGTAAATTAATTGATAAAAATAATCAAATAAACTACAACAAACATAAGCCAACAGGTCAAACCTCTTATG
>NZ_MJLZ01000066.1 GCF_003666245.1 Brenneria alni
TTGTCATGTAAATAAATAAAATTTTTAGAACAAGTCGCATTTGGGGCAACTTCTTGCCCGGCTTTTAGCATAAATCACTTTTCGGGCAATGTTTGCAAACGATCTGGGAAGTCTGGGCAATTTTTTGCCTGAATTTGACTTAAGGAAAATTTGACTTAGGTATTTTTGTTTATAAAACAATGACATAAAAATTGGCATAAGAATTGCTACATAAAAATTGCTATGTGTTAAGTGAAGTCAACCACATGTTCAATCAACTGTTTTTAATCAACTGTGTTTAATCAACAAGGAGCAATACCATGCCAACTCCATGCTATATCAGCATCGAAGGAAAAACTCAGGGCAACATCACCGCCGGCGCTTTCACCTCTGACTCTGTCGGCAACATCTACGTACAAGGCCATGAAGACGAGATGCTGGTGCAGGAATTCAACCACATCGTTACCGTCCCCACCGACCCGCAGTCCGGCCAGCCTTCCGGCCAGCGCGTACACAGGCCGTTCAAGTTCACCGTGGCGTTGAACAAGGCCGTACCGTTGCTGTACAACGCGCTGGCTTCCGGCGAAATGCTGCCGACCGTGACGCTGAAGTGGTATCGCACTTCTGTTGAAGGCAAGCAGGAGCATTTCTTCTCCACCGTGCTGACCGATGCCACCATCGTGGATATCGACTGCCAGATGCCGCACTGCCAGGACCCGTCGAAGCTGGACTACACCCAGTTGATTCAGGTGTCGCTGGCCTACCGCAAAATCGACTGGGAGCACACGGTAGCCGGGACCTCCGGCTCCGATGACTGGCGCGCGCCGGTCGAAGCGTAATCGTGATGTAACCCGGCCGGCGTGCCGGGTTTTTTTGCGTGTGTTGGGGTGTGAGCGGACTCAGACCCCAACACAGGGTTTCATTTTTCATCAGGGCAGAGGCAGGTCGCACCGGGCGGTAACGGGGCGTGCGGTAGCCGTGGCAGAGGGAGGAAGAACAAGGTGGCAAACAGTACAGGATTGCAGTTCACCGTGGCGCTTGGCGGGTTGGCGGAGAGCACGTTCGCGGTGGTGGATTTCCAGTTACAGGAAATGCTGAACCAGCCGTTTCATCTGTCGCTGAATCTGGCGAGCGCGTTGCCGGATGTGGATTTTGGCGACGTGCTGGACCAGACGTGCGAACTGAAGGTGTGGTACGAGGGGCAGTTGCAGCGTCGGGTGAGCGGAATAGTCAGCGGATTCACTCAGGGCGACACCGGTTTTCGGCGCACGCGCTATCAGGCGGAAGTCCGTCCGGCGCTGTGGCGGCTGGGGCTGCGCAGCAACGCCCGCATCTTTCAGGCGCAGAAGCCGGAAGAGATTATCGCCACGCTGCTGGAAGAGGCGGGTATCACCGATTACGCCTTTGCACTACGGCACGACCATGCGCAGCGGGAATACTGCGTACAGTACCGGGAAAGCGATTTGGCGTTTATCACCCGGCTGGCGGCGGAAGAGGGGATGTACTTCTTCCACGAATATGAGGAAGGGAAGCACCGGGTGGTGTTTGCCGACGACGCGGGGGCGCTGGGGAAGGGGCCGGAGCTGTTCTTCAATCTGGCGAACCAGGGGTTATCGGAGGGGGAGTATGTCAGGCGTTTCCGCTATAGCGAGGCGGTGCGCACGGCGGAAGTGGAGCTGAAGGACTACTGTTTCAAGACTCCGGCCTACGGGCTGTCGCACAAAAAGCTGGGCGGCGCGCTTGAACACCAGCGGGAGAGCTATCAGCACTACGACTATCCGGGGCGATACAAACAGGATGCCAGCGGCAAGGCGTTTGCCGGTTACCGTCTGGATGCGTTGCGTGCGGACGCGGTGACGGGGGAGGGAGAGTCGAACTGTGCGGGGCTGATGCCGGGCAGCAAGTTCCAGCTGACGGAACACCCGAACCCGGCGCTGAACATTGCCTGGCAGATAGTGGGGGTGACGCACAGCGGGCAGCAGCCGCAGGCGCTGGAGGAAGAGAGCGGCGGCGAGCCGACGACGATGAGCAACGTGTTTTCCGTTATCAGGGCGAAAGCGACGTGGCGTGCGGGGATGGCGTACAAGCCGATGGTGGACGGCCCGCAGATAGCGACGGTGGTGGGGCCTGCGGGGGAGGAGATTTACTGCGACGAATATGGGCGGGTGAAGCTGCAATTCCCGTGGGACAGATATGGTGCGAGCGACGACCAGAGTTCATGCTGGGTGCGGGTAAGTCAGGGCTGGGCGGGGGGCCAGTACGGGATGATAGCGATACCGCGCATCGGGCATGAGGTGATAGTGAGTTTTCTGGAGGGCGACCCGGACCAGCCGATAGTGACGGGGAGGACGTTTCATGCCACCAATCCGACGCCCTATGTGCTGCCCAATCATAAGACGCGAACGTTGCTGCGTACCGATACCCATAAAGGCACCGGGTTTAACGAACTGCGATTCGAGGACGAAGCGACCCGCGAGCAGATTTATATCCACGCCCAGAAAGACATGGACGTGGTGATCAACAATATCCATCGCCGGAGCGTTGGCCGGGATCAGCATTTAACGGTGTCCCAGGATCAGTTCCAACGCGTTGACCGGCACAGCCACCGTACTATCGGGCAGGATGATTTTGAACAGATCGGTCAGGATCATCAGCAGTTCATTGGCCGTCACTTTGTGCAAAAAGTCGTACAGTCGTTCAAGCGATTTATCGGTGGCGGCGAGATCACGCAGATCGAAGGTAGCCGCCAGACCACTATTTCCGGTTCGGAAGAAACCTTGATCGGCGCGCATCAGCGTACGGTAGTGAACACCGACAGCTACCTCAAAGCAGCGGATATCGTGCTGGAAGCGGGGCAGGCGTTGACGATCAAAGGGCCGGGCGGTTTTATCAAGATCGATGGTGCCGGCGTCACCATTTCTGGAACGCGGGTGAAAGTCAATGAAGGCGGCGCGGCGGGAGTAGGTACAACGCCGGTTTCCATCACGCCGGAAGAACCCGCCAAACCGACATTACCGGATGCCCCTGACCGGCGTTAAGGAGAGAGTATGCCAGGTGCCGCACGTTTGGGAGATAGCTGCGCGGGACACGGTTGTTTCCCGGCCACTCCAATTATCGAAGGCAGCAGCGATGTGACGATCAATGGCAAACCCGCCGCCCGTCTGGGCGACGCGGTGTTGCTTCATGCCTGCCCTTGTCCGAATATGCCCCACGGCGTTCATAACCGGGCGATTTCCGCCGGTTCCGGTACGGTGACCATCAACGGCAAACCGGCGGCCCGTATAGGTGACGCCATTGGCTGTGGCGGTTCGGTTGCCGCAGGCAGTGGTGATGTTTTTATTGGCGACACGCCGTACCAGTCGCCGGTCAAGGCCTGCGCGGAGCAGTCGGCGCAGCGGCGCTCACCGTTGCTGGCGCTGACGCCGATGCTGGCTCCGGCGCTGATGCAATGGGCGCAAGTGGCGGAACTACCGGTGCTGGACGAGGCGCTGACGCTGCTACAGCGTCAGGAACGCTACCTGGCGCGGGCCAAACTGGCCGCCGAAGGGGCAACGCTGCCGGGACTGGCGGATGCGGCAAAACGGCTGGCGTTTAATAACGACAGTATTTTGCGCGCGGAAGCCGCGCAGTATGTCTATCCGGTGGATGAGTTCCGTCGGGGCGTACTGGCGGCGCTGCCTAAAGCGCCGGTAGGGTTGGAGCTGATTGATACCAGCGCAATGCCGGGGCTTGAAAATGCTAAATTTATGAGTGAAAAAACAGGTTTTGGCTCTGCTTTATTTAAATCAGCGATTAACGGTGAAACCATGCTGACCTATCGGGGTACCAATAATGCGGTTACTGGGGTAAAAGACTGGCTGACAAATGGTGGCCAAGGTATAGGGATGGAAACAGCGCAATACAAGCAAGCAATGGATTTAGCCAAACAGGTAAAAAGATCTATCTCGCCTTCCCCTGTTATTGTCGGACATTCGCTAGGCGGCGGTCAGGCATCCGCAGGTGTTGGGATAAGCGGCTTAAGTGGTTATACCTTTAATGCGGCAGGTCTGCATAAGAATACTACGATTCGGGCGGGAGGGGCCGATCTTGCTAAAATTGGCTCATTGATTACCACTCAGGCAGTGGATGGTGAAATTTTAACGATGGTGCAAGGTGTTGGTAAGGCGATGGTGCCGGGGCTATTATCCGGTGCCGGAGCGCTGATTGGCGGTTCGGCTGGCGCGGCCATCGGCGGCGTAATCGGCGTGGCGACACTGCTGGGTGGTGCTTTACCAAAAGCGGCGGGGACCATGCAGTCGCTGCCCGCCTCTGGCGGCTCGCCGCTGGCCCGTCATGGTATGGATCAGGTCATTGCCGGAATTGAAAGCCAGAAAAAAGACGATATCGGCAAAATTACCAGTGTACTCAAGGGGGCATAATGCAATGGTTGGCACGTTTAAAATGGGTAGGGATAGTTATTCTGGGATGTTTAACCGCCTGTCAAGCCGGAGGACGCAGTATGCAGGCCAGTGAGTTATTTGAACCGCCGATGGTGGCGCTGTTACAGAGTATTCAAAAAGGTGATGAGGCTACGGCAAGGCATCAATTGTCACAGGAGCAGGATCTGAATATTCAGGGGAAAGAAGGCGTAACCCCGTTGCTATGGTTGATCTATGAAACTCAGAATAAGAAAGCGGTAAAACTGGCATTAAAGTTGGGGGCTGATCCTAATTATAAGGACGGTTATGGTGATAGTGCGGTTAACTCGGTATCGGGTGCGAAAGATCCTGACTGGCTTCGTATCATGCTGGATGCGGCGGGGGATCCGAATGCTATCGGCCATCTTGGACAGCCTGCGTTATTCAGTGCGATTAACGAAGAGCGCTGGGCAGATATTAAATTATTGGTAGAACGGGGAGCCGATGTAAATTTAAAAGATGGTCCAGGACGAAATAGCGCGCTTTATGCCGCTTATCTGGATGAGTATGAAATTGTTTATTGGCTGATTGAACAAGGTGCCGATATCACTATCTATGATGATACGGGCAGTAACCTTGCTTTTTCTGTCGAAGATAGCCTGTCAATTATGTCCCCCCAATCTCCTCAATATCCCTGGGCGTTAAAAGTAAAACAGCTATTACAGGAACGGGGCGTTAAATTTCCTCCCTTGTCACCCGCAGAGGTGAGAGAGCGCCGTGCGAAAGGAGAGCCGCTTTGAGGCGTTGGTTCAAACTGCTTTTGGCCTGTGTGCCGCTGTTAACTTCCTGTCAGGCAGGAGGACGCAGTATGCAGGCCAGTGAGTTTTTTACACCACCGATGGTGGAATTATTAAGGACTATTCAGAAAGGGGATGAAACAGCAGCTCGACATCAGATAGCGCAGGCCGGGCTGGATCTAAATGTGCAGGGAAAGGAGGGGATTACGCCCTTATTATGGCTGGTCATGGAGAAAGATCAGGCTGGCGCAAAACTGGCGTTAAATCTGGGGGCCGATCCCAATTTTAGAGCCGGTCATGGTAATACCGCAGTGAATATGGTTTCAGGCGCTAAGTCACCGGAGTGGCTAAAGATGATGTTGGATGCGGGGGGCGATCCCAATGCATTAGATCATAATAAGACGCCAGCCCTTTTTAATGCAATTAACGAAGAGCGCTGGGCAGATATTAAGTTGTTGGTGGAGCGCGGAGCCGATGTAAATTTAGAGGATGGTCAAAAAAGAAATAGTGCACTTTATGCGGCTTATATAAACCAATACGATATTGTGTACTGGCTAATTGAACAAGGCGCTAAGGCAGATACCTATTCAGCAACAGATGGAAGCCTAGCATGGCGAGTGCATGAGAGTCTGTCAATTATGTCCTCCCAATCTCCTCAATATTCCTGGGCGTTAAAAGTAAAACAGCTATTACAGCAACGGGGCGTTAAATTTCCACCGTTATCACCCGCAGAGGTAAGAGATCGCCGTGCGAAAGGTGAGCCGCTTTGAGGCGTTGGTTCAAACTGCTATTGGCCTGCCTGCCGCTGTTAACTTCCTGTCAGGCAGGAGGACGCAGTATGCAGGCCAGTGAGTTATTTGAACCGCCTATGGCGGCACTGTTACAAAGTATCCGTAACGGTGATGAAGCAACTGCCCGGCATCAACTGTCGCAGGGGCTGGATCTGAATATTCAGGGGAAAGAAGGCGTAACCCCGTTGCTATGGTTGGTTTATGAAACGCAAAATAAGAAAGCAGTAAAACTGGCATTAAAGTTGGGAGCCGATCCAAATTATAAGGATGGTTCTGGTGATAGCATAGTCAACAGGGTATCTGGAGTAAGGGATCCAGACTGGCTACGAATTGTACTGGATGCGGGAGGGGATCCGAATACAATTGGTCGGCGTAGTCAACCTGCGATATTTAGTGCAATTGGTGAAGAACGTTGGGCAGATATTAAGTTATTGGTAGAACGCGGAGCCGATGTAAATTTAAAAGATGGTCCAGGACGAAATAGTGCGCTTTATGCCGCCTATTTGGATAAATATGAAATAGTTTACTGGTTGATTGAACAAGGTGCCGATATCACTATTTATGATGATACGGGCAGTGATTTAGCCTTTTCAGTAGAAGACAGCCTGTCAATTATGCCCTCCCAATCTCCTCAATATCACTGGGCGCTAAAAGTAAAACAGCTATTACAGCAACGGGGCGTTAAATTTCCGCCACTGTCACCCGTAGAGGTAAGAGAGCGCCGTGCGAAAGGTGAGCCGCTTTGAGGCGTTGGTTCAAACTGCTATTGGCCTGCCTGCCGCTGTTAACTTCCTGTCAAGCCGGAGGACGCAGTATGCAGGCCAGTGAATTATTTGAGCCGCCGATGGCGGCATTGTTGCAAAGTATCCGTAATGGTGATGAAGCCGCAGCCCGGCATCGATTGTCGCAGGGGTTAGATCTGAATATTCAGGGAAAAGAAGGTGTAACCCCACTCTTGTGGTTGATTTATGAAACGCAGGACAAAGAAGCGGTAAAACTGGCGTTAAAGCTGGGAGCCAATCCAAACTATAAAGATGGTTTTGGTGATAGTGCGGTTAATTCGGTATCTGGTGCTAAAGACCCTGACTGGTTGCGTATGATGCTGGATTCAGGAGGCGATCCTAATGCTATAGGTCATCTTGAGCAGCCAGCGCTATTTAGCGCGATTAACGAAGAACGTTGGGCGGATATTAAGTTATTGGTAGAACGCGGAGCCGATGTAAATTTAACGGATGGGCAGAAAACTACTAGTGCTCATTATGCAGCTTATCTTAATCAATATGAAATTTCCTACTGGTTGATTGAGCATGGTGCTAATGTAAATACGTATTCAGCAACAGGTGCAAGTCTGTCCTGGACGGTAGAAGAAAGCCTATCCATTATGTCACCTGATTCCCCGCACTATAAATGGGCGCTAAAAGTAAAACAGCTATTACAGCAGCGTGGTGTTAAGTTTCCGCCGTTATCACCCGCAGAGGTAAGAGAGCGCCGTGCGAAAGGTGAGCCGCTTTGAGGCGTTGGTTCAAACTGCTATTGGCCTGTGTGCCGCTGTTAACTTCCTGTCAGGCAGGAGGACGCAGTATGCAGGCCAGTGAGTTATTTGAGCCGTCTATGGCGGCACTGTTACAAAGTATCCGTAACGGTGATGAAGCCGCTGCCCGGCATCAACTGTCGCAGGGGCTGGATCTGAATATTCAGGGGAAAGAAGGCGTAACCCCGTTGCTATGGCTGGTTTATGAAACGCAAAATAAGAAAGCAGTAAAACTGGCATTAAAGTTGGGAGCCGATCCAAATTATAAGGATGGTTCTGGTGATAGCATAGTCAACAGGGTTTCTGGAGTAAGGGATCCCGACTGGCTGCGCATAGTGCTGGATGCAGGGGGGGATCCCAATTCGATAGGCCGCCTTGATCAACCGGCAATATTTAGTGCGATCAACGAAGAGCGCTGGGCAGATATTAAATTATTGGTAGAACGCGGAGCCAATGTAAATTTAACCGATGGACAGAAGACAAACAGTGCTCACTATGCCGCTTACCTTAACCAGTACGATATTGTTTACTGGTTGATTGAGCATGGTGCTCATGTAGACACCTACTCAGCAACTGGTGGAAGTCTGGCATGGCGAGTACATGAGAGTCTGTCAATTATGTCCCCCCAATCTCCTCAATATCCCTGGGCGTTAAAAGTAAAACAGCTATTACAGCAACGGGGCGTTAAATTTCCGCCACTGTCACCCGTAGAGGTAAGAGAGCGCCGTGCGAAAGGTGAGCCGCCTTAAAATGGCGAGAAGATATACGATCGCTAATTGTTTAATTATATATACCCGTCATCTTTCAAGTTGCAGGTGCGTTGGCTGCGTTACTCGGCCCATCCGTGGGCCTCTCTTCTTTGGGCTGAGGGATCCCCGGAAAATAATTAAGCATTATTTGATAAATCGTCTTATATAGCAGGATGTGGTTTTTTAAGGTTTTTCTTCGCGTAAAAAATCGCGCTGAGGTGGGCGTGACAGCCGGGTGAGTCGCACGGACGCGACGAAAGCCAGTGCCGCGCAGGGAGCGCGTCACTGGCGGCCCGACCAGCGGTCACGAACGCCGAAGGCATCGCGTAGCGACGCGATTCCCGCGAAAAGCCTCGTGTCGGGCGCGTGCTGCGACGGTCGCAGAAATCGACTGAGGCTAGTGCGCACGAAATCCTCACTGCGCTTATAGAAATTCCTTCCCGACGAATTTGTCACTCGGTTGCCGCATTACAAGGCTCATTAATGGGCCTTCAGACTATTGACAAAGCTCATTATTAGGGGGGGCGTAGCGGCGTGAGCCGCCGGAGCGCCCCTCGGTATGCTAGGCCTGTGTATCTCAGGCTTACAGGCGACTTTGTCAGCAAACTCAACGCTCATTAATGAGCCTTGTCCGTAAAGGGCCATCGCTTTGCGTTGTTCAAAACGATAACGTTTGTCCTGCATCTCGAAATCTATTGGGTATAACAGCGATATTAATTTTTGCTTGGAAAAGTTGATTCAGTAATGAAAAAATTAGCCACACTGACTCTGTTTGATATTATTCAGCACGGGACGTCACCGCTTTACGCCATTATTGATGTCATGTGTTATCCCTCGCTGCCTGAATTCTGGCAGACGTTTCAGCCTGCCGCCGCGCCGCTGTGGCGGCAATTGCGGTTTGCGCCGGATGCCGAGGAATGGCAACGATGGGCGCCGATTATTGTGTTAGTTGAAGAAGGAAAATCCGGGGAAACGCTGTTGCGCTGGATAGCGGAAACAAAAAATGACGGTCCGCCCGGTATTATCTTGTTGCATTCAGCGCTGTCGCTGGACGAAATAACCCGCTACTGGCAACAAAGAATTTCTTGTATTTATCCTGATGGTAAAAAAGCATTATTTCGCAGTTACAATCCCGATATATTACGGCGATGGTGGGCCACATTAAACGAGACGGAGCAGTCCGCTTTTCTTTCCCCACATGACAGTTTCTATCTGGCGTTAAAAGAAGATAAACGTCTGACTTATTCTATTATCGGTGCGGAAAATAATTATCCGATAGAACAAGGTGTTTATTCTATTCATCTGAGTAGAGAACAATATTATTTGCTGTCACATGAAAATCGGCTGCATCGGTTGGCTAATCAACTCTGGCTTTATGCCAGTACGTTATACGTTTATCCGCTCGATATTGAAGTAGTGAAAACTAAATTTATCAGCGGAATTGCCTTGGCCAGACAGTTATATCCTTACGCCCACGACAATGAATGCGAATCCTGGTCTGCACACCGTTGGGTGTTGAGCAGTGACTTTTATCTGCATCCCCGGTTTATCACTCTGCTTGAACGCAACAATCTGGAAAACAGTATCCGGCTGTTTAAAACGCAGCCCCACAGTATGCAAGAAGTCAGGGAACATTACCACCGCCCCGGTTGGATGCGGGGCGAATTGCCGGACATATCGGAGGTTAAACTATGAGCGAGTCTAGCTCTTTTCTGTCCCGCACATCGGAAGAAGATGAAAGCGGATGGCTGGCGCGCATTGCGCAAGGCGGTTGTTTCATACTTGCGGAGGCAGTGCTGAATGACGCCGTTCCCTGGCTGGCGGAACGCTGGGGCGGCAGCCTGGATCAAACCCGTCTTTACTGGGGCGAGACCGGGCGCATTCATGCTTCGGTATCGCCTTACTGCATTCCCGTCCACAGCGCCAACTGGCCGCAATTACGCGAATATCTGCTGGTTAAGGACGGCTGGGGCATTGCGATACAGCTTGAATGGTTTATGCAGGCATATAGCCCGCTCCAGCAGCTAACGGAATTGATGAAACATCTGCGGGAGTGGAGCTGGGTAGCTACGCCGGACGGAGGCAGCGCCATATTACGCATCAGCGACTGGCTGGTGACGTCGAGTCTGCTGGAAGCCAGCGATGCGCGGGAAGCCTGCGCGCTGTTCGGGCCGGTGAAGACGTTTTGCGCTATCGCGCCGTCGGGGAGCGTTCAAACGCTGACGCTGACCGAACGCCAGATGCACGGTCTGTCCGCCCGCGAGCCGCAGCATCTCAGCCCGCAGCAATGGCAGGCGATTATCGAACCGTCGGAGCGGGGCGTGCTGAACGAGTATATGGCGCACCTGCGGGCGCATCATGTCCGCTGGCGGGAAAACGATGAACCGGCGTTGCTGGATTTTACTCAACGGCAGGTTGAGCAGGCGCGCCAGCATGGGTTTAACAATGACCGGGATATTGTGCGCTATCTCAGTCTGGCGACGGAAATGCAACCGGATTTCATCCGCCAGTCCTGGGCCGAAGCTGTGTTCGCCGAACCGGAGATGATGGGAATGGAGAGCCGCATGGATCGTTTATATCGGGCGGCACTGGCGCAACTGGAAAACGAAAAAGCCTAACAGGGAGTCACAATGAATCAGGATAAACAGGCCGCGCTGATGACCAGCGGGGAAGCGGCGGCAAAAAATTTCTCCACCGACAACAAAATCTCCGGCGGCTGCTCTGCTTGCGGCTGCGAGGTCATCATCCGTTATCACTATGATTCCGGCAGGCCGGTGCCAAATGCGCCGTTCGTGTTGACCGACAGCAACGGCGCGGAAATCCACGGCAAGACGGACGCCAACGGCCTGTGCCATATCGTCGACATGGGGTGTGGCGCCTTTGAGCTTCTGCTGGATGAGGGCACGGATGTGTTCGAGCCGAAGCAAACCGTTCAGAATAATCCGGTGTTGCAGTCCAGCCCGGCCTATGCCGCGTTGGGCGCTGAATATTTCACGCTGTATCTTCGCCTGCGCAAGCAGGGTCTGCTCACCTATGACGCGGAGGACAGCGGCGACAGCCATGTGGAAGTGGAAGGCGCGGGGATTTTCAGGTTAATCCCGGATGAATACCGGAAAGAATATGACCGATTCTGGCAACTGAACGAACAGATCAACCGCGGTAGCCGCCAGCTGAAGCAGGCAATTAACAAAACCCACCACAGTCTGGCGGCGGAAGTGGCGGATATGAGTGAGGATGACAACGCTGCGTTCATGATGCTCTGTCAGGTGGTCTTGGGATGCGTGCCGGTGGTGGGGCAGGCGCTGGATCTCTTTTTCATCGGTGAGTGGTGCTGGAAAACCTATGAAAACCCGGCGCTGCTGGATGACAATTTGCATCTGGCTGACGGCGCGCTGTGTGTGATCGGCGTTGTGCCGGGGCTGGGGGACGCGATAAAGGTGGTCGGCCGGGCGATCCTGAAAGCCCTGAAGAAAGGCTCGCCGGACGCGGTGCAGTTTGCGATCAAGACTATCCGCAGCCTGTCGGACGGCAATCTGGTGCAGGGAGTGACCCGGCTGCGGGGCTTGCTGCGGGAGTATGGGAAGAAAGGCAAGGACAAGCTGGCAGATATTCGTGCGGCGATGATAAAGGCGCTGGACGATGCGGCGAAAGACAACTGGCTTATCGGGGTGATGAAACAGCGCTTTGGCAAGATGATCGATAATCTGGATCGGCTTATTGAAGGGTACGACGAGGCCATCACCACGCTTGAGAGCCAATTCGGCAGCTTTATTCCCCTGATTGTGACCCGGGCGTCCGGGAGTGCGCTTTCCAAAGGGGCGTTTGCGAAGTCCGTAAAAGCTCCCGCCCCCCGCGCGACAGCCGGGACGCGGGCCGCATCACAGACACCGGCCCCTGTCCCCAAAAAAACTGGTGCGCCGGAAAAGGTGACCAAGGTTAACGCGGGCAGAAGCCAGGATACGCAGCCCGGCGCCGCAGAACAACAGAAAAAAGCCGGTGAAAGGGATCAAGCCAACTGCGCCAACTCAGGCAACTGCCGGAGCGAGGGGGAGCCGGTGGATATGGCCACGGGCTATGTGGTTGACTGG
Organism: Brenneria alni; assembly: GCF_003666245.1. GTDB lineage: Bacteria > Pseudomonadota > Gammaproteobacteria > Enterobacterales > Enterobacteriaceae > Brenneria > Brenneria alni. Next base: position 12,333 of record NZ_MJLZ01000066.1, read on the forward strand.
CGTACCGATTTCCAGTTGTCCGGTGTTTTACCGCTGCTGCTGAAACGGTATTACCGTTCCGGCGGTGAGCGCCGGCCGGGATTGCTGGGGTCGCTGTGGCGTTGCAACTGGGATATGGATCTGACGCTGGATCACGGCGTGGCGACG
>NZ_MJLZ01000067.1 GCF_003666245.1 Brenneria alni
GTGCGGAGACATTCCCTGCCGCATCGGTAGCGGTCACCGTCACCGTTTCACCGTTGGTCAGCGCCACCGGCAGATTAACGCTGTACACGCCAAACGTATCCGCCGTAGCGCTCAGGGTGGAACTGTCCGGCAATGTGACCGTCACCGTACTGCCCGGCTCCGCCGTACCGCTTACCGTCAGCCCGTCGGCGCTGACCGCCGCCTCCGGCGCATCCGGCGCGGTGGTGTCCGGGGCGCTGAGATCCGGGGCAGTCGCCGTGACCGGCGCGGAGGTATTGCCCGCCCCGTCCGTGGCGGTCACCGTCAGTTGCTCCCCGGCGGTTAACGCGTCCGGCAGGGTGAGGCTCCAGGTGCCGTCTTCCGCCGCCGTCGTGGTCTGCGTACTGTTGTCCGGCAGCGTGACCGTAAGGGTGCTGCCCGCCTCGGCGGTGCCGCTGACCGTGGCCCCGTCGTCGCTGATATAAGCCTCCGGCGCATCCGGCGCGGTGGTGTCCTGCGCCGTCACGGTGGCTGCGGCAGAAGGATTCCCCGCCGCATCGGTGGCGATGGCAGTGATGGCCTCGCCATTGGTCAACGCCGGTGACAGCGGCACGCTAAAGCTGCCGTCCTCACCCACGGTTACGCTGCCCAATTCATTCCCGGCGGCATCGGTGATCGTCACCGTACTGCCCGCTTCGGCACTGCCGCTGACCGACGCGCCGTCTTCCGCCACCAGCAGATCGGCAGGAGAAGGCGGTGCGGTAACATCCGGCGCAGTCACGGTCACAGCAGTGGAGGTATTCCCCGCAGGATCAGTCGCCACCACCGCCACTGCCTCACCGTTGGTCAGCGAATCATCAAGGTCGACGCGCCAGGAGCCATCTACGCTGGCTACAGTTTCGGTGGTCGAACCATCCGGCAGCGTCACGGTAACCGTGCTGCCCGGCTCTGCTTGACCACTAATGGTGGTGCCATCTTCACTGATATTTACTGTCGGTATCTCGGGTGCCTGGGTGTCTTGCTCATCATTGTTATTGTTGCTGCTATTGCTGTTACTGTTAGCAGCCATAGCAGCCACGCCCGCCACACCGGCGATCCCGGCCAGAATGTACGGCAGTGAAGTACTGCCAGCGAATCCTGCCCCTTCCGCCCCGGCCATAATCTCATCAATACTGAAAATAGATTCAAATTGAGGTTGAGTTGCAGGATCTTTCACCCACCAGAGCGCACCATCTTCACTTTCCAGCACCAATTCGCTGGCACCTTGTTTTCCGGTAATATAAAAGTTTTTCAGCACCACTTTTTCACCAGAGTGCGATGCTACGATCAAATCATTGCCAGAGCGAGTCATGGCGGCAATGTCTTGCCGACTAGCCTGCAATTTCACAATGGAAGGAGAAGACAAATTCAATTCCCCGGAAGTGGCATTAACCACAGAGGTAATACCACTTTCTTTCGTGGTAATAGAGAAATCATTCATTTAGCATTCACTCCCAACTGAAGTATTGAAAAATACTTAGTATTGAAAAAGGATAACTGAATTCATAACTGATATATTCCTGGCAAAAAGAGTCCTCACAGTGAATTAATTTTTAATACAAAAACCAATTCAACATGAAAATATCTCATACGAAATCATCCTGGAAGAAAAAAGCATCCTGGTTAATGAAATATTTCTTTTTTAGAAAAGATAAATATGTATTAAACGGTAGGTAGCCGTGTGCCGCTGAGTTGTCTTCCTTCTATATATTCGGGCAACTCTCATCTTTATTATATTTTCTAGACAATTCATGGAAATTATCATCTATAAAAAATGCAGACTGTCTATTTTTTTTAGCACAAGCAAGACGAGATGCAAGGTGGAACCCTAAAAAATTTTACTTAAGGTCACGTCAAAAAACGTCGCCGCGACTAAATTTTGTTTCGATATCAACCTAAAACGGGCGTCAAGGCTCAGAGGAAGCGCCAACATAATTAGTATAATTTTTGAAGTTAAAAAGGAACATGAATGGGAGGCTATTCGCTGAAGACTGAGTCAGAAAAACAGAAAAACAGAAAAATCTTGGTGGATAAAACGCTCATCCAACGAATTGAACATGAAAATCTCAATTTATTGGCATACTTTAAACGATGACCAGGGGAAAAACCGGTTTTTCAGGTCATTCGACATACATGAAAAAGCGACAGGTGATTATATTGAGAGAAACTACTACAACAACATCTCAGTCATAACCAAGTTAATGACAGTGTGCTAATAATAAAAGATCATTATACAGACCAGAATTTTAGTAGGCGCGATATTAAATTTTCATCCGTTCCTGAAATTGTTCCCACCTTCAGGTAGCGACCCTGAGATACGCGTTTTCCCCTGCCAGCGAGCTGTATTTGAGAGTACGAAGCTCTGGCCCTGAATATTAAGTCAGAACCAGATGCTTGCCTCGTTGACCTCTCTCCTCCAGCAAAAATCCGGCATCAGCCATGTCTGTAAACACGCCAGATCGAACTGCACCTGCATAGCCAGACGACATTCGCTGGTCAGGAGCAGGTGCATGACAACATGACTATCCTACAAGGCTACCTTCTCTTTGCCACGCTCGGCTGTTACGGCGGTATGAACCGCCTCGCTGAAGCGCTGATCTCCCTCGGCTGCAGCACCGATTGCCTTATCCAACTGCGCGGCGAAAGCCTGCATTGCCTGCTGCTCGCCAAGCAAACTCGCACGCATGTGTTGTTGCATGGCATCGATGTTCTGGAGCTGTTGCGCCACCTCCTCGTGACTCAGGCTGCCGCTTTCAGAATACGCTAACAGCGCTTTCCGTTTGGCGGCCAGTTCATCGATATGCCCGGAAACCTCGTTCAGTTCGTTTTCGCTCTCCATACAAGCCTCTGCCCCTTTGCCGGCCAGAATCTCTATGGCCTGGCCGAGTGAACGCCGACTTTGTTCGATAACGTCCAAATGTTTCCATTTCGGGTTGCTCTGCTGTCCCTCCTGTTTTTCGGCAACCACATGTGACGAACCTCCGTTTTGGCGCATGGCTTCAACTGCATTGTTCAATATCTGGCGGTTGTTCTTAAGAGACTCGACCGCTTTTTGCATAGTCCATGATCCAGATGCATTGATTTCGGTATTGCTTCCCGGCAGTGCCGGAATATTGTCAAGCAGTCTTTCGATATGTGCGCTCGCCCGTTCATGAACTTTCTGGAACGAAGAGATGGCGTCCGCCTCGCGGTTGCGTAACGATTGCATACGCTGGATTTTATCCCCAATCCGCTGCTGTGGTTCGTGCGGTTCGGGTTCAACCAGTCTGGCCTGTGTCGCCGTCCCTTTTCGCGGCGACGCAGGGCCGTATGGCACCTCCCCGGCGCTGGTCCTCTGACCAAGCGCCTGGATGCCGGACTGCTGTAGTGTTCGCAGCGGCATCTGCAAGGCCCGGCTACCGGCCTCCAGCACCTCGACGCCTTGTAAGTCGTCATAAAGACCGTAACGGAACTGAATCTCTGCTTCAAACAGTTGGTGAGAAGCCGCTCCTGTGGATGTAACAGTCAGCAATGGTAATCCCAAACGGGTGGTCACCGGGTTTTCGTCGGTATTGTGTACGGCGATTGCCGCCAACCGATACAAGTCAGGCGTAGTCCTGATTTTATCAAGGACAGTACGCCAATCCAGGCTGTTCTGCGGTTCAGGCAATCCAAGCGAGCGAGCCGCAGTCTGATGTTCCCGTGCCATCAGCGCATCGTTGATAGCGAACCTTGCCTGTGGCCGCATCTCGAAGACATAACGCACCTGATTGACATTGGGAATGCTCTGGAAGCTACGCATAACCTGATCAAGACCAGGAACTTTCCGGCGCAAATCGCCGAGGTCATTCAGTTTGCTGCCAAGCCCCAGGTGGCCGATCGCATGGAATACCACCGTCTCCAGCGATTCACGCCCGAACAAGTTGAACTCCACGCGTGCGCCGGGGATCACCCTGGCTCTGTGCTGTAAAGCGCTCTGATCCTGCTGACGTAACTGATGCAGCATTTCCACCGCAGACGAGCGATCTATTTCAGAAGCAGCCGACCACACGTTGTTCCCGGCGGAGCGCATCTCCCTGGCGGCCAGACCACGCTGGAATCTCAATGCTGCGCCCTCCATCGCGCCGCCGGACTCTATAGCACGCGCCACTGGGCTTTGGATGCGATCGAGCAGGCGTTCGATCGTGTTGATACGATCGCCGGGGGTGGCCGGATAATCCAGTGATCCGAACTCCTCGATATTTTTGGGAAACACGCTGCTCAGGCGCTGATGCATTTGATCCCACTCCTGAGCCGTGATCGGCTTGGCGGCTTCAGTATCAAAGGTACGTTTGTAGCTGGCCGTCGACAGGAACGGCCCGCGACGGGTGTCGTCCACCACGGCGTCAGTCGGCAATTGCACATCGCTGGAAGCAACGCGGATGCCGGCCAGTTGCAGGTTGCCACTGTTGGTGGAGGTATTGATCAACTGCGCGGGTTTATTGCCGAGCGCCGAAGACAACGTCCCCCCCAGATTCAAGGCGGAATTAACCTCAAGGTTGAAGTCGGTACGCCCCTGGAATTCCAGGCCGATGATTTCGCGCCAGGCATGATCCAGATGCAGTTCCATTTGCCCCCAGTGAGCGCCAGCTTGTGCCGCTCCACTCGCCCCAAGCGAACCCGACGTGGTGCTGCGCCGGTTGCTGGCGCCGGCTGCGGCAAGATTGGCCGGATCAGCAGACGGCTTCTGTGAACCATAAAGCTGACTGAGGCTAAACGGCGACGCGCTTACGTTCACCGCTGCCGACGCGCTCAGGTTAGTCTCGAAAAGATCCAGGCCGATGGAGCCGCCGTTCACGCCGGTACGAAGAACCTGAGTGGGATCGGGACTGTGAACATCGAATAACAGGCGTACAAAATCGGGGATCGAGGACGGCGCGATGATCGCCGCCGCACCCCGGCCATGTTGATAGGTTCCAGACATTGTCAGAGAGCCTGATCCCCCCCAGCTTGCCGTCATGGAACGGCCAGGGCGTGTGTCGTAGGTGTGCAGACCGGTGCCGGAACCCGGCTTGAAGTCGATGCCTACCCCTGCTGTCGTGGATGAGCTGGCTTTTGCATGGCGAACAAAAAAGGCCACCAGTCCCGCATCACCCTCCTTGCCATCACCGATTCGCTCCACACCGAGTACGTGGTGATCCTCACCGGTAACGCCGACACTGAATGCATTGAGTTGTGTCCAGGCGGACGAACCCAGTGAGCCACGCAGCTCGAGCCCACGCGTTTGCGTGGAGAAAAAGGTACTGCGGTTGAAGAGATCAAACAGCAGCTCAGACATGCGTGAGGCCATCTCGTCTGGCTTGGCGTCATGCTCTAATCCCAGGTTCTTGAGTAATTGTGTCCGGCGTGCGGAACCGGGTAGCGTTATCTGTTCGCGGAAAGCCGTCACGACACCATCGAAGGCCTCCAATTGATGCCAGGATGTCATCCCCAACTTACACAATGCCGACAACCTGGAGTCTTGCTGGCGCCGTTCAGCCTGATCCAGCGCCTCACTGCTTGCGCTGCGCAACAGCGCATCATACTCAACCAATCCGGCGACCAATCCGGCGGTTTTCAGGCCATAACGGACACCTGCGTTGGCATTGTCGACATGCCCGTCATCGGCTGGCAGGCGGACGCCTGCACGCTTCATTTTCTCGCTGACCTCAGATAAAACCGTCAACAATTCAGCTTCACGTTCACCAAGACGCTCTGGATGGTAAGCTGCGGCGCCAGCCAATGCTCGCAGGCTTTTACTCAAATCTGGCAGCACGTCTTCCGTTTTGGACAGGCCGACGTGTGAGAGCGTATTGTCCAATTTCGATCGTTGCCGCCGCCACTGTTCAGCCAGCCGGAAGGTCGGCGTGGAGGAGGTTGAGATAGGGTCATCATTATTCTCGCCAAACCCCAAATCTCCCATAATCAAGCCTTCGTGAAAGCCAATCTTGCGCAGGTCGCGCAGCAACGCTTCCAGTTTCTCCTCGCGCAACGTCAGTAAGCGGTCTCCTTGTTCCGGCGACAACCCGAACCTTTCGTGATCACCAGGCCCCATGGTTGAGGCAATGCGAACTTCGGCCAGTGTCGGTAGATTGCTAAAAAGCACTTTAGCCGCGTCGTATGCCTGCCTGGCCTCATCATGAAAACAGGCAAGACGCCTTTCCTGCGCTGTCGGCGGCAGCGGAATGCCCAGCTTTTGCGTGACCGTCCGGAACGTTCCTACCGCCACCTTACCCAGAACATCTCGCGCTAACGCGCCCGCCTGAGCGCGCGTTGTATCGGCGACGGCCCGTATGTTTGAAGTTGGCGTCAAGGGATCGTTCGCCGTCGTACCCAGCAATGTTGTGGACACTAGTGCGTCGTGATGCGGCGTACTTATACGGCTGGGCTGTTGCCGGTTGACTCTGGCATTCGTCCCGGAGGGGATGTCTGCCGATGCGGGTTCGCCATCCGCTGGCGTAGGCGCCACGCGCGCCGGTAAACGACGGCTATCGGATGCGGTCATCGACGGTAGTAGCGTATGCCAGTGGCTTCCCAGCCGTAACTGTATCTGCCCGGTTCTGGTGGTGCGCAGATCCGTGGGCTGAGTTGAACCGGGCAACACGATTGGCACCGGCTCCCAAACCCCTTCACGACTAAGGCGTTGTAACTGCGGCAATTCGTTTCTGGGCTTATGCAGTACATGTAACTGGTCATCCAGCCCGATCGCTATCGCCATGGGGCGTGTCAAATGAGGAAGTTTATGCGGTTCTTCGCCCCCCCCTGCCGCAATCAATCGCCCCGATTCAGTCAGCGCGACGCTTTGGCGATTATTATGGACAGCCAGTGCCTGCACGGGTTCATTGAAACGGGTGAGCGGCTGAATGCGCAGTTCTACCGTGTCCGGCACGATCGCCAGCGGCCCCCCCGACGGATGACGCGGCGCGACGTCGTCGGCTGGCAACCAGGAAGTACGCCCCTCCAGTTTCAGTTCGACCAATTGCTGTGAATCGCCCAGATAGGCGAAAGTGGGACGCCGATCGATGAAACCCGACGGATTGGCATGAAGTGAGGTTACGCCAGTCAGCGGCTCGCCCCCCGGAAGTTTTAATCGTTCCCAGGGCTGTGTGGGATCGGCTTGATAATGCAAAACACCATCAATGTGCCCCAGTTGCGCATGTCCGTCGATCTGGATGCGCGATTGTACCGCCGTCTCAGAAGGGGTATGCAGACCTTCCGTATGAATCAGCAACAAAGGGCGATCCAGCAGATACGCAGACTGGAATCGCGCCTCGCCCTCTGCTCTTTGCAAACTCATACGTCGCCCAGTGCGATCCTCCAACATCAGATGGACGGTGTTGTCTTTAGACAGTCCCATTGAGGTAACAGCCCAGCCGTCGCCCTGTTCCTGGCCGGAGAACAACGTCAGCCGCAGGGCTTCAACCGCCCCGTCGCCTTTCAGGTTGGCTTGATAAACGCGTCCTTTGTCGTCGAGGATAAGCGCGGTATTGGTATGCGGCAACGGTAGCAGATCGACGGGCCGGGCAGGACTCTGTTCAATTCCCTGACTGTCGACCATTGATCTCCAGAGTTCAATGGGGCGAACAGCGCCGTCAGCGATAATTGCCCCATCATGGAGCAACTGCGCCTTGCCGTCGGCGCTGACGCGCACAGCCGCACCTTTCGGGAGCGGATCGGTTTCCACAGGAACGACAGTCGTACCGCTGGCTCGCCAGAGATGTTCGCCATTATGGAGGTAGACTGCGCCATCGGCCTGTCGCCCGATCATGCGCACAACCGTGTGCGAACCGGCGTCAGGCAACGTTAGAGGAGTCCAGCGATCTTCCCTGTCAGCCGTATGAACAACACCGCCGCGTTCCAGATATGCCTGGCCATCGGCCGTCTGCCAGATGCCGGTCAACAGTCCAATCGGCGGTTCACCGAGCCGGGCTGCTATCCGATCGGCGGTCAGTTCCCCTCCGGCGCCTTGTTCAACGGACGGATGCACCGTCAACGCCGCTAATAACATGCCAGGCACATTCGTAAAAAAGGCTTCGTTGCGCGGTGCGCGAGGCTCGGTGGGTACCGCAGCGTAGCGCAGGAGTTTTCCGCCATTATCGAGGCTGGACTCGCTCAGAACGGGGGGGCGTTTCGCCAGACATGCGTTAATAACCCCTGCCACATCTGTATTGTTGCGGATACTTACACGCCTTCCATCTCGAGACAAGCAGGTTTGTAATTGCAGCGCCTGAGCATTCGCGCTCAGAGCGCCTCTGCCGCGAGTACAAACATTCTCTACGGCTCGAAATGAAAGGGGGCGTAATTCCAGTCCCCGATCATAGTCCGCGCCAGCCCCAACGGGCGAAGGAGAGAAAAATTGCACGGGAGATGGAAATTGTGAAGAAGAAGGCGTTGACTCGTTTGAATCCAGGTCTTGGGGCGCGTTCGGGGTGGTTCCGGATGAAGAAATTTTGAACATAGGACACCTTATATCTTCGTTAGGAAATATTTCAGCAAGCTAAATGTCTGCTGGCTATACGGAAAAAATTACATGTCAGACTTGGGCGCTAATCCGTAACGAGCAGATTTACCTTGTTCTGCAACGTGATCCTGTTGCTTGATATAATAGTGTTCAATCAGAGTGGCAGGTTCCTGGGCTTTGTATAATAAAATTACAATATTGGACTTCTTAGAAAAATAAACTTATTTTTACTCAGAGTTCAATTTTATCTGCTGTTTAAAGCAAAAGTGTTACCATAAGTAACCGATGGTTATATTGTAGAAATATCCAACTTCTGGGTACAGTTCACAAGCCAACGCACATGCAACTTGAAGTATGACGAGTATGATACCTTCCCAACACCGGAATCTTCTTACCAGCCATTGACTGCCACGGACATCTTTACGCGCAACAAAGCCTGACCTGGAGACAGCTCTGATAATAAATATCCGTCAGAATTTTTATATTAAAAATAATTAGGAATTAAATAATATACAATAGAGATAAATTAAATAGGTGATTATTAGAGTTGATAAATTAAGTTAGATATACCATCCCTGGAAACGGGTGCAATTAAAAATAAAATATCAGAACACAGCCAACCCTCACGAAGACCTTGCGGCACAATACATCCCCTAACTTAATCGGATCGGCAGATGAGCGCCTTAAAGCATTTTCTTATGTTTATCATTTCTTCAAAGACCTACTACACTTTCAACTGGAGATAAAAAATATTTAGATCATGCTAATTATCAACACTCAATTCCACCATATTAAATGGCCGTAATCATTTGTATTTTATGGGAGAAATTTTATGAACAAAGAAACACAGCAGACGGTTATAAAAGCATTAGTCGATAGTTTAAAAGAAGCAGGCGTTGAAGCTGCTTTTGGCGTCTCAGGTGGATTTATTGTTCCTTTGTGGGAAGCACTGACAGAATCACCACTCAAGCTTATCCATTGCAGACATGAAAGCGGTGCCGCTTTTTCAGCCTCAGAGTACAGTTTATATAACAATGTCCCCGCCGTCGCTTTTGCCACTTCCGGGCCAGGGATTACCAATGCTTTGACAGGATTGCGTGCGGCAAAGCTGGATGGCGCAAGAGTGATATTCATTTCAGCAACCACCATTGAGGAACACAATGGTAAATGGGGATTGCAGCAAACCACCCATCAAGACATCAACAACCTCTCAGGCGATGGTGTCAGCGGTTTTTTTGATAGTATTGTCTTTGTTGACAGACAAGAAAAATTAATGGAAGCAATAACCGCCATAAATAACACAACAACATCTTATGGCCATGTGTTGGGCATTTTTATACCTACAAATATTCAAAAAGAAGTTTTAAAAGAAAATAATAGAATAAATCTAGCACGCATAGCACCCGCTTCAACGCCTTACCAAAAGGATAATAACGCTGAAAATCAGCAACAGAAAATAGCGGATGCGCTTGCGGTCGGAGGCGCTATTCTCTGGAGTGGATTTGGTTGCCGTCATGCGGCGGAAATATTAACTCGCCTTGCTGTTGAAACAAATACACTGGTAATGTCTACACCGAGGGGAAAAGGGATTTTCCCTGAGAATCATGCGCTTTATATCGGCAGCACTGGATTAGGCTCCGATGGCACAAAAATCCGAAATACGCTAAATAACCCATCATTGAAGACGATTATTATATTGGGTTCGAAACTGGGAGAATTTAGCTCTTCATATATTCAAAATCAGATGACCAATGTTGATGTTTATTATATTGGTCTGGGAAATGAGGATATCAAAAACAACCTTTCCGCCAACGCTGTTATTATTGATGCTGAAATATCTGATTTCCTGCACGGAGTATATGATAAACTAAAAAAAATCGCCGTTTATCATAATCCCCAGATACTCCGCCGAGAACAGGAACCTGAACAACAGGATCCAATACCGGTTAAGGATGGCGTCGTTCATCCACAGCAGGTAATGGCGATTATTCAAAAGGTAGCCATTGAACAACATGACTGTCTGATCGCCGCAGACGCAGGAAATACGTTTGTTTGGACCAACAGATATTTACATTTTCAAAAACCAAACCGCTACCGTGTTTGTACCGCGCTGGGCGCCATGGCCCATTATGCTTGCGGGATCGTGGGCCTGAGCGCGTCAGGAAAAACCACCCTTGGTATCATCGGTGATGGTTCCATGTTGATGAATAATGAAATCAGCACCGCTGTTCGTTATCAGTTACCGGCTATTTGGCTAATAATGAACGATGGCGCATACAACATGTGTCGGCAAGGATTGAGCCTGCTAGGTTGCCCACCGCTGGACTGTGTTATCCCCCAGGTCGATTTTTCGCTGTTTGCCACGGCATTGGGCGCGGATGGCGTCAGGGTCACACAGGCGGACGAGTTGGAAACCTCACTACGTGCAGCCATATTGAAAGGCGTTCCTGCTGTTATTGATGTGTTGATCGATAAAGATGCGCAGCCGCCATTGCTTGATCGGATCAATACAATTAAGTCCCTCTAGGAGTGAGATATTATGCTGAAGTTTCCTGGAATATTATCCGCCGCAGGCGTATTGCCTGAGAAACGGATTGATATCAAGCACCATGACGAATTAGCGACTGAGTTCAGCACTAACGTTTATCAGTTTGAGGCGGGTACGCGACATATCTGGCCCCTTGACGATAAACGGGATATTGATATTTTGCTCGATGAAAGCTTTCGGGATGCGATTGAATATGCCCGATTGTCTGTTGACGACATTGACTTTCTGATATTGAGCCAGTCATGGCCGAATGATATTTTGACGCTGGAATCCGGTCTGCTAGCAAATAGAGTGGGACTGAAGTGCCCCTCAATTGGCATCAATGTCGGTACGGGGGGAGGATGCACGGCAATGGAAATTGCCCGTTCCCTGATTTTGTCAGAACGTTATCAGCGAATTGCTATAGTGACCGGTTGTAATTATCGCCATTTCTTTCAGGAGAACGAACCGGCAAAGCAATTACTCAGCGATGGCGCCGCCAGTATGATTATCGGGCGGGGAAACGGGCCGGAAATCATCGCGTCTTATTCGGTATCCACTTCTGATTATCAGGCGCTGGAATATGTGGATGGTACGCAGGACAACAACATATCTTATATCAGGACGGCCCCAGGTTCAGGAGATTATATTCTTAACCATATGCCGAAAACGATTGTTGATTGTTGCACCGGCGTCTGCCGTTCCGCTGATTTGCAACTGTCGGATATTGACGCATTTTATATTTACGAACCTGTCCACTGGGTGCATCAAATAGCGGCGAAGGCGTTGCAAATAGACAGCAAAAAAATCTTTTCCACTTTCTCGCGCTACGGAAGCCTGGGAGCGGCATTAAACACGGTCGCTCTTATTGATATGGCAAAGCATTTTCATTTGCGCGACGGACAACTGGTGATAACCATGGGGTTTGGAGCGACATCAACCGCGACGGCCTGTTTGCTGCGATGGCATGACTTTCCTTGCCGAATAAGCCAAACAGAGCGATTACCCTGTTGAATCATAGACCTACAGACATCTGTGGACATCTATAGAACAAGAATTGGAGCGGGAAACGAGACCACTATGCAATCCGTACTTTTCTGATTAACTATGGATTGCACAGGGGATGGGCGTTATTTTTGACTTGTTTTAAAACGATGGCAAATCCTTGTATCTGCGATCAATATTAATAAGTACCTAACTTATTCAATCTCGACAGGCTGTCTCAATCTGCAAACATCAAGCCACCGAATAATAATAAAAATCCAGACAGATGATAATTATCATTTATAAAATAATAAGCCATATAATTATATGAAAGATGATAATTTAAAACTTTCATTAAATACTAATTAATTCACAATGATGATGAAAAAAAAATCTAAAACACAAGCCATTTAACATTTAACCATACTAATCAACCCCCTGTGAATAAATAATAAAACACAGTTGACAAACTTATAGAC
>NZ_MJLZ01000068.1 GCF_003666245.1 Brenneria alni
GATTTATTGAGCGATTTAATAAAACACTACGAACAGAAATACTTGACATGTATCTGTTCAGAACACTGTCAGAAGTCCGTGTGCTAACAGAAGACTGGCGCGCAGAATACAACGAAGAACGTCCGCATAGCTCACTGGGTGATATGCCACCCGTTATCTATGCGCGGCAAAAACTGGCCGGAGATCCTCATTGGCGGTGGTACTAAAAACCGGAGGGACTACATACCGTCATTTGCAACAGCACAGGTTTCACGCACTACGGCCTGCCAAAACCAGCCATTATTTTGTAGACGACCGGTCTATTATGATATATGGTAGACACATGAAAACAACACGTAAAGCTGAACTCACCCGCCAACACATTCTCGACACAGGCCGAAAACTGGTGCTGCGCAAGGGTTTTATCGGGGTGGGCCTGAAGGAAATACTCGATTCCTGCGAAGTGCCCAAAGGCTCGTTCTATCACTACTTCCCATCCAAGGAGCAGTTCGGCTGCGTACTGCTGGAGCATTACGTCAGCGATTACGAACAGCGGCTGGACATGATATTCGCGCCCGGCGCAAGCAGCGGGCGCGAACGCCTGATGCACTACTGGACGGCATGGATCGACGATCCGCAGTTGGGCGGCTGGGCCGAGCACTGTCTGGTGGTCAAGCTCGCCGCCGAGATAGCGGATCTGTCTGAAGACATGCGTCTGATCCTGTGCGACGGCGTGAAGCGGCTGGTCGCCCGCATCGCTGACGTAGTGGCGGACGGCCAGCACGACGGTTCGCTACCGACAGCGCTGGCGCCGGAGGCTACCGCGCAAGCGTTGTACCAGCTCTGGTTAGGCGCCGCTCTGCTGTCTAAACTGAATCAAGACAAAGCGCCGCTACAGCAAGCACTGTCGACCACCGAATTGTTGCTCGTCCCGACAGGAAGCATTTGATGGCACTTTTACTCACCGTTCACTGAAATTCAAACCTAAGGAATCCCTGATATGAACATTTTGATCGTTCTTACCTCACACGACCGCCTCGGCGACACAGGCAAGAAAACCGGTTTCTGGCTGGAAGAATTCGCCGCCCCTTACTATGTGTTCAAGGATGCGGGTGCGCAATTGACGCTGGTTTCGCCGCTGGGTGGTCAACCGCCGCTGGATCCCAAGAGCGACGAACCGGAAGCGCAGACTGCCGCAACCGAACGTTTCCGCAAGGATCCGCAAGCTCAAGAGGCGCTGGCCAACACCGGCAAACTGGCCGATGTGCGCGAGTCTGATTTTGATGCCGTGTTCTATCCCGGTGGCCATGGCCCGCTGTGGGATCTGGCCGAGAGTGCTGATTCGATCGCGCTGATTGAGGCTTTCGATCGTGCCGGCAAGCCATTCGGACTGGTCTGCCACGCGCCGGGGGCATTACGCCACGTGCGCGCTGCTGATGGTCAGCCATTGGTTAAAGGGCGCAAGGTCACCGGTTTTTCCAATAGTGAAGAAGATGCGGTGCAATTGAGCCAGGTGGTGCCGTTTCTGATTGAAGATGAGTTCAAGCGCCAGGGTGGCCTGTATGAGAAAGGCGCCGACTGGCAACCCTACATCGTCACCGACGGTCACTTGACCACCGGCCAGAATCCCGCCAGTTCCGAAGCCGTGGCCGAAGCCCTGATCAAGCAGTTGGCTTGACCATCCGCCCTCTCATTCAAAGTTTTACGGAGTTAATGATGAATTCTCCCGTTACCGCAGCAACACTGGCCGCAACCGTAGCCGCAATGAAACATGCTCACGTTCAGGATGGCCCGGCCAGCGCGGAGTTACGCCGTGACCGTCTGGACCGCGCCGTGAAATTGCTCACCGGGCACCACCAGGAACTGGTGGCGGCGATCAGTGCCGATTATGGGCATCGCAGCCCTTACCAGACTCTGCTGGCCGATGTACTGTCTTCTGTCGGCGCATTGCAGTACGCGGCGGAAAATCTGGAGCAATGGATGCAAGCCGAGGAACAACCCGAGCCAGCCCCCGGCGTACAGGCTCGCGTGCAGTACCAGCCGCTGGGCGTGGTCGGCATTATCAGCCCGTGGAACTTCCCACTCAATCTGGCCTTTAGCCCGTTGGCGGGCGTATTTGCCGCAGGCAACCGCGCCTTGATCAAACCGTCTGAGTTGACTCCTCGCACCGCCGAACTGCTGGCCGACCTGATTGGCCGCTATTTCGATCCGCTGGAACTGACCACAGTGCTCGGTGATGCCGAGGTGGGCGCAGCTTTCAGCGCCCAGGCGTTCGACCATCTGGTATTCACCGGCAGTACCGGCGTTGGCCGTCATGTGATGCGGGCAGCGGCCGAGAACCTGGTGCCGGTAACGCTGGAGTTGGGCGGCAAGTCGCCAGTGGTTATCGATACTGATGCCGATGTGCAGATGGCCGCCGAACGGGTGCTGACAGTCAAAACTTTCAACGCCGGTCAGATCTGTATTTCCCCCGACTACGTGATACTGCCTGAAAACGCCCGCGACGCTTTCGTGGATCACGCACGTCGTTTCGTTGCCCGAATCTTCCCGACACTACAAGGCAACCCGGACTACACATCTATCGTCAGCGAGCGTCACTTCCAGCGCCTACAGAGCCTGCTGGATGACGCTCGCGCCAAAGGCGCCACGGTCATCGGGCTGGAGCCGGAAGGAGAAGCGAACGCTAATGCGACCACCCGCAAATTGGCGCCGACGCTGGTGCTCGACGTCACAGACGAGATGCTGGTGATGCAGGAAGAAATCTTCGGGCCGCTCCTGCCGATCAAGACCTATCGCAGCGCCGACGAAGCGCTGGACTATATCAACACCCATCCGCGTCCGCTGGCCGCCTACTACTTCAGTCAGGATCCGGTGCGCCAGCAACAGTTTAGCGAACGCACCACCTCCGGCGCGCTGGTGATCAACGACGTAATGACTCACGCATCGGTCGAGAGCGTGCCATTCGGCGGCGTAGGAGCGTCAGGCATCGGCGCCTATCACGGCATCCACGGCTTCCGCCGTTTCAGTCATGCCAAAGCGGTGGTGGTGCAAAGCCCTGACGGTGAACTCAATCTGCGCCTGCGTGCGCCCTATGCCCCTGGTCTGGCGGAAATCGAAGCCCTGCTGGCAGGCTGAACCATGCAGCCGATCCCGACGGATCGGCTGACATTCCCCCGTGATATTTTTCCCCCAGGAAAACCCGATGCAAACTTTTCACCAGACAGGTGCGACGGCCATTTCTCTGTTTGATGTACAAAAGAATGATCTGACTGAGGCCCGCCTCCGGGCATGAGAACAGTACAAGACTTATTGCTCTATGACATAACCGTACAGCCGTTTACTGCCATCTTCCTCAGCCACGCTGTAGACGCCTTGCAGTTCGGGCGAAAACCCCGGCAACAGGTTGATGCCGGCTTCCAGCGCCAGAAAATAACGCTGTACCGCCCCGCCCCACATTTCCCCCGGCACCACGCACAACACGCCCGGCGGATAAGGCAAAGCCCCTTCTGCCGCGATACGGCCTGCGGCCTGAGCAATCGGCACCAATTCAATGTTGCCCCGCACAAATGCGCGGTTTGCTTCCTGTGGCAACATCTCTACCTGCGGGAGTGAGCTTTTACGGAACATCGCTTTTTGCAAGTCTTTCACATTATGGCTGGCGTAAAAATCATGCATTTCCTGACAAAGCCGACGCAGCGTATAACCGTGATAGCGCTGTTCATATTTATGGTACAAGCTGGGCAGAACCTCACTTAATGGGGCATCTCGCTCTATAAGCTGCTCAAAATGGACGATGGCTTCAACAAGGCGCTGCATTTTAATGCTGTCTTCCGCAGGCGTAAGCAGGAACAGGATCGAGTTCAGATCGCATTTTTCAGGGATGATGCCATGCTCGCGCAGGTAGTTGGCCAGAATGGTCGCCGGAATGCCGAAGTCAGTATATTCACCGCTGACCACATCAATACCCGGCGTGGTTAACAGTAATTTACAGGGATCGATAAAATATTGGTTCTGGGCATAGCCATCAAAGGCGTGCCACTTTTCGCCCGGCTCAAAGTTGAAGAAACGCACGTCATGCGCCATCACCCCGGTATCATGATCCTGCCACGGTATCCCCGCGACCATTGTCGGCACAAACGGCTGAATCAAATCACAACGCGCCAGCAACTGTTTACGCGCCTCAATGCCGGTTTTCACACACTCCAGCCATAAACGACGACCGCTGGCGCCCTCATGCATTTTGGCATTCACGTCCAGTGCGGCAAACAGCGGGTAGAACGGGCTGGTAGACGCATGCAACATAAACGCATTGTTAAAACGTTTATGGTTACAGAAACGCCGCTGCCCTTTGATGTGGGTATCTTTCTTATGTATCTGCGACGTTTGCGAGAATCCTGCCTGTTGCTTATGCACCGATTGAGTGACAAAAATACCCGGATCGTTCTCATTCAGATCCAGCAACAGCGGTGAGCACTGTTCCATCATCGGAATAAACTGCTCGTAACCCACCCAGGCGGAATCAAACAGAATGTAGTCGCACAGGTGGCCGATACTATCCACCACCTGACGTGCGTTATAAATGGTGCCGTCATAGGTGCCAAGCTGGATCACCGCCAGACGGAACGGGCGCGGTTCATTGGCGCGTTCCGGCGCTACTTCACTTACCAGCTTACGTAAATAGGCTTCATCAAAACAATGTGCATCAATCCCGCCGATAAAGCCGAAAGGGTTACGCACCGTTTCCAGATAGACCGGTGTTGCCCCGGCCTGGATCAGCGCACCGTGGTGGTTGGATTTATGATTGTTGCGATCGAACAACACCAAATCACCGCGAGTCAACAACGCATTGGTGACCACTTTATTGGCGGCGGATGTCCCATTGAGCACAAAATAGGTTTTATCCGCATTGAATACACGGGCAGCGAATTTCTGCGCTTTCTTGGCAGCGCCTTCATGGATCAGCAGATCGCCCAGCTTGACATCGGCATTGCAAATATCTGACCGGAAAATATTTTCGCCATAAAAATCAAAAAACTGTCGTCCTGCGGGGTGTTTACGAAAGAAATTCCCCCCCTGATGCCCTGGGCAGGCGAAGGTGGTATTTTCCATTTCAACATACTTAATCAACGTATCGAAAAATGGCGGCAGCATTGCATCCTGATACGCCTGTGCTGCATTTTCCAGCACATCGGCATGGTCACCGGAGTCATCCAGCAGTAACCACTCGCTGCCGGTCGGCAACATTTCAGACAGTGAATCTGAGTCATTATTCCGCACGACAAAAGCCGGAATAGTAAAACCGGAATGATGTAATATTGACAGGATCCCACAGTGCGCTTCTTCAATAGAGACCACCACAGCTGCCACATCGGTAAAATCAGTCTGACTCAGCGCAACAATTTCACGCGCCGTGATTAAACGGGCGGCAACCGCCGTATTAGCCGCAATTTTTAACTGTTTCATTTAACCAAACCCAAACGGTTAAGGATGAGTGTACGTGTCCGGAAGACACAGCGCAGGGATAGCAATCCCGACCAATCACAATGCCAATCAATAACGACAAGCGCATGATCCCTACAGTTATTACTGTAGGTTAAGAATGGGTAAACTGGAGCCAGCACCATCCGATAGACATCAGTAAAATCAGAGCAAAACTCTATTTTTAATCATGCCTAACAGCGAGCGTACAAACGCCTCACCGCATGGTGGCGGGGGATAATCGAAGAGACAGAGAAAGGCGGCTAAAACGGGAGGCCGGCAGCGACATCATCAAAGATCCGGCGCAGTAATTTTGCACCATGAGCAATGAATCCGACATATCAGCAGCCCTCTTAACTACAGGTGAACAGGGAGTTCAAGCGAACAGAACGTTAAAAAACCGCGCAATATTGGCATTATTTTTCATCAAATTCAAGAAACAAGTACCCCCATTTTATACCAGAGCGTGACATTACAGCCAAAGACGCTATTGCCAATAAAACCCTTGCAGCGCCGATTACCGACAGGATAAACACAACCGCTATTATTGCCTGAAAATAGAGCAGGCACGCGGGTTTGTGACAGAAACCCGTTGACGGCGCACAGTCAATACGGTTTAATGCGCCCCGTTGCCCGGATAGCTCAGTCGGTAGAGCAGAGGATTGAAAATCCTCGTGTCCTTGGTTCGATTCCGAGTCCGGGCACCACTCATTTAGAAACGGACGTCTACTGACGTCCGTTTTGCTTTATAAAGTCAACAAGTTATCTCCTTCCAGTTGTCTACTACTGTCCGTTAAAATCTACTGGCAGCGCCCCCTATTTGTTGGTAAAAATGTTGGTAATCTCAGTTCGATGGGATTTTTACCAACATTTGCACAGGAGGCTTGCTATGCGCTTAACTGATATTGCTGTAAAAAACGCCAAGCCTTCCGACAAACAGATCAAGCTATCAGATGGTAAGGGGCTTTATCTGCTGGTGCATCCCAACGGTTCCAAATACTGGCAAGCGGCTTATCGCTATGATGGTAAGCAGAAAGTGTTCTCGATTGGCACCTACCCTTCTGTATCGCTCTCAGAAGCCCGTACAAGCCTCTTAGAGATGAAATCTCTGTTAGCTAATGGAGTTGACCCGTTGCAGCAAAAAAAGGCTGTAAAAGCTGAGGAGCGCGGAGATTTTACGTTTGAGGCAGTGGCGCGGGACTGGCACAAAAAAATGTCTGTCAGTGAGCGCTGGATACCTCAGCATAGTGAACGGATTTTAAATAGCCTCATCAATCATCTTTTCCCTGCTATCGGCTCAAAAAATATTACCAAGTTGACTACGCGCGATCTGTTGCTTCCGCTTCGTAAAATTGAGGGTAAAGGCCAGCACGAAACGGCTTCACGCCTGAAACAACGTATTACAGCTATCATGCGTTATGCTGTTCAAGAAGATATGATTAACAATAATCCCGCTAATGAACTTGGCGGCACGTTAATCACCCCCAAAAGGACACATTACCCAGCGCTTGAACTTGAGCAAATACCCGATCTACTTGCTCGTATTGATGCTTATAATGGTCGTAGATTAACGGTATTGGCTTTAAAGCTCACTATGCTTGTATTCATCCGTTCAAGTGAATTGAGGTTTGCCCGTTGGCCTGAAATAGATTTCAAAAATGCTTTATGGATTATTCCACCAGAAAGAGACGAGATCGAGAACGTTAGATTTTCTGAGCGAGGATCTAAAATGCGGATACCGCATTATGTCCCTCTCTGTAAACAAGCTATAAAAATATTAGAAGAACTAAAAGAGATTAGTTATGATGTTTCAGATGGGCAGGGATTAATTTTCATTGGTAGCCATGACTACCGAAAACCAATGAGCGAAAACACAATCAATAAATCCTTAAGGCTCATGGGCTATGATACACAAAAAGATATATGCGGCCACGGTTTCCGCACAATGGCTTGTAGTAGTCTGGTTGAATCCGGCATATGGACTGAAGACGCTATAGAAAGGCAAATGAGCCATAAAGAACAAAATAATGTTCGTGCTGCTTATATTCATAAAGCCAAGCATATTACCCAAAGGCGGTTAATGCTTCAATGGTGGGCTGATTATTTAGACGCAAACAAAGAAAGGCATATTATGCCGTTTGATTTTGCCAGAATAAATAACTGATTACCAAAAACGATAAAGGAGGCTTTAAGCCTCTTTTATCGCGGTTTAAAACCTCTTGGTTTTAAATGCTGTTCGTCTTCCTGCTGTAGTGGTGTTGTTTCATTTTTTGGCTTTTCTTTTTTAAGAGCTTCTTTTAACTTCGATTTAAACCTATTTTCATCCATACTCAAACCTAAAGGTTTTTTCTTTATTTCTTCTATAACTATTTTTTCTTTATTCTTTGGCTGGATAACTGGTTTTTTAATACCTAAACGATCTCTTATTTCTTCGATCTTAGCTGCTCTACTATTGAAACGGCTACCGCTCTTGAGTCTAAATTTATTTGTGGCTGCGTTGGCTGTTTCTGCATGATCAAGTATCCTACTAATAGAACCGCTGCTAAGTTTAGAACTCCTACTATTGAAGCCACCTTGATTATAAGTTTTGATTGGTTCTTTATTGTATTGTTTTTTAACTCTGTTGAGTACTTGTGCAGCTTTTTGTGTTGTTCTTCTAACTTTTGGGCTTGTTGATCTATTGTATTTTTCGCTGAGTTTAAAGCGGTTGTTGTTGCCTCTAATGAGTTGTTCACTCTTGTTAATGTCTGTTGTGTCTGATTTAATGCTGTGCTGACTGACTCCGATAATATCATCATCGTTTCTGATAATGGTTCTATCGTCATTGATATTTGGTTCAACAAATGATCGTCTAATACTATTTTCGTCATCTGTTTTTCTTGCTGAGAATCTTCTAACGAGTTCATCATCTCTATTTTTGTCATATTTCACCTTGCCTTTAATAGTATTCCAACTGTATTTTTTACCTAACTGTGAGCCTTTAAAATAAATATTTTTTTCATTATTTTTGATACCAAACGACACTCCGGCGACGTTGCCAGTGCTTGCAACGTTGAAGGCCGGATCGATGCCTACAGCCTGCAGTCTGTCTATGAATGTCTCAAGGTCTGGTTTTCCTACCATAGCCGCCTGTAATGCGTTCTGTAGCACGATACGAGCTGGTTTTTCACCAGTGCGGAGGGCTTGCTCGATCTCGTTCTTAGTTGGTGCTGATACCTCTGATTTTTGACCTTTAAGCCCCTGTGTGATGGTTAAGCCGTGCTTTACTTCTAAACGTTCACAAGCTGCTATTGTATTAAATGCTGAGTGCTGACCATGCCATACAGAACCATCAAGCCCAACACGATTGGCTACTATATGAATATGGTCTTGATCTGTATCTTTATGACGCACACAAATATATTGATGTTTGTCTATATCAATATTCATTTCTTTCAAATAGTCTTTTGCTATCTCTTGCCATTGTTCATCTGTTAAATGTTCATTCTTTGGAAGAGATAAAAATGCATGAAAGACTGGTTTTTTTATATCTTGTCTAAAGCTGCTTACAGTTTTAAACTCATCAGTTAAATTACTAACATTATTAAAATCACTTGCCATATTGCTACATATGAAATTGTGATCATCCTTTAATATATACTCAACCCTATTTTTAAATGATCTTCCTGTTTTAGCTACATTTCCTTTCATACGGTATAAACCTCACAAGCTTTTAATATTCTTTTCATAAGTTGCTTTATGGCAAAGTTAGCTTCTGAGGCTACCGACTGTTTAAAGTCTTCATTGGTATGTAGTCTTTTAGCAATCTGATTTATATTATTGCCTTGATGTTGTATTTCTCTATACAATGATTGCTCAAAATCTGGCATTTTTCTTTTAACAATAGGTTCAGATTTTAAAATCTCTTTTCTAATGTAATGCCCCCTCTCAAGGCCGGACGCCTCAACAAGTTCTTTTAAATATTCAAACTCTGCTTTGTTTACTCTAAACTGTATAGATATATCTCTGCGTTCTTCGTGATTTAATTCTATACGTCCTCTTTTTCTGTCTGTATCCATATATTAACCACCTGTAAACATATAATCTCTTATTGCTTTTATATAGTCCTCATCATTTTCATCAATCAAAGACTTTAGAAGATTATCAGCTTTATTTTCTTGTATATATCTATGAGACACGAAATAACATAGCCTTCTTTCATCACTATTT
>NZ_MJLZ01000069.1 GCF_003666245.1 Brenneria alni
CTTTTAAAAGATAGTTCACATAAAGTATTATTAGGGTTAGCAGGCCAAAGTATTAACTTATCGATCGTGAATTTCATAATGATTTACCCAGAATAAGAGCGTAGAGAGATGCCGTGTCAATATAATAAAACCAATTTGCAATGCGTGCTATTGTCTTAATCATGTCATCAGGGATTGTTTTCTTTATACCTGAAGGCCATCTTGTAAAATTAATCTTGAAACAGATTTCATTATTTTTCACTAATCTTACAAGTAGACCAGATGAAGCTGCTAAATTTAATCCTTGAATTGTTGGGCCTGTATATTCAGAAATGCGTTGTTTTAAATTCGATTTGATTAAAGGATTGTCCTGAATTACCATGTTTAATGGTGTGTGTAACTGTTTTTTTCTGATAATGTCCCTACTATCCTTATGCCATACTAAAGGAAGTACAAGTAAAATTTTCATTAAATCAGGGTTCGCACCATCAACTGATATTTTCTTATATTCATCAATAAAATAAACGATTAAAAAACAGGCAAGTGAACTATTATTGATGATATTTATATCCTTATAGTACATAATTATTCACCTTTATGAATTTTGAAGTTGCTGTGCCAGTGTATAAACATTTCATTTTCAGAAGAGTTGGCTAGTTTGTGATAATTCCCGCTTGTAAAATAGATATAATCTGTAGGTATACCATTCAGGTTTGCTTTATAGTTATTTAATGTACTGGTATATATTTCTTGGGATAATTCCATTGAATTATTATTGCCAATTTTTATTATATTAGTGCTATCTTTAATTTGTTCCCAGCGTTCGTAAAGAGCATAGTCACGCGCTTGCCATGCAGAAAGAGGAACTTCACCTGTATCTTCTAATCGGACTCGTTCTGCGTGAAATGCCCAATAATGTTCTAATGCTTTATTACACTGTTCTGTATTTATATTAATATATTGCAGTTGTTGGATAAATAGATGTTCAGAATCATCGTTATCCATAAATTTTTTGTATTCAGTATCAAAAATAGGTTGGTCAATAAAATTTCGTCGCTTTATTTTACTTATTTCTGCATCACGTAGATTGGAAAAAGGTCCTTTTGTTAGTTCTACTGCTTGGCGAGCTTTCCATGCCGATAGGCATTGATCAATCATAAACCCAAATAGTGTTTGATAAATAGTCTCTTCCTGTGACTTTAGCTCTGTAGGTATGTGTAG
Organism: Brenneria alni; assembly: GCF_003666245.1. Classification (GTDB taxonomy): domain Bacteria; phylum Pseudomonadota; class Gammaproteobacteria; order Enterobacterales; family Enterobacteriaceae; genus Brenneria; species Brenneria alni. The sequence goes on from NZ_MJLZ01000069.1 coordinate 1,201, forward strand.
CAAATTAATTGTTGCTTGTTTAAGTGGGATTCCTGAAAGTGTTCCATGGTTGTCAAGTAATTCAATGTTTTTAATTAAGAACTTTAATTCTTCTTCGGAATGTGTCAGTACCTGAACTGCTATCTCTTTAACTTTTCCATTAATGGCATTGGCTTGTTCTTTTAGTATGGCTAATGCAGTATTAATTTGCTATTCGGTTTTTGCTTCAGAAAGTATTGTTGCGAGGTTATTGGTGCCCACAGTTTTGTTAGTTACGAAACAGTAGGTTATTTTATTGTATTTTTTTCGAGATTCCTTCATGGCATCAAGCCATATATGTAAGGTATGCCACAAATTTTTACTACTATCCTGATAGGGTTGAGGCTGTGTATCTGAAGCGTGTTTATCTTGTTCAAAGGCAACATGCCAATGGCCATTTTCGAAAAGAATTTCTTCTACAACATCATCTGCCGTTTCTATTCCAAACACAGCAGAATTATGTTCATTTGAGAATATACGATACAGCGCACGTTCCATCTGATACAGAAAACCAACAATTTTTGGGCTGGCCTCTTTAGTCACCATATGAACTTTTACCTGTATAAAACAACATATAAACAAGCTGTCCTAATCTTGGTGTAAAACAGCATTCCATTTACGATAAGAAACATTCAAACTTAATTTACAGTATGATGCAATAACATTATGAATGCTTATATACATGTTGTGTATGCATGCAGCTTTACTACCGTATTTATGATCTAGTTCTTTCATCAGAAAACTTCTTGCTGTTTTTCGTCGCCTGCGCTGAGTACCGAGCGGGTGTAATGGTCTAATCATTCCGGACACTTTGTTAGAGGTATAATGAGCAACACTAACGAGGTGAAAATGCGAAGAAAAACGTTTACCCATGAATTCAAACAGGAATGCGTCAATCTGGTTATTCAGCACAACTACCCGGTGCTCTGGGCTGCTGAAACAATGAATATTGGCCTTTCAACCCTCCAGCGCTGGCTACGGCAGTATCGTGGAGAGATACGCGGGGATACACCACTAGCCAGTGCGATAACACCGGAACAACGGCGGATACAGGAACTAGAAAAGCAGGTGCGGCAGTTGCAAAGCGACAATGACCTGTTAAAAAAGGCTTCAGCCTTCTTCGCTATGGAAATGAACAACGACAAAAAGTCGCGGTGAAGTTGAAGAAGGCGGGAGCAAATATCCAACAGGTATGCCGCTGCTTATCGCTCACGCGCAGCGTGTTTTATGCCCGGAGCCGTCAGCCGATGATCAAAGCGGATGTTCTTATGCTGCACGCGGCAGCTAATCATGTTCATACTGAAATGGATTCCACATATGGCAGTCGGCGCATGTGCATTGAGTTACGGGAACAAGGTTTTAAAGTAGGCAGATACCGCGTTCGCCAGATAATGAAAGCACTGAAGCTGGTGGCTAAACGCCCTGGGCGTCATCGCTATCCACGCGGTGGGAAACCCGCTGTAGTGGCCGCTAATCTATTGAATCGGCAGTTTAATCCAGAGGCATTGAATACCTGGTGGTCGGGTGATATTACCTACTTGCGCACCGCTCAGGGATGGTTATATCTGGCTATCGTCATGGACTTATGTTCAAGAAAAATAGTCAGTTGGGCCTTCTCAGATAAACCTGACAGCGCTCTGACTACTCGGGCCTTGAGGCTGGCGGTAAATAAACGACGACCAACAGGGTCAGTGGTGTTTCATAGCGATCAAGGAGCGCAATATACCAGTACACAGTTCCAGTATTGCCAGCAGGAACTTGATGTGACAGGCAGTATGAGCCGGAAAGGAAACTGTCTGGATAATGCCGTTACAGAGAGGTTTTTCCGCAGTCTGAAAGCAGAAAGAGTTAACTATCGTCGCTATGAAACCCGAAGTCAGGGTATTGCAGACGTTATCGATTATATCGATAGTTTTTATAATCTGAAAAGGCGGCATTATAAGCTGGGAAATACATCGCCGGACGAATATGAACGGCGACTACAGCAATGTGCCTAAATCAGTGTCCGGTTTTATTTGACCGTTACATAGAAACCAGCCAGTGATTGTCAATCTCATTGTTTATCGATTGGCTACCTATTTTGTCAGCACCAAGTCCATGGATCATCCTGTTATTGTAGGCCATCTTATTAGCCAAACTGAACATCGGCTCGATATAGCGGCGATGTACCCACAGGGGAATACCGATCCACACCGAAATGTCCATCACGTCTAATTCACATCCCCATGAATTAACACGATCGGCAACCTGCTGTACCGAGAACAGCCCCGGATTCCAATCCTTAGCATGTTCCAATAGGACGTCCTGACATATGCGTTCTACCAGTGGTGGCGAGGTAGTGAATACTGGCTCAATCTGTAACGGATCGCCAACCACCAAGACGCGTTTAGCACGCCAGATCCCGCCAACCGCCTGTTGTGGCGGCGCTTGCCCGGCCTCATCAATCATCAGCCAGCCGAGTTCTTCACACTTCACACCGTGAAACATGCGCCCAACCGAGGCAAATGTGGTAGAAATGACGGGCACTATCATAAACAGCGTTTGCCACCAGCGTATAGGCGTCGTTTCCGTGTGGGGAGATGTCAAAAAGTCCTTAATACCACGAACTTTATTTTGAAAGCGCTTGATTCCCAATGCTTCGTGAAGCCAAGCCTGATGCAGTTCCATCGCTGCGACAAATAATGCGGAACGTTGACAGTTTATCTGTGCGTTCTGCCAGAATGCCGTACGTTGCAACGCGGCGTCATCAATGGGCTGATTGAGATCCGGCAACGTAATATCGGGAAATTGTGCCTTTAGCGTTTGCAATGACTCCTGATCGATCTTCCGTTGCTGGATAATGTTGCCAATATCCTGCTCTATCTCGCGTTTTTTTTCCTCGATGTCATTACAACATTTGAGCTGTTCCACTACGTCTTGAGCAAACTTGGCCTGCAACCCTGTAAGCCTCGAGAGTTCAAGCTGCATGGTGTTTAGTGAATCCTGATAAGCGGAAAACCGTTGACGGTTTATCAAACGTGTTAGCCAGCCTGGTCTATCACTTTCCAGGGCTTTCTGCTGTTGTTCCGCGTGCTGAACCTTTTTTTCCACCGCATCCCGTTGCGCTTCGGCAAGTTTCAGCTTACTGAGAAGCACTTTATGGCTCTTTTTAATTTCAGCCAGCGTTAGCGATAAGGTATCAAGTGTATCGTCAGGCTGCTTGTTGAGTAGATCGGCAAAGTTGATTAGCCGTTGTTGTAACCCTTCAATTTGTTTGACACATTTAAGGAACTGTTTTTTCGCCGCTGCAAAAGAGAGCGAAGAATGGTACGGTTTCCAACGCCACAAGCTGAGAAAATCCTCATTCTCCGGGCGAGAGGCTTCAGCAGGCGTTTTACGTAGAAAATGCTCGTCAATAAGTAATTTTTGCGCGAATTTTACGCGGTTCGCTTTTTTCCCCAGTGCTGCGGAAATAACCCCCCAGCACTGCTTATCTTCTTCCAGCGGTTTAAAAAGATGATAGTCACGATCTTTTCCCTCGCCGTTTTTATCTCTTTTATGTTCACGCTTTGGGCGGTATTCTGCCGCGATCTGGTTTGCCGTTGGCGCTAAATAGCTCAGCGAGCGAAATTCTTCGGCCAGAGATTTCTTTTGCGGTAACTCTTTTGATATGTTCTCTACCGCAGCGTTATTCGAGGAGGCAACAACCATTTCAAAGCCGGTGAGTGTATGAATGATAAAACCGTCGCTATCCAGCGCGTCATCAGCTTTTTTAAAGCGAGATAGCACTTTTGCGCGTTCAACCACATTGTGTGCTATCAAATCACGCAGCAACGTTGTTTTTCCCGTCCCAGGGGGGCCATTGACAGAAAGCAGGCCACCATCCGCAAGCTCTTCTATCGCAGTATTAATCGCAAACTGCTGCATTAATGACATGGCATGTTCGGGATCGGAAGGCCAACGACCATGAGGCATATTCGCCGGTTGGAGTTTATCGATGATCGATGCGAGGCCATCTTGTGAATACAGACCGGCATTTCGTGGAGCATCACCGGAAAGGTAAGTTCTGAGAGCTTTACACGCATCGTCCCGTTGTAACGATGCGATGATGCGTTCAATGTCTTCAAAAAAGAAACTGTTTAAGATCGGCAGCGCTAAACTTTTATCACCATCGCTAATTTCCTCTTCAATTTCATCCTCTTCTTCCGGCGGCGCTTCTGAACTGTTGCCTTTTCCCTCAAACCAGTCGATTTGTAAAACGTATTCCCACTTTGGTTCAAAGTCTGCCCACGCAACTAAATGCGTAGTTAGTAGTGTCCAAATATCATCAGCTTTCAGTACTCCGGGGCCATTCTCACGTACTGGTTTTAACGTCGTGCTAAAATTTCTGAGCGTACTTGCAAGCCGATGACATTCCGCAGAAAAAAATTCAGTATTAAGCGCATGAAAGCTCTTTTTTTTCAAATGACCGAGCGCCCATGGAAGAGAACTTACGGACAGCTTATCCAGCGCAGGTACACCTTCTGAGTTCAGCAGGACTTTAGCAAAACAGGTGATTCCTTCCTGATCCAACCGCTGTTCTCGCTCTTCTGCATCATTCCCTCTATCTGGCCCGAACACATCTTGGCTAATGGTGCTGGCTATCCCTTTATCGAATAGTCCGACGTGGATGCAGTATGACGCTTTGGACGGAATCTCATGCTGTTTACGTATCTCAGCAGAAAGCCAGGGAAGTTGCTCATCCCTATACTGGCTGAGTTTGTTAAACGATATTTGCAAACTCTTCTTTTTTTCTTCCAGTGTATAGGGCTGGAAAAATTCTATACGTTGCCAAGCGCGGAGAATATCATTGGGAAGAGACGTTTTGGCCATCGTAGTTCTTTGATTATTATCCAAAAAATAAATTAGAAATAGAGTGTTTCAGGTAACATATTTTTATAAATGGTAATCTGAATACTACAACATATTTTTATGCAGAGGCAGCCAAAAGCTAACTAGCTTGCTGCTGCGGTATTTTTGTTCGCTCGGTATTATTTTTCCCATCGAAAGCAACTCAGGTACTTTTAAACACCTGCCCCCGATGCCACTCAACAAACTGCTCCAACGGGTAGTACTCTCGTTTTTTAGGTATAAGCAGCGGTTTTCCCTCAAAGTCCCAGAACAGTCGTTCGACAATCTTGCTGCCGTTGACGCCTTCAGAAACCATCAATTTCATACTGTCATCGATACCGATAACACCGATATCAAACGCGGAGTGGTGTACCGAACATAAGGCTAATCCGTTGATCACAATGCAAGGGCCACCATATTGCTTCCACTTAATGTGCGCCGCTTCCAGGCCGACAGGTGTCATATCGTGACGCAAATCATAGCCGCACACTGCACAGCGGTATTGATATGCACGTAACACCGCCTGACGAAAATGGGGATCGCGAGATTTGCGTACATCGTCTATCGACAGATCCAGACGGTTGGCAATCACCTCCTGCACGCTTTCAGGAAAATGTTCGCTTAAAATCTGCTGAGCCAGTTTATCGATGAGTTGAGGCTGTTTGCATAATAGTTGATAGCTGGCTTCATCAAATCCCCCCATGACATCATGCCGAACCAACTCGCGATTAGGCGGTTGTCTGCTCCTTTTCTGTGGCGAACTGATGACATACTCAAAATAGGCAAAAAAAAGGGATTATTGTGATAATGCTCGCAAAATCAGCGTGGTTCAAGTGGTTTGCACCACATACTGCATACAAGGATTTGAAACCGGTAGCTGTAGGTTAACTACCGGTAAATAAAGTACTTTTAGCGATAATAATCGTGTTTTGTTATTAATAGCCAGCTTGTGTTTTATCACTCAGTTTTAGGTACATCAATAACCGAAGGCAACGCATCAAAATCCTTCAATCCGTTTTTCTCATATGGATTACCGATCCAGCGTGTTGTCGGTCTGAAGTCTACGTTGATAAGGCTTTCCTTCGGTTCGTAGAAGTCATGGCTCAGTCCCGCAAGATCTGCCCAGGTATGGATCAGATGGGCGCTACTGTATTTCCGGTCTGTATACGCAGCATATGGGCGGGGATGGCTTTTTTGCCATTCGGGCGACAGCCACAAAATAAACGGAACGGTGTACATGGCGCGAGTCGGTGCGCCTTCGTTACGACCCAGCACGTTATGCGGCGGGGTTTCATACACATCCTCGCCGTGGTCGGAAAAATAGAGCAGGAAACCATTGGGCTTATGGCGGGCAAAGGTTTCGATCAGGCTGCTGACAACAAAATCGTTATATAACACCGCGTTGTCATAGCTATTATAGACCTCCGCTTCTTGATCGCTTAATGAGGTAGGAACGCTATTTCGGTCATGGAAAACACCAAAATTCTCCGGGTAGCGGTACAGGTATTTCATATGCGTGCCTAGCAGGTGAACCACAAGAAATTTTTTCTCCGCCGGATCGCGTAATACCTCATCAAAGGGTGCCAGCACCACATCGTCATACTGTCGGGAACTCTGTGTACGCTGGTTATTCAGATAAAACTGCCGGTCGGTCTGCTGTGAAAACACCGTCAGCATGGTATTGCGTTTGGTGATGGTTTGCTGATTGGTGATCCAGAACGTTTTATACCCGGCCTGTTTCATCATGTTCATTAACGATGGCTGAGTAAGGTAACGATCCGGCTGCTGCTGGTCGGCGAATGTCAGCGCTTGTTGCAACAACTCAATGGTGTAAGGACGAGGCGCTACCACGTCATTGAATACAACCAGATTGGGATCGGTTTTGCGCAATGCGTCAAGGCGGGGCGTAGTGGGACGGGGATAGTCGTACAGGCTCATTCGGGTACGAGTGGTGGATTCGCCGATGACCAGCACCAGCGTGCGGGGAATATCGCCGTTGGCATCTTTCAGATTCGGCAACGGCGGTAACGCGGCGTTCTGTTGCAATAGGGATTCCATGCTGGCGAGTTGGCTTCGATATTCCAGATAGCTACCGACGAATTGCCACGGCGCGGTGGTCCCCATGCGTCCGGCCAGGTAGGCAACGGCTTCTTCTCCCGGCAGATGCTGCTTTATCATTTTGTTGTAGACGGGGACGGCAAACAGCACTGTGAGGATCAGCAGTGAGAAAGAAAAGCGATAACGCAGCGGTAGGTACACTGGATGCACCCGAGTCCACAGATAAACGGCGATGGCTGTATAGAGCAGGATAGCTGCTATCAGCTTGAGGTTGATGTATTGGCTGGCATATTCTCCCGCTTCTTTCGTGTTGGACTCAAACATTACGAACAATACACTTTGGGAGAACTCCTGCCCATATATCAGATAATAGCCCAACGCTATGCTGGCCGTGGCCCACAGAAGAATACCGAGTACTGCGGTAAAATAACGAGTCTGACGCGGAAAGAAAAATACCGGGATGAGCCATAGCAGGCTGTACAGCAATGCATCCCTTAATCCATTAAATCCGCTGTGTCCGGAAAACAGAATAACCAGTTGCAGCGTGCATGAAAAATACCAGAAAAACAGCAAAAGCCATGCAAGGGAAGACCATGAAAACTTATCCCTGACGGAAGAAATGCGCATTTTCTTATTATTCCTGTTGAGAGTTAATTAATCGCTAAACGAGATAGAACGGTTGCAGCACCACGTAATTATTTAAATTTTCACGGCGATTAACCTGAAAGCGTTATGCCATATTCACGCATCAGCATGTTTTCAAAATCATCAAAGCGACGGGATAGTTTTTGTCTGGCGAAAAAACTGGAATAATAAGCCAGCGGAAATAAATTCGCGCATCCAAGATTATCGATAATGATTAAATCCCCCTCATCCTGATTTCTTAATCGATACAGGATGTTGTAAGGTTTCAACGTCATGGTGACAATGGCATGCTGTTCTGTCAGTACTTTCATACGGTTGTAAGCCTGCAATATTCCCGCTTTATGTTTTTCGCACAGTGTTTTTTCCGACAGGTAAGACGACAGCGTTCCTGATACCTCTCCGTTGTAATCTTTTATCAGATCAAATACATAACCCGACCCCAGATTGGTTTTAACCACTCCGTGATATTGTGCTATGATTGGTACTGAAAATGTCTTGTCGGCTATTTTCTTATAGTATTTGATTTCCCTGATGGTTTCCCGATTATATTCTCCGTTTAAATGCACCTTGATACATTTGTCCAGCATTAATGGATGGCGATAGCATGCCCGGTGTTGGCCTTTCGATATTAGAAGGCTGACGTCAAGATAAATCATTGTCATTCAAGTTGATTATATTTATAGTTGAGTTTTTGCCGCTGGTTAAACCCTCGAC
>NZ_MJLZ01000070.1 GCF_003666245.1 Brenneria alni
TACCTTTATTACTATCATTCAAAGGCAGAAAAAGAATCCTAACAGGGGGTTATCATGGCTCTTGAAACGGCTGTTGGTATCATTTTCCTGCTCGTAATAGTTGGCAGTTATATAGGTATTGGGAAATAAAAATTGGTTCGCATAATAACGTTATGCAAAAGAGCCGCCTGCGGGATTCTATTTTCGCATGCGGCTTTTCTACATAACGTGTGGCACATTATGCGAACCAAGATAAGGATGGGCGGGAACTGGCGTTCCCGGTGCTGTCATGGTGTTAGTTTGTTTGTTAGTTCATTAGTTTGTTTGTTCTGCGGTACTGAATCAAACATCACTTCTTCAGTACCCCGTGTTAAATCGTGCCGGATAATTTGGAAATCAAGCGGCTCTTCCTCTTCATTAAGGCGAGCATCCAGCCAGCGAGACTGGTACGTCTCTGGCAGATCGCTTTGACGGGTAATCATCTGATAGTGATAAATCTTCCCGCGCTGACTGACGAACGGCAGCATTACATGGCCGGAACAAAACTCCGCATTGCTCCAGTCAGGCAGCAACTTTCCGCGACGCTCAAGACGGCTGGCATTATTCATGTCGGCCCGCTGAGCCGGATAGCTAACAAAGAAATCCATTGGCATATCGTTAAGCATTGCCTTCCGACACTGTTTAGATAGCCAACGCTGATTACGCCGACGAAGTTTACGTTTCATATAACTCTCCCTTTGAAAACTGCCGCGCCGCGATTAACGCCAAAGAAAAACGCCAGAACAGTTGCGGCTTGGCCAACCCCGGACAGCAACAAAACAAGTTTTGTCACTGACCGGCGTTATCATTAAAAACAAATAGTTATCGTGTTTTTATCTGGTGTTTATGCGTAAAACTTCGTGCGCACGAAATTTTAGCGGCTAAAATGCCTTGTCACCACCAATACGCAAACGGCTTGTTGCTGACCGGAAATGCGATCCCGTCAGGATCACGGCCATGACGGACTTCAGTAAGCAGCCGTTTCACTTCACGGCGTTCTGGTCGGGTCATCATCAGATTGCGATACCAGGACGGCGATTTATCAAACCATCTTGCGCAACTGGCAAAGCGACGGCCAACGCGACGATAAGACTTCATGCGACCATTGCAAAGACGGTCACGCGCCCTGCTTTTTACAGACATAAATAATCCTCTAAGTAAATGAATTACCTAGAAGATGTCGTATTGTTCATATCCTGTATTTTTTAACGCCATAATAAAAACGCCTTATTAATCAGTCAGGGTTGCCCCGGAACAAGCCCCCGCTCCTCGCAGCGCTCCGGGGCGGCGTCTTGCTCCGGTCAACTTTGCTGACCTGAAGCATGACCATAATATCGTTTTTGCTGTTCTCTTTGGTTTTTGAACCGAAAAAACTCCAGCCGGATTTGGCTGTACTGTCTTTCTGCTCGGCCAGCCCGCCCAGCAAAATCACGTCGCCATCGGCTAAACTGACCTCGGTTGTCACATCCCGCTTGATAAGCGTCGGCGAGTTATTAACGCCGGTTTCCGTGGTGACAAAGTTAGAAAGCTGCTGCTGAATTTTCAAGTCCATTGTCTGGCTTTTAATGGACGGCGTCACGTTAAACAGCACCCCGCTGGAGCGGTATTCAACGGACTGGACAGCCGTATCATTGTTCACGGTGACATTGCCGAGCACCGGCACATCGGCGCCAACGGAAAACGACGCTGACGCATTATTCTTAACACGCAGCCGCGGCGCACTGACGACCGTAAAACGGCTGTCGGTTTTCAACAGGCTGAAAACGGCGTCAACCGAACCGGTTTTTATGCTGATAACGTTGTCCAGGTTGTTGGCGCTGCCGATCGAGATATTGAATTTCTCCGACAGGATTTTAGCCGCTAAAAGGATGCCTGAGCCGTCAGACTGCGCGGTCTGAACCTCAAAAACATACCCGGAAACAATGACTTCATCGCTGATGGTATCAAGTGATGCGACCAACGTTTTCAATACCTCGATATCCTCACGGGTGCCGTAATACACCAGAATATCGCCGGAACGGTTGATGTAACTGGCTGCGCCGGTTGCCGATGTGGGTGAACTATTGGAATTGATCGTTCCGCTGTTATTAAACGATCCCGAGACGTAGCCGCTCAGGATATCCGACAGGTAGGACACCGAACGATATTTTGGGGTATAAACCCATGTCTGACGCGGCTTGACCGGCTCCTGAGGCGTAAACGGCGATAAATAATCAATGCCTTTTTGCGTGTAGATCCGAATGTTCATATTCTGAAAATAACGGGTGATAAACGCCCTTTCATCAACGTCCGGCGTGATTTTAAACGTCACCATCCGTTCATCATTCACCAGTTGCGGATCGAGCATAAACGGCACTTTCAGCACATCGGAATAAACCAGTGAAATCGCTTCGGGCAAGCGGACTTTATTCAGTTCCAGTTCCGTCGCGCAAAGCCCCGGTAACGACAGGAAAAACAGTCCTGCCAGTGTCAGTATCTTATTCATCATATTACTTTTTTCCCGTATAGAGCGTAACCCGTTCGCCATCAATGACGCCGGTGATAAGCAACCCTTTGTAATTAAAACTGGATGCCGGCACCGCCCGGAGAACGCCGGCGTTATTGGTCAGCAGGATGAAAGATTTACCGTCAGCAACCATCTTTCCTGAAATACGCCATTCGGCAGACAGCGGCGCGCTTTCAACTGGCGACAGATTGCCCGCAGGGAGGGTTAAGACTTTTTTAGCCGCTGAATCAGTCAGTTGCGCCCTGCTCTCTGCGCTGGTTTGCGGCAGTTTCGGCGTGTCGGCATGGCCGAAATTGGCAAAAAACGACCAGATGAGATACCCGGACACCAGAAACATGATCGGAAATAGCACAAGAAAAAACCGGACCTTACCGGAATTAAAAATATTCTGGCGTTTATCGGTCTGCTTTTCTGTTCCGTTAACACCGTCATAGCTTTGATAAAGCGCAAATATTTTCGGGTCATATTTGTTTCTGGATGTGGTTATCTGGTTGGATTTATAAATCTTGTGTCCGGAATAAACATCAACACAATAATGTTTATTTAACCCCAGCGCTTTCAGTTTTCTCATGCGGTAAGTGGTTTCAATTTTATCCTTGAGAAAACGCGCAATATTAGACAGCGACTGATTCACAATCACCAAATCACAGCTAACACCGGTTTCGGGATGCGTAAAATGTCGATGCTCGGCAATAAAGGATTTCTGCTGCGGGGTTATATCCTTGTCACTGCCAAAAATACGCCAAGCCTCATCAATAACAATAAGATCGCCGGGCTGACAAAAGCTTTTTTCACAGCCTTTATAAGGGAAAAAGTCAGCCTGCAATACGGCATCGTTATCAACCGCTACCAGTTCACCGGCTGCATCAGGGTATAACGCCCTGATTTTATCGACGTCAACACCGTAAATATTGGTGACAACACGTCTTCCGCTCTGAAAGCCTGGAAGGATCACGTTGCTGACGGCCTCATAGCTTTTACCTGAACCGGGTATGCCGATATATGCGGAAATTGCCATGTTATCACCCTATTACCGGGATTCGGCGAATAATAAAACGCAATCCCCATGCGGAGATAATTAAACTGATACCGCGCGGAAGCTCGCATAAATTAATAAAGTACCAGAAGCCATCTGACAAATTCCCGAACAGTTCCGGTAAATTACTGGTATCTGGCAGGCGAGAAACAAGGACTTCAACAAAGCCATGAACAATAAAATAAAGCGCAAAGAACACAACGAACTTAATAATAATGGAGCGAAAAACAAACCCCAGCAGCGTATTGACCGCGCTTAACAGAATACCAAACATAATTACCCCACTTAAAAATTATTATCAGGCGCTTAGTGTTACCCGCAATGCAATAAATCCCCATATGATTAAAAAGATGGTCTGAATAGCGGCGCGGTTATCCTCAATTAATGGGCAATGTGAATCAATTTTATAATCATGCTCGAATACGGAAAAAGAAACGACAGGACACGTCGCTGAACGCGAACCAATATCGAAATCCTGCGTAAAAGGCAACAGGTCAAAAACAGGCTTCAATATTTCGTCAGCGGTCGGCGTTTCTTCCAGTTCCGGTGAGGCTATTTGTGGATCTTCACCTAAATCGGTTTCATCACTTCCGCCTGTATCACTTCCGGGGTTGTTATTCACTGAAATATCAATATTAACGTCAGCGCCGGGACTCTCAGAAATCGGTGAAAGTAAATCCAGATAAGTTGGTGAAAGACCAAGTTCAGATAATGCCGCCGTGACTTCAGCAGGACTGACTGATTCCGTTAATGGCATACCATCATAATTACTCTGGCTGGCCGCATCCATCCATAACTCATTGATTATTTCAGACAGCAATGCAGGAGAAACTGCAAGGTCTTGTAACGGCTCGGCAAGATAGTCAATCATCGACTCAATATTTCCCGCTTCAAGCGAAAGTGATGACGCTTTATATTTCATATTCGTTGTCACCATGATTTCTTGTTTATCCTCTGTCTGCGTAATTGTATATTCCCCCTCTTCCGGTGCAGCACACACAGTAGCGGAACTGCCATTAGCATTATTCGTTGTTTTACAGGGATCGCCGTTATAGCTGTATTTACTTACCGGAGATAAGAAGCCGACATAATTCGTCATAGGTAAACCGGCAACAGATTCATAAGCTGGCAAACCTTCGGGAAATACCGATGTACTTGGATTGGTATATAAATGCTCTATCTCTTCTATTGTATAAAAAACAGAGGGATATGTTATTTTATACGGTTGATTTTCATAACTTACATTTCCTTGCCCATCAACAATTTTATTCCTAACAGTTTTATCAAGCGTAGTTATTATTTCTTTATAGGTTACCGCATTGTAATCATTAATATAGGCTCTGACAATTTCAGCGGGTTCATCACCATAATAATAGGTTAATGCGCTGTAATCCTGATAGTAATATAAGGCTTCATCGGGAACAGAATAACCTTTTTCTACGCCGGTTATCGGTTCTCCTGCATCAATATTATTCCGGCTGACATGAACAATAACCGGACTGAGTTCAGACGGTTCAAAGTTAACTGTTATTTTTTTGCTCTTACCCTCATCGTTACTGTACGTCACCTCATAGAGGTTCTCCGACAGTTTAACGCCGTTAGTCATCACCATAACAGAGCCATCCGGCGCATTCAGACTGGACGGAACCAGCGAACCAACAGCCGCAGCAATCCCCGCCCAGGTTGAAACACCGCCTATTTTATAGGATGAAGCCGCTGGCAAATACTCCGCAGAGTTCGCCGCGACTCGTCCAAGAAAAACACGAGTTGAAGCCAGTTGCGCCGTACTGTAAATCGCTTCATTAGCCGCAAAACGGCGAACCAAAACACGGCCAATGACTTTAGGAATAACCTGTCTGGCCATGACACCGGCAATAACGGGAACGAATGAATAAGAATAGCGAGGATAAACAGACCAGAGAAAGGAAAAAATAAAAAAGTAAACGGTTATCCTCTTAGACCAAGAATAACCACATAAGCGGAAATAATTCCCCAGAAAAGGGACAGCAGCTTCCATAGTTCCAGCTCCATATATTCACCTGTAAAAAGGGCGACTTTCGCCGCCCTGAGAGAGAATTAAGCCGATTTAACAGTACGCAATACCCAGCGAACGCCTGCGACACCGGCATATAGCGTGACCAGTGACGCTGCAACGGCCATAATAGCGACCAATACCGTGCTAAAATCAATACTGTTAGTCAGCGGCGTTAAATCAACCCCCGTACCGGTAGTGGTTCCTTCCGCAAAACTCAGCGAGGAAGCGGCCATTAAAACAGAGGCCAATACAACTTTTGATTTATTGCTTAATTTATTCAACATAAGAATACCCTCTTCAGTTTGTGTTTATGCATTACGAACAAGCTTAATTATCTGCCCTACCCCTACAGAAAATAACCAGAGAAACAGCACAGTGGTAAATCCAACAGACCAGTATTGGGCTAACATACTGGAATCAATTTCAGGCGAAACATACTCCATACGAACATTTACGGCCTGACAGCTATATTTATTGTAATAATTGCAGATGGATCCATCTATCAGATAACCGTTTTCAATAGATAAATTATTAGCATTGAGTGATGTACTATCAGGCATAATCAGCAAATGATAATTAAATCATCCTCACCCTTTTATTTCAGTAATGGCCGCATCGTTCGATAAGTTATATGTCACACCATCCCGACCTTCCATTGACCATGCGCGAACATATACCGGGATTTGTACCAATTTACCGACAAAACTATTGGCTTGATTCATCAATCCGGCATTAACCAATGATTGAGAAACACGAATAATAACCTGATCTGATTTAGTGCCGCCGAAACCGTCAGGAATTTCGAGGCCAACACCAATTTCATTATAATACCCCTGCCCGTTCACTTTCGGACGTTGACGAGCGCCTAACATTTTACCTTTCACAAATAAACCATAATTAGCCATTGTATTTTCCTCTATCGCCAGTTACTGGCACGCGACACGCGGTTATAATCAAAAACAAAGCCTTTATCATAAATCCATACAGGGATTTCCGCTGGTTTGGCTTCCAACGTTCTTACTAACGGAACAACATTATTAGAGTCTGGTGAATCGCAATAAAAATTAATATCGATACCGAACAAAAGTAACTCTCTTCTATGACGGTAAAATGTGTTATGAGGTAACATTTCTTTCATGTTAGCCCCCTGCTTCCAAAGTAAATATGTTGACTGTATTTTTCTTGGCAGCTTCGTTATTTTTTCATCGCTTAAAATAGTATTTTGATTCATTTCTATTCTCCCTACGTAGTCAGAGAATAATTGACGTGGGGTTTCCATATTCCAGTTAGCGCCAAGCGTTAAATTTAAATCAATAAGTTCGGTTGTTCTTAAAGTTAATTCAATACGTAATTTATCTTTCGTCCAGTCAAGTAAACCGGCTCGTACAAACTCTTCGGCTATTTGATGCCCTTTTTTCCCTGAAGCGTGTTCATCATATTTTGAATAAAATTTCAGACTCCAGCGGCGGGAGTTTTTACCTAAATAAACTGTACCGCCTTTCCCACATGCGCGACCATGTCGTGTTTTGGCTTTAAATTCGGCGGCATAAAGCCATGATCTGACATTTTCCAGCGTTGATAATGAGTACATGTAATTAATGTCAACACGAGAGATTTTATACTGACCTGACATAACGGCTTTATAAGACGCTATATCATGAGGAATATTCAACAAAGATAAAATTCTGGCATATGCCGTCAACATAAGCCCTTGCATATCATCCGAGCCAACAACGGAATGACCCTGCAAAAACTTGGACGGATTACCATCAATGTACAAATGCGTCGCCTTACCTTCGCCGTTAGATCCTACCGATCGAACTTTCATCGTTGCTTCATGCGAGCCGCGAACTGTCAATCGCTTAACGGTTTCCCACTCAATTGCACCATCAGCATCAACGCTGACGACACTCCCCGCTGGAAGCGGTTTGTGCGTGCAAGGGAAGATCCCGGTAAACCAATCGATCACGAATATAAATCCTCAAAATTTCAAAAATGACGACTTACTTAACACATGAGTTCAGTAGTTCATTAATGTTCTAACCTTACATGTAAGAGTTAATGAGTTCAAGAGGTTTCGATGATATGAGTTCATGAGCGTGTATACTCGCTTCAAATACTGCATTGAACGAGCGTGAGATATGGCAAAACGCACGACTTATAACGTGACGGAAGAGCGGAAGATGAAACTAGAACGACTGGCTATAAATGCCAGTGTAAAACTAGGAAAAACAATCACATGGACAGAGATTTTAGGTTATCTGATTGATAACTACTCTAAAGATGCGGCAGATGATCTTATGTCTGCCAAACAAAAGGATTGAGTACCACGAATGGTACAAACGTGCAGTATTACCTACACTGCACGTTCCAGATTTGAGTGATTTTTGAGCATTCAACATGAACAAAAAAGAGATCGCAGAACAGCTTGAAAAATTGACTAACTATCATGAACAAGGCGGAGGATTTGGAGATCCTGATGCACAGAGAGAGCATGAATTAAAAATTGAGTTGTTAAAGCATCAGCAGAAACTGGTAGAAAGCAAAAAAGTAACTACATTGCAATTGCAAGCTTGATAATTGCCATCATTAGTTTGATTATCTCATTGTTTCACAAGTGAAAATTTATGGGAAGCATAGTAAAGATCGGGTATCTCAGAAACCTGAACCGATGCGAGTAATTTTAGCCGCTAAAATTTTGAATACGATGATTAAGGATAAATCATGAATAAAACCGTGTATGTCCCAAGTTATTTCCAACCTATCTACAAAGAAGTAACCGTCAAAGTCCCAACCGGAAACACAAAGCGATTTCTTGGCATCATTGATATTGACGAGAAAATACGCCAAAAGAAGGTCATTCAGGATGGCTGGTCTGACTGTCAGATTGATGGTGAAAGATTGAATGAAGATGTTGGTCGCGCTATCGACAAGCTTAATAAGGATGGCTATGAGGTAATTTCAATAACTCCCGCCACATCTGGTAGCTGGGCCTATAAATATCAACAAAATGATATTAACAACGGAAATGGGAAAGGCAGTTATGGCTATGGATATGGCTACTCATATACGGAAGGTGTATTAATTCTGGCTAAGAAACTTGATGAAAAGGACTTCTAATAATGGATTTATTTCGTAAAACCTTAGGTGGATTAAAAGGAAGCTATTATATACGTCACTTTATTTTTGGTGCGTTAATTTCAGCGTTTTTTATTTATATCTCGATGCAAAATCCTAATGGATTAAAAGCGGGAAATATAATTTTCTTTATTATCAATGCAATACTGTACCCATATGCAAGATTTGTGTATGAGCAAATCATTGGGTTTATCATGGGCGAAAATGTCTTTTTTATCAATGCAATAGTAATGCTGACAGTGAAAGTCATCACTATGGCTTTATGTTGGGCATTCTCAATATTCATCGCCCCGCTTGGGCTGGTATACCTTTATTACTATCATTCAAAGGCAGAAAAAGAATCCTAACAGGGGGTTATCATGGCTCTTGAAACGGCTGTTGGTATCATTTTCCTGCTCGTAATAGTTGGCAGTTATATAGGTATTGGGAAATAAAAATTGGTTCGCATAATAACGTTATGCAAAAGAGCCGCCTGCGGGATTCTATTTTCGCATGCGGCTTTTCTACATAACGTGTGGCACATTATGCGAACCAAGATAAGGATG
>NZ_MJLZ01000071.1 GCF_003666245.1 Brenneria alni
CTTTATATTATAAAAAATGACGAAACAAAGCCATTTTATTCATATGTAAGTAAGCCTGCTTAGATATCCCCAATCAAACAGCCGTTAATGTCTATTTTTTTTACACCTTGGATGTATACCTGATAGAAATATTCTTATCATTAAAAATGACTCATGAAATTTAAGCCGGGAAGAAAATATAATAACCTTTTTTATTAAGGAAAGAAATGACCACAGAGTAGGATAGTGTCTAACTGCCAGAGCAAAATCTATTAATCTTTCCCTAGTCCTAAACGAAGACTGGTTTTCTTCTACTCTTGACAAAGAGTGATATAGAATCGAAGATGTTCTCATCGTGAAAACCTCCCCCAAGTTAATCAACACTTTAATATTTCTAAAAAAGCTAATATCGACCCCATATAAAGCAAAGGCTTCGTTAAATGGATTCAATTTATGTTTTTGGAATTTATCTATCACTCTACGATTTATTATTAAACCAGAGCCTATAGAGAAAGTATCTTTTGCATCAAGGATTTCATCCCCTTCAACAACAATACCTGA
This sequence comes from Brenneria alni, assembly GCF_003666245.1. Lineage (GTDB taxonomy): Bacteria > Pseudomonadota > Gammaproteobacteria > Enterobacterales > Enterobacteriaceae > Brenneria > Brenneria alni. The sequence goes on from NZ_MJLZ01000071.1 coordinate 541, forward strand.
AGAAATAGGATAATATATCTCGCCATCGAAATTAGATACGATTCTTGGTAATTCTATATCATACTCACTATACAACACAGAGTAATGAAAAGACTCGGTTATAATGGTATCATCATCCAAGATGATATATTTTTTTACTCTGTCATACTTTTCAATAAAATCATTATATAGATAACTTAGGGGTTTATTACTAATGTCATTAATTAATTCTATAGAATCAAAACTAGAGAATAGCTCAGGAAAGCAGTTTTCATCAATAGATATATTTAATGGGCCATTGTTGTAAATTAACAGTTTTGAGTTACTAAATCCAAATTTAGCAATAGTTTTTAAAGTCATAGACTCATCTATGCATTTATCATAGATAACGACTAAAATAATGTTATCAAAACCCATTTAAAAACCTTAATCAAAGAAAGGGTATGTATACAACTGAGAACGCCGCCAAAAAATCACACTCACATCTGTTGGCGGTATATCTGCTGATATATTATATCCATAATATATCAATAACAACTGAATATTATAATCTGTACCATGCTAACTAAAAGCAGATTAAATAAAGGCTGAGGGTCTATAATTATTAAAATCTACCTTTGAAAAACTTTTAACATGATAGAACGCAGTTGCTTATCCAGGATAATAATCATTACCGCATATGCTATAATTCCTGATAAAACAGAGAGAATAAAAGAATAGAACATAGTAAAAGAAATACTTGAATAAAATTTAACATAAGACACTACAATAAACACACCCACTGAAGATATAAATATTGGCGCTATTTTTTTTAAAACTAACAGAGATGATAATCCAGTCAAACGGAACACAAAAAACATGACAGGAAAAAGATTAATAACATTCGCCAAGAAGTACAATTGAGCGAAGATAATTATCCCAAACTTAACACCGATTAAAAATGCAGAAACCTGTAAAATAGCTCCAATGACACCTAACAACATGAGAGTATCTGTTCGGCCCTTAGACATAAATATTGTGCCTGAAGTACTGAGAACAGACTGAATGATAGCTGTAGGAGCAAGCCAAATAAGTATATCTGACGTTAACATCCATTTATCGCCAAATACTATCAGTACAAACTCTTTACTTAAAACAGCGACCCCTAACATTAAAGGCATAACAATTATTAAAATATAATAAATGACATCTGAATACACCTTTCGTGTTTTTTCAGGATCATCTTGATATTGGCTCAAGATAGGGAAAAGAGCACGTGAAGCAACAAAAGTTAAACTCTGTAATGGGAAGAGCATGACTCTATAGGCTAATGAATATGCACCCAATATGTTTGCGGACATATAATGCCCAATAATCATACTATCAACATTACGTGAAAAATAATTAATGAAATTAAAGAAAGTTAAATTCGCACTAAATCCAAAGATATTTTTTAACTCGTTTATATCCCAAATCTTTTTTAAACTTGGCCGCCAATCAGAAGCATGCCAAAGTTGGATCGTAGACAGTAAATTCAGTACTAAAATTTGTATAACAAGGCTCAAAACCCCATATCCCATTAATGCCATAGATACAGCAGCAATGAACGATACCAACGAAGAACTAACTTCTATAAGCGCTACTTTTCTAAACTTTGATTGCCTTTCTAATAAGGCCAGATGTGTTGCAGAACTGCTACCTAGTGGAAAACTTAAAGAGATTAAACACAATACTAAAATCAACTTTTCCTGATGAAATAAAAACGCGACAACTGGCGAAGTCACAACAACAAAAAGACAAACAATCCCTCCCATAAAAACATTAAGCCAAAAAATCGCGTTGATTGTCTTATCAAGCAATTCTTTCCTCTGAATTATAGCGGCCGAGGTTCCTAAATCTCGAATTAACATAGCCAGATTAACAACAACGAGAGCCATAGCCATCAAACCATACTCATCTGGTGGAATCAACCGGGCTAAAACAACCATGCTTAATAGCTGAACTAAGATCTTAAATCCCTGAGATAACCCAATCCATTTTGTGTTCGACAATAATCCCATAAATTTTTCTTTAGTGAAATAGTCTATTTTATTAAGGCAAAAACAGCCTTCCTTTTATACATACATTTTTCTTAAAATATTTTCTAATGCTACACGCCAGGATGACAGGGAAATCCCGTAACTTATTATTTTGTCACACGACAAGACTGAATATTTTGGACGTTCTGTGGGGGTGGGATACTGTATAGTCAACAGCGAGTTTAATCTGGGTTTTACTGCTATCAACTTATTGTCAGCAGCCTCATTGAAAATATATTTAGCAAACTCGTACCAGGAAACTTCTTTATCTCCGCAATAATGATAAATTCCTGCGTTAGCATCTTTATTTATCAATTGTATAATTGCACCAGCAATATCACCGGCATAGGTAGGGCAGCCCCGCTGATCGGAAACGATTCCCAGGCTATCCTGTTCCTTACCAAGCCGCAACATAGTTTTGACAAAGTTATTTCCATATTCGCTAAATACCCAGGCAGTACGTACGATGATCGAATTTGATGCCTCTTTCAACACCATCCTTTCACCGTCTAACTTCGTTTTTCCGTACACGCCAAGCGGATTAACAGGATCGGTTTCAATATAGGGCCGTTCAGATTTGCCATCAAACACATAGTCTGTGGAAACATGCACTAATCTGGCGTTTATTGAGCTGGCCGCACGAGCAAGATTCTGAGGTCCCGTTACATTAATCCGGGCGGCCAGTTCCGGTTCAGATTCTGCTTTATCAACAGCGGTATAGGCTGCAGCATTGACAATAACGTCGGGATGATGTTCCTGCACTGTCTGACTCACTTTATCCGCATCGGTAATATCAAGTTCATCAGAATCCGTAGCCAGCAACGTCCACCCTTCTGGTAGACGGTCCTGAAAACAACGCCCCAGTTGACCTTTAGCTCCGGTTAATAAGACCTTCATGAATTGAGTTCCTTGAACAATTTACCCAGCTTATCTTTTTCCGAAAGCAACGGATTAGCTATAGGCCACTTAATACCAATATCTGGATCATTCCAAAGCAAGCATCCCTCATGAGCCGGATTGTAATAATCAGTACATTTATATTCAAAATCAGCCGTATCGGAGAGGACTACAAAACCATGAGCCAAACCCGGTGGTATCCAGAATTGGGTTTTATTCTCTTCTGATAAGATAACGCCTTCCCACGCGCCATAGGAGGGAGAATCTGGACGGATATCGACCGCGACATCGAATACTTCTCCTCTGACCACCCGCACCAGTTTTCCCTGCGGGTTAACTTTCTGGAAATGTAACCCTCGCAAAACACTTTTCGATGAACGCGAGTGGTTATCCTGAACAAAGTCCAAAGTATTGCCCAGCATTTCCTGGTAGCGTTTTTTTTCGAATGTTTCCAGGAAGAAACCTCTGGCATCACCAAATACCTTTGGCTGAACAATTTTTACCCCTTCAATTCGGGTATCAAGAACCTGCATATTATTTCTCCACAATCAACCGGGTCAGATATTGCCCATAGTGCGTCTTACTCAGTGACTTCGCTTCTTCAGCAACTTGTTCTTTAGTCAACCATCCTTTACGGAAAGCTATCTCTTCAAGACAAGCGACCTTTAAGCCCTGCCTTTTTTCAATCGTATGAACAAACTGGGAAGCCTCGATTAAACTGTCATGGGTTCCGGTATCCAGCCATGCAAAACCACGCCCCAGTAACTCAACATTCAGAACGCCTTGTTCCAGGTACATTTCATTCAGCGTCGTAATCTCCAGTTCGCCACGAGACGATGGCTTTATCTGTTTAGCCATATCCACTACCAGGTGATCATAGAAATAGAGGCCGGTCACTGCCCAATTAGACTTAGGCTTCAGCGGTTTTTCTTCCAGTGAAATTGCTCGATAGTTTTCATCAAACTCAATTACGCCAAAGCGCTCAGGATCCGTCACCTGGTAACCGAAGACCGTAGCACCTTCGGTACGTGCGGCTATCGTTTCCAGTTTCTTGCCAAAACTCTGACCAAAATAGATATTATCTCCCAACACCAGAGCGCAGCGATCTCCTGCAATAAACTCCTCGCCAATAAGGAAGGCTTGCGCCAAACCATCTGGACTGGGCTGTACTGCATAGCTAAAACTAACGCCAAAATGGCTGCCATCACCTAACAGGCGCTGAAACGAGGGCATATCTTCCGGCGTAGAAATAATCAGGATATCCCTGATGCCGGCCAGCATAAGTACCGAGATTGGATAATAAACCATTGGTTTATCATAGATAGGCAACAGCTGTTTAGATACGCCGCGGGTAATAGGGTGCAAACGCGTGCCGGAACCACCGGCTAAAACAATACCTTTCATTTTATCAGCTCCTGATAATTAGCTGGATAATCCCAGACGTTCTCCAGCATAGGAACCATCTTTAACCCGGCTCCACCACTGTTCATTGTCCAAATACCATTCAACTGTTTTACGAATACCGCTTTCAAATGTTTCCTGCGGTTTCCAGCCAAGTTCGCGCTCAATTTTTGCAGCATCGATGGCGTAGCGCATATCGTGACCCGGACGATCGGCGACATAGGTAATCAAATCGGCATAGTGGGCAATACCAGCAGGCCGGTCCGGAACCAGTTCATCCAGCAGTGCGCAAATCGTTGTCACCACATCAATGTTCTTACGCTCATTATGACCACCGATGTTATAGGTTTCCCCAACCTTACCTTCAGTGACGACTTTGTACAGCGCTCTTGCGTGGTCTTCCACATACAGCCAGTCGCGAATCTGAGCGCCATTGCCATAAACGGGTAATGACTTACCTTTCAGCGCATTCAGGATTATCAACGGCATCAATTTTTCCGGGAAATGATACGGGCCATAATTATTCGAGCAGTTTGTCACTAACACGGGTAACCCGTAAGTACGGTGCCAGGCTCGTACCAGATGATCGCTGGAAGCCTTAGAAGCCGAGTAAGGACTGCTTGGCGCATAAGGAGTCGTTTCTGTAAACAGATCGTCGGTTCCGTGTAGATCACCATAGACTTCATCAGTAGAGATATGATGGAAACGAAATGCCTCTTTTTTTTCTTCGCTCAGCATCCCCCAGTAAGTGCGGGTAACCTCAAGCAGGGTGTAAGTTCCAACTATATTTGTCTGAATAAAAGCAGCCGGGCCATCAATTGAGCGATCGACATGACTTTCGGCAGCCAGGTGCATAACCGCATCAGGTTTAAATGAAGTGAAAGCATTAGTTAATGCTTCTTTATCGCAAATATCAACCTGCGTGAAAGAATAGCGAGAGTCTGAAGATATTTCCTGCAAGGACTCAAGATTGCCTACATAAGTTAAAGAGTCAATGACTAAAATATGATCTTTGGTTGCTTTAATAATATTGCGTACAACTGCTGACCCAATAAATCCAGCGCCACCCGTGACAATAATATTCATATTTTTCCCATAACAATAGTTAATACGCGGATTTATTAATAAACCCTTTAAAAATAGTAAGAAATATTATTTTTATGTCGAGCCACAAACTCCAGTTCTGAATATAATAAAGGTCAAACTCGACTCTTTTCTCCATTTTTTCTAATGTCTCAGTTTCCCCCCTCCAACCGTTAATCTGAGCCCAACCTGTTATGCCTGGCTTCATTTTATGTCTTAGCATATAACCCTTGATTAACTTTCTATATTGCTCGTTATGAGCAACCGCATGTGGTCGGGGCCCCACAATAGACATATCACCCTTAACAACATTAAAAAATTGAGGCAATTCATCAAGAGAGGTTTTTCTTAAAAAAGCTCCAACAGTAGTTATCCTCGCGTCGCCCTTCCTAGCTTGTATAACGGTATCTCCGTTTTCCATTACCGACATACTGCGAAATTTCCATACTTCTATCGCTTTACCATCGATGCCATATCGCTTTTGTCTAAAAATTGCAGGTCCTGGAGAGGTCAATTTTACGATGCATGCTATCGCTAAAAGAATTGGTGAAATGATAGTGATAATCAATATGGCAAGAATAATATCCTCGCACCGCTTAATCACCATATTAATACCACTCATCGCGGTATCATAAAGTGAAATGACAGGTATACCATTAACCATTTCGCTACGAGATTGCAATAAGTTGAAGGTAAAAATATCAGGAACTAACAAAACAGTGCAGGTTGTGTCCGCAAGTTCTGAAAGAATGTAATTAATAAGATCTGATTCCTGCATAGGTAAGGCAATATAAACCTTATCAATATCACCGCTGCGAGCATTTTCTATAAGAGCATCTATACCGCCAAGCATACAAATTTTCAAACGAGAATACTCTTCAGATGAAAATCCTTTTTCTGGCATATAATAGCCAACAACATTCAGCCCTAACCATGGCGAATTCATAATGCTTTCAATCAAATGGTATCCCGCTACTGAGTCGCCAACAACGACAATGCGACGACTGTTATAGCCTAATTTCCTTAAATATCTGACAGTGACTCTTATCGCCATACGTGCAAAGAAAAAACCCAATAAAGAAAAGAAAAACCACAAAAGATGATATTTAAGACCAATAAAGAGGGCAGGAATAATCGATAAAATTCCGGCACTAAAGATAACACTTAGCAACCAGTTACGTGCTAATGATTGCATTTCAACTCTGAAGCTTACGCCTCGCCATGAGCGATAAAAATCAGTGATACCGCCAATCATCTGAAATGTTGATAAGCTAATAAATGCAAACAACCAATGCTGAATTGATATTTCATCATTCACTAAAAACGAGACGGAAAATGTACTAACAAGTATAATGAATATATCAGAAAATCGTTGCAACATTGATATGATCGACGCATTAGTATAG
>NZ_MJLZ01000072.1 GCF_003666245.1 Brenneria alni
AGGGTATTGCAGACGTTATCGATTATATCGATAGTTTTTATAATCTGAAAAGGCGGCATTATAAGCTGGGAAATATATCGCCGGACGAATATGAACGGCGACTACAGCAATGTGCCTAAATCAGTGTCCGGTTTTATTTGACCATTACAGGGCTTCCTCACGTAGTTTACGGGCCGTTGCCAGCGAGACAGTCGGGTAAGCGCCAAACGCCAGCTTTTTCTCTTTGCCGCCGAAGCGGTATTTGAGATGCCAGAGTTTGGAACCGTTGGATTTGATCAGCAGATATAAACCTTGCGCGTCGCTGAGTTTGTAAGGTTTATCGAGTGGCTTGGCGTTGCGGATGGCGGTATCTGTCAGAGGCATGGTGGGGGCTCCATAGTATATCGAACCGGCAGACCCCCAATTAAGCCCCCAAAAACTACGGATATCAAAAAATCTGGTAATACCCATTGGTACTCCAGATACTTTTTAACTTACTGATTTTTTAACGTTCCCGGATACATGAGGACATCCTGAAACTAAATTTTGGTGCCCGGACTCGGGATCATTCAGCTTTCTATTAAGTTGAAATACAGAGTAAATTTTAATCGTGGCGGTTGTCAAGACCCGTAGGTTGACCCGTATTTTTATAGATAGATCAGAATGATGGGTCACATGCGATAAAGAAATGTCCGGTTCGTTCCTTCGATTCGATTCCCTATGATGTCTATAAATCGTAATGACATTAGCGTTACGGTTGCTGTATGATTAATATCCAGAGAGTATATTCGAGGATAACATCATGCCAGCGACGAACAGCGTTTCTGTTAAACGCGAAACACTAAATTTACGCATCAAGCCTGCCGAACGAGATCTGATCGATCGTGCTGCAAAGGCCAGAGGAAAAAATCGTACTGATTTTGTCCTTGAGGCCGCTCGTGCTGCCGCAGAGGAAGCGTTGATCGATCAGCGCATCATCATGGCAGATCCTGATGCTTATCAGGAATTTCTTGCTCGTTTGGATCAGGCTCCTGCACCAAATGCCGCGCTGCGAAAAACCATGCAAACGCCTGCACCGTGGGAACAGAAAAAATGATTTCCGCCCCTGAGCCACTTCGCGCCGAACATGTACTATCTTCATTCTGTTGCGGCGTGGAGTCTATGGACAACTGGCTGAAACAGCGGGCGATGAAAAATCAGGTCACTGGCGCATCACGAACTTTCGTCAGTTGCGATGGCGCTAAAGTGTTAGCGTATTATTCATTGGCTTCCAGTGCCGTAGCAACGAATGCCGCCCCTGGACGTTTTCGCCGCAATATGCCCGATCCGATTCCGGTGGTAGTGCTGGGACGTCTGGCGGTGGATACGTCATTGCATGGTCAGGGAGTTGGCCGGGCGCTGGTGCGTGATGCCGGGCTGCGGGTGATTCAGGTGGCAGATACTATCGGTATCCGAGGGATGTTGGTTCATGCGCTATCTGACGAAGCGCGGGAGTTTTACCTACGGGTGGGGTTTGAGCCTTCTCCGATTGATCCGATGATGCTTATGGTGACGTTGGGGGATTTGGTGGGGAGTTTATCCATTTGAACTTGATGTTGTGCAAGTGAATATCGAAAAATGATGGTCCGGTTTGCCGGGATGCTTACAAAAAGACGAATGTATGGGCTCTTAGAAAGGACACAAAAAATGGACCTCGGCATCAAAAGCCTGCAAGAAGTATCGAGTGACATTGCCATTACTATAGAAAGGAGAGGGGGACTTTATGAACCGCCCCGGAAAACCGGGGCGGTTCAGATCGACCAGATTAATCTTCTCGACATCAAATCCGCCAGAAATGGAGTGTATTTTCTTATTACGGTCTGGATCTAGACAACATTTTTCTGAATGCTGGCTGGTAGCTATTGGGCTTGCTGCGCACAAGAGCAAGTCGTTTGCACCGTCCTTGCCTTCAATCTGGAAGGTATAGACCGTCGCCGGGAACGAAGGATTGTCGAGGGGCACGAACAGGTAGTCCCGCCAAACCCCGCGGGTCTTCTTCCTCGTTGCGCCGATGTCGTAGCCTACTGCTTGCATAGCTTGAATTGAAAGTAGAAACTGAGGAAAACTTAGAGTAGTCGAGCACACTACCTGGCACCGTGGGTGTTGGATCTAAAGGGGAGAATTAATGGAAATTGGTGAGTCGGTTGTCAAAGCAGTCATACTCCATCAGGTTGGAAACCGCTTGAGAGAGGAATCTTTGGTTTTGGCGGATAAATGCTTCGCCATTACAGATAGCATTTCTAACGTCATACTTGGCGGTTACTTACGTGGAATAGTCAGCGACAAGAATCAATATGTGCTGAGCCACGAGAGTGATATGGCGCTAAACGATGTGGCACATCATGCCTCGGGATTTTTTAGCAAAAAAATATCTTTTGAAGATCTGTCGAAAAATCTGGCCACTCACTTATATTCCTCTGCCCATCACCCCAACATTGCGTCTGGCGATCTTTTTGTGATTCTGTTTGATAAGCTTAAAGTGGGTGATGTATATCGTTCTGCAATTGGAATCTACAAGTCAGAATCAAAGCAGCAGTATTTGTCAGCCCGCATAGACGGAAAAATACAGCAACTCGAAGTCTCCAGCGGCATAAATCCCGATTTGATTGACAAGGGGGCTCTGATTGTTGATGGTACCGATATTATCTATGCCATTGATAGGCTCAGCAGTCGAACAAAATACTGGGTTGATGACTTTTTGAAGGCAAAGCAGATTCCCAATGAAAGCACTAAGTCAGCCGTCGCTACCGGATTGATAGAGAAGGTTCGTGAAAATATTGAAAGCCCTGTAGCGCGACAAGAGTTTTGTCGGGAAGTCATTGCCTTGTGCTCAGACAAAGACAATGTGCTGGGTGAAGAAATCAGGGAAGTGTCTGAAAAATATGTATCTCCTGATGTATGGGACAAGGAATTAGACCGACTGGTTGAACGCAAAGGATTGGTTGATACAAAAGACATGAGTGTATCTGCAAAAAGCCTTCAGACCAAGTTGAATAGAATATTCAATCGCATCAACTTAGGTAACGATATTAGCTTGATAATCCCTGGCGACCTTTCATTTAGTGACGTGGAGTTCAAGATCGATGGCAAATCCATAAAAATAAATGTAACTTTGGAGAGAAAAAATGGGTGAGCCGTCGAAAACCTCTGGTGAGAATGGAGAAAAAATCACAGAAGAACTCTTGAGGTTGATTGGATGGAACAATCTGTTGAAAGGTGTCAGCGTACCTTGCATAAATAAATCTCATAACCGAGAGAAAACTCACGGAAATGATTTTATTTTTATCTATGACAATCCACTTCATGATAGTCGGACTGATGTTGTATATATCTCATCTAAAAATGCAAAAAAAGGCTATCCTAAAGGGGATCAAGGTGTCAGGACGGCATTCAAAAAACACTTGTCCGAGCTTGATGAGATTGTCTCCTGCTCAAAAATAAGCGCTGAGATCTCACAGAAACTACAAACCTTCCAAGGCCGCAGGCAGAAAAAACATGTGGGCCTTCTTGTTTGGCTGCATGGGGACAGCGAAAATTTAGAAAAAGACATCAAACCGGCCTTAAGCAAGGTACAGCTTGACTTATCCTCAAATTGCCCACTCTATCTATTAGATATGTCACGCGCCTCGTTCATTAAAGAAGCAATTAGCCATTTCAGGGCCATCAAGCAGGGGAAAGAGTATAGTTTTTATTATCCAAAACTTGGGAATGTGATTGCCTCTCCAGATGAACGATATGGTGATGTACTACCAATAGAACTCATAGCTTCCGATCTCATTCCCATTAGATTCACTCTGGGAGAAAGGCCTTCTCTGTGTCTATATGTCAAACAAGCTTTCTCGGAAGAATCCCTCAAGAAAATTTGCAGTCTGGCTTTCGACTTCGCTGACGGATGGGTTGAAGACATATTTATTGGCCTAGAAAGCTACCACCCTGCGGATGACAAGCAAGCAAAAGATGCTGTCCTGATGGCTTACCAAGAGAGGAAAGCACGTATTAAAGTGTTTTGCTATAAAAAATCTCTCCTTGATCTTCTGGAGTACGGATTATGAACACACCGAGCAGACAAGCCCCTGCCAAACAATTTGATTATGAGCGAGCCGATCGCTTGAGAGTACTGCTCAATAGCGAGCACATTAGTAATGGTGAAATCACAGAGACACTCAAGGAGAAAGGGATATTTATAGGCAGCACCAACAAATCGGATACTGTACCACTTTTGAGTGCTTCTTTGTTAACTCCGGCCGAATTCAAGATGCTTGTTGAAAAGTCCTTTACTCGAGAATCAGGAAAAAAGTATTCGTCTTGCAATTTTAAACTGACATCTTCAAGTGCCGACTGGAAGTCGGAAATTCTTAATAACTTCGATTCAGCTATTGGGGGCATTAAAATTGAAGATGATCGTGAATTTGCTTCCGAACCCTCTATTTCGGTTGACCCTGATGGAAATGTCCTGATTTCATATTCCTTACGAGTGCTAGATTTCAGCAAAGACTGGATAGAGCAGGAGGTTGTTTATCCGGGGGAAATACTGCTTAAACAATCTGGTAGCGGTTTGGAAATTGAGGTCAACAGATTCAGAACATCCAAGGACACCAATAAGCTTAACGATGCCATTACTGGGGCCATCGGTAAATTCTACAAATCAAAAGGTGTAACATCGAACGAACAACCTGAATCTATTTTTTTTAATGACTTCACGAACAGTGAACGTATCCGTTTCTTTCTGCAATTGACATCTGTTAATACTCCTGATTTCTCTTTCAAGGAGATCGGTAACTTCGAGATCATTCGAGATCAGGAGGCCGGGGCACTGCCGAAAGAACAACGAATTGAGTGGATGGAAGGTCATGTCAACAAAATACAGATAAAAGGTAGTGATCTTGGGAAAATATTCCTTCTCCATGAACCAAGCTACTACCAATATTACTATTTGATAAAAATGACAGCTACATATGCTTTCAAATTTGGCGCAAATACTGGCGACTGTGGTGTTGAATTTTCATTTTCAGGAAAAACTTCAAGAGATGACGATTACTCTGGAACCACATTCGATTTCAGTATCGAACGACTATCGCGACTAGAGGAAGGAAGTAAAAATCAGGTAAGAAAAGCGATCATTCAAAAAATTCATGAAGCAAGGGATGCTGCTTTCAAGCATGTAAAGCCGTAGTCGTCGATGTGCCGATGTGCCAGAAGCTTCATTCGGTGGAACTGTATACGAAGCGTCCGGTGAACTCATATTGCTAACAAAACTCTGCTGCCACACGCTGCCCTCATTCAATAAAACGAACCTGAGGTAATATATGGCAAAACGGTATTCTCTCCGTGAACGGCAGCAGCATCTCGATGCCTGGCAACAGAGCGGTAAGCGTCTGGCGAACTCATATTGTTAACAAAACTCAGCTGCCACATGCTTCCCTCACTCAATAAAACGAACCTGAGGTCAAATATGGCAAAACGGTATTCTCACAGTGAACGGCAACAGCATCTCGACGCCTGGCAACAGAGCGGGTTAACTAAACAACACTATTGCCGGCAACACGATTTGAACCCGGCCACCTTTTATTACTGGCTCAAACATCATCACGATGACGCTACCGTCCCCATTCCCGCAGCATTTATTCCTGCTCGTCAGGTTATGCCGGGGAATAACGACGCCGACACGGTTACGTTTGAAGGGGACGAGCGAGGTATGCATGCTCACCCGAATAAAATATTTTCTTGTTGGTGCGGATACGATAAAGGTTATCGAGACGGACCTGAAGGATATGGATATTTTTCAGGGCTTCAAAGTCGATGACTGACTTTATTCAAAAATATATCAATCTTCACAATAAATTAAAGGGATAGCATTTGTCTCCTTTACTGCATGTGAAAAAGATGAAAGTATCCATAAAATGTATTAGTCGCGACTTGATCTGACATATGGCCTTGAAAGGTTGAGAGTTACCGGTTTTGATATGGGTGTCGAATCCTTATACAAAACACGAGGTAACTCTCATGCTTCATACTACCAATCCCGTTATCAAACACAAAGCCGGTTTGCTCAATCTGGCGGAAGAACTCAGCAACGTATCGAAAGCCTGTAAAATCATGGGCGTTTCACGTGATACATTTTATCGTTACCGCGAACTGGCCGATGAAGGTGGCGTGGATGCGCTGATAAACCGGAGTCGTCGCGCACCAAACCTTAAGAACCGTATCGATGATGCCACTGAGCGGGCTGTTGTTGATTATGCCGTTGAGTTCCCAGCTCACGGCCAGCACCGGACCAGTAACGAGCTGCGCAAACAGGGCGTTTTTATCTCCGGTAGCGGTGTCCGTTCCGTTTGGTTACGTCATAACCTTGAGAACTTCAAAAAACGCCTGAAAGCGCTGGAAGAAAAAGTGGCCCGTGACGGCATTGAACTGACTGACAGCCAGATCGCAGCGCTGGAACGTAAAGCCAGTGATGATGAAGCCTGTGGTGAGATTGAAACCGCTCATCCGGGTTATCTGGGTTCACAGGACACGTTCTACGTGGGCAACCTGAAAGGCGTCGGGCGTATCTATCAACAGACGTTCGTTGATACGTACTCGAAGGTGGCTCACTGCAAGCTTTACGTCACCAAAGCGCCGATTACAGCGGCTGATTTGCTGAATGATCGTGTACTGCCATTTTATGAGTCTCAGGGCCTGCCGATGCTGAGAATACTGACAGACAGAGGTACAGAATATTGCGGCAAAGTGGACCACCATGATTATCAGCTTTATCTGGCGATAAATGACATCGGACACACAAAAACTAAGGCGATGTCACCACAGACCAACGTAAGCGTCCGGCAAACTCACATTGTTAACAAAACTCTGCTGCCACATGCTGCCCTCACTCAATAAAACGAACCTGAGGTAAAATATGGCAAAACGGCATTCTCACCGTGAACGGCAACAGCATCTCGACGCCTGGCAACAGAGCGGGTTAACTAAACAACACTATTGCCGGCAACACGATTTGAACCCGGCCACCTTTTATTACTGGCTCAAACATCATCACGATGACGCTACCGTGGCCGCTACCGCCGCA
>NZ_MJLZ01000073.1 GCF_003666245.1 Brenneria alni
GGCTCAGGGTGTCGTTAGACAACTGTCGTTGGCTGGGTGTTCGGTTGCGCCATGACTGTTAACCCCGCATGCTGACATTGAGCAACAGGCAAATTCGTTTCACCGCATGGAAAGCCGATAACTGAGTGACCATGGCGTATCTTAGCGGCATTCCCGCGCAAAGAACGCCGCCGCTTTTTTCAGGATGAGTTTATCCTCTTCCAGTTCAGCGATTTTGGCTTTAAGGCGTCGAATTTCCAGTTCCTGTTTGGAAAGCTGCGGCGTGTTGGAGAAAGCAGCCCCCGCCTTATCCTGATAGGGTTTTTTCCAGTTGTAGAGCGTGTTCTCTTTGATATCAAGCTCCTGTGCCATACGGGCAACAGACTTGCCGCTTTCGAGCAGCAATGCAACGGCTCTGCGCTTGAACTCTGGGGTATATTGTTGTCTCGTCATAGTGACCTCGCTTTCTTTGACTGATTTGAAAACAAGGTGGGCACTAAATCAAGGACAGATCACTTCATTTGGGGGTATCACTTCTATTGAACCTGCGAATACCCCCAAACATACCCCCAAGTGAGGTTGGAACTCAAAAGACCACACTAGACCTTGATAGCCCATGCTGTAGAAGATAATGCTGATTTTTAAGGGGATTGTAGACTTTAACAGACGTCAAAAGACGAAATTATGGTACGCCCTACAGGATTCGAACCTGTGACCTACGGCTTAGAAGGCCGTTGCTCTATCCAACTGAGCTAAGGGCGCATTGCGGAGAGATATTGCTGTTGGTTGTAATAACAGTGGGCTGGATTATACCCACACGTCGAGGTGAGTCAACGGATTGGCGTTTGATTTATACTATACGGCCAATCCCTGTACAACCGGAGTAGAGATTGCCATTTCTTGTACTGTTTTGCATTGTTGCGACTTTCATTCATGCTAAATGTTGAAAGGGGTGAATATTTCATACTTATCTGCTGTGCCTGTTCAGTAATTCTTTGTAAGTTGTACGTGGGCATGTTCGCCGGAACCTGCTGTTGATACACTGCATCAATGATGAATTATCATCTAACCTGTCTGGCGGGTTGCGGCTGTTATGATCATCCGCCATTTTTGTCGAACTTGGGAATCTTTCGATTTATGCATACTTTGTTATCCGCATTATTGCGTATTTTCCTGTTGGCGATATTTGTATTGCCTGTTGGATATGTGGCGGCGGCAGATCCAGATCCCCAGCCATCACAGGCTGAAACGCCTGTGAAAATAAATATTGATGCCGAACTGATGAAGCTGCAAAAGCAACTGGATAGCATTAAGCAGCAGGTATCGGGCGCTGACAGCGACAGCAAATTTGGCGCGTTGAATGACACCACACAGGAGTTGGTCGGCAGTACCAACGATCTCTCTGCGGCGGTGGAGCCGTTAAGCGCTCAACTACAGGCGCAGTTGGATGTTTTAGGGCCTGCGCCTGAGCCGGGTTCTACCATTAATGAAACGAGTGAGGTAACTCGTAAGCGCAACAGTCTGAACTCACAGAAAGCGAAGCTGGATGCGCAGATCGAACAAATCCAGACGCTGCGCACCAATGCGGCAAACCTTTCTGCGCAGATTGTTACGCTGCGGCGTAATGCGTTGAAAACTCAGTTGGCGTTGAATTCCGGCAGTATTTTTGGGGCGCGCTTTTGGTCCCCGATTGTGGCGCCTCAGGCGGAAGATCAACGGCGGTTTAGCGTATTTCTGGGGCAGTTAAGTGATACGTTAATGGTTTCCTGGGAGCCGGATTGGCGTTACGGCTCTGCCTTTTTTCTGTTGGTCGCGGCGGCACTGGCTACTGCGGGGCGACGCTATATGGAAAAATACCTGGCTTGGGCTGGGATCCATCTGTTGCCGGAAGGGCGGTTAAGGCGAAGTTTTCTGGCAACGGCCAGCGTTATCTCTACCGTGCTGACGATCGGTATTGCGGCAAATTTACTGGACTTCACGTTCACCCGTCATGGCGAGTCGGCTGAACGGGTAGACGCGTTTCTGAATACGCTGACACAATTGGTCGTCTTTTGTGCGATGATTGCGGGGTTGGGCCGCGCATTTCTTTCAAATCAGCGTCCCTCCTGGCGTTTGCCTTCCATCTCCAACCCGGTAGCCAAGGCTATGAAGCCGTTTCCGGTGATTGCCGCGGTTTTCATCCTGATATTTGGTGTTATTGATCAGGTGACCGCCACCGTGGGGACATCGGTGGCGGTCACTGTTATGGTGAATGGTTTATCAGCACTCTTTCTGGCATTGACCGCGGGTATTATTACGCTGAAAAGCGATCAGGTTCGCCGCCAGATGGTTTATTCCGGTGCGCAGCCGGAAGCGCGTTCTACTCTGGCTGGATTGATTCATCTGGCTGTGTTGGTGACTTCATTTGCTGTACTGTTTTCACTGGTCATTGGTTACATCTCTCTGGCCCGATTCCTGACCTATGAACTGGTGTGGGTCGGCATGGTTTTTTCATGTCTTTACCTGTTCTCGACGTTTATTACCGATATCTGTGAAAGTGTATTTTCTTCCAACAATATCAGCGGACGTCGAATTAAAAATTCGCTCAATCTTGACGATCGACACTTAGAACAGGCCGCTGCATTGCTTTCTGCCGTTGGGAAAGTGATTTTGATTCTGATGGCGGCGGTTGCCTTACTGAATGGCACCTTTGGTACGACGACGCCGCTGGAGCTGGTGCAAAAATCGGTTGAGCTTTGGGGAGGTAAGGGGCTGGAAACATTGAGCATTGTGCCTGCTCATATGGTGAATGCGATTCTTTTTCTGGCGATTGGGGTCTATGTTCTAAGGTCTTCCAGGCGTTGGCTGGAGCATGAATTTCTTCCCAAAACGATGATGGATCGCGGTATTCGTGCGTCGCTGGTCTCGCTGTTCAGTAATATCGGTTATATTCTGATTATCCTGCTGACGCTGGCTACGCTGGGTATTCAGTGGAACAAACTGGCATGGATTGTCAGTGCTTTATCGGTGGGGATTGGTTTTGGCTTGCAGGAAATCGTAAAAAACTTTATCTCTGGTATGATCCTGTTAACAGAGCGTCCGGTTAAAGTGGGCGACCTGGTGAATATTAGCGGTGTGGAAGGGGATATCCGGCGGATTAACGTCCGGGCAACTGAGATTCAACTGAGTGACCGTTCGACGGTTATCGTTCCTAACTCGCAGTTTATCTCGCAGAACGTACGCAACATTACAATGGGAAATGCCCTCGGTGTCGCGACGATGGCACTGACGTTTCCGCTGGATATCGATCCTGAAGAAGTCAAAATGCTCCTGCTGGATGCCTACAACGAACATGAGGCGATTCTGGATTCGCCAGCACCCTCTGTCTCGTTCAGCCAGTTGACCCCGACAGGTATGGTGTTGAGCGTGACAGGTTATGTCAACAGCCCACGTTTGGTTGGCGCAGCGAAAAGCGATTTATTGTTTGAAATTATCAAGCGGCTGCGGCAAGCCAATATTCCTTTGGCCGTGCCGCAAAGAATGGTGTTGGAAAACTCAGCAGGAATGCCGGATGGCGATATCGGGGAAGAGAAGCCGTGATATTGATGCCATCTGTTGATGGAAACAAGTTTCTCTGGCGGTCTTTGTCCCTGGGGTTATCGATCTGAGGTGATGAACTAAAGTCGGTAGCACCGTTTGGTACTGAACTGGTTTTTCTCAACGTAGTTCCGTATCTGCTGTGAAAGCAGAGAGCCCTGCGTTTACGCAAGGCTCTGTTGTGAGATTGTCAGCAGTTTGGCAGCGAGTTACTTAACCTGCCGTTTCACCATCTCGATATAGATTTCTCTCAGCCGACGGGTTACCGGGCCGGGTTTGCCGTCGCCAATAGTTTTGCCGTCAAGTGTTACGACGGGCAAAACGAAGGTGGTTGCTGAACTGATAAAGATTTCACTGGCGTGATAGGCTTCTTCTGGCGTAAAGAGGCGTTCTTCCAGTTTGATATGATCGCTTTCGGCCAGCTTCAGCAGTGACTGACGGGTAATGCCGTGCAGAATATCGTTACTTAGCGGACGTGTCACCACGGTTTTATCATGCAGGACGATGTAGCAGTTACAGGAGCTGCCTTCGGTAATAAAGCCGTTTTCTACCATAAAGGCGTCATCGGCATGTTGAGCATGGGCATACTCTTTTGCCAGACAGGCCGCAAGCAGGCTGACAGTCTTAATATCCCGGCGATGCCAGCGTATATCGGGGCAGGTTACCACCCGCAGACCGCTGTCTGCTGTCGGGTTATCCAGAACGGCGCGGGCTTGGGTAAACAGCACCAGCGTGGGTTTCACCTCGGCGGAAGGGAAATGGAAGTCACGATCGCCTGCGTTGCCGCGGCTTAACTGTAAATAGATCGCGCCTTCTTCCATTCCATTTTTTTCGATCAGGGAATGGTGGATATTCTTCAACTCGGAAGGGGTCACCGGCAACGTAAGCGACAGCTCACGGCAGGAACGCTGTAGACGCGTTATATGACCGTCAAACTCGGCCAGTTTACCATTCACAACCGCGGTCACTTCATACACAGCATCGGCAAAGAGAAAACCACGGTCAAATACCGAAACTTTGGCCTCGCTCTCCGGCACATATTGCCCATCAACATAAACAAGACGTTGCATCACAACACTCCTTAATAGTCTTTTAATGCAGCTTAACGCAATTTAGCCCCACAGCGCCGCTTCAGACGGGTGTATTTTACTGCCGTCATAATGCAACCCGTTGGTTCGGTCACGCTGTAACAGCAAAGGGCCGTCCAGATCGACAACCTGTGCCCCCTGAGCCACTATAAAGGCAGGCGCCATCGACAGTGAGGTGCTTACCATACAGCCGACCATAATCTGCATACCCTGGTTCAGCGCGCTGGTGCGCAGACGCAGTGCCTCGGTCAGACCACCGGTTTTGTCCAGCTTGATGTTTATCATGTCATAACACCCGGCGATCGCTTCTAGTGAATGGCTGTCATGGCAGGACTCATCGGCACATATCGGGATCGGGTGCGGCAGTTCGGCCAGTATGCGGTCTTTCCCGGCGGGAAGAGGTTGTTCTATCATCGTGACACCTAATGCAGCCAGTTCCGGCGCCAGTTTTAGATAGAGATCGGCATCCCATCCTTCGTTAGCGTCCACTATCAGACGTGCTGACGGCGCACCTTTGCGCACCGCAGCAACCCTGGACAGATCGTCTTTGTCTGCCAGTTTCAGCTTGAGCAGCGGGCGGTTGGCATTATGCTGCGCCGCCTGCTGCATCCGTGCCGGTGTATCCAGCGACAGAGTATATGCCGTTTCCAATATGCCCGGAGCCGACAGATTCAGACGTTGCCAGATCCGCTGGTTATGCTGTTTGCATTCCAGATCCCAAAAGGCACAGTCGAGCGCATTACGTGCCGCGCCTGCCGGTAGCTGGCTTTGCAGATGTTCACGCTCCAGACCATGACGGATATCGTCGCTAAGTGTGGCTATCTGCGCCATTACGCTTTCGATGGATTCGCCGTAGCGGGCATAAGGAACACATTCGCCATAGCCGGTTACGTTGCCGGAGTGGAGCGCGACAACCACCACATCAGCCTGGCTTTTACTGCCGCGTGAAATGGTAAATCTACCCTGTAGCGGCCAGCTTTCATGGAATAGTTCGAGCGCGATCATAAGTCTGCCAATTGGTCAACGATACGTCCTACACCCTGACGGAATGGATCTACAACCGGCAGACCGAATTTTTTCTCAATGTCTGCCATTAGTTGCAATGCTTCCTCTTCATTGAGTGCTGCGCTGTTTATGGAGATCCCGACAAAACGCGCTTTGGGATTGGTTAACTGGGCGACCGACAAATTCAGGGCCATGCAGGCGGCGAGATCGGGAATAGGGTAGTCAACGCCACGCATGGTTTTACGAGTAGGTTCGTGACAGAGCACCAGTGCATCGGGTTGTGCGCCATGAATAATCCCGGTCGTCACACCAGCAAAAGAAGGGTGGAACAATGAACCCTGACCTTCAATAACATCCCAGTGATTTTCATCATTAGCGGGAGCAATGGTTTCGACTGCGCCGGCGATGAAATCAGATACCACGGCATCAATACTCACACCGGATCCGCTAATCAGGATCCCGGTTTGGCCGGTGGCCCGGAACGTCGCTTTGCCGCCGCGGGATAAAATTTCTTTTTCAATTGCCAGGGCCGTGTACATCTTGCCGCAGGAACAATCGGTTCCGACGGGTAGTAAGCGTTTACCTGAACGTTTGCGCCCGCTGGCAACCGGGAAGGTTTGTGAGGGGTGGCGAACATCAAACAGTGAACGGCCAAGTTTTGCGGCCAGTTCACTGAGTTCTGGTACATCCGCCAGACGATTATGCAAGCCGGCGGCCAGATCCATGCCGCTTTCCAGCGCCTGGCGCAATACGGCGATCCATTGTTCTGAAATGATCCCGCCACGGTTGGCGACTCCGATGACTAACGTTTGCGCGCCTGCCGCACGGGCGGCGCTGATGTCCAGATCCGGAAGTTGACAGTCAGCATGGCAGCCTTCCATGCGGTATTGGCCAACACAATATTCCGGGTGCCATTGCTTAATACCAATAGCCACTTTTGCAGCTAACTGATCGTGAGCATCACCAAGGAATAACAAATAAGGTTTTCTGATATCCATTATTCATCCTCATAAATATTAGGAAAACGTTGATTGAAAGATCGCTTTTTTGAAAAATAATTTGATAAATGATATGAATTTAGAACTGATGATAATGATGAATATATT
>NZ_MJLZ01000074.1 GCF_003666245.1 Brenneria alni
AGGCATTGAATACCTGGTGGTCGGGTGATATTACCTACTTGCGCACCGCTCAGGGATGGTTATATCTGGCTATCGTCATGGACTTATGTTCAAGAAAAATAGTCAGTTGGGCCTTCTCAGATAAACCTGACAGCGCTCTGACTACTCGGGCCTTGAGGCTGGCGGTAAATAAACGACGACCAACAGGGTCAGTGGTGTTTCATAGCGATCAAGGAGCGCAATATACCAGCGCGCAGTTCCAGTATTGCCAGGAGGAACTTGATGTGACAGGCAGTATGAGCCGGAAAGGAAACTGTCTGGATAATGCCGTTACAGAGAGGTTTTTCCGCAGTCTGAAAGCAGAAAGAGTTAACTATCGTCGCTATGAAACCCGAAGTCAGGGTATTGCAGACGTTATCGATTATATCGATAGTTTTTATAATCTGAAAAGGCGGCATTATAAGCTGGGAAATATATCGCCGGACGAATATGAACGGCGACTACAGCAATGTGCCTAAATCAGTGTCCGGTTTTATTTGACCGTTACACTCTCTGCGGATAGCGTTTCCCGCCAGTTGCGTCAGCGTCGAGCGCCCCAGCTTCCTGCCGTGTATCGTCACGAACAGATACCCGCTGTCATAACGGGTCGTCAGTCGCGGCCTCACCGCGTCCAGATAACGCTGCGTCCACACCAGCGCCCTCATCCCCACCGGCACCACCCGGTCTTTTCGTCCCTTGCCCTGCCTCACAACCAGCCCGCCGCGTCCCACGTCCACGTCAACCCGCAGCAGATTCGTCAGTTCCGAACGTCTCAGCCCTGTGCTCCACAGCATTTCCAGTACCGCACGGTTACGCAAGCCCGTTAATGTCTGTGTGTCCTGCGCGTCCAGCACCGCTTCGGTTTCCTCCACGCTCAGTACCTGTGCCGGTAGCCTTGTCCCCACTTTCGGCAACACCAACTGCTCTGACGGGTTGTACAGGATATGGTGACGCGTCAGCAGCCAGCGCAGCAGCGCTCGTATCGCCGACAACCGGTTAAGCTGCCCGCCCAACGTCAGCCCATGTCCGTCCGCCTTGCGATACTGTCTCAGATGCCGCTGATACCCTTCCAGCACCGCCAGACTCACCTGTGCGGCCAGCGTCACGCCCCGTTGTTCGCACCACGTCACGAACGGCCTTAACCGCTCCCCGTAGGCCTCCACCGTCCGGGCGCTGCGGCCCGTTGCGGTCAGATGCTCAAGATAACTCAGGGTATGCTGGCGCAGCGTAGTTTGGGAAGACGCGGCTAAAGCGGAAGGGTTTCTCATGGTGGCGCGTCCTGCGTGATGATGGGGTGATAATGTGATTACGGTACGATGGGCTTATCTTGTGTCGCCGGAACAGCGTTCTTCACCTTAACCAGACTTGTGGCAGGCGAACCTTTATCCGGCGCGGCTTGGCGCGATTTCCCCGCCCCAGACTTGGCCCCGACCTGGGGCAGACTTGACCCTGACTTGCCACTGTCAGACCCAGACTTGCGTGAGTCGTACCCCTTATTTTCAGGCGCTTCCGGTTCGATTAACCCGCACAGGTGCGCCCCTTCCGGCACCGTGCCGTCCCACAGCAGTTCGTACTGCAACAGATGGCCCCGGCTCCCGCCATGTACCAGCAGGTATTCCATTTCGACCAGCCGCAGGCAGTGCAGCTTAAGCTGGCTGTCACTCCACTGCGTCGCGCTGCGGATATCCCGCCGGGTAAAGCGTACCTCGCCCGGTTTTCGGCTCTGCGCCAGTGCAAGCTGGTTGACCATGCCCTGTATCAGCATCAGCAACTTGCGCGTCTGCGGCGGCATTTCGTCCAGCGTCCGGCCCAGTATCTCGTGCGCCAGCCGGTTGGCCAGCACGATATCCGACCGCTCGACTTCGATATACTCGATAACCTGCCCACGGTGCGAGACGGTTTTGACTTCCCGCTGGTACTGGTGCAGCAGCGCGATGCTTTGTATCAGCGTCAGGTATTTCATATGGTCACGGCGGGTGCGCGTCTTGTCGCTCAGGAACGTCAGTTGTGACGCATAGGGATTGACCACGTTCAGCGGACGCAGCAGCCGCTGCGCGTTCTGGTGCAGCCCGGTCAGGTAGTCTCTTTCGTTTTCCATCAGCAACCCTTCCAGCGTTTGCTTGTGGCGCTGCAACGCGTGGATAGCTTCGGTCTGTTCGCGGGATTCGTTCACCGTCAGCACCAGACAGCGGTTTAACAGCTCTTCATCAACATCGATGGCCGTGGTGGTTAACATCAGCATCACCGGGCCTTTCACCGTGTACTGCTTCGTCACCAGATTGCCTGTCGTTTCATCCTTGCCAGTTGACGCTATCGTCAGTTCGCCGTCCGACTGCAACAGCTTCAGCGCATACGCCGCCTGCCGTACCCCTTCCTCTTCCGCTATCGCCAGTATCTTATGCTGTAAGTTCGTTTCGCCCAGATAAAACAGGCTCTGGCCGGTCATGGCCGAGTATTGCAGCCGCTCTTCCGGCGGGATAAGGCCCAGCACCGCGTCCATTAAGCTGGATTTGCCCGCCGCCGAACTGCTCTGTATCAGCACCGCTAACGGTTTATCCAGCTTGCGCGACACCGCCGCCAGATAACCGGCCAGCAGGTTGGTGGATTCGCCCACCACGCCGCAGGCCGCGAGGTCGTCCGTTATCCTGCCGGTAAGGTTCTGGTCGCGCAGCAACGCCAGCGCCTCCGCTTTGGCGTCGTCATCCAGTTCAGGAACGCTTTCACCGTTCATTTCCGGTCGGCTCAGGTGGTTTTCCAGCGCCAGCAGCACCCGCCCCAGCGACTGTTTTAGCGCGCTTTCAGCCAGCCCCAACTCCGCCGCGGCCAGCCGCGCATAACCCGCACGACTGCGGGCGCTCATCATGTCCACGCTGTCCGCGAACACCATGCCGCTGGCCGTATCGAGCACCTGCGCGTTCACTTTCATGACGCCGCTGCCGGCTTTCACCGAGGCCATACCACGGAGTCGCCATTGCTGCCCGGATAAGGTGATTTCAAGTTCACCGTTCGGCAACGCCTCAACCACCACGCCCGGTTCTTCCGCCTGCGCCGTCTTCACCGCCGCAACCCCGGCGGCTAACGCGCAAGGCGGCACCGGTTCGGGCAACACGTCCGGCACCGCCGCATTGAGTTCATCCCTCCCGGCCACGTCAAGCGCCACTGCGTCGTTCATCGGCACCGCGCCGTCGATTAACAGTCCGAACTCACGCGCTGGCTCTGCCACGCTGCACAGCCAGCCGTTGGCGTCCATTCCCGCCGGGAACACAATGCGCAAGCAGACGATACCCTCAGCGGCTAATAAGGACGCCAGCCTGACCGCCGCGTCATTGCCCGCCGGGTCATTGTCATACGCTATCAGCACCTGCCTGACGCCATGCCGGATAAACGCCTGCCGCATCTCATCCGTGAACCCGTTCACCCCATACGCCGCCGTCACATTGCGATAGCCGGACACCCAGAAGCTCATGGCGTCGATTAACGATTCACATAAGATAACCGTCTTACTCGCCATCAGCGCCGGTTCGTTCCACACCCCGCCGTGCGGCCCCGGCAGATACAGATGCAGCGGCGTGCCCTTGCGCAGCCCCTCCGTGATTTTACGCCCGTACAGCTCCCGTATCCGCCCCTGCGTATCGATAACCGGCACCACTAACGACCCCGCCAGATGCTCATGCCCGCTTTCCCGCATCACCCCCAGCGCCTGCAACTGCCCCCGGATGGCCGCGCCCGCCCGCTTCTGTTTTGGCGGCAGACGATACGCCAGCGTCCGGTTGGCGAACCCCAGCTTAAAGGCGGCGACTAACTCAGGATGGTTTAACCGACGCTTTTCCAGATAGGCCACGGCCTCCGGCGCGTTCAGCAGCGTATGGTGGTAGAACTCAACCACGCGGGAGAGCAGCGCCTGACGGCCCGCCTCATCCTCCGCGAACACCGCCGGTTCGTCCTGACCGACCAGCGGCTGAACAGACGGATTTTCGCCCAGTTCGCCGCGCAGCCGTTCCACCGCCTTGCGCAGACTTAAGCGTTCCGTCTGCATCACCCAGTCAATGACCGACCCGCCCGCGTTGCAGCCGAAGCAGTGGTAAAGATTTTTCTCCGGGCTGATAACACACGACGGCGTTTTCTCCTCATGGAACGGACACAGCACCACGAAGTCTTTACCGCGCTTAAACACCTGCCGCCCCTGCGCACGCACCACGTCCACTAACGGCACGGCGGCTTTCAGGTGCTGTAACTCGGCGTCGGGGATGCGGGCCATAAGCGGGTTCCTTAAAAATGCGTCAAGATTCTATTGAGCTTTATTTTAGTATCTTATAGCATACCAATGTCAAGAGGGATATTTACAGGAGGATAGAATGACGAACCACTTTTTTACATGGTCTGATGCTATGACTGTCGGTGTTCGTATCGCTTCTCTGCGTAAACAAAAAGGCTTATCACAACAAGCATTAGCTGACGCGACAGGGATTCATGTCACGCAGATAAAACGCTATGAAGGCGGTAATGCCTTACCCTCTTTCGACGCCCTTAAAAAGCTGTCTCAGGTGCTGCGGGTAACAACGGATTATCTGGTTTTTGAAGAAGATGAGTTGAAGCCTGATGCCGACCTTGCCTTGCAGTTTCAGGCAATCAGTAACATGGAGCCGGAACAGCAGAAGGTTATCAAGCAACTATTGGAAGGGATGATTATCAAGTACGAGGCGGAACGATGGTCATCTAAATTAAAGTAGCGCAATGCATACGGGCTGGCACCCGTACACATTGCTCACCACAACCAACTATCAAGGAGTTGACTATGGCTGACGCGCATTCTACGCCAGATACCACCATTTTTAAAATCTCTCAACCGGAGCGCTATCAGCGTGTCGGTTACCGCCCCAACAAGGGCGACACCTCCACGCCCGCCATCAATATCAGCGGCAAGTGGCTACAGGAAGCCGGGTTCAGCACCGGGCAACCGCTCAAGCTGCGCGTCATGCCGGGCTGCATCGTCATTACCGTGCAGGATTTGCGGGAACTCTGGCGCTGTCTCGAAGGACTCAGCCTGCAACCGTTCGATGAACGCGCCGCCGCACAATGGCTGAACGCTTTTCCCGGCGGGCTGGACAAGGGAGGCGCACAATGAGCATACAGGCGGCGTTTTATCAGGGAGAACTGCCGGCACTGACGTTAACAGGCAGAGAACTGGCTCAGGCGGGCTTTACCGCCAATACCCTGTTCCGTATCAGCCTGTACCGCAACGGATTGATACTCACACGACTCGATGAGGATACCGATATCGCCGCGCTGCTGGCAGAACTCGACGGCCATGACCGCGAGGGCGCCGACTGGATACGCGAGAATGGCGAGCTTTATCTGGCGGGCGACTGGCTGACCCGGAGCGGATTGCCCGGCCAGTCGTTAAATATTGAACTGCTACCCGGGAAGATAATAATTATTCGGGCAGAAGTGGGAACTATGCTGGCTTAATAAAAAAGCCGGAAGGATCGTTGCGATCACTTCCGGCTTTTTACTTTAACCTTAACTAATCAGGCAATAATCCATGATCTTTCAACTTGGTTAATTTAAATTTCGCCAACTCTTCATTAACTGTATTATGCAGTTTATCAATATCCATTTGTGAGCTTACATCCTCTTCCCATGCATTATCACCATTAAATCGCCGTTTAGCTTCATCAGGCCAAGACTTAATAATATCTTTATAACGTAAAAGAAGTTGGTAACTCTTTTCTGTATATCCGAACCAGAACGCCAGTAACACATGGCTTTTCATCGTATGAGCCGGATATATTAGAGAAGTATTGATATCATCTTCATACAGCTTATTAAGCTGACTGAATGATAACTCACCACAGAACGCTATTGGACATTGCTCCCTGAACTTATCAACAAGATCTTGTAAATTTTCTTTATGCCTCTTAAAGCTGATAGAATCACCTACACCTTTTTTATTCAATAAACTATATGGTGTACACATAGTTACAGCAGGAAAAATGCTCAACACTGAATGAGTATGAAAGACAGGAACATAATGTTCACCACTATAAACGGGCTTTAAATAAACACCACATAAAACAGGGCCATTTCTCTTAATTAAATATAGAGTTTTATATTTTTCATAAACATTTAGAGCATTCTTCCAATCATCTAGAACACTCTTTTTTTCAGTTGTAGTTAATGCTTTCATATCATTATCTCGGATGTATTGCAGTTTGCGAACTGACTTTAGGCAGATTATTAATGTTATTTTGCTGTTGGCGTTGACTGATGGGGCTTGTTGAGTTTCGGGTAAATTTATAATCGAAAACTTCACCAGTCTGAGGGTTATAAACATCAGGTCTTGCGCTACCTAGAGTTCCCCTTGAAACTTGATTACCGCCTAAGTGTAGTCCCTCCGATTTTTAGTACCACCGCCAATGAGGATCTCCGGCCAGTTTTTGCCGCGCATAGATAACGGGTGGCATATCACCCAGTGAGCTATGCGGACGTTCTTCGTTGTATTCTGCGCGCCAGTCTTCTGTTAGCACACGGACTTCTGACAGTGTTCTGAACAGATACATGTCAAGTATTTCTGTTCGTAGTGTTTTATTAAATCGAT
>NZ_MJLZ01000075.1 GCF_003666245.1 Brenneria alni
TATTTATTATTTTCTCCAAACAAGTGTTGTAAATATATTAACTTGTTATTTTAACGAAAAATGTTTTCTTCTGCCATAACGACAACTTCTGTTAAATAATGTGTTGTAGACTCTGTTTTTGATGGTATAAACAGAGAGTGAAAAGGGCATTTCATTTATTCATTTATCCGCCAGGTGCATAAAAAAGTAATTCTTCAATAAAATCTATAATAGAAAAAAGTTCCAGTGTGTTTGCTCTTTTTTTTTTGTTGTTATTGAAAACAATACATTGTGTTTTTGACTACTAACTAAACAAATACTTGCAACGGATGAAGAGTTTTGGCTGATGGTATCCCGAATCAGAGTAACTGAGGAATTAAATGGAGAAATGCCGGATGAAGAAGGCCCGGCTTCCTTGCATCGGCGGCAACGTTGGCACCGTTCGATCTTGGGGAGAGTCACCTTATTTTTTCTGACCGGTATTATTTTTTCATATGGCGTCGGGGCCGCGGCGGGCTGGTTTATTGTCGACAAAAACTCGCAGGAACAGTGGCGGCGTCAGGCCGATACCAATGCGCATATCATGAGTTATATTGTCCGCAGTATATATACGTCGGTTGCAGCCCGTATGGATGCTTCCGGCCAGACAACCGGCATTGTGACTGAAAATTTTCTGGGAGACGATGAGTCCATTTTGCTGACGGGATTTAATCCTGTAGACGTGCTTTCTCTGGCGGCTATGCAGACCAACAATCGTGTCTGGCTGTTTCATTACCGTGAAGAAGAAGGATTTGTCAGTATTACGGATGCTAACGGTACAGCGGACGGCCATATCCTGGAGCTGGAAGAAAACAAACGCGTGCAGCCGGACATGCTGACAAACATTTTCACTGGTTTTGTTCGCATTGATGGTAAGACCTATTTTGCCAGCGTGCTTCCGGTGTTGGCCCCATCGGGAAACATGTTGGGCGCATTGGTGAGCAGTATCGGCGAGAAGCAGGATCTTTACCGGACTCATAACGCCATGTTGCGCAATTCCCTTATCGCCCTTTGGATTGTGTTGTTGCTGACGGGGCTGTTTATCACTCTGCTGATGAGACAGTTTTTTCATTCTGTTCCGATGTTGATTCAGGCGCTGACGCGTATTGCGCATGGCGATACTGCAACTACCACGCCATTCCTGCGCAGAGATGATGAAATCGGCCACCTGTCCGTTGCCATCGAAAAACTGCGGCAGGCCATGGTTGAGCGGGACCATCTACAGCAACTAAAAGAAACCGCACAGAAAATGGAATACATGGCTCACCATGATCCACTCACCGGCCTTCCTAACCGTACTTTTTTCAGTGGCGCTCTGGAAAATGCCATTGCCCGGTTGAAGTCGAAAAACGCGCGTTTTAATCTGATGTTGCTCGATCTCGACTATTTCAAAAACGTAAATGATACCTACGGCCATCTGGTGGGGGATGCATTGCTGATCAATGTCAGCGAACGTATCTCCTCACTGCTCAGTAGCGAGGATGTGGTTGCACGACTGGGCGGTGATGAGTTTGCTGTGCTCCAGCAGAACAGGGATAAGCCGATACAGGAAGCGCGGCAGCTGTCAGAACAGATTATTATGGCAATATCAGCGCCTTTTTACTGTCATGGGCATGAGTTTAGCATTGGGATCAGTATTGGTATCGCAAGTGCGCCTTTGCATGGCGAAACATCCCACGTTCTGATGAAGAACGCCGATCTGGCGCTTTATGCGGCTAAAAGTAATGGACGGAATAATTATCAATATTTTGAATATGGAATGGTTATGCCGAACTCGATGTCAAATACCGAGGAACTGGATATAGAAGGCGCAATGTTCCGTAATGAGTTCGAACTTTACTATCAACCGTTGATTCGTCTTTCGGACAATACCATTGTGGGTTATGAGGCACTAGTTCGTTGGCGTCATTCTTCCCAGGAATTGTTGATGCCGGATACTTTTATTATGCTGGCGGAGAAAACCGGGCTGATTGTCAGGCTGGGAGAGTGGATTATCCAGCAGGCCTGTGCTGATGCCATGTTGTATTTTTCCGCTAATCAACGGGTTTCGGTGAATATATCGGGGATCCAGGTTCACCATCCCGGGCTAACCGAAATCCTGGCCCGTGCTCTGGAACAAAGCGGGTTGCCGGCTTCCCGTATTGAGCTTGAGATAACAGAGTCTGTTTTGCTGGATCGTAAAGAAGCACTGCCGGTGTTGCAGCAGATGCAAGCCTTGGGCATCGGTATTGCGTTGGATGATTTGGGAACGGGCTATGCATCGCTGGACTGTCTTGCAGATTTTCCTTTTAGCCGGGTGAAGTTGGATAGAGGGTTGGTTGCCGGTCTGGAAACGAGTGAATCGAAGCGTATTATTGTAGGCAACATCATTAGTCTGGTTCACCAGTTGGGGATGGAAACAATAGCAGAAGGCGTGGAAACCGATCGGCAACTGGATCTGTTGCGTCATGCAGGTTGTCAATATGTACAGGGCCACCGACTAGGTGAAGCAGTACCGGTAACGGCAATAATAGGTTGAACTATGCGGTATTTATCGACGTGTTTTCTGATTCTGAGAAACGAATATGCAACCCTGATATACCGAATAGTTTTACCCATTTTCAATGAGGTATGCCGCTATTGCCTGGCCAGCGCCAGGCGAGGGAGGATTATTGTCATTATGTGCCTGTTGTTGCTACCGCCCGCAATGGCTGACGTGCCAATGGACAACACGCTGACGAGAATTGCGCAGACTAAAACGATAAAAATAGGCCACCGCCTGGATGAACCGCCGTTTTCCTATCAGGTTGAGGGTAAGATTATCGGCTACTCGGTCGATCTCTGCTTACGTATTGTGGAAAGAATAAAAAAATATCTACAGCAGGATGACATACAGATTGTTTTTGTCCCGGTAACAACGGCTACGCGTTTTGCCCTTGTTAATAACCGTGGGATTGATATTGAATGTGCCGCCACGACCAATAATCGTGAAAGGCGCAAGCTGGTTGAATTTTCTTATCCGCATTTTGTGACATCCACCCGTTTTGTCGCCTTGAAACGTACCGGTATCAGACGTATTGAAGATTTAGCCGGGCGCAGCGTTTCGGCGAGCAGTGGTACGGTCAATCTTGAACAGTTGAATGCGGCCAATATACGGATGAAGCTCAATATTTCCGTGGTGCTGAAGAAATTGAACCAGGATGCTTTCGATCTGGTGGCGCAAGGTAAGGTATCTGCTTTTGTTATGGATGATATCCTGCTGGCGGGGCTGGTGGCGTCTTCCGCCAATCCGTCCGATTTCGTTCTTTCAGACGATTATTTAAGTCGCCCTGAACCCTATGGCATTCTGTTGCCGCCAGGGGATCTGGTTTTCAGGCGGGTAGTAAATGAAGAACTGCGATATATTTTCACACAGGGAGAAATCAATGCCATTTATGACAAATGGTTTCTTTCCCCGATCCCGCCAGATGGCGTCAATCTTCATTTCCCTATGCCACAAAGTCTTAAGGCGGTTTTGGCACAGCCGAAAGATTACCTCGACTAAAGGAGAAATGAGTGATGTGCGGATATGACAAGCGCTTACGTCATTTTCTTATTGTCTTGTTCATCCTCGCGGCTACGGCCAGCGATTTGTCTCGGGCTGCCGATATCAATCCCACGCTTGAGCGGATCCGGCAGACCGGGACGATCCGGATCGGCTATGGGGATGAACCGCCGTTTTCCTATGTCGGACCAGGCGGGATGGTTATCGGCTATTCGATCGATCTGTGCAAACGTATCTCTGAAGCACTCAGGCTCCGGCTCGGATTGGATAGGCTGAATATCGAGTATGTGTTTCGAACGTCGGCCAATAGAATACAACTGGTCAATAATAACGCTATCGATATCGAATGCGTGACCAGTACCAATTCGTCAGAAGAACGTCGCCGCAAGGTCGCATTTTCTACCAGCTACTTTCTGGTGGGCACACGCTATGTTTCCCTGCGTAAAAATAATTTACATACGCTGGATAACCTGCGCGGCAGGAGTATCAGCATTGTCCTTGGGACGATCAATGCGAGTCAGATCAATCGGGTCAACCGGGAAAAGAAGCTGAATCTCTCCACCGTGGTCACGGATACTATCCAGAAGGCTTTTGACATGGTTAGCCAGGAGCAGGTCGCCGCTTTTGCTATGGACGATATATTGCTGCGCACCATGATCGCCAGCACGCCCAACCCGCAGGATTATGTTATATCCGATGAAGTCATTGATGACGATGCAAAATATGGTTTTATGATGAGACTTGAGGATGACGATTTTCACCACGCAGTAAATGCTGCGCTGCGGCAGATTTACGCCAGTAATGAAATATATGATATTTATGCGCGCTGGTTTACTCAGCCGCTGCCTGGGCTCCAGATCAACCTTAATCTTCCATTGAGTGAAAAACTAAGGCAGTTTTTTCTGACTGCCAGTAGCGCCAGCGCGGAATAGTCGTTATCTGCTTCACCCGCAATCGTCCCCGACACGTCTCCTTATATAATAATTCTTAATAGGTCATTTAGGATTGAAGAGTCTTTAAACAGACGCTGTTGCATCAATCGCGGATCTCATCCATGTGGAGATGAGAATGTTTTTACGCTATATATCGCTGTGCGAAATATGCCATGCGGTGCAAGACAGCGAAACAGCCGGGCTTACCGTATGGGCGAGTAGGATTCTGCGGGAATTACGGCTATGCTGGTTCCTGAGGTGCAGGTCTGTCCCTGCTGTCAACATAATGAACCGCAATAAGGAATACACTTTGGCTGGAGCAAGTTTACTGACGCTGCTGGATGATATCGCCACGCTGCTGGACGATATCTCGGTGATGGGA
Source organism: Brenneria alni (assembly GCF_003666245.1). GTDB lineage: Bacteria > Pseudomonadota > Gammaproteobacteria > Enterobacterales > Enterobacteriaceae > Brenneria > Brenneria alni. The sequence goes on from NZ_MJLZ01000075.1 coordinate 4,856, forward strand.
AAAATGGCGGTTAAAAAGACGGCTGGCGTATTGGGAGACGATCTTTCTCTGAATGCCCAGCAGGTGAGCGGCGTTAAGGCTAACCGAGAGTTGCCCGTGGTGTGGCGTGTTGCGAAAGGTTCCTTTCTTAACAAGCTCTTTCTGGTGCCTGTGGCGTTACTTATCAGTGCATTTATCCCCTGGGCGATTACGCCTTTGTTGATGATCGGCGGCGCCTTCCTTTGCTATGAAGGGGTGGAAAAGGTGATGCACAGTTTGCGTCACGATAAAGCGCAGGATACGCCGGAGGCTCGACAGCAACGATTACTTGCGTTGGCGCAGTCCAACGACGCAGCTTATGAAAATGACAAGGTGAAAGGGGCGATTCGTACCGATTTTATCCTTTCGGCGGAGATTGTTGCGATTACGCTGGGTATTGTGTCGGAATCGCCATTGCTCAATCAGATTATCGTGCTGTCCGGTATCGCCATTCTGGTGACCGTCGGGGTGTATGGCATTGTGGCTGGTATCGTTAAGCTGGACGATCTGGGCATGTGGCTTGAACAACGAACATCAACCGTTGCGCAAAAAGTGGGCGCGGGACTGCTGGTGGCTGCGCCCTGGCTGATGAAAGTCCTTTCTGTGGTCGGTACGCTGGCAATGTTTTTAGTCGGCGGCGGCATTGTGGTTCATGGCGTGCCGCTGCTACATCATGCGGTAACCGCTTTCGGTGAAAGGTTCGGTGGCGTTGTCTCTGTGTTGACCGCAAATCTGGCAAATTTGATTATTGGCTTTATCGTTGGTTCCATCGTACTGTTTGGCGTAACCATCATCTCCCGCTTACGGGGGAAAAAGTAAGTTAAAAACGGCGACATAGTTTAAATAATTCGAGTTGTAGGACAAAAGGTCGTCGTTTTGAGCAACGCAAAGCGTTGACCCTTTACGGGCGAGGCTCACGGATGGGCCGAGTAACACAGTCAACACACATGCAACATGAAGTATGATGAGTATATGCCGAGGGTAACATCAGGGCGGAATAACCGCCGGCCTGCTGTTTGCCTGTATCAGCAATCAGGGGGTTTTAATTTTTGAGATCCGGTGCCAGGCAGCGAGAGTATAAATGCCTTTTCATATAATTTTAAATAAGAAGCATATTTCTTGTGAAAAATATAGTTATATGGCGAAAGTAAATAATTTCAATACTCAGTGTGGTTT
>NZ_MJLZ01000076.1 GCF_003666245.1 Brenneria alni
GTGAAGGCCATGACAGCGGCACCACCCGTGCGGCGGTATCCGCAGGCACGATAACCCTTCGCGACCCGAACAGGCAGACGCAGGATGTGGCGAGCCTGAGCCGTGATGTGGAGCACGCCAACCAGACGCTCTCACCGATTTTCGATAAGGAGAAAGAGCAGCAGCGGTTGCAACAGACGCAGTTGATAGGCGAAATCGGCAATCAGGTGGCGGATATTGCGCGCACGGAAGGGCAAATTCAGGCGACAAACAAAGCGAAAGCGCAACACCCGAATTATACCGCCGAGCAACTGCGTGAAACGGATATCTACAAAACCGAAATGCAGAAATATGGCACCGGCAGCGCGGTCCAGCGGGCGATTCAGGCGGCGACGGCGGCGGTGCAGGGACTGGCCGGAAGCGATTTGCAAGCGGCGCTGGCAGGCGGAGCAGCGCCTTATATTGCCAATGTCATCGCTCAGACAATACCGGAAGATAATATGACCGGGCGGGTGCTGGCGCATGCGACAGTGAACGCGGCGCTGGCGGCGATGCAGGGCAAGGATGGCGCGACAGCGGCGGCAGGCGCGGCGACCGGCGAGCTGATGGGGATGATAGCGACCGAAGCGTATGGTAAAAAGGTCGGTGAACTGAGCGAGGAAGAGAAACAGACGATATCGGCGCTGGCGACGCTGGCCTCAGGGCTGGCAGGCGGACTGGTGGGAGATAGCTCCGCATCCGCCTTGGCGGGCGCCCAGTCAGGGAAGACGACGATCGATAATAATTTCTTTAGCCCGGATAGTATGCCGCAAGGATTGCAGGATTACGGTCAGTCGGTGTCATCGCTGTATACCAATACCAACCTGACGGACGAGGCAGGCAATGTGCTGAACCCGGTAACGGAAGAAGAGCGGCAGTATGCCGCGCATAAGCTGCTGACGGGGACGATGCCGGAAGGGCAGGATCCGGTACGAGGGTTGTTAACGGTGTGGGGCGTCGGAGCTTCTGTTGTGGGGGGCGCGATAGTTGCACCAGCGACAGGTGTCTACGCAGTGTTTGGCGGGGGATTGCTGGGAGGTGTTACGGATGCAACTAAACAGCTTTTAACTATGTCACCTAACGATAAATATAGCTATACCGATACATTAATAGCAATAGGTACTGGTGCGCTTACTCAAGGTAAAGGAACAACCTTTAGTACCGTTGTGAATACAGGTGGTGCGTATTTAGGAAGTAAAGCAAAAGGGGAAGATCCTACAGCATCAATGGCTGGGAGTGTAGTAGGTACACTTGTTGGTAATACAGTGGGTGGGAAGTTCACCCAGCAGATGCTTTCAAGGGGATACTCTCCAGTAGGTTCAGAAATAATAGGTTCAGTAGCTAGTGGTGTAACCAGTACAGGCTCTGGATATGTAACTGAGAAAGTTATAAATAATACTGGAGTTAATGATGCAGGAAAATAAATCAGGATACTTTAGTGTTAAAAGATTTGTTTTTTTTGTTTTAGGAATGATGGTGGTGGTTATTTTTTGCTGTATGTTAAGTATCCCTATAGGATATTTTGTCGCATTTATAAAAACGGGGGCATTTTATTTCGATATGGGGCCAGCTATTGATGGGGTTAAATTTAGTATGAAAGTTGGTGGTGGGGTGGGGGCTGTTCTAGGAGTTGGAATGTATTTTTTTGAATTGTTTGGTTCGCCAAAAAATAAAGATTGATAATAATTTCTTTAGCCCGAATCGTATGCTGGAAGGGCAGGACATTTCCAAAGCGATAGTGGATGGATATACGAACGGCGTACTGATCGCTGGCGCGTGGTATTTGGGGCCAGCGGCGTCAATAGGCAAAGTGGCGGTAAGTTCCGCGCTGAGTGGAGGCGCGAATGCCGCGTATCAATGGTATGACCTGAGCCAGCCGGGTAATGAAAACAAGACCTATGATTACTGGGGCACTACGGCAGCCTTAATTACAGGGGGGTTGGCTCCGGGGCGTGGAATATGGGCTAACTTAGGAATCGCCGCAGGGGGAACCATATTTACTGATGGGCTGGATAAAGGGGCTCTTACTGGCACAAGTGCTGGATGGGCGTTTGGTACAACAGTTGGTTTAATTGCACCACTTTTATTTGATCCTGTCTTAGGTTCTGGTTCAGCACCTGTTGGTGATATTATCGGTGCGATAGGCGGGGAATTTATAAGCAACACAGTCAAGGATGAAATTAATGAAAAGAATAAATAAGCCTACTGTAGGTTTGCTGTTTCTAAGCATTGCATACATGGTTTTCTGGTGTTTAATCTTTTTTTCTCTGGCTTTGGTAACTGTAAAGTTCATCATTAGTCATAAAGTGATTATCGAACAAGCAGATATTAAACATGTTTTAGTCGCCAGTGTTATTGCAGGAACAGCGGCGGCTCTTAGATCGTGGATTTTGGCTAAAATAGATGAGCGTAAAGCACGAAGACCTCCTCCTTCTGATCCAGAATAAACAAAAATCCCGGCCCCTAAAAAGGCCGGGATTTTTTTGTCTGTCACTCCGCCACAATGCGTATCAGCAACTGCCCCTGCTCAACACTCACTGTCACCGCCGTATCCGTCCCAAATCCCGCGGCTTCCAGCCAGTGGCCCTTGAGGTGGAGGCTGGGGCTGCGGCTGTAATAGCGGGTCATATCATGTCGGTCTGCGTGGCGGCGGCTGACATAGCCGACTTTCAGGTGTCGTAATGCTTGGGGTGTGGCGGGTTCTGACTTATGATGCTGCCTAGCCATAGTAACTACCTCATTTAGTTGCCTGTGGTGAGCGGGACTGGGGTGTTCGAGCACCTCAGTCCCGCGCTAAATCCTGTCTCTGCTACTCTTCTTTAACTGCCTTCCTGGATGAGTCCCAACGCCGTGACTGGTACTTGATTATCAGGCTTTCCAGTACTTCCCTGACAATCGCCTGCTCGTTCTCGGGTAGCTGACTGACGGCCTCAAACTGAAGCGTCAGCGTGTCGCTCGGACCACGTTCATGTTCATCAAACAGCAAGTAGTCGGTACTGACATGCAATGTGGTCGCAATCTTCTTGAGTGCATCCAGCGAAGGCATGGCCTGCCCGTTTTCGTATTTCTTCCAACTGTTAACGTGGATACCGATAGCATCGGCCATAGCTTGTTGAGAAAGACCAAGCTTTTTACGTAATGCGTCTAATCGAACGGGTAATGGCATAGTCAGCAGATATCAGTGAGATGTTGTACGTGTGATACTACTCGCCATCATATTATCTCGTCAAAACGGCATTTAATTAAAATACACTATGATGTATTTAAATAAAACTTAAGTGTGTTCTTTTTTTGGGTCTCAATCTGGGGAGGTGTAATACTGAGAGCACCTTTGCATAATTACTATAAGGATTGGTCTATAGAGGCGAAGTTTATTACATCTGACATTAGCCGGGGTTACAGGAATGGCTAATGTCAGCGGCTGAAGGTGCGGTTATGATGTAGGGATGAGGAGAGTGGCTGGTCGCCGGACGGGATGTGAATCTCAACACCGTCACCACCGCCAGCAGCGACGACCTGGTCTGGGACAGCGAAAACACCCTGAAGCAAAGCCGGCGCGACAGCGTGGGTAGCGAAGTGGTCGGTAAAGGCAGCGTCACGCTGGCGGCGGGTAACGACATTAACGCGCAGGCGGCGTCGCTCTCATCTGAGAGTACGCTGCAACTGGGCGCCAGCCATGACGTGAACATTAAAGGCGCAGAGAACTTTCTCGATCTAGATGAACGCCATAAGGTAACGGGCAGCAGCGGCTGGCTGTCGAAGACCACCACCCGCACGCATGACGTCGTCTCCCGCCAGACGGTACAGGGCAGTGAACTGAGCGGCGATACGGTTGACATCACGGCAGGCAACGATCTTGCCGTGCTGGGCAGCAGTGTGGCAGGCACCGGCGACGTGTCCTTGCTGGCGGGCAACGATCTTACCGTCGATGGCATGAGCGAGCATAATAACGAACAGCATCTGAAGCAGGAGAAAAAATCCGGCCTGATGAGCTCCGGCGGTATCGGTTTCAGCATTGGCTCGCAAAGCCTGAAAATTACCGATACCGGCCAGGACGTGGCGCAATTGGGTAGCACGGTAGGCAGCGTGAATGGCGATGTGACGCTGGGGGCAGGCAATGATCTCTCTGTAACCGGCTCAGAGCTGGTGGCGGGCAACGATATCACGCTTATCGGTAAGAACGTCAATATCGAAGCGGCACAGAATCAGAGCCGCCAGACGCACGAAGTTGAGCAGAAAACGTCGGGCCTGACGCTGGCGCTCTCCGGCACGGCGGGCAGTGCGCTCAACAGTGCGGTTAAGGCGACACAGGATGCGAAATCGGCAGGCAACAGCCGCCTTCAGGCATTGCAGGGGATGAAAGCGGCGCTTTCCGGCGTTCAGGCGGTGCAGGCCGGGCGAATGGATCTGGCGCAGGGTAATGACGCCGCCAACAACAATACCATCGGTATCAGCCTCTCTTACGGCAGCCAGTCATCGAAATCGACGCAGCGCAGCGAGCAGAATACGGCGCAAGGCAGCAGCCTGACGGCAGGCAACGATCTCAGCATCAGCGCGACCGGTTCCGGCACACAAGATCAGGACGGCGATCTGACGGTAGAAGGCAGCCAGCTTAAAGCGGGGAACAATGTGCTGCTTGCCGCCAATCGCGACCTCAACCTGCTTTCGGCGGAAAACACCCAGCAGCTTGAGGGCAAAAACCAAAGCAGCGGCGGCAGCGTCGGCGTGGGGATTGGCGTGGGTTCCGGCGGCTGGGGCATCAGCGTCTCCGCCAGCGTCAACAAGGGCAAAGGCAGCGAGAGCGGCAACGGCACCACCCATACGGAAACCACGGTGGATGCGGGGCGTCAGGTGACGATGCAGAGTGGGCGCGATACCCGGCTGACCGGCGCGCAGGTCAGCGGCGAGACGGTGAAAGCGGAGGTGGGGCGCAACCTGACGATGACCTCGGAGCAGGACAGCGACCGCTACGATGCAAAACAGCAGAACGCCAGCGCTGGCGGCAGCTTCACCTTTGGTTCGATGAGCGGCTCGGCGAGCATCAACCTGAGCAGGGACAAGATGCACAGCAACTACGATTCGGTGGTTGAGCAAACGGGCATTTTCGCTGGCAAGGGCGGCTTTGACGTAACGGTGGGCGAACATACCCAACTCGACGGCGCGGTGATTGGTTCGACCGCCACGCCGGACAAAAACCGGCTCGATACCGGTACGCTGGGGTTCAGCGACATTGAAAATCGCGCCGACTATAAAGCGGAACATCAGAGCGTTGGTCTGAGCACCGGCGGCAGCATAGGTAGTCAGTTCGCGGGCAATATGGCGAATGGCCTGCTGGTGGGGTCGGATAGTGAAGGCCATGACAGCGGCACCACCCGTGCGGCGGTATCCGCAGGCACGATAACCCTTCGCGACCCGAACAGGCAGACGCAGGATGTGGCGAGCCTGAGCCGTGATGTGGAGCACGCCAACCAGACGCTCTCACCGATTTTCGATAAGGAGAAAGAGCAGCAGCGGTTGCAACAGACGCAGTTGATAGGCGAAATCGGCAATCAGGTGGCGGATATTGCGCGCACGGAAGGCA
>NZ_MJLZ01000077.1 GCF_003666245.1 Brenneria alni
TAGTGTATATTAGATTATATTTTTGTTTTTTATTAATAGTCCCTCGTCAACCAACATCTTCTTTTTTTTTTCAGATGTGTATAAGAGACCGATAAGATATACATTTACTTTCCACACAAACGAATAAACGTAAAGCAGACTTGTCGATTAACTATCTACTTTTCTTATCGGCACTTCTGCCACGGAAGGCTGGATAGATTATTCACGGGAGATTGAATAGAAAAAAACAAAGAAGTCTGACTAAATTCAGTGGGCACTAGCCCCATATGCGTATAAAACCCTTTTGCCTTTTCGGATGCAACATTAATGAGTAACCCTCGAATATTAAAATACCTGGCTATCCTCATACTACGCTGTATAGCATCCTTTAATAATCCACTGCCAATTCCCCTTTTGCGATAGCGCATATCAACAGCCAGCCTCTCCAGAATCAAAATATTTAATGGTGATACTGTTTCAATATGTGAAGAATGACTGGCGTATTGGACAAATCCAGTTGATAACGTATAAAAACCAACAACATGTTGCGTATATTTGTCACAAACAACAAACGTATATGATAGCCCGCTTTCCTTATTGATATAAGATTTCTTGAGTAGCCAGTCATTTAACGATGAGTTTAAACAGTTAAAGTCACTGATATAACTGTTTTTATCGATTAATGCAGGCGCAGTGATCCTTCCCATCAGCAGTTACTCCCAAGGTGATTTTCTTTCCAATACACGCTGGACGTTATTATAAGCATCAGCCTGATTATCAAGCATATAGATGAAATCGGTAAATTGCTGCTCTGTAAGAACAAATAAGTGCTTTTCCAATATAGCTTCCTCGGCTTCCCTACATGCAGCTTCTAAAATAAAATCAGTCCTTGATTTACACCGTAAACGAGCAGCCAAATCGATCAATTCACGTTGCGAATGCTTTGCCCGGATGTTTATCGGTGCTTCTTTCGTTTCTGTTTTCATTATTAGCTCCTTATATTCTAATCAACAATAATCCACTTTCAGTTCAACAGATAGCCACTTCGTTACCACGTTTCCAATTATTAGGAAGAACGATGACTTCACTGTATTATGAGCGTTCATTTTGGACAAAAATAGTTTTAAAAACCATTAAAACCGCATATAATTTATCTAATTGTCAACACAATTAATCATTTTGGACATATGAACGAAACTGATCAACAAATTATCACCTTGCTGCGGGAAAATGCCCGTATGTCCGTGACGGAGATCTCAACAAGAATCAAAGTTTCCCGGGCTACAGTGCAAAAACGCATGGAACATCTTGAAAAAGAAGGCATCATTTCGGGATATACCATTCGTATCAAACCTGAAAACGAGAAAAATCGTATTCACGCCTGGATGAGCATCGCCGTTGAAGGTGCAAGACAGAAAAGTATTCTGCAAGAACTACGATGGGAACCCGCTGTTTATTCCCTTCATACCACCAATGGCAAATGGGATATTCTGGCTGAGATACGTACGGACAATCTTGAGTCTTTCAATCACGCATTAGGACATATCCGTGGTATCGTGGGGATTTCCTGTAGTGAAACCAGCATATTACTTTCCACTTATAAGGCCTGAAAAATACCACCGCGTTTGGCATTTCTGTATCAATCGACGATGATCAGACATGGAACGCAGTACTAGTATATCGGTAGAAAAAGGTCTTAATAGCCGTAGTATTCGCACCAGTGACATCCGAGCATCATAATTAATGCACAAATTAGTCAGCGCCATAGGGAGCAAGGATTTATGGGCAGAAATATAGATAACATTAAGGAATAAATAATGGCAAATTTGATTTATCTGAAACTCACTGGTAGTTTCAAATAAGCAATATTCATCCTGCACCTCATAAATCGACATAGTTGGTCGTTCTTGCTTCTTCATCGCTCAGTATTTCCCGCCAGCACAATGACGCGGTTTCTTCCTTCCTCGCCCCTAAAAGCACCGTTAGAAGCAAATAATCACAGACAATGCGGTTAAAGCTTCGTTTGTTGTGTAATGCCGTCAGAAAGCGTCCCAGCGTGTCTTTTGGCGATAACGGGTTTCTCACCCACTTTGCCCGATAACTGTCTTCCAGCTCTGAACGGGTGCGGTATTTTTTCTGCACTTTCAGGATAGTAAAGGGATTATAGGTCAGGTACGGTTGACGTTGCTGTGTCTGGGCATTAATCGCTTCGATTTCTATAGCATGTTTTACTTATTACACTAATATGCAGGTTCTGAAATGATAAACCTTGTCTCATTTGCAATCGGCTTCATACGAATATGATTTTCACTTTCATTTACTAAGGAACTTGTATGAGCATTTTCGCCATGATACGGTTTTGGGTTGCATTGTTGCTTCCACTATTAATTGACTGGTTTTTTTGGGTTGGTGCTATCCGTCTTTGGTGGCTCTGGCTACCCATTAGTGTCCCGCTACTCATTTGGGCTTTCTTCTCTTACAGGCGCGAGAAGAAAGAAGAAGCTGCAATGGCCAATATGCTTAATTCTCAAAAAATGGAAACAGTCCCCTTAAAAAAGGAATTCATTACATGAGTTTTATCAATTTCTTTAAAATGAAGCGCCTTTGGATTGCTATTGCCCTTCCGATGCTCATAATCCACTTTGGAGGAATGCGTGCGTTTTGGGAAGCAGGATTATTATGGATGCCTGTCAGTGGTATTTTATTTTTTACTGCGCTGAGTTCCTATGCTCTGAAATTAAGTAATAAGGCAACTGTCGATAATTTTAACGATGGTAATGATGGTTGTTATAGCCATACACTCCTTAATTCATCAATGAAACTCGACAGCAAAGAAAGACTCATCTTTCTCAAAGACGGCAATAATGAAAAAACCTATTCATTTGACGACATTAAAGAGTGGAAATATAACATTAGTCATGGAAATGAAATTGAAGGTGCAGGATTAAGTCTGAATGCCGCTAATATCAATAACATGAGAATGTTCAAAAACAGAGCTGAAACGGGATTTTTTATCAGTATGAGAGATATTCAAAACCCGGAATGGCAAATTCAGTTTTTCCCTAAGGAAGGTTCTTTTAAATCTCAGAAAGGCTTAAAGGACCTTCAAAAACAGATGAATCAATGGATGGAAGTGTTCGATCAGGTCGTCAATGAAAATAAAGGTTAAAAAAACCATGAAAAAAATCATCATCTCAGCATTCGTTTTTCTGTCTCTTGTGGGTTGTTCTTCTGTGGGCAATCAGTCATTAAAAAATGAGACGCAGGAAAGCGTGAAGTCAAAAATCATCAAGGGTAAAACCACAAAGCAAGACGTGCTGGCTTCATTTGGTGAACCAGACAGTCGCTCCCTCATTGACGGTGAAGAACAATGGTCTTACACGATGTACAACAGCCAGTCAAAAGCCACGTCATTTATCCCTGTTGTCGGACTTCTGGCCGGTGGTGCGAACACACAGACCAAATCTCTCACGGTGATGTTTAAAGGCGAGAAAGTTAGTTCTTACATTTTTAACGCCGGAAAAAGCGACGTTAAAACCGGTATTTTTTAAGCAAATTTAAATGGATATCATGATGAATAAAAAACTACCATTACTGAGTGTTTTTGGCTTTATCGTTTTTCCTTACTGGTTGCGATAGCCAACCATCAGATAGCGATATCACACAAGCAATGCAAAACTTTACTAAAGAAGTAAATGGAACAGCACCATCAGGCATCGAGACCATCAAGTTTAATTCGGCTAAAAAAATTGGCTGTAAAGACCAAGAAAGCGATGGGGGTTATAAATGCACCATTGAATATAACGCCAAGATCCCATTCATCGGTGAAAAAGCATCAACAATGGAGTTTAAATTCTTTAAAGTTGATGGAAAATGGAAAGCCGCGATACCTTCAAGCTAATTCACTTTCTCGATAAAAACATCAGGGGAATTATTTTTATTTATATTTGACAAAAGAAATAATGTACGGCATTAATTAGTATAGTGATGAGCTATACAAGAGCAGGCTGATAAAAATTACCATCCTTAGCACTTGTAGGTGATTATTTTTCATAACTCACCTCCTTTTTTATTATTGTTATTTTTAAGGACACGTGGTCCAATTTTATAATAGCAGCAAAAGCATCCGTCTGGATGCTTTTTTTTAATCAATACCTATATTGCACTATTATAATTAGTCATCAAATTATTTTCAATTAAATCAATTACTGCATACTCCCTACAACTGATGGAATATTCAAAGAAAGGCTCTTTAAGTCATATAAAACGCAATAACAGTAAAATGATTAACAACACACTTGAAGTTTAATCATTTTTGTAGGTAAACTACACAGATGGAAGGCTTAATATGAGCTGATGAAGGGATATAAAATGCAATTATCAGAATATTTAAAGTATAAAATGGAATCTGAAAGAGTTCTTGCGACACATTTAGATAGCATTGCTGATAAAATCAAAGATAATACAATAAGCATTACATCAGATCTATATAGCGGAATAGAAAGAGCGACATGGTATTCTTCTTGTTTTATAGAAAAATATAATTCTGATTGTCAGCAACTAAAGTCTGAAAATGAAAGGTTATATCT
>NZ_MJLZ01000078.1 GCF_003666245.1 Brenneria alni
GTTATCTGGATTCTTTGGGCACCTAAAAACATCACCGATGTTGAGATAAATAATCTATAAAATCTAAATAATTACTCTCTCACCTGTCATGATAAATATCATTTTCAAATTTTTTATCTGTAAAGAAAATTTCCTGTCAAACGGATCTTGGCTGTGATTCTAAATTAATCGAACGTTCATCCCTTAGTCAGAAACTCTTTAAATCCATCATCCCCTCTTTTTCTTAACAGGTGATGAATCACCGCCTGACGGGCTTGCACCAGCCACTGTTCGCTGTTTTTGTCTGCACCTGGCACTGGTTTCCCCTCTGTTTTAGCCTGATTCCGCCAGTTATACAGAGTAGCTTCCAATATCCCTTCCATTTGCGCAACTGCGCTGACCGTCATGTTGTAGAGAGGAAGTAATTTGGCCAGTGTGGAGGCTTTTCGTTCTGGTGAAATACGTTTCATATCGTGTCGCCATTACCCCATTAGAGTTTTTGATAGGGGTGACATGCATCCTGACACTGGGGGGCCCTGGGCATACCGTTAATCGTTCCTGTCACCGAGACGACATATTGCCTTCATACGGTCTCATTATCCTTAAGTATGCGATAGGGCAAGACATTTTCCTGCCATAGCGCATACCTGAACCGGTAACGTTCGCACGAAAGCCGGGTAAGAGGCTCATAATGACGTATCGTTGTTTGCACCGCACTACCCGCGTTTCCATCCACTTAATGATTCGGGAGTGTTTTGATGAGATTTTCCAGACAACTTCATACCATGCTGCGCGTTTGCGGCGTAGCGACATTGATAGGTAGCGGGGCAGCTCATGCGGAAAAATTCACCGTAGCCGTTATTTCCGACACCCAAAACTATACAGACGTTACCCTGACGCAGCCGCGCGGTGTTAATACTTTCGTTCAGCAGATGCAATATTTGGTCGATACTCGTAAAGAGAAGAATTTGGTCTTCGCCACCCATGTCGGCGACGTGGTGCAACACGGCGATGGCCGTTTCCGCACCGGTATGGTCGGCCAATATACGTTATGGGACACGCGCACCGAGTGGGACTATGCCAATCTGGCGCTGTCGGTGCTGAGTGATGCCGACATTCCTTTCAGCGCGGTGCTGGGCAACCACGACTATGATAACTACTCTTGGTATAAGAGCCACGGCGGTCCGGGCGCCAATCGCCCACTAGCGGGCGGCAGTGCCTGGAATATGTATTTCGGCCCCGATTCCCGCTTTTTCGCCGGCAAGGCATGGTATGGCGGCGCCTACAATAACGGTATGAACAGCTATCAGATATTCAACGCTGGCTCGAAGCAGATGCTTCACCTCGCTCTGGAAATGGAGCCGACGACCGCCGACCTGGCCTGGGCGCAGCGCGTACTGGACTCCCACCCGACGCTACCCGTTATCGTCACCACGCACGAATGGCTCGATCCGAATTTTAGTGGAGAAACGGCGCGCTCAAACGACCATAACGCTTATTTCTCCGGCACCGATCATCTTCCCCCGGATGGAGTTTGGGATACCTTTATTCGTAAAAACAAACAGATATTTTTATTGTTGAGCGGACATGACTGGACGCCTACCGTCACGGGCGTATCGCAAGGGCAGAATCTGCGTACCGATAACAATGACGCGGGTTACCCGGTTTATCAATTGGTGCAGGACTATCAAGGCAATACCATCGGCCCGGATGGCAAGCCGGACTCCGCCAACGGCGGCGCCGGATGGCTGCGGTTTATCGAGTTCGATACCGAAACCAGAAAAATGCACTTTTACACCTATTCGACGCTGCTTGATAAATATGCCGGTCGCAACGGTGAGTCCAGTTTCGGGGTTGCGCCGGGTTACTCGGATTTCACGCTTGATTTTCCGCCCCAGCTATTAACCGAGCAATAACGGGCGCGATGTCTGGATGCTGCCGGGCAGAGACGCTGTACTGCATCCGTCGGCGAAATACTGGCTGAAACGCGTTGTGACGTCCGGTCAGAATGAAAAATATTATCTGGCGGGGCGTTACGCAGCAGCGCGGACAGGACTGACGCAGCAAATGACGCCTGTGCAGGCACCCGGTATCGCCCAGCGCACCGAACTGGCTGGGCAGGTGAGCAGATAATCGGTGCGGGCGATGCAATAGCGCCTAGTTTTACATTGACCAAGCTAGCGATAAGGGCCGAGGCTAGCAGCTTTAGCACTATTGCTAATAAAAGATCCGCTGGAATAATAGGAGCAATACCTATTGCATATTTTATTGATACTGAAGAACATACTATTGTTCTATTTTCACACATGCCCCCAACGATGCCCCCAACGGATTTTGTGTCCAATTCAAGGGAAAACTTTATAGAGCCTTTCTTCCATCAGGAATAGAAATAATCACTCATATAAATAGCACGCTACTAATATAACAAGAATGTATTCCGTTCACTGACCGATTACACTACAATCTGAACTAAGTAATCTTGTCATTCACGGATGGAATAACAATGACCGAAGCAGATTTGGATGAACTGGCTGACCGTATAGTGAAGATGCTAACCACTACGGATTTTTATGAAGGAATGGGTTCTGGCATATCAGAGATAGGTAAGAATTTTGGCTATCTGGCCTATGATTTTATTGATACGGACACACGGTATGCCAAATCACGAGAAATGGAAAGATTGATAAAAGCGATTCATAGAGGAATTGTCTCAAGAGAAAAAATCATCGAGGCGATAAAAAGAATATTTAAGGTCTTTAACCGGAATGCATCTGAATCTCAAAAAGAAGCAATTTATCATAAAGCAGTAGGCTCAGTAGCGGGTAGTATGCTTGTTTCACAAGCGGTCTTTCAAATAGCGAAGAGAATCGGCAATGCACCAAAAGTATCTACTGGCACGGTATATTATATTTTGTTGCTTGGTGGGATGGCGAAACGCTCAATATATCGCTCAATGTATTTGAGGAGCTACAATCCTGAAGTATATTCAGAGTTGAGAAGAGATGATTTAGATTTTCTTTTCTTCCTGTTTGAAGAACATGTTGAACCTCTGACCGAAGCGATAAAGATGAGAAGAACGTATGGCGATAGAATGTTTAATCAATTAATTGAAAAAATAGAATACAGGATTAAGTAATATGATTACCTTTCTAAAAAAGACATTTATTTTCATATTAAACAATATAACCATGTTTCTTTTCAGTATATGCTTCTTTTGGATTTGTTATATCCTATTCGTTGGGTATGCACCCTGGAGTGAAAAAAGAGTTCATTTAATTATTGCAGTTTCTGTTTTCATTGGGTTAGGGAAGTTATCCGACTGGTTCGATAAAAAATGAATTGAGCCATATGACATGCTTAAACTCTTAAAAAAATCGGCGTATTTTTTATTTAAAAACATCATATTTTCTCTTTTCAGCATATCCTTTCTTTGTATCATCTATATTTTATTGGTTGGATATGCTCCGTGGAATGAAAAGACTATTCATCTCGTCATCGCCATTGCAGTCTGCTTCGGATTAGGGAAACTCTTCACATGGCTTGATGAAAAATGAATGCAGGGTCTCCCCTGCACTTATTTAGTTCATGAACTTCGTCATTTCCCATAATGCATAACCAGAGGTTCCAGCCTTGTGATGCGTCCATGTAACATCTTTATATCTGATAGAGATATGCTCCAATATCAGACCAGCACCATCATCAATGATGTTAGGCATGACGAGGTTGATATCTGATATGAGTCCATCATTGATCTGAATGGAGAAAAACTTCTCTTGTTTTGCATGTTGTGTGGTAAGCGTCCGGCAAACTCATATTGTTAACAAAACTCTGCTGCCACATGCTGCCCTCACTCAATAAAACGAACCTGAGGTAAAATATGGCAAAACGGCATTCGGCAACAGCATCTCGACGCCTGGCAACAGAGCGGGTTAACTAAACAACACTATTGCCGGCAACACGATTTGAACCCGGCCACCTTTTATTACTGGCTCAAACATCATCACGATGACGCGACCGTCCCCGCTACCGCCGCATTCATTCCTGCGCGCCGGGTTATGCCAGGGAATAACGACGCCGACACGGTGACGTTCAACCTCCCCAACGGGTGTTCGGTCTGCTGTCTTCCCGCTCAGTTGCGGGCCGTGATGCAGGCCCTGTCCCTGTGTTAACGCCGCAACACATCTGGCTGGCGCGCGAGCCGGTCGATATGCGCCGGGGGATTGATGCCCTGACCCAATACATTACCGACCACCTGCACCAACCCTGGCAAGGGGAAGCCGCTTTTGTCTTCTGCAACAAGGCGCGCTCGCGTATCAAAGTCCTGCGTTGGGACAAGCACGGCGTCTGGCTGTGTCTTCGTCGCCTTCATCAGGGGCATTTTATCTGGCCGAAACAGGGGGATGTC
>NZ_MJLZ01000079.1 GCF_003666245.1 Brenneria alni
ACCCCGGCTGGCGGCCTTCCACCAGTGGCTGGTGTTGCAACAGCCGCAGGCCGCGCCCAACTCCGCACTGCGTAAAGCGCTGGACTACACGCTGAAACGCTGGCCGGCCTTACTGCGTTATCTGAATGACGGGCGGGTCCCCATAGATAATAACCGCACGGAAAACTGCATCCGTCCGGTAGCCGTGGGCCGCAAGAACTGGCTTTTTGCCGGATCGTTGCGCGCCGGGCAACGGATGGCGTCTATCCTGAGTCTGCTGGAAACCGCGAAACTCAACGGCCACGACCCGTATATCTGGCTGCGTGACGTATTAACGCGCTTGCCTATCTGGCCCAACAACCGGATCAGCGAGCTGTTGCCTTACGCCGAAAATAGCTTTAGCTGATACCGACCAGTCTATAATGTTACTTCAGTCGCGCAATGTGAGTTCGCCGGACGCTTACTCACAATTTGATAAAAGTCAAAAAGTGAATTACTAAATATCATAATGCTATAAAAATTATGCGTTAAGAATCATTAAATACATTTGTCCAATTGCAAAAATACATTAACAAGTTTAATGTTTATAGGAAAATACTTTCTGGAGAAGAATATTATGGGAAGCTCAGGTTCCGGTAGTTTTACTGACTATTCAAATGCAGAAAAAAAAGTAACTGATGGAGGAGAGGTTTCTGGAGGGGATAGTGGGCTCGATAGGTGTGAAACAGCATTTTCAGCAGGATTAGAAGATGTTGCTCTTTACTCATATTACCAGAAATATAATAACGTTCCACCAATTAATTCAAAGGTTGAAATTGTTTTCACAAAAAGGTTAACAGCTATAGATATTGGTACTCGTTTAGAATTAGGAGCACTTCCCACAAAATATAATTATCTATTAGCATGCATGCATTCTGGATTTCATTATATTGGCATAGTAAGTCACGTAACTAACTCTATTTCCCCTCAGGTCGTAGTTGACATAGTGACAAAATAGATGAAAAAACCAATTTTATTAATAGGTGAGGTTTATATTGATTTCACCATCAATACAAACCATAAAGAACCTAAAATGAGGTTAGGTGGTATAACCCATGCGGCAAGGGGACTCTGGGCATCAAACATACCTTATGCCGTCGCGGCCATATGCCCTTCCTACATTATTGATCTTCTAAAAGACTACTTATTAAAACATAATTGCAGTGACTTTCATTTAATTGGAGAAATAAAGAATTCTCCAAACTTAATATTAATATCAGATGTAAAGGAAGTTGGTCATCAAGGCTATGAAGATATTCTTAGAGAAGAAAAAAAGATAAATATATTAGATATATCGAGTGATCTAAAAAATTATGAACGTGCCATCATTTTCCCGGGTAAGTATGCACTGCATGATATATTAAATATATTACCACAAAAAACAACTATTAGTGTTGATATTGCATACGGAGTTAAAAGCTTCGATGAGTTATCTAACATAAAACAGCATATAGATTTAATATCAATATCTACTTCATCTGATCTTTTCAGAGAAATTATATTGAATGGAATTCAAAGATTATTATCGGAAGTAAGTAAATTAAAAGCTGACTTTTTTTTATTGAAAGAGAACCGAGGAGGTAGTCACGTATATAATCTCAGAACCTCAGCTATGGAAGAGATACCTGCATATCTTTATAAAACGATAAATTCTGTAGGAGTTGGTGACGTTTACACTTCTGTAATGGCTGCCAAATCATTAGAATTGAATATAGACTCCGCATGGAGAGGGTTACAAGCAGCGACTTGTTACGCGCAAACTACTTTCCCAGATGATTTAAAAAGAAACCTTGAAAGAGACTACAATATTCCTATTGAATCTTTAAAGATTATGAAGGGAACTAGTTTACCTTGGCTCACAAGAAAAGATTACAAGATATATTTAGCAGCTCCTGATTTTAGCTATATAGAGAAAAAAGAAATTGAAGAGGCTATATCTTCTCTCGAATATCATAACTTTAATGTAAAAAGGCCTATAATTGAAAATGGTGAAATAGAAAGACCAGCAGAGAACCATATTCTCAAGGATATGTATCAAAAAGACATAAAATTACTAAACGACTGTGATATTGTATTGGCTATTCCTTTAGAAAGAGATCCAGGTACATTAGTTGAAATTGGTCATGCTCTTTCCTCCGGAATACCTGTAGTCACTTATGACCCACGTAAAGAGAATGATAACACCATGATCATGGGAGGATGCGATGCGTATACAGACTGTTTAGATATCGCTCTTAATCACATATTCATGATCTTGTCAAAAATCAGAAAAGGTGAAAAAAATTGAAGAAAGTCATAGTTCTTTCATCTGGAGGTTTAGATTCAACGACAGTAATATATGATTTAATCTCGAATAAATATAAAGTTAAACCTATATTCTTTGATTATGGACAGCATTGTGTAAAAACAGAATGGGAACGACTAAACGATGTGTTACCAAAGCAGTCTGATGAACCAGAATACATCAACATATCAGATTTATTCCGGGGTTCTAAATCACGTTTAATAACAGAAGCTAATCTGTGGAAAGACGATATTAAAGATGATGATCTATATGTACCATATAGAACACTCTTATTTCTCTCAGCTGCCTCGGCACGAGCTCAAACGTTGAACATTACAGAGGTTTTTGCTGGGTTTATAAATAGTAATCATGCAAAAGAGATTGATTGTTCATGTGAATTTTTAAACAGCATTGATAATTTAACTGAAAATATAGGCCCCGTACGAATTAAATTGCCATTTCGCCACATGTCAAAATCAGACGTAGCAAGGAAAGCTATTGAACTCGAAGTTCCGATAGGTAAAACCTTTTCTTGTCAAGCCATGAGTAAATTTCCTTGCGGTGCTTGCCCTAACTGTGTAGAAAGACTCGCTGCTTTACGTGAAACTGGTTTACTAACATGAACTACTCAATCCCCAAGCATGATCCATTTGATTTGTTGATTTTTGCAAGAAAGATAGCAAACCAAGCACACTCAGAAGGTATAGTAACCCTTAATAAAACTATGATGCGAGCTTGCCAATCGCATATGGGGGCAATAGTAGCTGATTCTGTGCTTCAAGCCGGTGTAAATTATCGCGCGGTAGTATTACCCAGAATTAATAACATTTTAACTAACTTTTCAGAATTCGATACACTTTCTAAATTACTTTCAATAATTGATGAAAGCATGATAGGTCTATTTTTACAATGGAAGCATGAAACTAAAATAGAACGTTTCAAGAGTGTTGTTTTATTTCTAAAAGACGAATGTATAGAGTCGCAAATAGACTTGCGGGAATGTTTATTAACTGAAAAATTCAGAAATAATTTTCAAAAAATTAATGGGGTTGGCCCGAAAACTATTGACTACATGTCTTGCCTTATTGGATTAAATTCTATAGCTGTTGACAGGCATATACGTTCTTTCGCTGTTCGAGCTGGTGTTAAAACTAAAGATTATGATTTTTTAAAAAATGTTTTCTGCTATGCAGCAGACCTACTTAAAATCTCGCGTCGCGATTTTGATAGTTGGGTATGGCAACAAGAATCAGAAAGATTTAGTGCTCAGTTACCACTCGCTATCTGAATTAAAAATCATATTTTCTTATAAATGATCCGAAAAAATTTTCCAAATGAGCAGAACATCATACCATAAATCGCAATCATCATGATAAGGACATTACGAGATATAATCAACAAAGTAATTTTGAGATCTTAGTGACATCTTCATCCGAGCCAGAAATGATCTCCTTATCAAAATCTTTATAGACCTCTATAAAATACTTTAAAGCTAGGTTTTGAAGTTTATCCAACTCAAGAAGATTTAAACGACTTCGCTCTTTGATATCTTTAGACTTGTTTTCGATTATAATATTCGGATCCTTTTTTATAAAAAAAACTTTATCTAAACCTAATCCCTGCAAAATATCCTTACTAATATGATGCGGACCTTCTTTGGTTTCTATGATATTGTGTAGTTCTAAAACAATGTTATTATTTATTCTACTGCTTGATAGATTTTTTATAGAGAAAGCAAGTTTACTTTGATTGTCGATCACTACATCACCCAATAAATCCTTATAATTAATCTTTCCATCTAATTCTTGGATCAACTCCGAAGCGCTAAATCTTAATATATTTGGACATTCTTTCTTTAACCTTTTTGTGAAGGTAGTTTTACCCACACCGGAAATCCCGAAAAAACCTATAATCATTTTTTAAACCCTCTAGATTCAATAATGTCCCAAGTATTATCCTGTAAATAACAAAACGATTGGGGGGGAGTTACTCCAATATTTCTCATAAAATTTATATCCAATGG
>NZ_MJLZ01000080.1 GCF_003666245.1 Brenneria alni
GAAATAGGATATATAGTATGGTCTGATTTATTGATAAAACGAACCATCCGATTATTATTCATCACCTCAAGTTGATAGTCATTCCAGTTGATGGGGATCATTTCAAACCCTGGATTTTTAAAATCCTCGACAAAACTGTAGTTATTATATATATCATCAACATTTTCTCCGGTTGTTATTGCCCATGCCTGCAATGATTCATTAAGATATTTCTTTATTGCCACATTATTTTTTGTCGCAAAAAGATGCCAGAGTTCAAGATAAGCAACCTGTAGCGCCTGAATCTGTTCCGGCCTGCCGGTAAACGGGGTGGCCTTGATCCATTTCCATTCTGGCAATCCTTTAAGATAGGCTTTTTGGGTAAACTGATACAGCTCCATGCCATCGGGGAAATAATTATCAATAAAATAATTAGCGGGGATATGTCCTTTCTCAACCTGCCGGGCGGCTATTTTTTTTGCGGTGATTTTTTCACGATTCGCTGAGACGTTTTCCTCATCGGGTTTGGCAAAGGGAATGCCGTCTTGATCGATACCGATATGGATGTGGCCTAATACCGCTGTTTCATCGCCCAGAAAAGCCGTTAAATCAACTTTACAGCCCGCGTCTGGATGAAATTTTTTGCGCTCCTCATCGCTTATTTTTTCCGTTGAGAACCATCCCAATGCGCCTATCTCCACAGTAATTTCGTTCTCGCCATTTGCCAAAACAAGCAACGCGTTGGTACTTGATGAACCGAAACCACTTCCAGATACGGCAAAATCACGGTTATCCATGCCAAGAACGCCATTGGTTTTGATTGCGCAAAACACATAATTAATATCAAATACACTGCGAATTTTTAGTGGTTCAATAGCGGCATTTGCTGTAGACATCATTATCACTCCTGAAAGAACTATGCTTTTCCATTTACTCATTTTGCTAATCATGATATTTCCTTCAATCATTTAGACTTAGGATTGTATCCCATTGCCCACGGTTCCGCAGGTATCGCTTTTAGCTTGGGCAGCATTCTTTCCTTACCAAATAAATTAATTCTCATTGATGATTCTGATTCTTTTAATGGCGCACCTAAAACAGTTTTAGTTTTGTACACATACTTATTATTCAAATCATTAACAACTCTTACATCCCCTCCTCTTTTTAAATCACCTACTAATGCCACCTCAGCCACAACCCCATCATGATACCCCACCAAATCGATACCTTCGTCATGCTGATCCAGTTTAAAACCTGCTTCAGTTTTAATTGATCCCGATGCTTTCAATGCGACCTCAACAAATAACACTTCGGTTTTAAATGCCACGCTAACGACCCCTTCCAGCGTGAAACCCAGTTTATTCTCTTTACCCGCGCTGAATGTCCAGTCCTGTTGTTTATAGGCAGCGCCAATAGCTAAATGCACCGCCGTGGTTAATTGTAAATAACACTCTATGGCGTTTCCACCTCTGGCGATAAACTCCCGGCATTTGGCGGCTATTCGTTCAACTTTACAATACGCGGCCAATAGTTGTATCAGATCGATTTTCATCTTCATACTAAGGAAAGGGGCAGCGTAAAAACCGATAAAATGCGTTGCATCATCAACACTGAGCATACGCTGATAGGCATACGAGACCCCCATATTAATCGGCTCGACCGAGTAATCAAACACGCGGTATTCACGCGTGCCTTTTTTCTCCGGGTCGGGTAACAGATATTTATTAATATTGGTTACAAAGCGTTCAACCTTACCGATCTGCTCCAGGGTTTTAACGGTTTTAATCCTGCGGGTCGCTTCAGCGAATTTAGCAGAATAGTCTGTATTGCTAATTTTAAGACCGTACTCAATATTCAGTGATCGTGTGTGCGTGATTTGAAACTGGTCGGTTTGCAACGTCCAGCCGCTACGCAATTTATTGCCGTTTTTCGGCTTGACGTCCTCCATCTTTTTCCTGGCCGCTATCTGTTCATCTCGCCGTTCTTTCCACGAACGCTCCTTGCCTTTCAGATCGTAACTAAAGCCGATCACTGCGCGTAGTTCCAGTGTAGGATAGACATCTATTTGTGCATAAACGGCTTTACCCGTGCAGCCCTGTGTGACTAAATCATAATGATGAGGCGCGTCAATCACATCCGAGGGCAAAATAATACGATTTAAATAAGACCAGATGGAATCTATTCGCAAATCAGTTTCAGTTTTATCTGACGGTTTCTTGTAATACAACGTGATTGGATTCGCTATTTCATTCTGTAACTTTATTTTCTCATTTCTACTTTCCAGCGTTGCCTGTGGACAGGTCGGTTCGTGGCATTTCCCCTCTACTTTAATGGTTCCCTCGCTGCCTGTTCCGTTATCTAATACTTTCAGGTGAATTTTTTGCTCAACTGGCCAGACATGCGTTTTTTTATCAAATGCCTCTACCGTTATCTGATAGGTGCAGGGATCCGGATTATTGCAGGTTGCACAGGCACTTCCTGCCGTAAGTGATACTTTTTTTTCAGACATATGCATCTCCTTTAGCGGGGAATATATCCCAGTTCCTTTTTAAGCAAGCTTTCAACGCGAAAATAGCCGGGCAGACTTTCGTCGCTTAACATATCCCGCCACGGTACGGGGAGTTGCATTAACGAATAAATCTTTTTTTCTATCAGTAAATGAAGCATCCCGCGAATGGAACGATCATCTTCAATCCCGTTCATCTTGCAAAAATAATAACAGTCTCTGGCAATGCTCTCAGCCGAGAAATCAGCAGAGTTATTCTCCGGCGGTTCTTTATAAAGATAACGCTCCTGATCTCTTTGCCATTGCCGTTCATCAGTTAAGACTGGTGGTATCATTTCTGCGTATTGCGCTCTGATTTGATAAATAAGCCCCTCGATATACCTTACTTCAGCGCATTGATTAAGGGCGTCAAATTGAAACTGGTTAATTTTGAATAGCTTCATTCTATTCTTAGCAGTTTTGGGAAACGGCGCTCGAATGGCCTGAAAATATTCTTCCCGGCTCACTCCGCCAAATGTGGTTGCGATTTTATCAATCGGCCCCATAAAACAGTGCAATTGCCATTCACTCAGAACATGACAAAAATCCCAAATATTCCGTGGATCATAAAAACGGAAAAAAACGGGTTTCTCTTCTGTCGGAATAATAACCTGTAAGTATCGGCGTAAATGGTGCCGCAGATCTTTCATCATTGCCGATGTGAACAAATAAATACCCCAGGGTGTGGTCTTTCCAGACAGCCATAATGCCGCTTCTTTGGTTACTTCAACCAGATAAGGAGCCACAAGCGCTAATTCTGGTTGTAGCGGTTCCGCATACAGGCAGCAATGTGGCGGATTGTGTTCAGACAGAAAATCAAGCAATTCCTCTTCAACGGCGCCATCTATAACTGCATATTGTACTGTTCCACTCATGCTTCGTCGTCCTTCGGGCAATGCGCAACAAACAATGTTCCCTGGGCTGCTGCCGCTTTCAGTATCGCCGGATCCGCTGGCAGCGCCAGATCGCCCGGACTCCCGCCAGAATTCAGGTTAATGACCGGCCCTTTGATATCCACGCCGCCGGCATGTACCACGACAAAGTTGCCACCCACCCGCAGCGTCAGCTTGCTGCCGCTTTGCAACGTCAAATCTCCGTTGCTGTCCACGCTAAAGACGCCGCCAATCTTCTGCGCCAGATCGCCCTTTACCTGTATGCCCAGATCGCCCTCCGTCAGCATCAGGTTGTTGCCTGCAACCTTCTGATCCTGATTACCCTCCACCGTCACCTTGCGATCGTTGGCGACCACCAGTTCTTCATCATGACCGATACTGGTCGTCCGGTTATATTCCACACGTTCATCTTTGGAATTGAGCACCCGCACGGCCATATTCTTCTGTGCGTGAATGAAGATCTCTTCGTTGTCTGTAGCATCCTCAAAACTGAGTTCGTTGAAACCCTGCCCCTTATGTGTTTTAGAACGCAGTGTGGTACGGGTTCTGTTAGCTGGCAGCGGGTACGGTACTCGATTGGTGACATGAAACGTCCTCCCCGTCACTATCGGCTGGTCCGGGTCGCCCTCCAGAAAACTCACTATCACCTCATGCCCGATGCGCGGTATCGCTATCATCCCGTACTGGCCCCCCGCCCAGCCCTGACTTACCCGCACCCAGCACGAACTCTGGTCGTCGCTCGCACCATACCTGTCC
>NZ_MJLZ01000081.1 GCF_003666245.1 Brenneria alni
CCGATAAAATATAATAATCATTTTCAAAAACCATTAGATGTTATAAATTAGATTGTAAATTAACTTCGAGGTATTTTTTAAAAAGATACAGATGAAGCTGGGCTTTTTAGTAAAATGTATACTATAATGTGCGTACCAGCCATTATTCTGAAGAGGTTTCTATTTTTTATTTATTCACTAAAAATAAAACACCCTCATCTTATTTTAGGCAAGCACAAATAAAAAAAGATGAGGTTTATATAAAATTATCTATGAAGCCATTCTAATTGCAATGCTTATAATTGCCATGCATATACCTCCTGCTAATAATGCAGAAAATGCATATGTATACTTACTAAATTTAGCAAACAACCAAATATATCTCATGAGTGATATCGATGCTATTGATATTGATGAGGCAAACATTAAAAATACGTATATTCCTGAAATAAACCAACCTGTTATTTCATAAACATCTTTTAAAGTGAACAATAAAATTGACAAATAAAAAGCAGATAATGCAAGCCCACTTAAAAAGTCATACAAATCAATGTAGGTGATATTTTTATCTTTATCTGGCAAGCCAATAAAATCCTTAAATTTTTCATTGCTAATTTTTGCTAACAAGCGCCCTATGAATGGAGAAAAGATAGCAAAAATCATTATAAAATGGATGAATAACAGCATTAATTTCATTCGGTTATCAACAGATTGATTTACCGGCCAACTAGAACAAATGGCATAATCCATTTTCACAAGTAAGAGAAGACATAAAATTGATGGTAGATAGTCTGAGAAAAATATTGTCCGCATCCATTTTGCCATTTATTTAACCCTACGATTCAGTGTGAAAAGTTCGATGTAAATAGAGAATTTCATCTTAGTCCAAAAGATTAACGCAATCCTTTAAATAAATAAAACAAAAACTCAGGATACATCCAATCCATTATTCATATCTACTCACTCTTAAAATACTACTATTTTCTTAAATTTATTATTTTTACCTCTATGGAGAGCCTGGTATTTTTTAATTCCCTGCCTTATAAAAATCAATCAATAATCACCTAAAACATCATTCAAAATATATATTTCCTGTTCTGCACCTGAAGCAAGAAAAATATTATTCAATTCTAACGTGAAGATTTCGTGCCAAATCATGCGTTCACTTTTATTTTCCCACCTTTGAAAAAGAACATCTTCAACAGAGATCCAGATTATATTTGCATTAGGATCTAACAGAAGTTGCTTGAAGCCCTCATCTGGGATAGTTAGTGCATGAGATATGATTTTATTTTTAGAACCACCATTAGTAATCATTTGCCAGAAGGGTTGAGGTTCTATGAAATCACTCAATGAGGTGAAAGTTAAACCTCTAATCTGAGCTGCGTGCATTGTATTACTTACAATATGACAATGAAGGTTGCCGTTGCTGGGTCTGAGCATTCCCCGCTTCTATTTCGATTGCATGTTTCACCGCAACATTAACCCAGCGGAACGTTTGTTCTGCTGCTGTTCTTGCTCTGGATGCAATCTCATCGAACTTACGAAGAATTTCATTACCAGTTAAATCCTTCACTCGTAGACCAGCCCATTCCTTTAAACGATTTTCTGCCTTATCCAACACCGCCAGAGTGTTTGGTTTGGCCGGTTTCGATCTACCCAAGAGATGTTGGCGGTATTGAGCGAACACTTCACTGATAGTGAGTTCAGAAGCATCTGTTTCTCTTTTAATTTTGTTGGGGTTTCTCTTTGTTGCGATCATTGTCTGAACCAACTGTCGCGCTAACTCACGGGCTTGATCGATACTTGGAAAATCAGACACATTTCCAACCTTTACCTTCAAGACAGAGCTTGGCTTCTTACCCTCACTGGCATTACGATCTGATGAGGCTACTCTTCGCTGGATCACATAGGTTTTTTTCGTCAAACTGACCTTCACACCAAAGCCAACTGGTGAGTCGCGGTGGTCATCAAAAACTATGTAAGGTTTATGCTCTGGGTTTACTTCGAAAACGACTTTTCCCGCATGGTTAAGGGTGGCTTCACACCAATGCTTAACTTATTGATAATAAAAGCCTGACTGAGAGTTGTTTTCAAAGTATCACCACTATTTGTAGCCCAAGAATGATTAGAAGGTAACCTATCACATTCTAGGCTACAAGTGAGCTACAAATTTATGGGTTTATAGAACAGCGGCCGAGGAGTCTGGTAAGTTTAGATCTGAAGTCCTAGAAGCAGCGCTTGCCCACTCCAAGAAAGACGAAATTGTTGCAGCGTATAATCGCGCGGAGTATCTCGCCGAACGAGACGCACTTATGCAGTGGTGGAGTGATTATGTGCAATCTCAAAAGTTTAAAGCGGTTGCTGTATGAAATCATCTTCACAAATCATATAGTAACATTATTAGAAATGTAACGTATTAAAATTAATAGATATTGCTCTTAAAATACGAAAATTAAGCATAGTTACAGTACGTTTTCCTCCCCTCCTTCAAAAAAAGCTTTGAATTTTCCTTTTTTCATGAGTAAAATTAATGTTTAAAGGGAATATCTAAACGGAGCACAATGTGGCAAATCTCACTAACTCACTGAAAATGAAAGGAATTAATTTATTTGGGAAAAATGCAGTCAACATTGATACTAATAAAATCATCATCAAAGAAGAAACTATCTATGGAAGACCTTATACAATTCTAGTATTGCCATTACTTAACAGTAAAAAGGCATATAAATTAGTATTAAAAGAGGGTAGCGAAGTAATTCTAGGTCAAAAAAATGATTTTAAGAAAAATTTAATAAATTCAATTTTATGGAGAATATTTACTCCTTTTACTATTTTTTGTGTTTTGAGCTTACTTTCCTTTCATTTTTCAGATCTTAGTATAGTTGTTATGTTGCTTTTTCCTGTAGTATTTGGGTTTATGTCCTATGCAATGTGTTATATTGAACTGAAGGATTATCTAAAAAAATCGCTGATACAGTATCTTTTTTTAGCGGCACAGTTACAGCTTGTCTTGCAGTAATAAAATTTGATGTTACCACAGAAAACACAGCCTCAACTTTACACAGCCCTTTTATTAATGGCATATTAATATTTTTTTTAGTTTTCTTTGCTTTTTTTGCAAGCATCAAATTCTTCATCTCTGCTGATGAAACATTGAAAGCAAGAAAAATTTACTTATCACAAATCTTAGCACCTAAAAAAAGAAAAACTTTTCTCAGAAATATGAAAGCTAAATACGTTAGACTTCAAAGAAAGGTACGTACCCTCATGACTTGGAAAATTTAATATCCTTTAAAAAAAACAATTTCTTCAAACTTTTAATAAAGTGGAACGAAACAATAAATTATAAAAAATGGAAAAAGCATGACTGTGGCAGCAAGTAAACAAGATGCAATTATACTGATAAGAGACACGCTTCTATTATATCCAGCAAGACCCGAAACAAAAAAAGACAGATACCCAACAAAAAAAATCAATCTATAAAATTCACTTTTAATAAAAAATAAAAAAATTTTCATAAATTCCCCTGTAAAAGTAAGCCTAAGCTTTATTGATAACCAGTCATTTAATAAAATGATAACTTAATAAATAACATCAAATGTAAATCTGTCAACAAAAAATGATAAAATAGTACACTTGTATTTATAGTCACAAAAAAACAAAGCAAAATGGGGACCGCAATGTCTTTAAAAATTATTATTCAAACCCTACGTTACTTAAAAAACAGGCTCTCATTTATCAGTGTTTTTTATACACTTTAAATAAAGTTATGCCAAACCGAAATAATGCAGTTATAAAATGAAAAATTTAGACACGTTAATAAAAAACTGGCTAGTTGACTCAATATCAAAGAAATATTAAGGGTAAAATCTGTAGATCTTCTACTACTCCGTAAATATTAAGAGCATCTCCGTCATCACATAAAATTAGTAGTTATATCTTATCAGACGCCATTTTTATACCATGTAGATTTCAATATAAAACGCATTTTAAACATACATGAGTCGGGCTTTTTTATTTCTTTGAAGCTATTTTTAACAACTGTAATCTGAGAGATTTCGGACATTTTTAGTCAATGCCCCCGTATTTTTTCAATATAATATGTTATGAT
>NZ_MJLZ01000082.1 GCF_003666245.1 Brenneria alni
ACTTAGTTCAGATTGTAGTGTAATCGGTCAGTGAACGGAATACATTCTTGTTATATTAGTAGCGTGCTATTTATATGAGTGATTATTTCTATTCCTGATGGAAGAAAGGCTCTATAAAGTTTTCCCTTGAATTGGACACAAATTCTGTTGGGGGCATCGTTGGGGGCATGTGTGAAAATAGAACAATAGTATGTTCTTCAGTATCAATAAAATATGCAATAGATATTGCTCCTATTATCGGAGCCAAACGCCGTATCGTCGCCAGCGGTACGCGACGTTGCATTTAGCGTATCCAGCATCTGCTGCTGGCTCAGGCTGTCGCCGTCAATGAATCGGATCTGTTCGATAGCGCCATCAGCCACCGCGCCGTCGGCGCTGAAGAAATTGTCGATGCGCAGTGAACCCGCATCGCTGCCGTCCTCTTGCTTGATGTGAACCCTGATGGAGGTGGCATTGCGAGAGAAGGAGAGGTCGGACGGTTTGATTCCGGCGCCAAATATGATTTGGTCTATACCGCCGCTATCGCGGAGAGTATCGTCGCCGTGCCCACGAAAGTAGTAATAACAGTCGTCGCCCTTCCTGCCTGACAGGTAATCGTCGCCGCCAGCCCCGAAAAAAATAGCACCCATTTCTGCTTCTTTTCTGGACTTTTCAGTGTCGTTGCTGATACCGAAAAAAGACATTACCGCACCTTTAATGGACAAGCTGTCGTTACCGGGGGAGCCGAAGATGAATGCGGGATCAACAAAAGGCGCCAGGCTGGGATTGGCTTTGACGATCGCCTGAAATGCGGCATCGCGTTGGTTGCGGTAATTGTGCGAATAAATACCCAGGTTGGACAAAATAGAAAGCATACCTGCTATTCGTTCCAGTTTTCCGTTCGCGTACAGAGATTCCACTCTGCCTGGCAACGCCGCCCAATCGACGGTAATCCCCTGGGCATCGGAGCTGAACGCCGAACGGATAATGTCAAGCTCCGCCGCATATTCGGTTTGTGCCAGTAATTGAGCAGCGGTAAATCGCTTGAATTTTAAATATTCATCTTTCAGCAATTCGCCGCCAAAACCATTCCAGGTATTGCCCGCCAGATTTTCCATCGCCGACAGCATACGTGCATTCGCGTAATTGCCATGTCGGGAGGCGTTGCTGTAAGGAGCGATATTGGCAACGCCAGTCCAGCGGTAGATCAGCTCGTCAAGCGGGGAGTTGGTGGCGCTATAGGGGGAGGCCAGATAGTTGTTCAACAGATTTTTAAGCTCAGGATCCAGCACCATCGCCTGGCGCAGATCATGCACTTTGCCGAATCCTTTGGCGTTGGGTAACGCCGTGACCTCAGGGGTGAGATTGATATCGCCGCTATTGATACGGCGCTGAGTATTTGTCATGAACCATACGTCCGTTGCGTTGGAAATCCGGCCATCGCTCAGTGTGGCATTCGCTATCATGAGGTGTTGATGATAATTGTTATCGACATAATCTGAACTGCGGTAGTCGGTGCTGATTTCCGCTACGCCGGCGTCCTTCAGACTTTGCAGTTCACCTTTGTCGCTAATGCAGTTGCTGTTAAGGTCGCGCCAGATTCGCAGGGTGGCATAGGCGGCGTCCTGCGCGTCAATGGTCTTGTCGCCGTTGTCGTCATATTCAGCCAGCGCCTGAAAACCATTATCGGCGGTTTTTCCATTGCCGAGTTGAGTGTGGTTGCCAAACAGTTCGCCGCCGTTGCTGATGCGGCCATCACCATTGACGTCATGCACCAAGAGACCGTCATCGGGGCTGACCCAGCCGGTTTCTTCGCTGAGACCATCGTTATTCAGATCGAAATATTTTTTGTCACCGCGTATCAGTGTTTCTACGCCGTCGCCGTCCAGGTCAATAACAAGCGGGGAGGTAAATAGCGTTCTCGGCGTTCTTTCATCATCATCGTTTGAATTATTTTTGAGAACGATTTGCAACGAGCTTTTATCTTTGTCGTAATGTTGAATAATCAAGCTGTCGTTAACGGTTAACTTATCGCCATCCAGCACGTAAACGTTGCCGTTGCCGTAGTAGGTATTCTCAGGAGTGCCATTCTTGCGGGTGCCGCCGGTTAGCTGTCTGTTGTTGACGATAACCTGTCCCTTCCCGTCTTTATCATCAATAATGTCCTGATCATCGGCCCGGTAGGTATCAAAGCCATCTCCGCCTAGCAGCATATCTTGCCCTTCGCCGCCTTGCAGGAAATCGTTTCCTTTTCCGCCGTTAAGAGTGTCATCACCTGCTCCGCCGTATAGCGCATCATCATGGTCTGTGCCGGTAATGGCGTCATTACCGTCGCCCGCAACATAGGCGATGCCGTTATTGATATAAGGGTAGAGATTGCTGTCCAGGCCGAGATCCAGCCCCTCTCCGGCTAAATAGTGGCCGATGTTATATTCGTCCTGATCCAGATCGACGTCGGCGGGAGTGGTAAAGCCGCTGATCGAATCATCCTTATTGGTGCCATAGATAATCGGGCGGTTTTGCGCATCGAGAAAACGTGCCGGCTGGCTGCCGGAGGAAAAAAGCCGGTTTTCCAGTTCCTCAATGGCATACATGGCTTTTAACACCGTTGCGGCTTTATCGATAACCCCCACAGCAATGATATTACTGACATCGTTGATAAAGTCGGCCTGGGTGAGGGTGGTGGTGGGAATGGATTCTAATCCTGTGAATTGCAATTCAACCGTTCTGCCAATACCAGATGGATCAATGACAGGTTCAAGCGCGGCGTTGCCTATGTCTGACTCCGCGCCGCCGTCAAAGTCAAAGTTTTCTATGCCCTCTGGTACGATAGCGAAATTGCGAATTTCTCTGGTGCCATCCGGATTGACGACAAACTCAACCCCATCCGCAACTTTGAACTTGGTAGTGCCCCAGATATAAGCGCGTTCGGCATAGTCCGGGTCGTTTGTGCCAAGGAATATCTGGTTGACGATATAGCCGCCGTAAAGATTTGTTGCTTTTCCTGTCTGCGGATCGATATGCCCGAACCGTTGCAGCATCTCGGTTTTGGTATAGGTCCCTGGGGGAATATCGGTATTAAAAAATTTTTCAACGATGTTGAAATTTGCGGGGTTTACGAACCGTCCAGCGCCGTCCGTCATATATTCAGTAGTATCCACCGCAATTTTATTTTTAGACGTATCGCTACGGTGATCGAGAATAGACGGGCTCAGACTATCTTCAGGTTTGCCATCTGTGCCATACAAATATTTATTGGTAACTTGCTCTGCGCTGGGAAGTGCCATAATGCTCTCTCCTTGAGATGATAGATATAACAGTTTTATATCTCTTCTAAGCTAATATAATTTTGTTATCGACTAATAATAATAATGTCCTGTTGCGTATCCACAGTTGTTAACATCGTAATAAGTATTTCTGGAAAAAATGTTTTTTTGCATACCCGTTTTTTTATCGATATAGCGAATTTTATGCCGAAAAATAAACATCCCGTCACCAGCGCCGTCCGTGCGATCCCAAAACCTGAACTGATCGCCCTCCACTAATCCCCAGGTACGTTCGCAGCAATCTGGATTCTCATTTAAAAATTCCTCTTTGTTACTGTAATGTATCAAAGTGAAATGCTGCTCTAGGTCATCAGAACTACCAATAATGTGTTCGGATTTTCCGATTTCTAAATAATCTTTAGTTGTTTGATATTGCAAATACTTGGCAATAGCAATATCCAGTCGTTCCTGAGTGGTATAACGCTTTCCCATTCGTTGATTATCCCAGGTACAGTAGCCGAGATAGTTACGTGTGCTGGTATAGAAAAATTCAATCACTGCAACAATCACCAAAGTAATAAACATTAGCAAGAGTATTTTTAGGAGGAATTTAATTACAGTGTTAATTCTTTTTTTCTGTATTTCTTGAATCATTTCCGCCTGCCATTTATTAT
>NZ_MJLZ01000083.1 GCF_003666245.1 Brenneria alni
AAATCTGGCCTTCTCGCTACTATTGATATCCCATTGGCGCAGATCTGATACAGATTCTACGCCGTTTCTCCTGTTTATCTGATGTAAAAAATCAACAAATAATCCTTTAAAAGGGAAAAACAGTTTTCTCTTATCTGCATCTTTTGCTGCACAGTAATATCCCTCCGGCACAAAATGCTTCATGACCTGAGAGAAGCGCCTGATGTATCAGGATGGTCGCCTTTTTACCGGCATCAACCTTTGAAAATACCGGACCGCATTGCGGTTAAGGTCATTCTCTACTCTGCTTCACCTTCCCGCTGTTTTTGAGGTCTGCGCCGCAAAGCGACGACACATTTACACAACATGTAATGAATGATCGGAATACGCCTTTAGTTTCCCGGTAAAGAGGAATGCATTTCGCCTGGTGCGACTTAAGACTCTTCATTATCGCTTTGCACCTATATAGGCTTTACACTATATTAATAAGGAGGTCCCGTGTGGACGATTAAAACAACGGACATATTTGACGGCTGGTTCAGTTCACTCAGTACCATCGATCGAACCAACGTGCTGGCATCGCTTATCGTTCTGCGGCAAAAAGGGCCGGGTTTGCCCAGACCTTATGCCGATACGATTAAAGGCTCTCGCTACAGCAACATGAAAGAACTACGCGTTCAGAGCCGGGGCGATCCGATACGGGTGTTTTTTGCCTTCGATCCTTACCGAACCGGCATTCTGCTTTGCGGCGGTAACAAGGTCGGCAATGAAAAACGTTTTTATGACCAGATGATCCCGGTTGCTGACCGGGAATTCACGAATTATCTGAAGACATTAGATGATAAGGAGTAACGCGATGGGCAGAACGCTCGAACAGCTTCTTGCGGATGAAAAACCGGAAGTCGTGGCCGACGCTCAGGCGATGGCGGCGGACATCCTGCTTAACATCCACCTTGCCGAACTGCGTGAGAAAGTACAAAAAACACAGGTTGAAATAGCGCAGGCGCTGGGCATCAGGCAACCTACTGTTGCAGGAATGGAAAAACCGGGCCGCGACCTGAAACTGTCCACGCTTAAACGCTACGTTGAGGCGACCGGCGGCAAACTGCGCCTTGATGTTGAACTGCCGGATGGTTCTCACTACGGATTTGTACTGTAAACACTGACGCTCCATGAACCGGAGCGTCAACCCCGTTACAACGGTCAGCGGCCGCATTGCCGTAAGGCTTTGCTGCCGCGTGACCGCTATCTTGCACCAGCATTTTAATTTTCAACCACTGCGCCAGTCCAGTGCGTCACTTTAACCGTGCCGAGCGGGAAAGTGACGCACCCGCGCTATTTGATTGCACCAGATAATTCCACTGAGCCAACGCACGATGGGATTCTGACACCGTGATTCAACCCACTTTCACTCACAGGAGAACTTGAACCGATACCGGAGGGGGATCAGGACGATCCGGGGGATAACCAGCTAACGCTGGCGGCCGCTCAGAGAGCACAACCGAAGCCCCACAACACCTCAACGGCTGCCGCCCCGGCGCTCAGGTATCGTTCGCAGCCCGACCCATCATTCAGGGCTATCGGTCTACGCGCTGGGGAAAAGTTGTATCAGATTTTGGAGTTGCGGCAATCATGAAAGGGGGAAATGCAAAAAATGAGTTTTCTGGAGCAGGAAATGAAAACGCTGGCGCGGCAGGCGGGCGGCAGTCATAAAACCGTTCATGACCGTATGGCGCTGGCGCAGAGATTTTGTGAGCGCTTACTGGGGCTGTCCGGCGCATCCCGCAACGGCACACGGCAGGCCATTACTACGGAGCATTGAAACCATTCGTGCAAAAGATGCCGGGATGGCGGCGGCGCTGGAACTTTCAAGGTTGATGGGACTGCGTTCACAGGAAGCGGTGCAGTGTGCGCAGTCGCTCAGAACGTGGAAACAGGCGCTGGAGCGTGGTGAGTCCCGGCTGACCATCGTTTTTGGAACCAAAGGCGGACGGCCTCGCGAGACAGTAATTCTGGACGCTGGCGCAGTCAGAAAAGCGCTGGAAAATGCGCTGACTGTGGCAGAACAACGCAACAGCAGGCTGATTGATAAACCCGACCTGAAAAGCGCGATGAAATACTGGCACGGTCAGGCGTCGCGTATCGGCTTGACCGGCGCATATTCCCCGCATTCATTGCGCTACGCCTGGGCGCAGGATGCCATTCGTCATTACCTGGCGCAGAGATTCAGTGAAAAAGAGGCTCTGGCATTGGTCGCGATGGATTTAGGCCACGGCGACGGGCGTGGGCGTTATGTGGCGCAGGTTTATGGGCGTTGAAACGATGGATAATTCTTGTCTCTGGTGCAGCCAAAGGGAAAAGGGCGTATGGATAAAGGGTAAAGGAAGGCGAAGGGTAATAGCGCCAAACAGGAAAGGGCCAAAGGGCTGAAAAGGCCGTAACCGGCGCAGTTCTATGTTTGTTCGACAATGCTTTGGTGTCATAGCCAATCACGCGCAGCGCCTTGTTGATGGTGTTTTCACTCATCGGCTTGTTCAGGGTATGTGCGCCAGGAAAAACGAAGACCGACTCGCCGGAAATCACCTGAATCTGTTTCAGCAGGGCGACCGCCTGCCGTGACAGCGGCACCAGATGTTCATCCTTCATCTTTGCGCCACGCTCTGAGAACCGTACGCCGTCTACCGCTTCGCGCTGGGCGGGTACGCTCCAGATATGTGCTTTCAGATTGAATTCATCCCAGCGGGCAAAACGGAGTTCGCTGGAGCGCAGGAAAACATGCAGATTAAGCTCCAGCGCCAGACGGGTCAGCATCCGGCCTTTGTAGTTTTCCATTTTCTCCAGCAGTTCCGGCAGGCGTTTCAGCGGCAGGGCGGGGTGATGTTGGGTCACGATCGGGGCCACGACGCCATCCAAATCGTAAGCCGGATTATATTTGATTACGCCCTGCTGGACGGTGTGGCGCATGATTTTGGTCAGATGCTGGCGCACCCGCCCGGCGACGTCATGCACACCTTTATCGTCGATGGTTTTAACCAACTGTGCCAGATGGCGGGTCTCAATCTGAGCGATATCCATCGCGCCGATATCGGGAAAAACGTAGCGTTTCAGGCAGGTGAGGATCTTATAGGCGTGAGCGTCCGACCAGAGCTTAAGGCAACTGGTGTGCCATGCGGTGGCGATGTACTGAAAGGTGCGGGATTCATCAACGGCGGCGTTATCCGTTTTGCGGATCATGGCAGGGCAGAGGCCGGACGCCAGCAGCTTACGCGCCGCGTCGCGCTTTTCGCGGGCTTCCGCCAACGTAATCTGAGGATAGCGGCCAAAGGCCAGACGGTTTTCTTTACCGCCGAAGCGATAGCGGAAATACCATAACTTAGCGCCGCTGGCGGATACCGTGAGGTACAGACCTTGCGAATCGGTAAGTTTGTAGGATTTTGCGCGGGATTTGGCTGCGCGGATTTTGCTGTCATTCAGGGCCATGTGAGGGTCTCCTTCGTTCATCGAACTGAACGACCCGCAATCTGACCCCAAATTTTTCGCATACGTAGGGATAAATCAAAACGCATCGGGAAAGATTTTTACGCCAACTTATTGAATTACATACACATAGGAATTGATAAGGAGGCATAAAAAAGGAAAGGTGGTGCCGGACTCGGAATCGAACATTTGTGCAATCCTATGTTTTATTGAATAAAAAATAATGTATATAGTTTTTTACCAACGTATATTTACCAACAAATCATAGGTGTTGTCAATTTAAATCAATAAGTTACGTTATTGTTCGTTAGTAGACATCAGTAAACATGGGTTCATGCATAATGTAAATATCGTGTTGTCAAATAAAAAAGC
>NZ_MJLZ01000084.1 GCF_003666245.1 Brenneria alni
AAAAAAGACAATGGGAAAAAGAGATTGATGTATTTTACTCCAATATTTTCCTTTATTGATAGAAAGTTTATTCCTGTTATTTAAGTAGTCGCAACAATATTAATGCTAGAGGTGCTATTTTAAATGTAGTTATCCACATAAATAAAGGGTGAGTCATGACAGGAAATGTTAATAAATAGAAAGGCTTGGTTTTCTTCAGTGCGATAATGATGTCTACAGCAAATGCCACTAATGAACCCTTAAAAATCCGCAGTGTATTTAATATTAATTATGTTTTTTGCGCCATCAAAATTGCGGGTGGGTGGCAGCTTTGTCGTGGTACATACCGGCGGCGTGGATATCAAAGGGCCGGTCATTAACCTGAATTCAGGCGACAGCCCAGGGAACATTGTTTGTTGCGCATTGCCCGTTAGAGGAGAAAGAAAAAGAATGAGTGAATCGACAAGCTGGGCAATCGTGGATGCCGCAGCGGAACCCGAATTGTTCTCTATGCTGGAACAACTTGATCCGCCGCATGTCAGCTTATATGCGGAGCCGGTGTCGGATGAAATGGGGCGACTGGCTCCATATCTGGTACAGACAAATGAAGAGGTTCTTCATTGGCTGATGTTGCGGGAAACCCCCTGGGGGATCCTGCTGGACAGCAAGGTTGATATGAAGGTGTTGCGTCAGCATCTGCGTAAACATCTGCATGTACAGATCCCCGGAGAGGAAAAACCGGTATTTTTTCGTTTTTACGATCCGCGTAATATCTGGCCGTTGTTGACCATTCTCTCTTCCTGGGAACAACACGCATTTTTAGGTCCGATTGATGCGATAGCAACAAACTGGAAAGGGATGCAGCGGCGTGAGAATTTTGCTGCCTTAAAAGCGAAATTTCATACGGGAAGTGCTTCCCGGCGAAAAATAATGCAGATATCACAGGAGCAGATGGATAAATTGGCGCTGATTTTTGAGCAACGTTATATCGAGGGTCTGGTAGAGAGAATCGAAGCCTGGGGTGGGTGCGATGATCAGACTGATGCGCAAATGATAGGTGAAACTTTTCGTTGGTTAAAGCAGCAGGGAGTAACGGATGACCGCAGTATTCGCGGATTATTCTCTCTGTTTTATCAGCGGGGATGCCTGGCTCTGGATAATATACCCGAGAATTTCAGGGCCGTTCTTTGTGCGGAAGGCGAAGAAGGCGTATTCAAGGCTGAAACACTTTTACTCCAGGAATTGGGTGATGTGCCCCTGTAAATAATAAGGAAAAGATATGACCAGCTTGACGGCAGGCTCACCAGTATGTAATTGCAAAAATCCGGATACGTGTATTCACTCATTCTCCCTTAAAGTCAAAGACAAGGTTTTTACCTACAAGCAGGATAACTTTATTACCGCGGTAGAAACCATAGATAAAGAGGATAATGGCGTTCCAATTTCACTTTCGCTGACGGGAAAACAATGCGTTTCGCATAATCCTTTATGCCCCCAGGGTGTTATTTATAATCTCAAACACAGTAATTCGCTTAAATCTTTTAATAACGGAGTGACCGATTATAACGCACGTTTTGATTCAAATAAGATTGAATTTCTTGGAGCAAATGATTCAATCGACTTTCTGGTGGATTATATTCTGGCAAAAAATATCAGAGAGGTTTTGCCGAAAACTTCATACATGTTGCGTGTCGGCCAGTGCCGCGGTGAACCTTTTGTCAGTAAGCCTCTCAGTTTTATGGATGGTATTTCACAGATATTTGATTTTGCCCCCAGGGATGCACTCTGGACATATATTACTACCTATGCGGAATTTAAATGGGAAGCCAGTCTGGCGATAGCAGTGGGTCAGGAGGTGACAGAATATACTGACCAGGCGCTAAGGAAGCAGCAGGAGAGGCAAAATGCTAATAAGGGATTGGCGCAGCGCAGGCACCGCGGATGGACGAAGCGTCCTCGCTACTCAATAGAGAACGCACTGGAGATTGAGGGAACGCTGACATTTAACGACCATGAGTATTCCACTACCTTAAAGCAAGATTTTGAGAGGAAGGCTAAAAAAATTTCGTTGTTGAATAAGTCTGTGAAAACGATTGATTTGGTAAGCAAGGCACTTTCAACGCGAAAAGATGGGGGCGGGAAGATAACGTTATTAGATACGAAAATTATCTATCCGGCGCTGGAGATTAAAAGCAGTGGTGAGTTAAAAGAAGATGGCTCGTCGGGTAATGTATATATTGAAAGACAGCTATCTCTTGGCCTGGCTCCGCTGATAGGCATAAGAATGACATTGGACTTGTTCCAGGCCTTTGCCGCATGGTATCACGCAGATGTGCTGTTGGCGGCAGTCCGGGAAGGGCTGCTGTCGCGAGAGCAGGCTTATGAGGAGGGCCATAACGCGGCGTTTTTAGGCACCAAATTTCAGTTGGTTGCCGAGGGTGAAGTGAGTTTTACGCTCGCATTTACGTCTGATGCAAAAAATGAGTGGGAATGGCAAAAAGACGATATGGCAGAAGCTAAACTAACGTTGACCTTTGAGGCGAATGTTCGCGCAGGCGTACGTTTTTATGTTGCAGAAGGCGCTTTAGAGATTGGTGGCATGGCTGTTACGGAAGGGTGTGTTGGCTTACATAATCCTGAAAAAGATCAATTGGATTTGGTCTTTTATCATAATGGAATTATGGCTAAGGTGTATGTGAGTTATACGGTTGGGGTATCGTCGAAATCGGAAAAGTCTAGTGAAAATGTGGAACTTCCAGAAAAAATCCCTGTTGCTCAAAAAACTGATCAAACTAATAAAGTTGAAAAGGAGTGGACTATTCATGAAAAGTTGGAAAAAGACGATTCAAAATATCGGTTTAATCTTATTTAATATGATTTTTTGCTTTTTTTTATTGGCGGTTTTTCCAGTTAGGGCTAGCGAAATGATTAATGAAAAATATCTGTTTTCTTTTAAATCATACAAAAGCACATGCATTTTGCGGGTAAATAACTTCCCTGCGATTGACAATACTACTATTTACTCTGGAACAATGTCGGCTGGCTTTAATTTAACCGCATTTTTAGAAAATGGCGCAAATGATATTGAACTGTTGATGGGGCCGCAGAATCATAAAGATCCTAATACTCTGTTTCCTGATTCATCCTGTCAGGTGATCATCAGCAAAGAAACGAAAAATGCAAGTGAAGAGATCGCTGTTTTTAAATTGGGCGTAAATGATAAAGGTGAAATTACGGCAAACGAGTCAGTTAATCCTACAACAAGTACTATATTTAGTACGGAAATATGGGAAGGTTATACCAAGAATGAGAAAGACTATGGTCTGTATAAGCTGAGAAGCAATATCATACTTAAAGGCTTACCGAGATGGTCGTGGGTCAATGCGACGCCGGTTACCGAAAATGACCTTGTGAAAATCAGAATGGCCTATACGGATATCTGGCTGATGATGAAAAACCGGGATATTGAAGGGCTGAAAAAAATCACGCAGCTTTCTAACCAGGAGATGGCCTATGCTGAAGGCGCCACGACCGGGATGATGTTTATTTCCAGCGGTTTCCCCCAGCATGTTATCGATAAGCAGCTCACCCCGGTTCCGATTGAATGGGATGAATATGAATTGATAACGTATTGTGGGGGGCGTCTATTCCGTTTGGCGGCAGGTTTCTTCCAGAATTCACCATTACAATTCAAAAATTCTGATGGTAAAGTTGTGTTTGTTTACAACCCCTATTTTTCAATAATCGATGGCAAGGTGATATTGG
>NZ_MJLZ01000085.1 GCF_003666245.1 Brenneria alni
CCTGTTCGATCCGGCACAAGCAGCACAAGAGCTGGCTCGCCACTATCAGCAGGCTAAAACGCTGCACAAACTCTGGACACGCGTATTAGCCGTCGCGCAAATAGGGTTTGGGGTCTTGTCGCTTATCCCTGTCGTCGGCGCAGCCAGAGGGCTTTTCGGCGTTTACAAGGGGGTAAGTTATACCTTTGCTGCCATTGATGGCGCACTGGCCGCCAACGCCATTGCCAGCGGCAGTACCACGCTGATCAGCGGTGAAGGGATCGACCACGGTGAAGCCCTTTTTGAAAGTCTGGGCAACGTATGCGATCCGAATGATGGTGCGGAGCGTGGCCGCCAGGTGTTTATGTTCATCAATCTGGTCATGCTGACACCTGCAGCACTGGGCGGGGCGTATTGGGTTCTGCGCAAGATCCGGGGCGATGTCCCCGTCAGCGCCCGTTTCGATACAGACGCCATCAGCGAAGAAGAGCGCCGCAGACTGGGGGGACATAAGAGCGGCGAGCCGCTGGCGATTGAACTGCATGGCCGTAGACCTGCGGGACGCCATGACGAAACCGGTGACATCGAATGGCGGGACAGGCCGTCACTGGATACCAATCGTAGCCAGGTTGCGTTAACCACGGCGACGGGTAAGGCGAATTACTTTGTCATGAGTAATACGCTGCGTAGTCGTCTGACGATGCTGATTATCCAGCGTGGGGGCAGTCTGAAAGTGATAGGACGCATCTGTAAAGTGGTGGGGGATGCGGGTGAAGAGGCGCTGGCCGCGAGCATGGTAGAAAAATGGGGCGTCAATCCCCAGCGTATTCTTGGTTACAGTAATAAAGCGGGTGTACCAAACCGGTTCGGTCTGACGAACAAGAGCGGCCAAGGCCTGGATATGCTGGTGTGGGTACCGCCGCCGCCGTCGCTGACCGTGCGGTCGCCTACGTCGAAGAGTATGCAGCATTCAATGGATGGGGCAAATGGCACTCCCGCCCCGACCCAGACGCTAAACTTCACGGAAGACACGCTTCTGGTGATTGAGACCAAAGCCACATTGGGTGGGACTAAGACACCTGGATTTAATAAGACACAGGGAACAGGGGCAGGTAAAGTTGCTGACCTCCAAGCGAAGATTGGATTAGATTCTGGAGGATGGAGTAAAGCAAAAATGCTGGAAGTTGACCCCAACGTCCAAGATAAACTCAATGCTCTTGAGGACGCTGTTGCATTAGGAAAAATCAAGTTTCTACATGCCCAAGTATTTTTTGACTCCCAAGGAGCACTAAGTAAAACTGTTGGGAATGGCTCTGGAATTCAGATTAACACCTGGTAGAGGACGCAATGAAAAAGGATAAAAGTAGACTCGACAGTATTTTGCCACAAGTTAGGGAGTGGGCCACAGATGGCTTTCTACCGCGTGATCGAGTTGAAAACTATGTAAATGGACAAGGGCACCTTGCTCTAGCCACTGTTGACTTATTCAAGCATGGCATGTTGGAAGTGAAGCAAAGCCTATTGTCAACTGTTGACAATGCAAACAAAGCCAATATCCATATGGCACATGCGTTCAAAAGGTTTATATATTCTCAATTGATAGACCTTAACGACATGAAAACAAATGATCGCCTATTCATTTATAGCCTCGACACTCTTACCCATTTCATATTGGGAGCTATAGCCACAGGTAATCATAAGTTTATAGAGCCATTTCACAAAGCAATTTTCGATAGTCTCGACGGCGGGTATGGCGTTCATGATGGGCGCAAGCCTCCAATCAGTTCCACGCTTCGCTACGCCGCCTTCGGTCTGACTATCATCGGTGACTGGCTGGGCAAACCGCTTGATTTGGACAAACATGCGCTGCCACGCGACCCTGCCTGGGGCCAATTGGTAGCGCACTGGCGCGAACCCGATCTGGATAAATTCCTGCCCGTCCTTCTGAGTGCCTGCGATACCCACGTCGAGCGTATTGCTGTGACCGAGCGCGAAGCCAACCAGCAAGCTAAACAATTCGAGTTCAACTCTGTATTCCTTGCTGTACACCCCACTGAAATTCTGGCAGTGCTCCGTCTGCGTGAAATCGTAGGGCTATCTAATCCAGCCCACATCGACCACCCGCTGATGCAAACACCCTATGCCGCTATTACCTGCCAGCCCGGTGAAGTGACCGAACGTGATGAGTTGCTTGACCGTTTCCTTGAAGTGGTACGTCAGCGTGATCCGCAGGTGCTGCCGCCAGGAATATAAAAACAAGGAGAAAGAAGATGTCGGGACGTGGAGCGATTCGTCTGGGAGACGCTCATTCTGGGGGCGGGAAAATGATCGAAGCCAGCGGTTTTCCGGTTAACGGCATTCCGCAATGTCTGCTTGGCGATAACGCGGAATGTCCTGCTCACAAAGGAACGTTTCCGCTGGTTTCCGGCGGCGATGGTTCAGCAATTCATAATGGGCGCCCCATGATCTTTGAACCTGGACAACTGGCTTGTGCTTGACCCTCCCGTTGGTCAGGAGGCCTGATGGCACTGAATTCTATCGATCTTGACGTCATGGAGCGCCTGGCAAGAAAACAGGCGGATCTCCGGTTGTCCCGCTACTTGTGCGATACATTGGCTCCCTTGTTACCCCGGCCAACCGCACCAGCTACTTTGTCTGGGCCACCATGTGTTATTAGCATTGAACTTTGGCCGTTTCTTTTACTGCAACCCGTTATTTACCGTATTGCATGACGGGCTGTATCGAAAAACGGATCCATACCAGACCTGCCATTTCTTATTGCAATTTCTGCAACGACACCAGCGT
Source organism: Brenneria alni (assembly GCF_003666245.1). GTDB lineage: Bacteria > Pseudomonadota > Gammaproteobacteria > Enterobacterales > Enterobacteriaceae > Brenneria > Brenneria alni. The sequence continues at coordinate 2,785 of NZ_MJLZ01000085.1, forward strand.
ATTCTCATGGAGGAGGCACCCAATGACGACTAATGCCCTCAGCGCCAGCTATGAACAATTGTCTCAGGATGCGATGGAGGGGAAGGTGCCCGGTCCGGCATCGATTTGTACGGATTGCGCCGGACTTGGCGTACCGTTCTCCCTCAACGGCAGCGACGGCCCCCGGGAGGCCGATCAATGGCTGGGGATCCCCTCACACGATCAGGCCGCCACGCCGGACTGGTTCACCCAAAATCCCTGGATCACCGACCGCGTCGAAAATTTTCGTAATACCTATCTGCAGCGAGTGATCCAACAATTGGGGGAGATGTACGGAGACGCTTACCTTGCCGAATTCCATGCTTTTCAGGCTGCTCAGGGGCTGGTGTTCCACTGCCTGGAAGACGACATGGAAACGGAAACCCACGTTACGCCTGCTTTTCTGATGGAGGTGGCTCACGGAGACATCACCGAGCGTCCCACGATCTCATGTAAACAGACAAACTGTGTCTTTCTGGAAAAACGCATCTACTTCTGGACATTTACGTCCGCCCGCTATCAAACGGAGCCGCTGATTGGCGCGGATGGTCAACGCCTTGCCCAGACCCAGTTCGAATGGACGGTTTCCGGCCTGTTCGATCCGGCACAAGCAGCACAAGAGCTGGCTCGCCACTATCAGCAGGCTAAAACGCTGCACAAACTCTGGACACGCGTATTAGCCGTCGCGCAAATAGGGTTTGGGGTCTTGTCGCTTATCCCTGTCGTCGGCGCAGCCAGAGGGCTTTTCGGCGTTTACAAGGGGGTAAGTTATACCTTTGCTGCCATTGATGGCGCACTGGCCGCCAACGCCATTGCCAGCGGCAGTACCACGCTGATCAG
>NZ_MJLZ01000086.1 GCF_003666245.1 Brenneria alni
ATATTAAACATTTAAATTAATATCATGCTAATTATATCAATTTAAATTGATGAGTAACAAGATAGGCCATAAGTTTTTTATTTAAGGAGATGTTTATGGATAGTAAATATGGATATCAGATATTGTAAAGGAGTTATTTATGAAAAAATTGTGCGATAAAAAGGTTGCATCTTCTGTTGTTGGTATGATGCTGGATGGTCGTTTTTTTCGATGGCTAAAGGCATTTTTTAGCGATCCCTGGCGAAAAACGTTGGTGATAATTCCTTTTATAATCATAGTGGTTAACATTATTCCATCATTCTATGCGTGGATTGCGGAAATACCAAAAGAGGAAGAGATACATTATACCCAGGGTGAGCTGGTTCTTAGGAAAAACAATAAAAAAGGTATTCAGTTAGGATTGAAAAAAAATAATAAAATAGAATATTTTTCTTGTGCGGATCAATTAAATGTCGGACATTTTTGTGGACCGAGTGATGATTTGTTACATGACTGGTCAGGGAAGCAGGCTGAAGTCGGTTGGTTTTATCAATCGGCTTATTTTTTCTATTCACAACGCCGGTTGGTCAGATTGAAAGTGGAGGGTGAAGAAAAAATTAGTCTGGAAGATGTGTCGAAAGATATATCTTATGGTAGGAAGTCTGCAGTTCGTTATGTCGTTATGTATAATATCCCTATAATTTTTTTGGTGCTTTATTTAATAAGGAGATTTATTTATAAAAAAAATGAAGTTTAGTAATGTTTTTATTTTGTGAGTTGGAAAATTAATTAGCGTGAAGACATCTTGAAATATAAATCATATCAGCGAATGTGAATGTAAGTCGTTGCATTTAGATTGTAGAAAATAAAAAGTTTTATTTGGTTTTTTACTGAAAACGTACCTCAAGGAGATTGGATTATGAGTAAAACCAAGGGATTACTGGATGCCGGATTCGGCAATATATTGTCTTATGTTAGCGGACAGGCCAGCACGGTGCCGGTGATCGATAATGCGGTTAAAAAGGATGCAGTAAGTGCCGGGATTGGTGTAGCTCAGACCGCGGGATCGGTGGCGGAAATGATGGGGAAAGCCCTGCCGGGTATAACCATTGGCGGGAAATTTATTCCTGCCGCCGCATTGGGATTGTCCAGTGCTGGATTACTTAATGACATATTGACAATAGATAGACAATATAATAAAGACGGCACCATCCCCACCAGTTCGGTCTATTCCGCGTTAAGTAATATCACCTCGGGCGCCAGCGCGCTGACATTGGCGGCAGCGGTGGCGAGTGCTGCCGCAGGCACCGCCGTCGCGGCGCCGTTGATGGGGGCTGCGGTGGCATTGACGGTGGCAGGCGCGGCATTGGCCATCGCCTCTGTCGCAGCGGATTCATCGATAAACCTATCGGACATAATGAACAGGCTGCGGGAAAGTTTCCAGTCATTCAGTGAACTGTTAGGCAACGCCTATAACGAGGCGGTAGAAAATGCTTTAGAGAAATTAAGCCGGGAAGACGGGGAGGGGGATGAAGGTACGGGTGAAGAAACGCCTGGGGCGGGCGATATTCCTTTGCCTGGGGAGAGTGATCCCAATGCGCCGGGTAAATCTGCCAATCCGGAAAGGGGCGCTGCGGGTGGCGTACCCGGAAAAGCAGGCGAAGGAGTGGGTAAGGCGGAGAATACGTACAGCCCCTTGATTCTTGATCTCGATGGCGACGGGGTTGAGACGGCGGATAACGGAGTCTTTTTTGATCACGACGGCAATGGCTTTGCTGAGTTTTCCGGCTGGGTGGGCAAGGATGACGGGCTGCTGGTGCTGGATAAAAACGCCAACGGCCAGATCGACGATGGCAATGAATTGTTCGGCAACAACAGCGTTACAGCAACCGGAACAAACGCCGCCAACGGTTTTGCGGCGCTGGCGGAATACGATCTGAATGACGATGGCGTTATTGATGAACAGGATACTGTTTTTGAAAAATTGCAGGTATGGCGTGATGCCAATGGCAATGGCAGCACCGATTCTGGCGAATTGCTTTCGCTTGGCGAGGCGGGGGTAAAATCGATCAATCTGGCATACCACACTACCAAGAATACGGACGAGCAAGGGAATCAACACTTACAACAAGGAGGCTATACCCGCACGGATGGCAGTGTAGCCAATGTGGTGGATGTGTGGTTCAAGGTGAATCTTGCACGTACGCTGGATAAAAATGAAGTTGAAGTATCGGAAGAGATAGCCCGATTGCCGGATGTGGTCGGTGCGGGGAATATGAGCGATCTGCGGCAGGCTATGGCGCGTAGCGAGGATGGAACGTTGCAACGGTTGGTTGAGCAATTTGTTCAAATGGACGAACGTGAAGGGCGCTATAAGCTGGCGGATGAAATTTTGCGCGTCTGGAGCGGAGCGAATAACTACGCAACCGATAGCCGAGGCAGATATATTGATGGACAGAAGTTATATGCGTTGGAAGCGTTTGTCGGCAAAGCGTTCAGTCAGGAGGGTAAACCCAATCCTCTGTGGAATGCGGCAGAGAAATTAGAATCGACGTATAAATTAGTGTTGGATAGCGTATACGGGCAATTGATGTTGCAGTCCCATTTGTCTGATGTGATGGATAATCTGAAGGTTAGCGTCGAGAATCAGCGCATAGTATGGGACGTCTCAGAGATTATTTCAGCGCTGCGGACGGATTATAGTGAAGAACCGGAAAAGGCTATCGACACTCTCGCTGAATTGGGGATGGCGCTGAAAGGCGTTGATAGCGAATATTCGCTGGCGGTGCTGAATGCATTGCAAAGTCATGGCAATCGTGCCGGGGATGATATTGATGTTGTTCTGAGCGCGTTTGCCGAACAGTTGGAATTAAGCATCGGTGGATATGCTGACGATACGCTATCTGCGACAGGCAATACCGCACGGGCGTTATATGGGTTATCCGGAGATGATAAATTGTATGGTGCGCAAGGCGGAGACAGCCTGCGCGGCGGCAGGGGCGATGACTACCTGAACGGTGGGGAGGGCAATGACAGCTATCACTATGCCCGGGGCGACGGCCACGACACCATTGAAGAGGGCAGATGGTCGGGCAAAAACGACCGGCTGGTGCTGGAAGGCATCGACGCCGACCAGGTAAGCCTGACACGTGACGGCATCGACATTATCCTGCATATCGCGGAGAGCGTCGAGGGGGCGGGCGACGGCGGCTCGGTGCGGCTGAAGTCGCAGTATGGCGCGGACTATGAGCGCGGGGTGGAAAACGTGGAGTTTGCCGATGGCACAGTCTGGACGGCGCAGACGCTGCAGGAACTGATGATCGCGTCGATGCAGACGGCGGGAGACGATCGGGTGATCGGCTCGAACGTGGCGGATACGCTGCGCGGTGGTAAAGGGGACGACTACCTGAACGGCGGAGAGGGCAGCGACAGCTACCATTATGCACAGGGCGACGGCAATGACACGATCGTGGAGTCGATAAATTCAGGGCGCGGCGATCAACTGGCGCTGGAGGGGATAGCCACCGGCCAGGTGAGCCTGACGCG
>NZ_MJLZ01000087.1 GCF_003666245.1 Brenneria alni
GCGTCGCCACGCCGTGATCCAGCGTCAGATCCATATCCCAGTTGCAACGCCACAGCGACCCCAGCAATCCCGGCCGGCGCTCACCGCCGGAACGGTAATACCGTTTCAGCAGCAGCGGTAAAACACCGGACAACTGGAAATCGGTACGCCAGTCAACCACATAGCCCGTGGCCATATCCACCGGCTCCCCCTCGCTCCGGCAGTTGCCTGAGTTGGCGCAGTTGGCTTGATCCCTTTCACCGGCTTTGCTCTGTTGTTCTGCGGCGTCGGGCTGCGTATCCTGGCTTCTGCCCGCGTTGGCGTCCTCGGTTTTATGCTTCGCCCCCTTGCTGCGCGCCGAGCCGTTTTTTCGCGTCACCACCTTGCCGATAAATTCCGTTATCTTTGACTCAATCTCCGTCAGCGCCGTATCGAATTTCGTCAGCAAATCATCCAGCGTTTTAATGATCCCGACGAGGCTGTCTTTCATCACCGCGACCATCCAGCCGCCTTTGGCCTGTGACTCCGCCAGCATTTTTTTCAGCGCCGCGATAAGGTTTTGCAGCAAGGTTTTCGCCTGCGGGCCATAGTTCGCCATGACCGCGAGGGCGCGGACTGGATACGCGATAACGGCGAGCTTTATCTGGCGGGCGACTGGCTGACCCGGAGCGGATTGCCCGGCCAGTCGTTAAATATTGAACTGCTGCCCGGTAAAATAACCATTCGGGCGGAGCAAGAGGTTATGTTGGCGTAATAATAAAAAACCGGAAGGATCATTAGATCTCTTCCGGTTAAGTTTTAACTTAACTCAAAAGTAATTTTTTCTATATAAAATTTTCCCTTATCCTCAGAATAATCAAGATCTATTAAACTCTTTAAATCACGAGATATAAAAAAAATATTATTATTTACTTTTTCACCGAACCTAAAATCATCCCTTAAAAACATCAATGATTCAATCAAGAAAGCCCCACAGTATTTCCAGTCATCATCAATAAAAACATAATATTCCCCTTTGCTTTCCATAATTTCATCCAATATTTTTTTTGTATCATCAGGGGAAACTCGAACCTTACTAACTTCATATCGCTCTTTAGGCTTTTTTAAAATAACATCATCCGTTTCTTCAAGAGATAGGAAACTAAGCTGTTCAACATCAATTAAAAATAAAGAGGTGATTTTTTCTTTATAACCATTTAAAACAGACTTCCCATTACCTCGTCGGTAAATTAAATCCCGTTTGTATTGATCTATAGCCATAACGCCTCCAATTAAAATTTACTTATTTTTCTGTGGACATTTTTTATAATAAGCCTTGCCTTTCTGATTTTCTATTTTAGGTCGTCCATAGTCATTCATACGTGTTTCTCCTGTGTTTGGATCAACTTTTACCTTGCCTGCTTCCCAGTGAGGTTTATCGGGATGACTGACATCCATTGTTTGTTGTTGAACAGTTGCCTGCGTCATTCCGCCGCCTTTCGATTTAGGAACTTCATACCGATATTCCCACCCAGAAGCATTCTTAGACTGACTTATTGGCTGTTGGCTTGTCGGTATTTTGGCCTGACGCATTGCTTCACGACGAGCAGCACGAGATGTCGCAAATGGATTCCCCTCACTACCCAGCGGCGGTGTTTTCGCCAACCCCAGCGGATCAACCCACTCCAGCGGATTATGAACATACGCTTGTGGCCTTATCCCCCCATCAAACCCCGAAGGGTCGGGCGACAAATACTGCTGCGACCCGTCTTCTCCGCCATCATAATAACGATGCCGGTTATAGTAAAGCCCCGTTTCCCTGTCATATATCTGACCCTGATAGCGCAGCTCGCAATACACTTCCTCATTCGCCGCGTCGCCCAGATAGCGCCGCAGCCGGAGGGGGATTTTCTCCTCCCGATATCCGTCCCACAGCCCCTGCTCGCCCCGCCAGTGGATTTCTCCCTCTTCGCTGCACAGCTCCCGCGCTGCCGTACCGTCCGGCAGGTACCCGCATTGCCCCACGCGAGAACGGCGAGCTGACTCTTGCGGGCGACTGGCTGACCCGCTGCGGATTGATCAACCAGTCATTAAATATTGAATTGCTGCCCGGAAAGATAATAATTATTCGGGCTGAACAGGGAACTATGCTGGCGTAATAAGGCAAGCCGCTAAAAATAAAAATCCGGAAGGATCATTTTCCGGATTTTAAGATAATGGAATTAATGTATAATCCCCTCATCAAAATACGCTTCTAAATCTCCATTTAGATCTAAAATCCCATCTTGTAAATCGGGATAAATATAATTTGAGAAAAGAATCATATATTCCGATGCTTTTTTTGCAGCATCATATCTATTGGACAAGATTGTTTTCTTTTCAAAAAAAGAATTTTTACTCTTACCTTTTATAGAGTAAAGAGTAACTTCCACATCATAAAAACAGTGCGGTGGTAATTCACGCAAATCATCGTTCATCAATCTACATCCGATCGATAACACAGCCATAATATTTTTTCCATTAGTCAGTGGCATTTCACATCTAGCTATGAAGACATCTTCTCCAAAGAAGATGTCTTCCAGACGAGATAACTCATGATCCGTGACAAGATGGAGAACAGCAGGATCGATATCATACATATGATTTTTTAGAGAAAACCAACCAGAAGGAAAAGAAAACAAAGACAATGGTTTATATTTTTTAAAAAAATTAACACTTTCCATAGATTCATTTCCCAAAATATTCAATATATTTTTCAGGTGATATAGGGTGACCATGAAATTCATTAGTGCTTTTAGTTACTTCAACTCGCATAAATTGCGTTGGCTTTCCATTATTATATCCCACCGTTCTACCAGCATCGTATATATAGTAATCAGAGCCACCTTTTTGTGGTACATACTTGCCATTTTTTAATGCCTCTTTTTCTAGCTTATTTCTAAAACTAGTTGCGTCTTTTGAAGTCGTCGATCCTTGAACACTTTCGTCCCAATACTGAGAAGGCCCTTTGTTATTAGAAAGCTTTATAGCGTCTTCTCTCGTTTTTGCTTTTGTATGCTTATCATACGTGGCAGATTTAGAATGGTGCCTTCTTCTCCTATCTTCTTTAGGATCAGGACACCCAACCAACCCCAACGGGTCAACCCACTCCAGCGGATTGTGTACGTATCCCTGAGGTCGGATGCCCCCATCAAACCCCGAAGGGTCGGGCGACAAATACTGCTGCGACCCGTCTTCTCCGCCATCATAATAACGATGCCGGTTATAGTAAAGCCCCGTTTCCCTGTCATATATCTGACCCTGATAGCGCAGCTCGCAATACACTTCCTCATTCGCCGCGTCGCCCAGATAGCGCCGCAGCCGAAGGGGGATTTTCTCCTCCCGATATCCGTCCCACAGCCCCTGCTCGCCCCGCCAGTGGATTTCTCCCTCTTCGCTGCACAGCTCCCGCGCCGTACCCGCCACGTCCGTCACGATATAGTGCAGCCGCGTCGCCTCTCCTTTCGCTC
>NZ_MJLZ01000088.1 GCF_003666245.1 Brenneria alni
TCCTCTGTCAGTCGCTGAACGCTTCAGTAAAAAATTTCATTATCATATATTGCCGCTAACCGACCAGTGGGCACGGCGACGAGTTTGTATTTGCTATAAAACGCCGGATTCACTGAGCCCGTGCATGGCCAAATTAATCGATTTTCTCAGAGTGCAAAATCTATAAATGTCCCTGTCGCGGCGGCTTAACGTCGCCCTGCCAGGCAGGGTGTGTTTTTTCGATACAGTCCTGACGATGCCTTGATGATTAATGGGTCAAATGCAGGCTTCCGCTATTCGCTCAGAGCTGCCTGTCATGTCTGCTTAAGAAACGGCCTTAACGTAGGATATTTTCCGTTTTCCAAGCGGACCCCAAACCCTGGGACTGGATGGCGGTCGGTCGCTGCGTTGAGAGAGCAATCAGCCCACAGTTTATCCCCCGTTTACGCCTCATGACTAGTGCCTGAACGGTCATCGGGCTATGCTACCGAAAGCGATTTTCATGACGACACGGATACCATGTATAAAATTGTTTTTGTAGAAGACGATGCTGAAGTCGGTAAGCTGATTGCCGCTTATCTTGGCAAACATGATATTGACGTCCGGGTGGAGTCGCGTGGCGATCGTGCGCTGGCTTTCATCGCGCAGCAACAACCCGACCTGGTGTTATTGGATATTATGCTGCCAGGCAAAGACGGTATGACCATTTGCCACGAATTACGTCCACAATATAGCGGGCCGATTGTTCTGCTGACGTCACTTGATAGCGATATGAATCATATTCTGGCGCTGGAAATGGGTGCTGATGACTATATTCTGAAAACCACGCCGCCTGCTGTGCTGCTCGCACGCCTGCGGCTGCATTTCCGCCAATATGCGCCCGCCGCGCAGGCCGGAGTAGAAAACCCCTCCACGCCATTACAGGTTCACAAACCTCTGCACTTTGGCTTGCTGTGCATCGACCCGGTTAACCGCGAAGTCACGTTGGGTGACGAAAATATTGTTTTATCGACCGCCGATTTTGATCTGCTTTGGCAACTGGCTACCCATGCCGGGCACATTATGAACCGTGATGCGTTGCTGAAAAATCTGCGTGGTGTGAGTTACGATGGCATGGATCGCAGCATTGATGTCGCCATTTCCCGCTTGCGCAAAAAACTGTACGACAATCCGCTGGAACCCTTTCGTATCAAGACCGTGCGTAACAAAGGCTATCTGTTTGCGCCCAATACGTGGCAGAGTATTGGGCCATGAAAAAGCTATTCATCCAGTTTTTTCTGTTGCTGTTTGCCTGCTTTGTGGTGATGACGCTGTTGGTCGGGCTGGTCTATAAAGTCACCGCCGAACGTGCCGGGCGGCAATCTATGGACGATCTGATGAAAAGCTCGCTCTATCTGATCCGTAACGAGCTGAGAAGCATTCCCCCACGTGACTGGCATAAAACCATCAGCCAGCTTGATTTAAACCTGTCGTTTAAGCTGCACATCGAGCCACTGAATAAATACACCCTGCCGCCTAAAACACAGCAACGATTGCATCGAGGCGAGATTGTTGCCCTCGATGATGAATATACCTTTATTCAGCGCATTCCCCGCAGCCATTATGTGTTGGCGGTCGGGCCCATTCCTTATCTGTTTTTTCTGCATGAAATACGCTTGCTGGACTTGATACTGGTGATGTTGATTGGTTTGTCACTGGCATTGCCGGTATTTCTGTGGATGCGACCACACTGGCAGGCGATGCTGAAACTGGAAAGTGCGGCGCAACGCCTGGGAGATGGGCATCTTGAGGAGCGCACGCATTTTGACAGCACCTCCAGCCTGTTTCGGCTCGGTATCGCATTTAACCTGATGGCAGATAACCTGAATCAGCTTATCACCAGTAAAAAACAGCTAATTGATAATATCGCCCATGAGTTACGCACGCCGCTGGTACGCCTGCGCTATCGGCTGGCCATCAGTGAAAATCTCACTGACGAAGAACAGCAGGCATTAAGCCGCGATATCGGCCAGCTTGAAGCCTTGATCGACGAACTGCTTACTTATGCCAGACTTGACCGTCCGCAAGTCTCGCTGCACCTCACCGATATTGATCTTACTGTGTGGCTGCAAGCCAAAGTCGGTGACTTCCGGCTGATGCATCCAGAAAAGGCCATCACGCTGGACACTCCCACTCTGACAACGTTCGGCATGATCGACGTGCGTCTGATGGAGCGCGTGCTGGATAATCTGCTCAATAACGGACTGCGTTTCTGCCGTAACCGGCTGCACATCAGCCTGCAACTGAATCGTGATAACGTTGCCTGCTTGCAGGTTGAAGATGACGGCCCCGGCATTGCGGCTGAAAACCGGGAGCATATTTTCGAGCCATTTACCCGGCTGGAGGCCGCTATCGAAAATGGCAGTGGCGGATGCGGGCTGGGGCTGGCAATTGTCCACGCCATCGCCCGCACCCATGAAGGGACAATCACCGTGGATAGCAGCCCGCTGGGGGGAGCCAGTTTCCGTTTTTGCTGGCCGGTAAAAACCGTCGCCTCGCCCCGGACAACGCTGCATCACTAAATTTTCAGGCTGGTGCGCAATCGGTATCCCCTTGACCGATCGCCGGTTGCCACAGTACCTGGATTTGCTGTGGATCGACCCCCGCCAGCAAATCATGGATCATGGCGGCAATCTGTTTACCTACGCAGGTGCGGGTATTTTGAATGATTGGCGTCACCGCAATATTGAGCAGGCTGTCATCCGGCAGACCATCGTAAGAGATCAGCGATATCCCCTTTTTGCCCAGCAGGCCGGCCTGTTGCAATAGGCTGGCCGCACCATCGCCTAACTGCTTTTTATTTATTGTGCCGTAAGATATATTCGGAAAGTAAAGGCTTGCCTGAATTATTCGATGATAAAAAAATCAAAGTAGTAACAGCGTATGGTATTGATAATCTACCTGCTTACTTTCTTGGGATGGATGTGATTACAAAAAAAATAGGTTATGAGTATATTGTCGATGTTAATATTATTAATGAGTTTCTCCTCTTAAATGGGAATAAGTTTTCCACGAGTAGAAATCATGCATTATGGGTAAGAAAATTAATAGAAGAAAACATTATTAACTCCGACATTTTACGTCTTGCTCTGGCTTTGTATTGCCCAAATGGTAAGCCGCAAGATTTCAATACCGCTGAAATAACTCGTAATGTCAACGATTTCATTAGAGGCTGGAATGGCTTCATTACCAGGGTCTTCACCTTTCTCTTATACACAACGGACGCTTCCAACGAGCGATTTAATATAGTTCGCGATACGCGCCACAGGGTTGTAACAGGCGTAAACAAACAGACGACTGATTGGGCGCTCATCTTCTTCAGAATGAATTCGGGCAGCAGCCGGCACATAGACACGATCGCG
>NZ_MJLZ01000089.1 GCF_003666245.1 Brenneria alni
ATTAATAACAAACAGTACTTATATAGTACCCACGACGAAGGTAAGACAACCTAATTAATTAACTCGTCATTTCGAGCAATGGGGTATATATGGATTTTATCGTTCAATTAGTCATTGTCCTGATCTGCCTTTTCTACGGTGCTAGAAAAGGGGGGATCGCGCTGGGTTTATTAGGCGGTATAGGGCTCGTTATTCTGGTATTCGTGTTTAAGCTTCAACCGGGGAAACCGCCAGTCGACGTTATGCTGGTCATCATCGCGGTGGTCGCGGCATCAGCGACACTTCAGGCCTCAGGTGGTCTGGATGTCATGCTACAGATCGCAGAACGCTTACTGCGTCGTAATCCAAAATATGTATCGATTATTGCGCCGTTTGTTACCTGTATTCTGACCATCCTGTGCGGAACCGGTCATGTGGTTTATACCATCCTGCCAATTATTTATGATGTCGCCATCAAAAATAATATCCGTCCGGAAAGACCTATGGCCGCCAGCTCTATCGGCGCGCAAATGGGTATTATTGCCAGTCCGGTATCCGTCGCCGTCGTGTCACTGGTGGCGATGCTGGGTAACTATACCTTCCAGGGCAAACATCTTGGATTTCTCGACCTGCTGTCCATTACCATTCCGTCTACCCTGCTGGGTATTCTGGCGATCGGTATCTTCAGTTGGTTCAGAGGAAAAGATTTAGATAAAGACCAGGATTTTCAGAAATTTATCTCTGTACCAGAAAACAAACAGTATGTTTATGGCGATACAGCGACTTTACTGGACAGAAAACTACCGCGCAGCAACTGGGTTGCCATGTGGATATTCTTGTCTGCTATTGCCGCTGTCGCCATTTTGGGTGCGGTGGAAGAACTGCGCCCGGCATTTGGTGGCAAGCCCTTATCCATGGTGCTGGTCATTCAAATGTTCATGCTGTTCTCCGGCGCTATCATTATCATGGCAACCAAAACCAACCCGGCGTCTATCTCCAAGAACGAGGTGTTTAGGTCAGGTATGATTGCCATCGTTGCCGTTTATGGGATTGCCTGGATGGCGGAAACCATGTTCGGTGCGCATCTTGAACAGATTAAATCCACACTGGGTACGTTGGTAAAAGAGTACCCGTGGGCCTATGCCGTTATCCTGCTGCTGGTGTCGAAATTCGTTAACTCGCAAGCCGCTGCATTAGCCGCTATTGTACCGGTTGCGCTGGCAATCGGCGTGAATCCGGCTTATATCGTAGCTTCTGCGCCAGCTTGTTACGGTTACTACATTCTGCCGACCTACCCGAGCGATCTGGCCGCTATTCAGTTTGACCGTTCCGGTACAACGAAAATTGGCCGGTTTGTAATTAACCACAGCTTTATCCTGCCAGGTTTAATCGGGGTGATTACATCCTGTATCTTTGGCTGGGTGTTTGCTGCTATGTATGGCTTCCTGTAATACCTAAGCCCTGAAAAAGACCGTTCGGGAAACCGGACGGTCTTTTATTTTGGATTACTCTTTATCAGAACGTTGCCATTCCCGAACGCAAGCCTGAGCCAATGCACGGGTTGGGTCGAGACTGACATCCAGCCAATGTGAATTTACCGCAGCCAATGCCGGCGGCACTTCCGTACAGGCCAGAATCAGCCGTTGCGCGCCACGGTCAATCAGTCTTTGGGCCAGTTGCCCAAGTAAAGCGCCGCCTTTATGTAATTCTCCGCGCTTTACCGCATAACAGCCCGGAACAAAAAGCGTTTCCATCTCTTGTTCATCCGGCTCCAGCGTTGCTGCCCCCAATGCGGCAAACCGCTGCTGATACCAGCCAGCCTCAAGAGTACCCTTTGTCGCAATCAGTCCTATATTCTGTAGTACCTCAGTCCGTTTTTTCACCAGATACGCTACAGAAGCCAGCGTCGCATCAGCGATATGGATCAGCGGGGCATCACTCGCCGCAGCCAAAGTATCAAACCAGTGATGCGCCGTATTACAGGGAATAACGATGTGACTGACGGAAAGACTATTCAGTTGGCTAACCGCGGCCAGCAACGCAGGCAAGGGGGATTCGCCCGTCCCGGCTAACGCCCGCTGACGATCGGGGATCTGCGGTACATTCCAGGCCACTACCGGCACATGATCCTGATCGCGAGATACGGGGGTTTCCTCAATGATCTTTTGCAGCAAATCGACGGTTGCCAGCGGCCCCATGCCACCCAGTACCCCGATTAAAGTGGTTTTTCCCGGATGAATGCTCATCCAATGAACGCTTGTTCAAAAAGTTGACGATAACCAAACAGCCCGGCAGAGCCACCGGTATGAATAAAGACAATGTTCTGATCGCGGCCAAAGTGCCCTTTGCGAATCAGATCGATCAGCCCCGCCATCCCTTTCCCTGAATAGACCGGATCAAGCAGGATACCTTCCAACTGCGCCAGTAAGGTCAGAGCTTCCAGCGTGCCCTCGGTCGGAATACCGTATCCCTTCCCCACATAGTCGCTATTGACTTGCACTGCATGGCGAGGAACTTCACCGGCAATTCCCAGCAGTTGCCAGGTTCGTTGAGCCAGCGCAAACACATTCTCTTCCTGCTTCTCCCGTGGCGCCCTCACACTTATCCCCAGCAGGGGGATCTGGCTGTTGGTCGCGGTTAACCCCGTCACCAGACCAGCCTGCGTACCGGTGCTACCGGTTGCATGAACAATATGATCGATGCGTAAACGCTGCTGACTGGACTGAAACAACAGCTCCTCCGCACAGGCCACATACCCCAGCGCCCCGACGGGACTAGAGCCGCCGCCGGGAATGACATAAGGGTTGGCGCCCTGCTTACGCAAATCGTCCGCCAACGTTTCCATTGCTTGCTGCATATCCGTTCCTGCCAGCAGATGATCGACGATTTCGCCGCCCAGCAGGTTATCCAGCAAAATATTACCGGAGCACTGATAGTCCTCACCATAATCGGTGACGCGCTTTTCCAACAGAATCTTCGTTTTTAGCCCCAGTTTTGCGGCGGCGGCAATAGTTTGCCGCACATGATTGGACTGGGTAGCCCCCTGAGTGATAATGACATCAGCCCCCTGCAGCCGGGCATCGGCTAACAGAAATTCCAGCTTACGTGTTTTATTGCCGCCGGTGGCTAACCCCGTGGCATCATCACGTTTGATGTAAATATTCGGGCCGCCCAAATGTTTGGATAGCGCAGGCAAGGCTTCCAGCGGCGTGGGGAAATGCCCCAACGTCAGCCGGGGAAAACGGGCAAGGTGCATGATTTTCTCCTCAAAAAGACTACTGATTAATATGGCGCCCATTCCAGGCCACTGAATCCAAGTACCTTTAATCTTATATTTATCATTTCTACTTTCCCTATTATGTGTAAAAATATTGTAAGTTAAACAAATATTAAAT
>NZ_MJLZ01000090.1 GCF_003666245.1 Brenneria alni
ACTTATATTGGATCAATTTATGGTTTCTGCCGCTTCATTTTTGATGCTAATTACAGAGTGCTGCTTGTCATCTTAGTTAAAATCGTAATATAAAAGGATGCAGTGGAAGAAATTTTTAATGAATGCGAGTAACATAACAATTGATAAAGTTCTGCTATATCAACATATAAATTGAAAATTTGGTTCAGTGGATGCAACAGGACAATCAGTAGGATAGAATAATTAAGTATAAAAAAATATATTTGAGTTTTTTAAAAAATGAAAGAATAAAGAAAATACGATGGGAATTTTATTGGTTAGTTGATTTAAGGATGTCTATCCAGAGTCAGATCACCCATCCGTGGCGCTCTGATTAAACCAGGAAATCATCCTGTGTTTTATGTACGATTAGTTCCAGAATGGCTCGGTATCTGTCCAGAAAGGCTATGTTGGTTTCGAGTTCAATCTTGTTAAGTAGTTTTGAGATAATGGACTTATTAGTAACTGCATGACCGGACTGAATTATTTCATCGACGATGTTGCCCAATATTTCCATCTCATTCATTGGAACTGCTTCTTTAAAATAATCAGATATCTCTTTATCAGTCTGTGGGGTATCTGCGTGCATTTATTTTTCCTCATAAAATGTGCTACATTACATAGTATTAAGTTAAGTGTAGATGACAGAACATACGGAATCATTGGATAAGACGAACGATAGAGAAATGCTCGTCTATTATAGGATGACTAATTAACCTTAGCTCATATTTGGCATAAAACCAGATAATCTAAAAATAATATATCAGCGGATAAATCACTCTCTTAACAATCTGAAAGTGATCAACATCCAATATGATAAGTATCAGTTGCTATTTTTATCTATGTTATCGTTACGTTAAGGGTATAACTCGACGGCTAGTGACGCTTTTTATCGCACATCGTTTACTGAACTGCTTGCGGATTTAGGCGCCAATCATGATGTTGGGAGTGATTTAATTATTCCTGATAACACTATCAGTGTGAAAACTACACAGCAAATTTTGACGAAATGGCATCCTCGTTAACACGTTGGCTACCCTTACCACATAAAAGTGAACAAGATCATGTTCCTTAACTGTAAAGCGAGCTAATCTTTTATATAACGCTTCATATAGAAAGGGACTGTTATGTATACAACCATTTTAGTACCAGTTGATATTGAAGAGGATGAATTAACCAGGAATGCACTTATCCATGTGGTAAGGTTGGCAAAAATGTCAGGAGCAACCGTACATCTTTTTCATGCGCTTCCGGATGCGTCGGCATTTTTATCTGCTTATTCTTTTGGGATCAAAGAGTTTGAAAATGAAGCGGTAGTTAAAGCCAACGATGAACTGAAAGCCCTGATTAAAACTATCGATCTTCCTCCATCACGTTTGTCATTCAGTGTGAGTTTTGGTACGCCAAGAGATGAAGTACTGCTGCTGGCGGAGGAACTTAATGCTGACCTGATCGTCGTTGGCTCACGTCGGCCTGATGTCAAAACTTATCTTCTTGGATCGAATGCTGCGGCGATTGTGCGACATGCTAAAACATCCGTACTGGTTGTTCGCTAGACAGATTATTCGGCTTATTCGTGTCATCTGTGGAATAAGCCGAGGGTTTACCGTAGCTGACTATCTTTACTGCCACGGCGGTTATAACCACTATTCTGTGTCTTTTTTTTGTCAAATTCAGCCTGACAATGGATGCAATATTGCACACCAGGTAAGGCGTTACGCCTGGCTTCGGGGATTTGAGCGCCGCACTCTTCACAATACAGCGCGCTTTCCCCACTCGTTAACTGACTGCGGGCGCGTGCAACGGCATCATCCACCGTAGCATCTATTTGATCCTGAACTGCGCCGTCATTTGACCATCCACTCGCCATGATTACCTCCAAAAAATAGAGAATTGTGCGCTTCTTTTAGTATTGGGGATATTTTGAGCGATTCAAGGATGTACGTGCTTATTCCGCTAAAGCGAACGCACGTTAACGAATGCGGAGCGCATGAAGCCGCGTGGTGTTGTCAGCTTAATGACTCGGGCTTCATGAGTAATAACTGCGTCACCGGTTCTGTTACTGGTGAAAGTTGTCTTCAGAGATTACTGCGTCACCTAGAAAATTGAGAACAATAAAACAACAGGAAAGCTCAGTGGCCATGTTAACCCTATCAGCAAAGATGTCAGAAACCGAATAGTTAGCGACTTATCTTTGCTTAACAGAAAGGTAACGAGTATTGAAATAGCAAAACCGATGAAGTATATGAGTTTGATTAACTCCCACAAAGTCTGGTGTTGCACGTTTATTTCCTTTTGTTTTTGATGCGCCTGCATTCTATGCCGTTCATATTTTATGATCAATTTTTTAACCCGGCGATTCCGTATACCATTTCCCTGGACTTCATTTTGCATACCAGGATGCTATCATTTGTTATAAAAATGAGTTCGCAAAAGAAATAGAAGTATACAATTTGAGTTAGTAACGCTCTCTTGTATGACAGAAATATTAAATTTTTGTTTCGGTATGGACATTGTCTGAAGACTGTCATAGTTTGGTGCTTTATCCCTCTGGAAAGGTAATAAAATGAGTGAGATATCAAGTCTGTCGCTGAAAATCCCATCGGATTTGAAAGAGAAGATTAAAGCTGCTGCACTGGAAAATGGAGTTTCAATCAGTGCTGAAGTGAGTGCAAGGTTGTTACAAAGCTTTGATGACAGCGATAAATCGTATGCACTTTCATCTGAAGAGGTAGACAATCAGGATACCGAAGAAGTATCAGAAGCCCAGTTGACACATAAAGAAATAAAGAAAATCAGAGCGTTACTTAAAGATAAAGCCAAAAGCTCTTCAAAGAAAAAATAACGCCCGCCTAGAGAGCCTGCTATACCATAACGTTGTCGCTGCTTTTGTTATGGTATGGCAATGCTATTTCTCCGACTAAAATTAAATTTTGCGATATAGATCAGTAAGGTTTCCCTGTTTTTTGCCGATAAATGATATTCACATCATTTATGGGGGCAATTATGCTAATGGGAACTCTTAAAGAAACGCTGATTTTTGTACAAGATGGTCACGCTGGACTTCATCGGTACGAGATCTACAAGAGTGACCTTAAAGGCGGATATTTTGCCGTTATATATTTTCAAAAAACCGTTTTTTTTAATGATGCTGTAACTCCGAAGAACTGCACAAACTGCCTCAAAGCCGGATCCGGTCTGGTTCAACGGCCACGTAATAGGAGCGAGCAGGACAGCTTTCCGCGCCGGTTATCTGCTGAGCTTCAGCCTGCAGAGGTGCTCCTTTAGCGCGCCGTTCCTTCAGGGCACTCCGGCTTATGGCACAGTCCAGCCC
>NZ_MJLZ01000091.1 GCF_003666245.1 Brenneria alni
CCTGGTGTACAGAATTCAAAAAAATGGATGCTAAACAGTAATCTCTTTTAATCTGAGAGTTATTTATATACTCGTAATTCTCAGATCATATGTGAGAGTTTTTTTATGAAGGATGGTTTGAGCCATTCCCCTTTTATGATTCTCCTGTCCTCCAGCATGAATCTTTCAAATATCATTTTTGTAATATATGGTTTTCTGAGTGCACACGCCCTCAGTCATAGCAAGATATCCCTTAATAAGGGAAAAGCAATAATTTGTTAACTCGCTGATAATTATGTGTTTATTGGTCGCAATCCTTAATGAGGATCGTGGGTGTTGCGCATGCTTCTTGGCACCAGCATGATAATTTCACGCTATCAACAAGGAAACTCAAATGATGCCTTTTAAGTTAACTAATGAACAACGTATCAAAGTCTTAAGAGATTACGGTGAAACTTGTGATCGATTAGTACGAGAAAAAGAGCGGCAATATATTACCTCTATTTCTCGCTCAACAGCGTGGAAACTGGAACAGTCTGGTAAGTTTCCACTGCGTAAGTCCATTGGTCTGAAATCCTGTGGATGGTTACTAAGTGACCTGCTCTATTGGATCAATGAGCGTTAGTATCGATGTGTTTTTTACATTTATTTTTTTTGTTTTTTTTGAGTGCCCCGTGTTCATCCTGCTATTTCTGCCATTAATAGCGGCATAGCGATGTGAGGGGAATCATTTTAAACGTTAATGAATAAGAGGTATCTATGCTGTGTGGTCGTCCTTTCCCTGTACATGTGTTCCCGCAGATCATCAGAAATGCGGTTTATGAAGTGGAACAGCATACGCAGGCTCCCCAGGCTTTGATTGCTGCATCGGTATTGGGGGTTATTTCGCTAGCCTGCCAGAACCGGATTGATGTGTGCCGACTGAATAATCTGCGCAGCCCGGTATCACTTTTTTTACTGACACTGGCGGAATCTGGAGAACGCAAAAGCACGGTGGACAAACTGCTGATGAAACCATTATATCAACTGGAAGAAGAATGGTTTGAAAAATATACCCAGGACATGATTATCTGGCGGAATGAGGAAATGGCTTTTAATGTTGAAAAGAAAGCCCTGATGTCGAAACTGAAATCAGATATTCGTCGTAATAAAGATCACTCTGCAACGAGCGAACGTCTGAAAGCGCTACTGGTGGCGTCCCCGAAAGCACCGGTCAGGTTCAGGCAGATATACAACGATGCCACACCTGCGGCGATGAAAGACTCTCTCTGTGGACGCTGGCGGTCCATCGGGCTTATGTCTGATGAAGCTGGCACCATTTTTAACGGCTACGCGCTAAATGAACTGCCTTTCATCAATAAAATGTGGGATGGTGCAATGTTTCCCGTGGAAAGAAAAAGCGAGCCAGATAAATTAATCAAAGATGCCAGAATGACGCTGGGGCTGATGATTCAGCCTGATGTGTTTAAAAAAGGGTATTTGGAACGAAAAGGCGATGCCGCGAAAGGGATCGGATTCTTCGCCCGATGTCTGATATGTCAACCTAGTTCAACACAGGGCTACAGGCAAATTACCAGCCCGGTTGTCTCAAGTGAGCATCTGCCGGTATTTCATCAACGACTTATAGACATTGTTAACGAGAGCATTGCCAGAAATGAGGGAAATGAGCGTCAGTGTCTGCGTTTCTCTCCTGAAGCAGAAAAAAGCTGGCTCGAATTTTATAACAAAGTCGAGTCAGAAATGGGGCTGATTGGCCTCCTGTCTGATTTTAAGGATTATGCTTCTAAAATGGCGGAGAATATGGCGAGGATCGCTGCACTGCTGCATTACTTTAACGGCGATGAAGGAGATATATCCCTTACTGCGGTGGAAGCCGCAGTAGATATAATCGCCTGGTATGTGGATGAGTATGTGAGAATTTTCTCTAAACCCCAGACGTTACTGCTGGTAAGTTCAGAAGCAGACGAGCTTTACTCGTGGATAAAAGATTATTGCTACAGGTGTGTGGTGCCGTATATCAGGAAGACAACCATCCTGCAATATGGTCCGAACCGGTTCAGGAACCGGAGTAAAGTGAATGAACTGCTCAGTACACTTTATTCGCAAAACAAAATACGGGCAGAGAAAAGAGGGAAAACCATTTTCATACAACCTGTTGATGGTTTTATATAACGAACAGAGAAAAGACAAGACGAAATAATCACTTTATTAAAGAGTCATTACTGTAACTAATTACAGAGTAACTTTTAAACAGCCATCACAGGCTGGGGCTACCTCCGTCTCAAATTTAGATGTTGGATAGGTATTATAATGGCATTGTATACCCCTACTACTTGTATTAACCTGTAAGAGTAGTAATCAGATCAGTATGTCCGTACTAAAATCTGATACCAGTATATACCGACAATAGTGACCAAGAATAGCCCTGCCTGTATGGCATCTTTGTACGGTCTGCTATAGACCGTAGGATCTACTACAGGTATATATTATGAAAACATATAAAGGTACTCATGGAGTACATATCCTCGAATATCAGAGCAAGATTAATAAATTATTATGTTATTTGACTAACCGTTACCCTAGGTTAACGGCGGTACGTGTCGATCTCCATTATCCGAAGATAGTTGATGACGGTGACAATATTTGTTGCTTCCCTAATCTGGAACCAGGGGTGATATCCCGGATGCGTGAGTCCCTCAGAGCTAAGCTGGAGGCTGACCGTACTCGTAAGGAGCGTGAAGGTAAACGCATCTACCGTTGCCCTTTATTTATTATATGGGCGAAAGAGTATTCTGAGTCAGGTAAATGCCACTACCACATTTGCCTGTTGTTCAACAAAGACGCTTACTACCACCTCGGGGATTACGATCAGGACGATAACCTGAGAGGGATGATCACAGGGGCCTGGTATAGCGCCCTGAGGTTGGAGAGAGACGATCACCCTGGTCTGGTCCATTTTCCTGACAACTGTAAGTACGTGCTGGATACCAATGTAAGCGTCCGGCAAACTCATATTGTTAACAAAACTCTGCTGCCACATGCTGCCCTCACTCAATAAAACGAACCTGAGGTAAAATATGGCAAAACGGCATTCTCACCGTGAACGGCAACAGCATCTCGACGCCTGGCAACAGAGCGGGTTAACTAAACAACACTATTGCCGGCAACACGATTTGAACCCGGCCACCTTTTATTACTGGCTCAAACATCATCACGATGACG
>NZ_MJLZ01000092.1 GCF_003666245.1 Brenneria alni
TTTCAATATCTATATTTTTTAAATTATGTGTAGAAACTCCATTAAGTCGGATACTATTCATTAGATCGCTCTCCGCACCATTCACATTTAGGATTTCTTGTTATATCCATGATCTGCATACTAAAGTCTATTGAGTTGAATTCTATCCTTTTGTTCGTTTGCTGTAACATATCATATCTGTTGATAAGAATCTTGAATGCATCTAAAGAAGCCAAACTTGCTGCTATTCCAGATAGAGGTGAGAAAGAACCAAGCTTGCGATTATTTCTATTCAAAGATTTCACGTTTTTCAAATCATCTTCATTAATTGAATTTAAAGCTGTTTTAAAACAATCGAAGCAAGCACTTTGGAATGGAATTATAGTCTGGCCAATTAATGTAAGATGCAAATTATAGCCACCACCAACAATGTGCGGGATATTATGATCCATGGCATATTTAGCGATAACTCTACTTGTTGCATCAACACTTGGCTCATCAGAACAGTTTATTATCAAATCTATATTATTAGGTAATTTATTTTTTTCGAAAAAATCAGACGTTAAAAAAATCGAAATGACTTTAATTTTAATGTTTGGATTGATATCTTTCAATTCTTTTTTCAAAGTCGTTGCTTTATCTGAACCAACATGACTTTCAAAGTAATATTGTCTATGAAGGTTGCTCAAGTCAACGATGTCACTATCAACCAATATTAAATTACCAACATGATTTTTAGTCAAAAAAGCAGAAATGATACTACCTACGGCACCTAATCCAATAATCATTACTGTCGATTTTTTTAGCCTCTCTACGGTTTTAACAACGTCACTCGTAGAATGGAAATAATCTTCCAGTAAATTAATTAGACGGTAATCATTTTCCAAAAGGTCGATAGGGTAAGCAATGTCTTGTTGAATGAGAATAAACTGTTCTTTCAAATAGGAAGCTAATTTATTCAATTGTTTTACATCAATAAATCCATGCTTTTCTGAAATTTTTTCGATGGACGTTTTACCATCAAACTGATTTAAAAGATTAACAATACCAGGGAAATTCATTTTTAATGAAAGGTTCTCACGAGTATTTGATTTAAAGAAATCTATTCCGGATTCATGAGAGATTACTCCAATACTTTCTCGTAACCTTAGCTTATCTATTACATGCATTACAATCACCTTGCTTTAATAATGTAAATTTTGTTAATTCACCACTATTTGGAAGATATTCATAACGAATGGTTGAATAATTATATTGGGAGTCTTCCGACAAGAAGTGAATTATTTTTAAAGTACTTAAAAATGCTGAATACCCACTCATCGAAGCTATGCCACCAGGACCACCGATGGCATAATCCGTAGGTATATTAATTTTTTTGTTAATATTACTAACCAAAGGCTCAATATCATCCGTCCTACTATATATCGGTTTCCAGTCACTCAATGCATTACTGAATGTCTTTTGAATGCAATCTATACAAGGGGTATTGGGAGGATAGACTAACTCTCCAGAACTCATCAGGTGAGCATCAAATCCGCCCGAAACATATAATGCAATATTTTTTGTTTGGAGAAATCGTCCTAACTTTACTGATGTGTGACCTATATAAGGTTCATCACAACCATTAATTACAAGATTAACATCCTGATCAAACCATTTGGATAAGTTGGAATTAGGTAAAAGTTTTTCTTTGTAAAATTCTATTTTAATTCTCGAATCTATTTTTTTTAAATAATTGGCTAAGACTTCAGCTTTACTTTTACCTATATCTGAAGCTCTTGAAAAAAGATGCCTGCTTAAATTAGACCTTTTGAAGTCTTTAAAGTCGACAAGAATAAATTTTTGAATTCCGGCTCTTGCTAAATTCTCTGCTATATTACCCGTAACGGCTCCGCAACCTATTATTGCGATTTTTTTTGACTCTAATATTTTTTGTGTCTCATGTCCTTTTCTGTCTAGTATCATATCATCAAGGTAGGCAATCTGCCGAGCATACCGAGACTGTGAATCAACGTTTCCATTGTCTTCAGTAATCAAATGTTGAGCCAAAAGAAATTCGATTAGATTTATAGCTGCATGTTGTTCAAATGCCCCTAGCATAATTAGTATTTCGTGGGCTGATTTTCTTCCATCTAACAAAGCTAAGAACTCAGCAATTATTTTTGATGTTACGATTTCTACTTTTTCACGAGTAGTCATTCTATGAAAAGTAACTCTAACTTTTTCATCTTTTAGTTCAGTAACGTATACATCAACTGTGTGTTGTAAATAATATTTTTTATTTAACATAATGTATTAGTTTAAACCTGATTTAAAATCCAGCCCATTTATGACTACAAAATGGGCTGGGGTGATTAGTATTGTAATACACCTGCATTCATTTGTAGGTATTGATCCCAAGCATCCATACCAGATTCAGTTTCCGACCCGTTTTCAATACCTCGACAATTTTTTGCTGTGCAGTATGTTGAACAGCAGGTACTAGTACCGTTAGTCTTACAACCCGCACTGTTTTGAGCTATAACATTTTTTTTTATTACTTCAAAGGTAAGATCTAAAAGCTGGCTCATTTTTGAATATCCTTCAATGAATATTAAAGTGTAAAAGAAAATATAGAATAAACTCAAAGCTAATCTTGATCAACTATATTTATCTAAGTAATGATGATTGCAAAGGATTGTTCATAGGTTATCGTCATGAGATTATACAAACT
>NZ_MJLZ01000093.1 GCF_003666245.1 Brenneria alni
GATGAGTAACAAGATAGGCCATAAGTTTTTTATTTAAGGAGATGTTTATGGATAGTAAATATGGATATCAGATATTGTAAAGGAGTTATTTATGAAAAAATTGTGCGATAAAAATGTTGCATCTTCTGTTGTTGGTATGACGCTGGATGTTCGTTTTTTTCGATGGCTAAAGGCATTTTTTAGCGATCCCTGGCGGAAAACGTTGGTGATAATTCCTTTTATGTTCATGTTAGGTAACATTATTCCATCATTCTATGCGTGGATTGCGGAAATACCAAAAGAGGAAGAGATACATTATACCCAGGGTGAGCTGGTTCTTAGGGAAAACAATAAAAAAGGTATTCAGTTAGGATTAAATAATAATGAAAAAATAGAATATTTTTCCTGTGCGGATCAATTAACTGTCGGGCATTGGGGATGTGGTGTGAATGATGAGTTATTGCGTGAGTGGTCAGGTAAAATAGCTGAAATTGGCTGGTTTTATCAGCCGGCTTATTTCTTTTATTCACAGCGACGATTGGTACGGTTAAAGGTGGAGGGAGAGGAGAAAATCAGTCTTGAAAAGGTGTCTGAGAGAATACGTATCGGTAGGGAAAATGCTGTTGGTAATATTTTTATTGCCCTATTTATAATTGTGTTGCTACTTTTCTTAATAAGAAAAATTATTAAAATGTATGAAAAATTATAAATTAATTTTATATATCTTGATGTTTTTTTGATGTATTAAAAATTTAATAAAATATGATTTTAATCGAAGTGTTAAATAAAATTTATGCGCATTAATTGTCAGGGCGTGATGTGTTTTTTAAGTGATTTTTACTGAAAATATACCTCAAGGAGATTTTATTATGAGTAAAACCAAGGGATTACTGGATGCCGGATTCGGCAATGTATTGTCTTATGTTAGCGGGCAGGCCAGCACGCTGACATTGGCGGCAGCGGTGCGGCTAAAGTTGTAGTATCACGCGACTATAAGCGCGGGGTGGAAAACGTGGAGTTCGCCGACTGCGGCACAGGCACTGCGGGAACAGATTGCTCTGTGGGAATATACCTTCAATCTGTAAACATATGCCAAACATCTGGACAACAGATGATCGCCGGAAGATTTGATATTGAAGTATACGGGCATATTTTCCAATT
This sequence comes from Brenneria alni, assembly GCF_003666245.1. Classification (GTDB taxonomy): domain Bacteria; phylum Pseudomonadota; class Gammaproteobacteria; order Enterobacterales; family Enterobacteriaceae; genus Brenneria; species Brenneria alni. Next base: position 1,141 of record NZ_MJLZ01000093.1, read on the forward strand.
ATTATCGATAGGTCTTACCATAATGTGTTAATAATCCCAGTAATAAGAATGATAGTGAAATATTTAGTGAAAAATAAAAATCATGACAGTTAGAGGAATATCAAAGTTTGTCTTATTTTTTAAGATATGGAATTGACAGATTATTGTTTTTGAAATAGAAATATCGATTTACTAAGGTATGGCTTTTTACACCATATCTTTTTATGTCGCAGGGGGGCGTTTTTCCTTATATATTAAACATTTAAATTAATATCATGCTAATTATATCAATTTAAATTGATGAGTAACAAGATAGGCCATAAGTTTTTTTATTTAAGAAGATGTTTATGGAGGGTGAATATGGATGTCAGATATTATAAAGGAGTTATTTATGAAAAAAATGTGCGATAAAAATGTTGCATCTTCTGTTGTTGGTATGACGCTGGTTGTTCGTTTTTTTCGATGGCTAAAGGCGTTTTTTAGCGATCCCTGGCGGAGAGTACTGGTGCTTTTTCCTCTTGGAATTATTCTATATACCTCTGTTCCAGCATACTATGCGTGGGTTGCGGAAATGCCGAAAGAGGAAGAGATACATTATACCCAGGGTGAGCTGGTTCTTAGGAAAAACAATAAGAAAGGTATTCAGTTAGGATTAAAGAGAAATAATGAGGTTGAATATTTTTCTTGTGAGGAAATATTGAATGTTGGACATTGGGGATGTGACGTGAATGATGATTTATTGCATGATTGGTCAGGAAAACAGGCTGAAATAGGTTGGTTTTATCAGCCAGCTTATTTTTTCTATTCGCAGCGCCGATTAGTACAGTTAAAGGTAGAGGGAGATGAAAAGGTCAGTTTGGAAACGGTGGCAAAAAGAATATCTTCTGCTAGAAAAGTCGCGGTTAGTAATGTGGTTATGATTGATTTTCCGATAATTATTTTTGTGCTTTTTTTAATGAGGAAGTTTATTTATATAAAAGAAAAGTAATGATTTTTTCTAGTCTAATTTTATTTGGAAAAATTAATTGTTTTATTTTTTTAAAAAACGATGAAATTTAAATTAAAGTGTAAATAAAAATACAGTGCGTTGATTGAAGAGAGTTGAGATTTTTTCTTTTAAGTGATTGTTACTGGAATATACCTCAAGGAGATTGGATTATGAGTAAAACCAAGGGATTACTGGATGCCGGATTTGGCAATATATTGTCTTATGTTAGCGGACAGGCCAGCACGCTGACATTGGCGGCAGCGGTGCGGCTAAAGTTGTAGTATCACGCGGACTATAAGCGCGGGGTGGAAAACGTGGAGTTCGCCGACTGCGGCACGGGCACTGCGGAAACAGATTGCTCTGTGGGAATATACCTTCAATCTGTAAACATATGCCAAACATCTGGACAACAGATAATTGCTGGCAGATTTAATATTGAAATATACGGGCATATTTTTCCATTTTTTATTATCGGTAGGTCTTACCATAATG
>NZ_MJLZ01000094.1 GCF_003666245.1 Brenneria alni
GTATGGTCTGATAGCGATACCGCGCATCGGGCATGAGGTGATAGTGAGTTTTCTGGAGGGCGACCCGGACCAGCCGATAGTGACCGGGCGGACGTTTCATGCCACTAATCTGTCACCGTATGAACTGCCGTTGCATAAAACGCGGATGACCATCAAGAGTAAAACGCATAAAGGCGGCGGTTTTAATGAGCTGCGTTTTGAAGACGCCACAGAAAACGAAGAAATTTTTATTCATGCACAAAAAGATCAAAATATTCAGGTCAATCACGATGAAACACTTTCTATCGGCAACGATCAGCGGATAGCCGTGGCGCGTGATCGCACCACCCATATTGGTCAGGATGAAGCTAATACGGTTGGTCGTGACCGCAAAGAGCATATCCGCCAGGATGTTTTCGTCACTATTGACCGTAACGAAGTACGCAACGTGGGTAATACGCTGAAGGAAGATATTGTCGCCAGCCATCTCGTCACCATAGGCGAACACGAAAAAGTGATTATTGAAGGTATACAGTCCATTGAGGCCAGAAGCGGTCAGCGACTGCTGACGACCGAATATGTCCTGCAAGGCACCGACCGTATCTTAATCCGCGGTCCCGCTGGCAAGATCCTGCTCGATGGCAGCGGCATCACACTGGATGCACCAAACATCCAACTGAAAGGAAATGTCAGCATTCTTTCCCCTTCTGGCGACCAGATACAGGCCATTGAAGCCGCTATCAATCAGGGTTCACCGCTGGTCGAAGAGTGCCCTCTCAAAGAGGGTAAAGAATGAGCTTCTATCAACAACTGGAAAAGGCCGGGTTACCGACCCGCAATAGCCGTACTCACCTTTATGTGCTGACTGAAACAAGCGCTGAGAAGCACCTACTGGCGCGACTGGAGTTTCATGAAGTTGTTCATTATCCGCTATGGCATCTGGATACGCAGGCAGGACTTGAACCCTATACGCCATGGCTCTGTGTACCCGAGCCCGACAGTGATTTTGATCTGTGGCTGGGCAAGACGTTTGAGACGATGCCCATGATTGTGATATTTACCCGCATGCCACCGGATGCCGTCCAGCGACATCTGAGGCATTTCAGTAAGTATGTCGAAGGATCCCGGCGGTTTATTTTGCGTTTGGGGACGCCGTCAGCCCTGCAACTTTATATCGCATCCATTGCCCATTCGCCTTCCGCCGTCTCACGTTTTTTTGCTGATGGCGAGATTGAAGAGATGTACTTTCACGATCCACTGGCATCGCTGTCTCGGCGCGTACAACCGTTGTTTGAACAACAGCGCGATGAAGAGGCTGAGTGTGATGGTTGCCTGATCTGGCTTGACCTTCCCGTTGGTCAGGAGGCCTGATGGCACTGAATTCTATCGATCTTGACGTCATGGAGCGCCTGGCAAGAAAACAGGCGAATCTCCGGTTGTCCCGCTACTTGTGCGATACGTTGGCTCCCTTGTTACCCCGGCTACCCAGTACATCACAGTGTATGCCTGCTTTTGTTGAGGTCGCCGGTAAAGAAGCGATAGCGGCCGGATACCACGACGGGCGTCAATACAGTACACACGTGACCCTGAGTTTATTGCTTGGTCTCGGGTGGCAGAATGATATCCATCAAGCCACCCTAACTCCGATTCTGACGGCTGCGGGGTTTCCTGAACCAACCCGGCTGAATTTAGCCACTCACACGGCTATTACACTGCGTCAGCAGACTGAACGCGTTATGCCACAGGCACATCAGATTTTTATCACGCTGCTGTCGATAAATACGGGTGAGTTACAGGCTGAAGACATCTGGCGAGCCTTCGAGCAGTCTGCATCGTTGTACGGCATCAATGCGTCCCGGCGCACACAGCCACTGTTTGAAACCTATGAAGCGGATGCGCTACGTCTGCAAAAGTTGCCCCCTATCAAGCGCCGGAAGTATTCGGCCTATGATCAACTTGGCATCCGTCACATGGGTGGACGGATCCCCCTGCCCAGTGATGATTTGCACCACCTGCAACCGCACCAGCGACTTTATCTGGGTCACCATGTGTTACTGGCACTGAGCTTTGGCCGTTTCTTTTACTGCAACCCGTTATTTACCGTATTGCATGACGGGCTGTATCGAAAAACGGATCCATACCAGACCTGCCATTTCTTATTGCAATTTCTGCAACGGCACCAGCGTATTCTCATGGAGGAGGCACCCAATGACGACTAATGCCCTCAGCGCCAGCTATGAACAATTGTCTCAGGATGCGATGGAGGGGAAGGTGCCCGGTCCGGCATCGATTTGTACGGATTGCGCCGGACTTGGCGTACCGTTCTCCCTCAACGGCAGCGACGGCCCCCGGGAGGCCGATCAATGGCTGGGGATCCCCTCACACGATCAGGCCGCCACGCCGGAC
>NZ_MJLZ01000095.1 GCF_003666245.1 Brenneria alni
GCCTAAGTGTAGTCCCTCCGATTTTTAGTACCACCGCCAATGAGGATCTCCGGCCAGTTTTTGCCGCGCATAGATAACGGGTGGCATATCACCCAGTGAGCTATGCGGACGTTCTTCGTTGTATTCTGCGCGCCAGTCTTCTGTTAGCACACGGACTTCTGACAGTGTTCTGAACAGATACATGTCAAGTATTTCTGTTCGTAGTGTTTTATTAAATCGCTCAATAAATCCGTTCTGCATCGGCTTTCCGGGCTGAATAAAATCGAGTATCACACCGTGGCGTTCTGCCCATTCGGCTAAGGCTGCGGCGGTGAGCTCTGGCCCATTATCACTTCGTATAAAAGCCGGGTAGCCTCGTTCTGTGCTTAATCGTTCCAGAATGCGCACAACACGATGAGCCGGTATATTCAAATCAACTTCGATGGCCAGCGCTTCCCGATTAAAGTCATCAACGACATTAAATAACCTGAAGCGCCGCCCGTCGCTCAAGGCATCACTCATAAAATCAACTGACCAACAGTGGTTCATTTTATGCGGAATAACCAACGGCTGTGGATGCCTGTTAGGTAAGCGTTTTTTCCCTTTGCGCCGAAGGTTGAGTTTTAACAATCGATAGATCCGGTAAACCCGCTTTGCATTCCACAGTAACCCTGCCTGTCGTAACTTATTGAACATCAATCCAAAACCATAGGCCGGATACTGATGTGCCAGTTTTTGTAGCGCCTCGACTACAGGCAGATCCCGTGCCGTGTTCGGGCAATAATGCAACAGACTTCGACTGATACCGATAATCCGGCACCCGCGTCGTTCACTGGCCTGATGTTCCTTCATAACGTAACGCACCAGCTCACGCTTCTCAGGCACCGTTAAAGTTTTTTTGACACAACATCCTTAAGAATTTCATGATCTAAGCTGAGGGATGCGTACATTTGCTTTAATCGGCGATTTTCCTCTTCCAACTCTTTCATGCGTTTGATATCAGAGGACTCCATGCCTCCGTATTTAGATTTCCAGTTGTAATAGCTGGCTTCCGACACACCGTTTTCGCGGCACACATCCTTCACATGCCGACCACCTTCAACTTCTTTCAAAACCCGCAGGATCTGAGTTTCAGTGAAACGCGCTTTCTTCATAATGAGCCTCCTCTGGTTGTATTTTAACCAGAGAACTCTATTAAACGGTAAGACTAAATTCAGGGGGGACTACATAAGTAAGAAGTTTCCGTTTCAAGATGCGTTTTTTGTCCCGTCATTTTTTGATATCGACGCATTAATTTATCAGCATATGAATGTTTCTTACTTCCCTGAACAGGCCCTGACCCGGCTGGGCCATGCCCATTTCTGACGCCCCACCTTTCGGCCTTATCTCCAACTCGCTGCACAAATTCTTCATCTGTCAGTTCCGCTGCTGTCTTTCTGGATGCATCGTTTTTCGCTAATCCTAGAGGATCGCAAAGCTCTAAAGGATTCGTGACATACGATTGAGGCCGGATACCTCCAAGCAGCCCTATCGGATCTGTAATGGTCTAATCATTCTGGACACTTTGTTAGAGGTATAATGAGCAACACTAACGAGGTGAAAATGCGAAGAAAAACGTTTACCCATGAATTCAAACAGGAATGCGTCAATCTGGTTATCCAGCACAACTACCCGGTGCTCCGGGCTGCTGAAACAATGAATATTGGCCTTTCAACCCTCCAGCGCTGGTTACGGCAGTATCGTGGAGAGATACGCGGGGATACACCACTAGCCAGTGCGATAACACCGGAACAACGGCGGATACAGGAACTTGAAAAGCAGGTGCGGCAGTTGCAAAGCGACAATGACCTGTTAAAAAAGGCTTCAGCCTTCTTTGCCATGGAAATGAACAACGACAAAAAGTCGCGGTGAAGTTGAAGAAGGCGGGAGCAAATATCCAACAGGTATGCCGCTGCTTATCGCTCACGCGCAGCGTGTTTTATGCCCGGAGCCATCAGCCGATGATCAAACCGGATGTTCTTATATTGCACGCGGCAGCTAATCATGTTCATGCTGAAATGGATGCCACATATGGCAGTCGGCGCATGTGCATTGAGTTACGGGAACAAGGTTTTAAAGTAGGCAGATACCGAGTTCGCCAGATAATGAAAGCACTGAAGCTGGTGGCTAAACACCCTGGGCGTCATCGCTATCCACGCGGTGGGAAACCCGCTGTAGTGGCCGCTAATCTATTGAATCGGCAGTTTAATCCAGAGGCATTGAATACCTGGTGGTCGGGTGATATTACCTACTTGCGCACCGCTCAGGGATGGTTATATCTGGCTATCGTCATGGACTTATGTTCAAGAAAAATAGTCAGTTGGGCCTTCTCAGATAAACCTGACAGCGCTCTGACT
>NZ_MJLZ01000096.1 GCF_003666245.1 Brenneria alni
GGATCAAGCCAACTGCGCCAACTCAGGCAACTGCCGGAGCGAGGGGGAGCCGGTGGATATGGCCACGGGCTATGTGGTTGACTGGCGTACCGATTTCCAGTTGTCCGGTGTTTTACCGCTGCTGCTGAAACGGTATTACCGTTCCGGCGGTGAGCGCCGGCCGGGATTGCTGGGGTCGCTGTGGCGTTGCAACTGGGATATGGATCTGACGCTGGATCACGGCGTGGCGACGCTGACCGACGGCGAATTCAACCGGGCCATATTCGTCCTGCCCGGTGAAGGCGAGTCCAGCCGTTCACCGTCCAACCCGGCGTGGCGGCTGACCCGCCGGCAGGGGCAACTGGTGTTGCAGCATGTGGAGGGTTTGCGTTACCGGTTTGATCATGCGCTGGGTCTGCAATTGTGCCTGACCGGGATTGAAGACCGGGCGGGAAACCGCGTGTCGCTGTTATGGGAGCGTACCCGACTGTGTTGGGTGGCGCTGGCGGATGGTCGTCTGGTGCATGTGGAAACCGAGCGTCGACGGATTGTCAGACTGACGTTGTGCGACGCGCATCGTCGGCCGCTGAAAACGCTGGTCAGCTATACCTACGACGGGCAAGGGCACTTGTTAAGCGTGCGTGCGGGTGAAGGGCGTAATTTTGACTATACCTACTCGGCGCAAGGCTGGCTGCTGCGCTGGTCGGATTTGGCGCAGACCTGGGTGGAGCATGAGTATGACGACAAGGGACGGTCGGTGGCGGACAGAGCCGCCGGCGGATACTGGCCGGGGCGCTTTGAGTATGACGATGACAACCTGACCAGCCATTATCACAGCGGGTTCGGCGGCGTGGTCAGCTATGTGCGTGACAGGCGCAATAATATTCTGCTGCGGCGAACGCCGGACGGCGGAGAAACGCGTTTTGAATGGGAAAACAACCAGTTAATCGCCGAGGCCGATGCGCTGGGCAACCGCACGGAATACCAGCGTAATGACTGGGGGCAGGTGACGGCGGTCACGTTGCCGGACGGCGCGGTGCACCGCTATGACTATGACGATGAGGGACAACTGCTGGCCTATACCGATCCGCTGGGCAGCGTGTGGCAGTATCGACGCAACGGGCAGGGGCAGGTGGTCGAGGTGAACGATCCGCAAGGGCGCGAGTGGCTGCACAGCTACACGGCGCAGGGCCAGCTGGAGACGCTCATCGGGCCGGACGGGGTGCTGCAACGCTACCGGTATAACGCCCGCGGGCTGCTGAACGACATCGAGCGTGACCATCAGCCTGCGGTGCGGTTTTTCTATGACGGGCATGACCGCCTGACGGAACGGCATATCGCCCGTGAACAGGGCGTGCAGGTGCGGCGCTGGGAGTATGAAGGCGTGCGGGAAGCGCCGTCGAAGGTGATTTACGAGGACGGCACGGAAACGTGTTTCGGCTATGACGCGGAGGGCAACCTGACGTCGGTGACGGACGCGCTGGGCCAGCGCTACCAGTTTCGTTACGGCGCGTTCGACAATCTGGAGGAGGCGACGGATCCGCTGGGCGCGACGGTGCGTTATCACTACAACGCGGAGGCGGAGTTCGCAGGCGTCACCAACAGCCAGCGTCGGGCATGGCGCTACGGGTTCGATGAGAGCGGTCGGCTGAGTGAAGAGCGGCACTATGACGGTCGGGTATACCGCTACGGTTACGATGCGGCGGGCAGGCTGACGGGGCGGAAAGCGCCGGACGGGAGCGAACTGCGCTACGAGCATGACGCGGCGGGGCGGGTGACGCGGGTCACGGCGCTGAAAGCGGACGGGGAAACCGAGAGCGTGACGGCGCTGGAGTACGATGTGGCGGGGCGTCTGAGCAAGGCAGCCAATGCGGACGCGGTGGTGGAGTACGCTTACAACCGTGCGGGGCAGGTGGTGTCGGAGCGGGTGAACGGCGAGGAAATTCGCAGCGGCTATGATGAGAGCGGGCAGCGGTCGAGGGTGGAGGGGCTGCTGGCGGCGCTGAATCTGCAATGGGCGTCGGGCCGCCTGAGGGGGCTGGGTATCGGTTCGCATCATGCGCTGTCGTTCAGCCACACGGACAGCGGAGAGGAAAGCCTGCGGAGCAACGGGGCGGGCTTTGCGCTGCGTCACGAGTGGGGCGAAACCGGGCTGCTGCGTCGTCAGGCGCTGGAGGGGTCGGACGGTCGGGTCAGTGATGTGCTGGAGCGCGGTTATCAGTACGACGCGCTGGACCGGCTGACGGGTATCAGCGACAGCCACTGGGGCGACCAGGCGTTCAGGCTGAACGGGGTGGGTCAGGTGACGGCGGAGCGGCGGAGCGGGCGCTGGCGGCAGGGGAGGCTGTTCGGCTACGACAGCGAACAGAACCTGTGCGAGATAGCGGGC
>NZ_MJLZ01000097.1 GCF_003666245.1 Brenneria alni
TCACCAGCAACGGTGTCGATAGTGATGGAGGCCTCCGGGGCTACCGTATCGACGGCGTAAGAACGATCGGCGCTTGCCGTAGTGGTATTACCCGCCGCATCGGTGGTGGTGACACTGGCGCTAACTGCCAAGTTGGAAGCCAGTACAGAACCCGGAATATCTATGCTCCAGCTAACACCATCGGCATTGACAGTAGTCTGGTAGGTCTCTGAACCGACTGCTACCGTGACGGTATCACCGGCCTGCACATTGTTGCCAACCTTGCCGGTCACGTTGATGGCTTGATTGGACTCGGCAATATTTACCCTATCGTCACCAGCGACAGTGTCGATAGTGATCGAGGCGTCCGGGGCTACCGTATCGACGGCGTAAGAACGATCGGCGCTTGCCGTAGTGGTATTACCCGCCGCATCGGTGGTGGTGACACTGGCGCTAACTGCCAAGTTGGAAGCCAGTACAGAACCCGGAATATCTACGCTCCAGCTAACACCATCGGCATTGACAGTAGTCTGGTAGGTCTTCGCACCCACGGTGACCGTCACCGCATCACCGGCTTGAACGTTGTTGCCGACCTTGCCGGTCACGTTGATGGCTTGACTGGACTCAGCGATATTCACCACATCATCACCAGCCACGGTGTCGATAGTAATGGAGGCGTCCGGCGCTACCGTATCAACGGTATAAGAACGATTGGCGCTTGCCGTAGTGGTATTACCGGCGGCATCGGCAGTGGTCACGCTGGCACTGACATTGGTGTTCGCCGTCAGAACAGAACCCGGAATATCTATGCTCCAGCTAATTCCATCCGCATTCACTGTGGTCTGGAAGGTCTCCGCACCCACGGTGACCGTCACCGTATCACCGGCTTGAACATTATTACCAACACGACCTGTCACATTAATAGTCTGATTGGACTCGGCGATATTCACCACATCATCACCAGCCACGGTGTCGATAGTAATGGAGGCGTCCGGCGCTATGGTGTCGACAGTGTAAGTACGTTCCGCACTTGCCGTAGTGGTATTACCCGCCGCATCGGTGGTGGTGACACTGGCATTAATCTCGGTGTTCGCCGCCAGTACAGAACCCGGAATATCTACGCTCCAGCTAACACCATCGGCATTGACAGTAGTCTGGTAGGTTTCTGAACCGACTGTTACCGTCACCGCGTCACCGGCCTGAACGTTGTTGCCAACACGACCTGTCACATTAACCGTCTGATTGGACTCATCGATATTCACCCTATCGTCACCAGCAACGGTGTCGATAGTGATGGACGCTTCCGGGGCTATGGTATCAACGGTGTAAGGACGATCCGCACTTACCGTAGTGGTATTACCGGCGGAATCGGTAGTGGTGACACTGGCGCTAACTGCCAAGTTGGAAGCCAGTACAGAACCCGGAATATCTATGCTCCAGCTAACACCATCGGCATTGACAGTAGTCTGGTAGGTCTCCGCACCCACGGTGACCGTCACCGTATCACCGGCTTGAACATTATTACCGACGCGGCCTGTCACATTAATGGTCTGGCCGGACTCGGCGATATTTACCACATCATCACCAGCCACGGTGTCGATAGTAATGGAGGCGTCCGGCGCTACCGTATCAACGGTATAAGAACGATTGGCGCTTGCCGTAGTGGTATTACCCGCCGCATCGGCAGTGGTCACGCTGGCACTGACATTAGTGTTTGCCGCCAGTACGCTGTCCGGGATATTCACGCTCCAGCTAATTCCATCGGCATCGACCGTGGTCTGGTAGGTCTCTGAACCGACGGTGACCGTCACCGCGTCACCGGCTTGAACATTATTACCAACACGACCTGTCACATTAATAGTCTGATTGGACTCATCGATATTCACCATATCGTCACCAGCCACTGTGTCGATAGTGATGGAGGCGTCCGGGGCTATGGTGTCGACAGTGTAAGAACGATCAGCGCTTGCCGTAGTGCTATTACCCGCCGCATCGGCAGTAGTGACGCTGGCATTAATCTCAGTGTTTGCCGCCAGCACGCTGCCCGGTACGCTAACACTCCAGCTAATACCATCGGCATTGACCGTGGTCTGGTAGGTCTCTGAACCGACGGTTACCGTAACCGTATCACCGGCCTGCACATTGTTGCTAACCTTGCCGCTGATATTCACGGACTGGCTGGATTCGGCAATATTTACCCTATCATCACCGGCAATGGTGTCGATGGTGATCGACGCGTCCGGCGCTACCGTATCGACGGCGTAAGGACGGCTGGCCTCTGCGGTGGTGGTATTACCCGCCGCATCAGCAGTGGTCACACTGGCGGTGACATTGGTGTTTGCCGCCAGTACGCTGCCCGGGGTG
>NZ_MJLZ01000098.1 GCF_003666245.1 Brenneria alni
GTATAATAATGAAAAAATTACTCGTCGCTTGCTGATTAAAATTGAATTGGATAATAAAAATATAGATAGATGCTGTAATAATATAAAAATCCCATGTTAATTCAAAGTGCTACACCTGGAAAATCGATGTCAGTGCAATAGTAAAAAAGGCTAATTTAGCTTTGGTTTTTATTCGTCTCAGAAAGTAACTATATTACCACACTGTTAATTAAGGAGATAAAGAGATGTCTTGGACCTTTTATTTAACAATAACCAATGCAACAGATAGAACACTCGAAGTCGCCAGCAGTTCAATTGAGTGGGGAACATGGTATAGGGATTCCAAGGACGACAACGGTCCGTGCAGTATCCCACCAAACACCACGGTACAGGCACTGGGCATCCGCGCCGCTAAAGGTACCTGGACGGGCTATGAATGCCACGCGCAGTGGAAGGACAAAGTACCGCCAGGCGAAAAGGGATACGGCGCAGTGACGCTGATGATTGACGTCCCATTCTCTGGCTCCAACGATTCAAGCCTGACGGCGGGAGGGGCTTTGACGTCCTACGGTTGGAAAGATCTGCCAGCAAGCGGCCATGATTTCAATCGGTCAGTCACCATCCGTGCCGGGCGAGACAAGAAACTGATGCAAGTAGAGGAGGACATCATGTCATCACGGGTGGAAAATAAATTAGACCCCGTAGAGACGGAATACCGCGAATATCTATTGGAGCTTGCGGCTAAGAATCCAGATGTGCGCGATTGGGATCAGATAGAGAAGGATCTGGAGCAGATCGATGACTTCAACCCGCTTATATATATCCCTGAAGGTCCCTACATGACTCGCCGTTTGTTAGCGCGTTCCGAACCGCTGGTTATTGATAGCGACATTTGGGACGGTATCGGCGATCCAGACTATCCAACGCCATATGCCCAAAGCCTATTTCTGGACGAGTACTTCTCCGTAGCTATTTATAGCGTGGGTACCGATCCACGCAGTTTCATCAACATTCCGGCAGGTTCCTCACGTAAAACCAGCGAGAAAGTCACCGTGACTTCAGCGATCAAAAATGTGCTGACAGTTAGTTGGTCACTTAAGACTTCTCTCTCAGAAAAAGCGGTCGAGCCAATATCGGGATCGGAAGTGGCCTCAACTTTGGATATGGAGTTCGGTGTTACCGATGTGCTAGAGGTAAGCCGCGAGTCAGTCACTGAAACCATCGTCGAACAAGAGTTCAAGGCACCAGATGACAGCGACGTACTGATCGTACCTTGGGTATTCAGTACCGCAGTGCTTATCTATCGGCGCACCAAGAAAGGCAAAGTCAGCCTGGTTGCTGTTTCCGAATGGGCTCAGATGCAGTTCTTCAAAAGCTATCGGGTGCATACACAATTCAAACTTAATTGATCGAGGTACTCCTTATGAAAACAATCAATACTGTAATACTCGCTATTGTATGTTTATGGCAAGGGTCAGTGGTTGCTGATACGCAGAAACCCGATACCAAAATCTTGCCGTCCAACGATAAACCATCACAGGTACAACCAGCCCCAGAAAAAGCACAGGATAATACTAAGGCAGATCGCAATGAATGCTGGTCTGCGAAAAACTGTACCGGTAAGATCCTTAATAATAAGGACGCCCACAATTGCAAGCTGTCTGGCGGCAAATCTTGGCGCAGCAAGACCACAGGTCAATGTAGCAATCTGTAAGATTTGATACCTCATATGTAGTACCGTCGGTCAACCAGCACGGCGGTACTAACAGGAGAGGTTAAGTCGAGGTCAACGAGTGAGGAACCAGCTCATTTTCGGCAGTTTCTGAATGACAACTACGACATACAACAGCACCGGGAACGCCAGTTCCCGCCCATCCTTACCTTGGTTCGCATAATGTGCCACACGTTATGTAGAAAAGCCGCATGCGAAAATAGAATCCCGCAGGCGGCTCTTTTGCATAACGTTATTATGCGAACCAATTTTTATTTCCCAATACCTATATAACTGCCAACTATTACGAGCAGGAAAATGATACCAACAGCCGTTTCAAGAGCCATGATAACCCCCTGTTAGGATTCTTTTTCTGCCTTTGAATGATAGTAATAAAGGTATACC
>NZ_MJLZ01000099.1 GCF_003666245.1 Brenneria alni
GATATTGATTGTTTTGCTTCGCTTGAAGAGTTTGTTTTTCCTGTGCAGCTTCTAATCATAAAACCGCCTAACATAATACAAAGTATTACCATTGCTACAGACATAAGCATCATATTTTATTTACTCCTTATTTCTTATTTTATATTCTTCAAAAATATCATCTGATAAACTGTCAAAATCGCATAAAACATTCCTGCTTCCGCATTTTTTGCAGGAAGAAAAGATACGTAATATTTCAACTTGTTCAGTCTCTTCACGCACCCAATCATCAAACGCTTGAGCGTCTGAAACGTTAGGATCGCATTTTACTAATCTATCAATAATCACAAAATCAGCATATAATATTGCCTTTCTTTTTCTCTGACATCTGAAGCAATATTTCATATGCGTGTAATCTTCTTCTGTAAAAGGTTCAAAATCTTTAGCATATTTAGGTAATGCCATATATAACTCCTTGGTTCATTATTAAAATGTAAAACTGTATGGTTTACCGCCTCCCCTTTGATAAGGGGAACAGGCGGAAGGGTAGATCTTTTAACAACCCTCCAAGCGTAGCGCGTGGGGGCAATCCGAAGGATTGGGTATAATACCGGCTACGGGATTACACCTTGCCTCAGTTTCCGAAAAGCCAAAAATAAAGCTGAACTCAACCTATATTTAAATAAATAACCGATAATAAGATCTAGTCAATAGCGGCTACATAAATAAATACACTGCACAACAAATAAAATGCAAATAAAGATAGGGTAAATAATATATTGTCTTCTGGTAGCTTTGCGTGCAGCGGGGGCAAATCGTCAAGTGCTAAATCGTGGGGTCCCGCAAGCGGGTTCCGATTTAGTGCTTGATGACGCAATGAATAAATAAACTTGTTATGGGTGATGGTTCACGTAGGGAGCCATCACCTTGGAAGACGTATTTTACATTCTTCGCCTGAAAGAAATCCTGTCAGAGAAAGCCAACTTGCTAATAATAAACCCAACAATCGCAATGACAAACAAACTTATATTAAATGCAACTATCCCTGCACTCAGCCCGATCAAAATAGACATTATAAAAGTGCCAAGTATAACTAAACACACACACCAACCCGGAGGAGCACCGTATAATACAGTTGCTTGACAGCCAGTACATACGTGAACCCCTTTCTGACTTTCTTTTAAACAGTAAGGGCATTGAATAGTATTGTTTTCCATTTCCTAATCCTTCTTAAAAACCGCACCTTGGTAAACAACTCCATCTTTGACTTTTTCGATTTTAAAAGTCCAAGAGCCTAAATCTTTGTTTTGCGTTCTTGCGATATAAACGGGTTTCTTACTTTCATCCCAGCTTTTAACAGTAAAAACACCATCACGGAACTTAATCACGTCTTTCTGAATATCAAGTCTGACGCCATACTGTTGATTGATATAGTTGCCATAGATGCCATCATCACTACAACCCGAAAGCAGGACGGCAAGACCTGCTGCTAACATCAACTTACGCATATTTTTTCCTCACCAATGGCACAGATCTACGATCGACCTGTAAACGTCTTAGAATTCAATTATTTTCATGCCCAGTCATATCGTTTGTACCGATCGAAAAGCACAATACGATAGATGCAATCTATCACAAATACACAATCGATCGTTTAAACCAATTAAATACCGATCGATTGAATAAGTTTTGATTACTAAAACCTATCAATAATCAGTTATCGATCTTTTGTATCGATCATTATCTGTTAAAGATTCGAATTCTGACGATGGAAAACAACAGGCAGAGGTCTATGATGGGATATCTGGCGCGGGAAATATTTTAATATTTTTTGATCTAGTTTTACTCTTATTTTATTGGTGCCTGATAAAATGGCACCTTACTTATTTATAA
>NZ_MJLZ01000100.1 GCF_003666245.1 Brenneria alni
TCTCGGTATTACCGGCCAGTACGCTGCCCGGCACATTCACGCTCCAACTGGTGCCGTCAGCGTTGACCGTGGTCTGGTAGGTTTCATTGCCTACGGTGACCGTTACCGCATCACCGGCCTGCACATTATTGCCGACCTTGCCGCTGATATTCACAGACTGGCTGGATTCGGCAATATTCACCCTATCATCACCGGCAATAGTGTCGATGCTGATCAAGGCGTCCGGGGCTATGGTGTCTACGGTGTAAGAACGATCCGCACTTGCCGTAGTGGTATTACCCGCCGCATCGGTGGTGGTGACACTGGCGCTAACTGCGGAGTTGGAAGCCAGTACGCTGCCCGGCACGCTAATGCTCCAGCTCACACCATCCACATTGACGGTAGTCTGGAAGGTCTCCGCACCCACGGTGACCGTCACCGCATCACCGGCTTGAACATTGTTGCCAACACGACCGCTAACGTTAATGGCTTGATTGGACTCAGCGATATTCACCACATCATCACCAGCCACGGTGTCGATAGTAATGGAGGCGTCCGGGGCTACCGTATCGACGGTGTAAGGGCGATTGGACTCTACGATGGTGGTATTACCCGCCGCATCGGCAGTGGTCACGCTGGCACTGACATTGGTGTTTGCCGCCAGTACGCTGCCCGGCACGCTAACACTCCAGCTAATTCCATCGGCATTGACCGTAGTTTGGTAGGCCTCTGAACCGACCGTTACCGTGACCGTATCACCGGCCTGAACATTGTTGCCGACGCGCCCTGTCACATTAACCGTCTGATTGGACTCGGCGATATTGACCCTATCGTCACCAGCAACGGTGTCGATAGTAATGGAGGCGTCCGGCGCTATGGTGTCGACAGTGTAAGTACGCTCCGCACTTACCGTAGTGGTATTACCCGCCGCATCGGTGGTGGTGACACTGGCGCTAACTGCCGAGTTGGAAGCCAGTACAGAACCCGGAATATCTATGCTCCAGCTAACACCATCCGCATTGACCGTGGTCTGGTAGGTCTCTGAACCGACTGCTACCGTGACGGTATCACCGGTCTGCACATTGTTGCCAACCTTGCCGCTGATATTCACAGACTGGCTGGATTCGGCGATATTTACCCTATCGTCACCAGCCACGGTGTCGATAGTGATCGAGGCGTCCGGGGCTACCGTATCCACCGTGTAAGAACGATCGGCGCTTGCCGTAGTGCTATTACCCGCCGCATCGGTGGTGGTGACACTGGCGCTAACTGCCGAGTTGGAAGCCAGTACAGAACCCGGAATATCTCTGCTCCAGCTAACACCATCGGCATTGACAGTAGTCTGGTAGGTCTCCGCACCCACCGTTACCGTCACCGCGTCACCGGCTTGAACATTATTACCGACCTTGCCGGTAACGTTGATGGCTTGATTGGACTCGGCGATATTTACCCTATCGTCACCAGCGACAGTGTCGATAGTGATGGAGGCCTCCGGCCCTATGGTGTCGACAGTGTAAGGACGATCCGCACTTGCCGTAGTGGTATTACCGGCGGCATCGGCAGTGGTCACGCTGGCACTGACATTGGTGTTCGCCGTCAGCACGCTGCCCGGCACGCTAACGCTCCAGCTAACGCCATCCGCATTCACGGTAGTCTGGTAGGTTTCATTGCCCACGGTGACCGTCACCGCGTCACCGGCCTGAACATTATTACCGACCTTGCCGGTCACGTTGATGGCTTGATTGGACTCAGCGATATTGACCCTATCGTCACCAGCCACGGTGTCGATAGTGATGGACGCTTCCGGGG
>NZ_MJLZ01000101.1 GCF_003666245.1 Brenneria alni
CGTTGCCCGGCGCGCAACGATCCGGCAAAAAGCCAGTTCTTGCGGCCCACGGCTACCGGACGGATGCAGTTTTCCGTGCGGTTATTATCTATGGGGACCCGCCCGTCATTCAGATAACGCAGTAAGGCCGGCCAGCGTTTCAGCGTGTAGTCCAGCGCTTTACGCAGTGCGGAGTTGGGCGCGGCCTGCGGCTGTTGCAACACCAGCCACTGGTGGAAGGCCGCCAGCCGGGGTTTGGCATAGCGCCGCCGCCACTGGCGTTTTTTATCTGCAGACCGGTGTTTGATTTTGCGCTCAAGTTTGTACAGCTCGCGGATGGTGTCCAGCGCAAGCCTGGCCACCGGGCTTTTGTTGGCAGTAAACAGCTCGAAGAACTTGCGCCGGGCGTGTGCCCAGCAGCCAGCCTCAAGTGCCTGACCGCTGTCGAACAGCGCCTGGTAACCGGCATAACCGTCCACCACCAGGGTGCCGCGCCAGCCCTCAAGCATATCACGGGCATACTGTCCGCTGCGTCCCGGCTGGCAGTCATAAAGCACTATCGACCGGTCAGCACCCCGGGCGGTGATATAGGCCCAGAGGTAACCACGCCGGGTTTTACCCTTGCCGGGGTCGAGGATGGACAGCGGGGTTTCGTCGGCCTGGAGCACCGGATGCTGCAACAGGTCGTGATGGAGCGCGTCGGCCAGCGGTTTGAGCGCCGCGCCAACCGCCCCGAACCAGCCCGCCAGGGTACTGCGCGGGAGGTCGACACCGCTGCGTTGATATATCGCCTGCTGACGGTAGAGCGGCAGGTGGTCAAGGCTTTTGGCACACACCACCTGCGCCAGCAGGCCCGGACCGGGCTGGCCTTTTTCTATCAGTTGCGCCGGGAGCGCTGCACTGACGACGGTCTCGCAGTGTTCACAACTGAACTGCGGACGGATATGGCGATGCACGATGAAGCGGGCCGGCACATACTCCAGCCGCTCGCTGATTTCGTCGCGGATGAAGCGCAGGGCATGGCCGCAGTCCGGGCAGCCATCGGATGCCGGAGCCAGGCGGATATCCTGGCGCGGCAGTTCAGGCGGCAGCGGTCGGCGCTTAGGCGCTGCGGGTTTTTCCGCTTCAGGTTCGGGTAATAATGTGACCAGCTGCTGCTCGATATCGGCGGCATCGGCCTCGATATCTTCATCGAACAGTCCGCGCTGTTCACCCTGGAAGGCTTCACTTTTACGGCCAAAACGCCAGTGACGGGCGTTTTTCAGCGCCTCTTCCAGTTGCTGGATATAACCTGCCTGCGTCTGATTACGTTGCGTCTGCTGCTCAAGGTCCGCGAGTAATTTCAACGCCAGAGAGCGCAGGTCATCGGGGTTTTGTGAGGTCAGCAGCGAGTCGATATCCATGCCTTTATTTTATCAAGACAGGATATTGTTGTCATTTAAAATCAATGCCTTAATTAATTTTTATCTTTATTTCCATTGAGTTAAATCCAGCCCGTCGACGCGTTGCCAGTCGATGCCTTTCATCAGCCAGTCGAACTGTTCCGGCGACAGTATCCAGGCGACATCCCCCTGTTTCGGCCAGATAAAATGCCCCTGATGAAGGCGACGAAGACACAGCCAGACGCCGTGCTTGTCCCAACGCAGGACTTTGATACGCGAGCGCGCCTTGTTGCAGAAGACAAAAGCGGCTTCCCCTTGCCAGGGTTGGTGCAGGTGGTCGGTAATGTATTGGGTCAGGGCATCAATCCCCCGGCGCATATCGACCGGCTCGCGCGCCAGCCAGATGTGTTGCG
>NZ_MJLZ01000102.1 GCF_003666245.1 Brenneria alni
TTCGATATTCTTGGTACGAATCGCCCACCTAGATCACTCCAACAGTACGTCAGCGGGGAGTTTTTTTTTTCAGATGTGTATAAGAGACAGATTTATTACAACACCATATTCATAGTAACCATAAATAGCAAACCCCACAGACATAAGAAAAAGCATCAGAATTTGATTCCAGCACAGATATGCGATGAAATAAATATAATCAGAAAAAGATTCAATGTCTTTTATTTTTATATTTTTTCCATAAGCCCTGTTTTTTGTATCTACATAGTTATTTTTCAGGCGAATTAATTCCCTGACACTCAATCCTGATTTTAAGATTAGCACTCTTTTATTCATATGCACTCCCTCGCACAAACATTTCCAATAACTAATCTCGAATTTGGATAAGATTGAAATAAAATCAGTTAGTAAAAAAAATTACCAATCTAAATTTAATTAATTTTACAACCGTGGTTATTCGTATATTATAAAAATTACCCTCAACCTTTAACACGCAAAAAACAATTATAGAAAAAATAATAAAAAACACTGTTGTGCTCGCAACCACATTCCCATTTTTATAAAAATCATAAATAGAAAAAAATAGACTCATGAAGACAGGGAGATACATTGCTTTCCAGCATAAACGAGTAACGATAAAAACATAGTCTGTAAAGGATTCAGCTTTCTTCGTTGGAGTGTTAAATTTGAAATCATCACTTTTTACATAGACATAATTATTTTTCAGGCGAAGTAGTTCCCTGACTGTCAGCCCTGATTTTAAGAGTAGTGCTCTTTTATCCATCATCCATTCCCTTGATTGTTTGTCCTGCTAACCAGCTAAACCTTACCCCTTCGGCTCAATCCCCTGCCTGCGAAGCTCTTTACGGGCAAGCTCTTTAAACCAGTTTCCGAGACTGACACCTTCTTTCGCTACTACCTCATCAAGCTGTTCGCGCAACTCAGGGGAGATCCGTATCTGGAAGGTCGGAGATTTACCTGTTGATGAAGATTTCTTCGTATCACGTTTTATCGTTGACATGTACGTACCTTTTTAACTATGCTGGGTTTTATAGGTACGTACCCTATCACAAAATCTCATACTCATCACGTTTCGCCCCTGAAAGGTATCCGACTACCAGACAGGGGCTAACCACAGCGTTAAGGAAACTAACGACATGGCTATCAGCAAGTTTAGCAATTCCCACCTTGAAGATCAGCACATTAAGCAATCAGGTAAGTGTTATTTTAATCAGTTCCATCAAAAGGTCGTGGAGGTGCGTTATGTTCGATAACACACCGTTAGAGCAGGAAGAAATGTAAGCGTCCTGCAAACTCATATTGTTAACAAAACTCTGCTGCCACATGCTGCCCTCACTCAATAAAACGAACCTGAGGTAAAATATGGCAAAACGGCATTCTCACCGTGAACGGCAACAGCATCTCGACGCCTGGCAACAGAGCGGATTAACTAAACAACACTATTGCCGGCAACACGATTTGAACCCGGCCACCTTTTATTACTGGCTCAAACATCATCACGATGACGCTACCGTGGCCGCTACCGCCGCATTCATTCCTGCGCGCCGGGTTATGCCAGGGAATAACGACGCCGACACGGTGACGCTCAACCTCCCCAACGGGTGTTCGGTCTGCTGTCTTCCCGCTCAGTTGCGGGCCGTGATGCAGGCCCTGTCC
>NZ_MJLZ01000103.1 GCF_003666245.1 Brenneria alni
GTCAAAGATATCCCTGTAATATAACTCATATTAGCATACTATTTTTTCATTAATTTCCAGCCAGTTATTTTCACTGTGTTATTAACAGACTTTGCATTGTTTTTTATTAAGGCTCCATTATGTATCTTATTTTCAATCGCCTCTGCCTTATAAATAACATTCTCATCTATGTCTATATTCCTTATTATCACCCCATTTAACACCACTAAATTTATTTCAGTATCACCCAATGTTATTCTGTTATTTTTTATTGTTATATTTGAACTGTTCCCCTGCCCCCCACCTAAAGACACAATGGATTTTTTTATTAAGGACAGGTCGTTTTCTTTTATAACAATACCTTTCATGTCTCCAGTATTAGTGAATCCATAAGCAGCGCCATTAATAGTATTATCATGGACTGATATATTCATTGGTTGACCATGAATTCTGTTAATATGAACGCCAGATTCAAGCATGTTATAAATGGCATTACCATATATTTCCCCATTTGAAACAGTTTCCGGAAATACTCCATTAAGACAATTTGAAATCTTGTTTCCCCGGATAATAAAATTATTTCCATTGACTTCAGGAGAAGAACCTTTCCCCATATCCCCATATATATCAATTCCATTGTCTTTACAGTTACTGATATCATTATTTTGAATAATCAGATGTTCAAACTGAGCTACCTGTATGCCAATTTTTTGACAATCGTGAACTATGCATTCACCAATATAAATATTCCGGGCAGATAACCCTCTTTTACTTCCCCCTCGAATCTGAATCCCATTCCCATTGCAATTTATACTCTTTATGCGCTCTACTTTTATGTCATTTTTACATTCTATAAGAATATTACTTGCCTGAACTCCCGGCGCTTGTGCCTTTGCGTTACCATCGAGCGTAATGCCCGATACATCCACATTCTCCAAAAATTTAGCTTCGTCCCTGTAGCTAGATAATAACCTAAAAAAAGCGCCTGAGCCATATTGGTGGTCATAAAGTTTAATCGTTCCAGAACCTTTCATTATGATATTGCTTTTAATCAAAAGACTGTGAATCCCCATGATCTTGCCGTTTTCTTCTTTATGCACGGTTGCCGTTACAAGAAATACTCCGTCCGGAATTATGATATTCCATCGTTCACCATTTGATTTGTATTCTTTTGCACAATAGTCAATAACAGCCTGAATTATTTTTCTATTATCAAAACTTTCATAATTCTTTTCAGTACATGAATGTGCGCCTATATTCAAAATATTTATCTCTTTATTACCACTTTTATTTAACCTCTCTAAAATAGTAAGTAAATCACTAGAATCCGAGCTATCATTTCTGGAAGGAACTTTTGCGAATATTTTCTCAGAAAAGATCATAGGGATTGATGAAAGAGCCAAAAATTTCAATAAACCTCTACGCTTCATTTAATATACCTCCAAATTCATTAATATACTTTCATTTCTTCTTTTCATAATAAAGACTCAGTAATAAAGAGTTAGAGGTAGTCTAAGGGGGTTATCGGATGATTACATTTTTATCGAGAATAGTCGTTCAGTGGATATGAAAAATACTCTCTGTATAATTTAGTTAGAATAGAGGCTTTGTCTTGTTTTCTTTCCCAGGATAATAATTAAACATCATTAGTGAATTAATTACTATTTTTACGGAACTTTGAAAAACAGGACGATATAAAGCCGTGTTCCTTACCCC
>NZ_MJLZ01000104.1 GCF_003666245.1 Brenneria alni
GCGTCATCGTGATGATGTTTGAGCCAGTAATAAAAGGTGGCCGGGTTCAAATCGTGTTGCCGGCAATAGTGTTGTTTAGTTAACCCGCTCTGTTGCCAGGCGTCGAGATGCTGTTGCCGTTCACGGTGAGAATGCCGTTTTGCCATATTTTACCTCAGGTTCGTTTTATTGAGTGAGGGCAGCATGTGGCAGCAGAGTTTTGTTAACAATATGAGTTTGCCGGACGCTTACAGTAGTTACTATAGCTCAGATGATTAAGGGACACAGCCTAAAAATCGGAGGGACTACAATTATACCTCTAACAAAGTGTCCAGAATGATTAGACCATTACACTTAGCGTGTTGCTTTCGTTCTTGGTCCAAAGTATTTAGCTCTGAGTTATTCAGTCTGACACTGACGCAATGAATACGTAGATTCTCTGCAAGGGGTGGGTGATAGGTAGTATTCATAGAAGCTCCTTTTCTATTATATAAAGATAAGCATATTCCTTATGCCTAATATATTTATAATCGATAGGTAGATTATGTCAACGATGTCGGGTTTGACTTTCCCCTTTTACAATCGAAGAGCAGAAAAAGCAAGGCTACTCAGCTTCGCTGAGTTAGCCCTTGCTTTCTAGATAGTTGATTTGTTTAACATAATCAAAAACTTCAATCTAAAAATTTTTGTGATAAAACCTTCCCTCCTAATATGCCAGCGGAGGGGCCAATTTTGATCTCGTAATCAGCGAGGTCAATAATTTCTTGTCTATGCTCAATAATAATAACTGAATTAAATAATGGGGTTTTTTGATAAATGTATTCAGCAATCTTACTTGCAGTTTCCGGATCTAATCCAGCGACAGGCTCATCTATAATAAGTATTTTTTTCGTTTCTTTTTTTCTAGACAGGTGTTCGCAAAGTTTTATCCTACGTAATTCACCACCAGATAATGTTTGAGTTTTGCGATTTAATTTCAAGTGTCCTAAGCCTAGTGAAACCATCGTTTCAATGTTTTTATGGAACGGTATATCGTATTTTTCCAGTAATAAATCTAACTCTTTTATTTCTTTATTGTAAAACTCAATAATATTCAACCCGTTTACTTTTATTTCAACACCTTCGCTTTTTTTATCAAACAAGCTGCCTTCACAAGTTGGGCAAGTCAAATAAATGTCTTTATCATATCCTCTTTCATACCTAATGATACCTGTGCCATCGCAGGATTTACAACCAGCCTCTTTTGAAAGTAGGAAGTTTTTTGGTTCCAAATTTGTCTCTTTGGAATAATATTCGGCTATAAGAGTGTTTATTTTTATCGTGGAGGCTAAAACAGAACGTCCGCTATAGTTTGAAGTTTTCTGTGAAACATAAATAGCATTTTTATTTTCTTCGATCACTTTTGCTATTGATGATTTCCCAGAACCGGATGGACCAGTTAGTACAGTTAAGCAACCTCTAGGGATTTTAAATTCCTGCTTAATGACATTATTTCTAGTAATCTCCTTAAATTCAATGAAATCATGTGTTTTGCGCCTCTTTATGTGCATTTTTATTGGTGAAATGTCTTCACTCGGACAAATGTACCCACCTTTATCTCCTGCCTCTAATCCTATATGTATTTTGTGATCTGCATTATCAATGAAATAAGATGAATGTTCAATTAAGACAATAGTGTTATTT
>NZ_MJLZ01000105.1 GCF_003666245.1 Brenneria alni
CTTTAATGTTAGACTTTTCTTTTTTTTAATGATACCGCGACCACCGAGAACTACACTAGATCCCTCGTCAGCAACGTCAAAAGTTTATAAGAGACAGGGTGTATCCATTGCATCAGAAATAACAACAGATCGGGCAATAAAAATGTCAATCGTTTACATGCTTGCGAAATACATTGCATCCTCGCTAAACTTTTCAATATCTGTTCGTAGATCGATAAACAAATATTCATTTTTGGGATTAAGTGCTATAGCATTTCACGGAAAGGCTCAGAAAGCGGCTATGTCTGCACGACATTTACATGACGTTTGCCCTGAATTATATTGGTCTCTCTATTCAATGCAAGTTGAGATGTTATATTTTTTATTTGAAGAGCGTTTATCACCATATATCCCTAAGACTCCATATGATGAAGTTGAAATTATAGAAATAATAAATGGAATAGTAAAAAATGAGTTTTAAAAAAATAATATCATACGCAGTTAGAGAATTTGTTAACACTTATACCACTATGGCGTTGATGCTCGGCTTAGGTGTTTTTTTCTACGAGTTCATTCCTCAACATTGGGGGAAACTTACTATTGTTTCCATAATTATCATCGTCTATGTTGATATCAAATTCTTATCAAAAAAAATTAAGAAGAAAGAAAAATAATTATGAAATACATAATGAAAAATTTCATAACCATTGAGGTTTTGATAACTTTAACCATTGCCTTATGGTTTTTATATGTGTCATTCATTCCTGAACTTTGGATAAGAATAATGCTTATATCAATAGTTATAATTTTTTTTATAAATATGTTTCAAAAAAGTAAGACCGAATAAAACATTCGGTCTTCATCAATATTAATAAGCTACATTCTGCCAAAGCATATAAGCGCTCGTTCTTGCAATGACATGCTCCCATTCAATAGAAGCAAATTTGAATGACACACTTTCCTGTGGCTGAACTTCATTATGGGTCAGTGAGTTAGGATAAAAAAATCGAATATTATTAATAATCGCATCCCTCAACTTCATTTTAAAATAAAGCTCATTCCCACCAGACTGAGCCGTTCGGTAGAAAGAAAAAATACACTCCAATTTTTCATTGTCATTGATCGCCTGAGCAAACAATGGAGTGGCTTTATCAATTGGCTTTCTAATCTCCACAGGAAGAAGAGCAACGTTCTCTGCCCGACTAATATTATTTACCAACTCATAAACAAAAATCTCATTCTCATGTGCAGATTGATATTTGTTGCCAATAGAATCCAGTGATGAACACCCTGCTGAAATCAGTCCTTGTTTTTTCCCGGTAACGCTAAGATAAATAAGATTGGACATTATGCCTCCATACAAAAAAATCCCATTCTACGACGCACAGCCGTAGTACCTATCACATGAACATAATACCTTCTCAGAAGAAATTTTTAAATACAATGAGCCTCTGTTTTTGTATGGATATGGCTGTCAGCACCGTGCTTTATCGTTTTTATGTTCAGTGATTGATAGCGGAAATGCACTACATGTTTAATAAAAAGGTATCCCCTGAGAGATACCTTATAACCTCTGTACACCTGAGAATTAAATTTATAT
>NZ_MJLZ01000106.1 GCF_003666245.1 Brenneria alni
ATTCATAAGTCTATTAAACTTATATAATACAGACTCTACTAATCAGCGCCGAACAGGTCTCGAGTATATACTTTATCAGCCACATCAGACAATTCAGCAGCCATACGGTTAGAAATTATAACATCAGCTAACTGCTTAAACTCATTCAGCTCATTAATGACTCGCGAGCTAAAAAATTGTTGTTCCTGAAGCACAGGCTCATAAACCACCACCTCAACTCCTTTGGCCTTAATGCGTTTCATCACTCCCTGAATAGCTGAAGCTCTGAAATTATCTGAGCCATTTTTCATCACCAGACGATACACACCAACTACCTTAGGGTTTCTCTTTAGAACTGACTTAGCAATGAAATCTTTCCTTGTACGGTTAGCTTCAACGATAGCTGCAATTAAATTATTTGGAACTTTAGCATAATTAGCTAGCAGCTGTTTAGTATCTTTCGGCAGGCAATAGCCACCATAGCCAAACGATGGATTATTATAGTGAGTGCCAATGCGGGGGTCTAAGCCTACCCCTTCAATAATTTGTTTACTGTCCAGACCATGTGTCTGAGCATAGCTATCCAGTTCATTAAAATAGGCTACGCGCATAGCCAGATATGTATTAGCAAACAGTTTAATAGCTTCAGCCTCTGTTGAGTCTGTAAAGAGTACAGGTATATCCTTTTTAACTGCACCCTGCAACAACAAAGCTGCAAATTTCTTAGCTCGTTCTGAACGCTCGCCGATCACAATACGTGATGGATAAAGATTATCATACAAAGCTTTACCCTCACGCAAAAATTCAGGCGAAAATATTATGTTATTTGTATAATATTTTTCGCATAGCTGTCTGGTATACCCGACAGGAATTGTTGATTTTATAATTATAATTGCATGCGAATTAATCGTCATAACATCCTGAATGACGGCTTCAACTGATTGAGTATTAAAATAATTTGTCTTTGGATCATAATCTGTTGGTGTTGCAATAATAATATATTCAGCTTCGCTATAGGCAAAGACTTTATCCGTGGTAGCCAAAAAATTTAGCTCCTTATGCTGTAAGAAATCTTCGATTTCTTTATCAACAATTGGTGACTTCTTGTTATTAAGGAGTTCAACTTTTTCCACTACAATATCTAATGCAATGACATCATTATGTTGTGCCAGTAGAATGGCATTAGACAGGCCTACATAACCTGTTCCCGCTATCGCTATTTTCATTTTTCAACCGTTTAAAATAATATTTATGAGAGATGGATAAAGATTTATGCAACTAGATCACTATAATTA
>NZ_MJLZ01000107.1 GCF_003666245.1 Brenneria alni
ACTCACCTACGCATGAAGTTATTTACAACCAAGCATATAAGCTGAACAGGATTAGTGAGTTTTCGTTTATTGGTGGTTCTAATTTATTATCATCAGATCATAGTTTTTTACTTAAAAAAAAATACAATCAATGGGCAGTAAATATATTTGATGCATTAAAAATAAATAATCCTATTCTACTTGGCGTAGGATGGAAAAACTATCAAGTTAAACCAAATTTTCTAACTTCATTCCTTTATAGAAAATTACTTTCTTCGAAAGAAATACATTCCGTCAGAGATAATTATACATTGCAAAAACTAAAAGAAGTTGGTATTAATAATGCTATTAATACAGGATGTCCAACTATGTGGGGATTAGACAAAGCTCATTGCGATTCAATTCCAGACAAAAAAGCCAATATTGTTGTCTTTACATTGACTGACTATAACAGATCTCCTGAACATGATAAAATTTTGATTGAAATACTTAAAAGAAATTATGATGAAATATTCTTTTGGCCTCAAGGAAGGCGCGATAATGAATATCTCCATTGCTTTAACACTGATGGGATAAAAATTATCAACCCAAATCTGTCATCTTATGATCAGTTACTCTCTCAAGATATTGATTTTATTGGAACACGCCTACATGCGGGCATAAGAGCAATACAGAAAAAGAAAAGAGCGATTATACTAGGTATTGATAATAGAGCCGAAGAAATACGTAAAGATACGAACCTATTTGTTATAAATAGAGATGAAGTAAACTCATTAAATGAAATAATATCATCTCGATTTAAAACTGATATATTGGTAAACTTTGAAAATATATGCAAATGGAAAAAACAATTTATGTAACTATTAAATTAAAAAGTTATACTTTATAATAAATAGCCTGTGATTTTTCTAAACACAGGCTATTGAAAACCATATTATTCTTTTATTTTTATAATTATATAATTACAATAACTAATAATTGATTTAATATACTTTCCCTGAAGCCTTTCATGTCTTGATTTTTTCTTAAATTGTTTAGCTGTTTCAGCCTCAATCAAAGGAGTATCTTTCCAAGGTGATGCTTTGTATGCCTGATAAAAAAAACATGATGATGGATATTTAGCCCATAGGTGCCACGGTTTTGTTACACCTGTATAATGTATCAAGGACGTGCTATTTTTTATAGTTTCTTTGTATTTATTGAAATCACGATATTTTAACTCCTGCTTAATAC
>NZ_MJLZ01000108.1 GCF_003666245.1 Brenneria alni
GTGTTATTTAGAGAAAGTTTTTTTATTTTTTCATGTATTTTTAGGAAATCTTGCCTGTTTATTTGAGCTGAAATTTCATCTATAACTAATAAGATACCAGATATGTTTGAAATGAGTAATCGACTAAATCTAAGCTTTTGTAATTCACCGCCTGATAAACTAGGAATTGAACGTGAAAAATTAAGATACCCTAAGTCCATTTCACAGATTGATTTAAGAATCTTCTTAACTTCATCAGTTTCAGGAATGTTAGATATTCTTTCTAAGATGTCTGAAAAAGAGAGTGTCAGAAAGTCCAGCATATCTAATTCAAGAACTTTGATATTATTTTTACTATAATAGTCAAGATTAATTCTGGATCCTTGACATTCTGTACAAGTATTTCTTATAGTCGAATTTACGAGTGATTTTTGCCCAATCAATCTTTGAGCAAAGATCATCACACCTTCATAATATGCTCGCCTTTGTCTTGTTGAACCTTTATATTTAAATTTAAAGGCTAATCTGGATTCCGTTACACCATAGAGAATTTTTTTCTTTTCAGTTTCAGAAAGATTTTTGTAAGGGATTGAGGTATTAATTTTTTCAAGTTGGCAATAAGATAGTAACAAATTATGATATAAACCTGAAAAAGTCCCTGTCCTCCAGATAGAAAATGGTTTTTCTTCGATACTTAGGTTTTCATTTATAATAGCATTTGAATTAATAGAGGATATTTCACCTAGACCTTTGCAAACAGGGCACTCATTATCAGGCTTATTAATTTTTAGGAATTTAAAGTTTGGGATACATTTACTGTTTCTCTTTGCAAGAAACGATAATGTTTGCGGGATGTTCAAATATGAATACAAGTCTCTTATACCACATCTCCGAGCCCAAAAAAAACAAAAAATCTAGTTCGCCGCCAAGGTTCGTCCAATTTCTAAAAATGTCAACTACTTCATATGCCTCAACCAACCAAAGTATAAATTAATGATTACATGACAGAGACTACGATACAATGACGAAGATCA
>NZ_MJLZ01000109.1 GCF_003666245.1 Brenneria alni
ATGAAAATATCGGAGAATAGCATCCCAAGCTATCACCCCCATCTTCGTCTTTTACTGAATAAGTAAGAGGAGATATAGTAGGATCAGACTTATTCACAAAACGAACCATTCTTTGATTATTCATCATTTCAAGCTGATAATCATTCCAGTTGATGGGGATCATTTCAAACTCGGAATTTTTAAAATCATCAACAAAACCGCGATCATTATATATTTCATTCAGGGTATTTCCGGTTGTTATTGCCCATGCCTGCAATGATTCATTAAGATATGATTTTATTGCTGTATTGTTTTTTGTCGCAAAAAGATGCCAGAGTTCAAGATAAGCAACCTGTAGCGCCTGAATCTGTTCCGGTCTGCCGGTAAACGGGGTGGACTTGACCCATTTCCATTCTGGCAATCCTTTAAGATAGGCTTTTTGGGTAAACTGATACAGCTCCATGCCATCGGGGAAATAATTATCAATAAAATAATTATCGGGGATATGTCCTTTCTCAACCGGCTGGGCGGCTATTTTTTTTGCGGTGATTTTTTCACGATTCGCTGAGACGTTTTCCTCATCGGGTTTGGCAAAGGGAATGCCGTCTTGATCGATACCGATATGGATATGGATATGGATATGGATATGGCCTAATACCGCTGTTTCATCGCCCAGAAAAGCCGTTAAATCAACCTTACAGCCCGCATCTGGATGAAACTTTTTGCGCTCCTCATCGCTTATTTTTTCCGTTGAGAACCATCCCAATGCCCCTATTTCAACGGTAATCTCGTTCTCGCCATTTGCCAAAAAAAGCAACGCGTTGGTACTTGATGAACCAAACCCACTTCCAGATACGGCAAAATCACGGTTATCCATACCAAGAACGCCATTGGTCTTTATAGCGCAAAATGCATAATTAATATCAAATACACTGCGAATTTTTAAGGGTTCAATAGCGGCATTTGCTGTAGACAGCATTATCGCACTGAAGAAAACCAAGCCTTTCCATTTATTAACATTGCCTGTCATGACTCATCCTTTATTTATGTGGATAACCATAAATATTATAAC
>NZ_MJLZ01000110.1 GCF_003666245.1 Brenneria alni
ATCATATTCAGCATTATCATTAAACGATAATGCTGATATCGCAAAAAAATCACTCAATTCACTTTTAAAATAATCCAGAAAAACATCAATAGCTTCATCCACAAACTTTACGCTGAAGGGTTTTACTCTTTCAAAAAAACCCACCCAACCTTCAGATAAGCGAAACCCGTCGAAATTGATTTTCTTTAAGCTACAACTCCTATTTATTGTCAAGCTTGATAATTTTTCCATCACTCATACCTATAGTAATTTTCTTTCTCGGTGTAGGTTCATTTTTTCCTATCCCTACTTTCCACTCACCACTCTTATCACTGTGAATTGTATCACTCTTACTCCATATTTCACCGGTAGAGTTATTCTTGTAATTCCCGCCCCGCATTTTCG
Organism: Brenneria alni; assembly: GCF_003666245.1. Taxonomy (GTDB): domain Bacteria; phylum Pseudomonadota; class Gammaproteobacteria; order Enterobacterales; family Enterobacteriaceae; genus Brenneria; species Brenneria alni. The sequence continues at coordinate 385 of NZ_MJLZ01000110.1, forward strand.
TAAAATCATCTGGGTGAGATGATGGTGTACGAACAGTATCCCCAATTTCAGCAGAATTCACCTTTTTCTTTGGATTATCTAAATGACTCGAGCCAGGACACCCAACCAACCCCAGCGGGTCAACCCACTCCAGCGGATTATGCACATATCCCTGAGGTCGGATGCCCCCATCAAACCCCGAAGGGTCGGGCGACAAATACTGCTGCGACCCGTCTTCTCCGCCATCATAATAACGATGCCGGTTATAGTAAAGCCCTGTCTCCCTGTCATATATCTGACCCTGATAGCGCAGCTCGCAATACACTTCCTCATTCGCCGCGTCGCCCAGATAGCGCCGCAGCCGGAGGGGGATTCTCTCCTCCCGATATCCGTCCCACAGCCCCTGCTCGCCCCGCCAGTGGATTTCTCCCTCTTCGCTGCACAGCTCCCGCGCCGTACCCGCCACGTCCGTCACGATATAGTGCAGCCGCGTCGCCTCTCCTTTCGCCTCCACCTGCGCCAGCGGCCGGTAGCTCCCCGGCTCATACACCCACTGCACTTCCCGCGCCGCCGTACCGTCCGCCAGACAGTGCCGCTGCACCGCCAGTTGGTCTCCGTCCCAGCGATACTCCACCC
>NZ_MJLZ01000111.1 GCF_003666245.1 Brenneria alni
TACACTCAACAACCACCTCTCACTATGATATCCTTTTTTTCTATCAAAATACACTAACCACCTTTATTTCATCTTTTTTTTTTTTTCTCTATTTCTCACGTCAGCGGCGTCAGATGTTTAAAAGAGACAGCGATAATCTGCTGCAAATTTTACATATTTAAATTTTTAATGACGATGTGTTGTGTTTTTTACACAGAAAACTGCCATTTTTACGAATCACTTATTAAGTGCGCACTTGTGTGATTTCCCTGATTAATTAAATCAAAGACACGAATGGCGATGTGATTGGTGATATCAACGGGCTAATAAAAAACTTGATTATCTGAAAGTATTAAATGTCGATATGATTTGGATAAACCCTCATTTGATTCGCCTAACAAGGATAACGGCTACGATATAAGTAATTATCGTGAAATCATGAAAGAATATGATACTATGAACGATTTTGATAATTTAATGTCAGAAATAAAAAAAAGAACTCGCAAAATTAAATAAGCCGCGTAAAGAAATATGTAATATAAATTCAGTAACTGAAAAAAACGATTGGAGCACATTCTCTTTAAGAAATCATGATAATCCAAGAGCAGTTTTCGCCGTCATAATTTATTTAACGTGCAAATCGATTTGCTGAGTTATTTGCTATCCATATCATCTTAATTATTATTCTATCAATGATCTTGGGCATTCGTAAACGATATTATCTATAAAGTATAAAACCCATTTAAAAGGATATTTTTTATGACTAATCATGCCTGGATGACTATCGAAGGTAAATCTCAGGGATTGATTTATGAGGGTTGCTCCACATTAGAATCCATTGGCAATATCACTTCATCCGTGAAGTACATAGTTACGCTAAAGTTTATTATTATGCAATCAACTGGCGAGCGGTATACATTCTTATAATA
>NZ_MJLZ01000112.1 GCF_003666245.1 Brenneria alni
CTTTTCAGCATATCCTTTCTTTGTATCATCTATATTTTATTGGTTGGATATGCTCCGTGGAATGAAAAGACTATTCATCTCGTCATCGCCATTGCAGTCTGCTTCGGATTAGGGAAACTCTTCACATGGCTTGATGAAAAATAAGTGCAGGGTCTCCCCTGCACTTATTTAGTTCATGAACTTCGTCATTTCCCATAATGCATAACCAGAGGTTCCAGCCTTGTGATGCGTCCATGTAACATCTTTATATCTGATAGAGATATGCTCCAATATCAGGCCAGCACCATCATCAATGATGTTAGGCATGACGAGGTTGATATCTGATATGAGTCCATCATTGATCTGAATGGAGAAAAACTTCTCTTGTTTTGCATGTTGTGTGGTGCGGTAAAAATCGATTAATACTTTAACCTTCTCTTGTTTATCCAATGCCATTGCCAGTAACGGTGTCGACTTATCGATAGGTTTCACCAGGGTGATAGGATTATGAACAGCATGACCGTCATTACTCATCATGTGGTTAAAAGCCAAAATCATGATTTCATCGGTATGCCCCGCCTGATAGCGGTTACCAATCGATTCTAATGTGGAGCAACCCTCAGAAATCAATCCCTGTGATTTACCTTCGATAGTCATGTATGCATAATTAGCCATATAAATTTCCTTTTCAAGGGTTTTTGAGCTTTGTAGATATTATCGTTAATGGACGACCAAAGCCATTGATGCAATCCTAATAATTAGGATGGTATGGATATCAAAGAACTCAGCGAATCGATTTGCTCATTTATAAATTATGATGGATGTTCCCCGTTGACTGAGAACGAAATAGCTCTAATGATTTTTGGAAATAATTTTCAACATGATAAACACATTTAATGAAATAGTTTTACAAGTGATTTTCTTATTCTAAGATG
>NZ_MJLZ01000113.1 GCF_003666245.1 Brenneria alni
TCCGGCGCTACCGTATCAACGGTATAAGAACGATTGGCGCTTGCCGTAGTGGTATTACCGGCGGCATCGGCAGTGGTCACGCTGGCACTGACATTGGTGTTCGCCGTCAGAACAGAACCCGGAATATCTATGCTCCAGCTAATTCCATCCGCATTCACTGTGGTCTGGAAGGTCTCCGCACCCACGGTGACCGTCACCGTATCACCGGCCTGCACATTGTTGCCAACCTTGCCGGTCACGTTGATGGCTTGATTGGACTCGGCGATATTTACCACATCATCACCAGCCACGGTGTCGATAGTAATGGAGGCGTCCGGGGCTACCGTATCGACGGTGTAAGGGCGATTAGCTTCTGCGATGGTGGTATTACCCGCCGCATCAGCAGTGGTCACGCCGGCGGTGACATTGGTGTTCGCCGCCAGCACGCTGCCCGGCACGCTAACGCTCCAGCTAACACCATCGGCATTGACCGTGGTCTGGTAGGTCTCTGAACCGACGGTGACCGTCACCGCGTCACCGGCTTGAACATTATTACCAACACGACCTGTCACATTAATAGTCTGATTGGACTCATCGATATTCACCATATCGTCACCAGCCACTGTGTCGATAGTGATGGAGGCGTCCGGGGCTATGGTGTCGACAGTGTAAGGGCGGCTAGCTTCTGCGGTAGTGGTATTACCCGCCGCATCGGCAGTGGTGACGCTGGCATTAATCTCGGTATTACCGGCCAGTACGCTGCCCGGCACATTCACGCTCCAACTGGTGCCGTCAGCGTTGACCGTGGTCTGGTAGGTTTCATTGCCTACGGTGACCGTTACCGCATCACCGGCCTGCACATTATTGCCGACCTTGCCGCTGATATTCACAGACTGGCTGGATTCGG
>NZ_MJLZ01000114.1 GCF_003666245.1 Brenneria alni
CGGAGACCTACCAGACTACTGTCAATGCCGATGGTGTTAGCTGGAGCATAGATATTCCGGGTTCTGTACTGGCTTCCAACTTGGCAGTTAGCGCCAGTGTCACCACCACCGATGCGGCGGGTAATACCACTACGGCAAGCGCCGATCGTTCTTACGCCGTCGATACGGTAGCCCCGGAGGCCTCCATCACTATCGACACCGTTGCTGGTGACGATATGGTAAATATCGCCGAGTCCGGTCAGACGGTGAATGTGACAGGCAGCGTTGGTAATAACGTTCAAGCTGGTGATACGGTAACGGTCACCGTGGGCAATGAAACCTACCAGACCACGGTCAACGCTGACGGCACCAGTTGGAGCGTGAATGTGCCGGGCAGCGTACTGACCGGTAATACCGAGATTAATGCCAGCGTCACCACTGCCGATGCGGCGGGTAATACCACTACGGCAAGTGCGGATCGTCCTTACACGGTGGATACGGTAGCGCCGGACGCCTCCATCACTATCGACACCGTGGCTGGTGACGATAGGGTAAATATCGCCGAGTCCGGTCAGGCCATCAACGTGACCGGCAAGGTCGGCAATAATGTGCAGGCCGGTGATGTGGTGACGGTAACGGTCGGTTCAGAGACCTTCCAGACCACGGTCAATGCCGATGGAATTAGCTGGAGCGTGAATATCCCGGGCAGCGTACTGGCGGCAAACACCAATGTCACCGCCAGTGTGACCACTGCTGATGCGGCGGGTAATACCACCACCGCAGAGGCCAGCCGTCCTTACGCCGTCGATACGGTAGCGCCGGACGCGTCGATCACCATCGACACCATTGCCGGTGATGATAGGGTAAATATTGCTGAATCCAGCCAGTCCGTGAATATCCACGG
>NZ_MJLZ01000115.1 GCF_003666245.1 Brenneria alni
GGATACAGGAACTTGAAAAGCAGGTGCGGCAGTTGCAAAGCGACAATGACCTGTTAAAAAAGGCTTCAGCCTTCTTTGCCATGGAAATGAACAACGACAAAAAGTCGCGGTGAAGTTGAAGAAGGCGGGAGCAAATATCCAACAGGTATGCCGCTGCTTATCGCTCACGCGCAGCGTGTTTTATGCCCGGAGCCATCAGCCGATGATCAAACCGGATGTTCTTATATTGCACGCGGCAGTTAAGCATGTTCATGCTGAAATGGATGCCACATATGGCAGTCGGCGCATGTGCATTGAGTTACGGGAACAAGGTTTTAACGTAGGCAGATACCGAGTTCGCCAGATAATGAAAGCTCTGAAGCTGGTGGCTAAACGCCCTGGGCGTCATCGCTATCCACGCGGTGGGAAACCCGCTGTAGTGGCCGCTAATCTATTGAATCGGCAGTTTAATCCAGAGGCATTGAATACCTGGTGGTCAGGTGATATTACCTACTTGCGCACCGCTCAGGGATGGTTATATCTGGCTATCGTCATGGACTTATGTTCAAGAAAAATAGTCAGTTGGGCCTTCTCAGATAAACCTGACAGCGCTCTGACTACTCGGGCCTTGAGGCTGGCGGTAAATAAACGACGACCAACAGGGTCAGTGGTGTTTCATAGTGATCAAGGAGCGCAATATACCAGCGCGCAGTTCCAGTATTGCCAGGAGGAACTTGATGTGACAGGCAGTATGAGCCGGAAAGGAAACTGTCTGGATAATGCCGTTACAGAGAGGTTTTTCCGCAGTCTGAAAGCAGAAAGAGTTAACTATCGTCGCTATGAAACCCGAAGTCAGGGTATTGCAGACGTTATCGATTATATCGATAG
>NZ_MJLZ01000116.1 GCF_003666245.1 Brenneria alni
AGGTAATACTTAGTAATAATGAGTTAAAACTATTTTTATTCCATTTTATTGGATATTTTTCAGGTATATTTCTGCAAGAAAAACTTAAATACAAGCTAGAATGGTTAAATGAAAATGAAATCAACTCCAAACCCAACAATGAAAAATCATTATTAAACATAAAGTTAATTTTCTCTTTTCCTACAGCATATTTAAACCACATACTTACCCCTACTAAAAGTTGTAATGCCCATGTACTCCCGGCGGAGTTTTAGTATCTAAAGCAACTCCTGTAACAGGATCTGCTGGCCTTACATTGAAATGTGGTTCAGCACCATGTAATCGCGTTGCTTTTGTATGCCCCAAGCTATGTTCCTGTATAAATATTTTCTCACCTTTATTATTAGTGAATTCGTATTGCCTAGTTTTTATTGGCAACCCATTCTTATCCAACATTACGTTACCATTGCCATCTAACAAATCAGGCCGCGTTATTGATTTAGGCTGCTGACTATTAGGTATCCCTGCATCCCGTTTCGCTTCCCTAAATGCATCTCTACGACTCGCGCCTTCATATGTGGTTTTTTTGTTTTTCTCACCAGGACACCCAACCAACCCCAGCGGGTCAACCCACTCCAGCGGATTATGCACATATCCCTGAGGTCGGATGCCCCCACCCAACCCCACCGGGTCGGTAACGATAGTATAATCGGGTGTGACCGCGCTAAATACAGCGCCATGAAATATTTAAGGTGCGCCCCTAACC
>NZ_MJLZ01000117.1 GCF_003666245.1 Brenneria alni
TACTTTTATATGATTTAAAAGAAAACAGATATTTTTTATTAATATCCGTTTCGGCGTTGACAGAAAAAGATAGCGCCAACAGTAAAAACAAATCTATATTGAATAAGCGTAAACCTGAATGATGATATTTTTCTTTTAAACTCACGGCAAATATCCTTATTTTTAATCTCTTTTTTAATTTTATCGCTTAAATACGGCGGCAAGCTATTTCCTTGCCACCGTTCCACCGTCAAAAATCATCTCACCAATATCACCTTGCCATCGATTATTGAAAAATAGGGATTGTAACCAAAGGCAATATCATCCTTCGAATCTTTAAATTGTAATGGTGAAACTTGAAAGAAACCGACACCCAAGCGAAAGATACGTCCGCCACGGTATGTTATTAACTTATAATCGTCCCATTCAATCGGTACCGGGGTGAATTGCTTATCGATAACATGCTGGGGGAAACCGCTGGAAATAAACATCATTCCGGTCGTGGAGCCTTCAGCATAGGCCATCTCCTGGTTAGAGAGCTGCGTGATTTTTTTCAGCCCTTCAATATCCCGGTTTTTCATCATCAGCCAGATATCCGTATAGGCCATTCTGATTTCCACAAGGTCATTTTCGGTAACCGGCGTCGCATTGACCCACGACCATCTCGGTAAGCCTTTAAGTATGATATTGCTTCTCAGCTTATACAGACCATAGTCTTTCTCATTCTTGGTATAACCTTCCCATATTTCCGTACTAAATATAGTAC
>NZ_MJLZ01000118.1 GCF_003666245.1 Brenneria alni
GCGCTGGAGGGGTCGGACGGTCGGGTCAGTGATGTGCTGGAGCGCGGTTATCAGTACGACGCGCTGGACCGTCTGACGGGTATCAGCGACAGCCACTGGGGCGACCAGGCGTTCAGGCTGAACGGGGTGGGTCAGGTGACGGCGGAGCGGCGGAGCGGGCGCTGGCGGCAGGGGAGGCTGTTCGGCTACGACAGCGAACAGAACCTGTGCGAGATAGCGGGCATAGCGCCGCAGGGGGAACGGCCGTTGAGGGTGAAGGACGCGGTGGTGGAGTCGCAGTCCCGCCATGACGAGGCGGGGCGGGTGACACGGCGCGGGCACACGGTCTACCGCTATGACGACTGCGGGCGGCGGGTGTATAAACGGGAAGAGCGTCCTGGTTTTCGGCCACGGGAGACGCATTTTGAGTGGGATGCGCAGGACCGGCTGGTGCGTGTGTTGTTGCCGGACGGAGAGCGCTGGCGCTACCGTTATGACGCGTTCGGACGGCGCATCAGCAAGGCGCGGGAAGGGCAGTTGCCCACGGCCCGGACGGTGGCGCGGGTGGAGTATCGCTGGGACGGAGACCAACTGGCGGTGCAGCGGCACTGTCTGGCGGACGGTACGGCGGCGCGGGAAGTGCAGTGGGTGTATGAGCCGGGGAGCTACCGGCCGCTGGCGCAGGTGGAGGCGAAAGGAGAGGCGACGCGGCTGCACTATATCGTGACGGACGTGGCGGGTACGGCGCGGGAGCTGTGCAGCGA
>NZ_MJLZ01000119.1 GCF_003666245.1 Brenneria alni
GCCCGCTATCTCGCACAGGTTCTGTTCGCTGTCGTAGCCGAACAGCCTCCCCTGCCGCCAGCGCCCGCTCCGCCGCTCCGCCGTCACCTGACCCACCCCGTTCAGCCTGAACGCCTGGTCGCCCCAGTGGCTGTCGCTGATACCCGTCAGACGGTCCAGCGCGTCGTACTGATAACCGCGCTCCAGCACATCACTGACCCGACCGTCCGCTCCCTCCAGCGCCTGACGACGCAGCAGCCCGGTTTCGCCCCACTCGTGACGCAGCGCAAAGCCCGCCCCGTTGCTCCGCAGGCTTTCCTCTCCGCTGTCCGTGTGGCTGAACGACAGCGCATGATGCGAACCGATACCCAGCCCCCTCAGGCGGCCCGACGCCCATTGCAGATTCAGCGGCGCCAACAGCCCCTCCACCCTCGACCGCTGCCCGCTCTCATCATAGCCGCTGCGAATTTCCTCGCCGTTCACCCGCTCCGACACCACCTGCCCCGCACGGTTGTAGGCGTACTCCACCACCGCGTCCGCATTGGCTGCCTTGCTCAGACGCCCCGCCACATCGTACTCCAGCGCCGTCACGCCCTCGGTTTCCCCGTCCGCTTTCAGCGCCGTGCCCCGCGTCACCCGCCCCGCCGCGTCATGCTCGTAGCGCAGTTCGCTCCCGTCCGGCGCTTTCCG
>NZ_MJLZ01000120.1 GCF_003666245.1 Brenneria alni
TGAAAAAATGGCTTCTGACGGACGCTCACGGTTCGCCAGTGACGTTTACCGTCGCCGCAACGTAGTGGAGAGATGTTTTGGCCGGTTAAAAGAGTACCGGCGTATTGCCACACGCTACGACAAAACGGCGAGAAATTATCTGTCGATGGTGAAACTGGGCTGTATCCGACTCTTTTACAAGAAGTTATGCAATTAAGGGACACAGCCTAATATGGCGAATGTAATCTACGCATCGATTAACGGCAATAAGCAGGGACTCGTCTCTTCCGGCTGCGGCAGCTTGCTATCAATCGGTAATAAATATCAAAAAGGTCACGAAGACCAAATCTTTATCTATGAACTCACTAGCTTTCTCGAGCGCCAAGACAATCTGGCGCTTCATCCGCTGGAAATAAGAAAGCCGATCGATAAATCCTCGCCCTTACTCGCCATGTCGCTGCACGATAACGAAGCATTGGTGTGCGAATTCTACTTTTATCGAATTTCAGAATCGGGCGGACTGGAAAAATATTTTTTAATCAAGCTAAGAGACGCCCGAATCACTGAAATCAAGCTATCCGCTCCCCACTCAATGACGCAAAATGAAATGCCGCCACTGCGGGCTATCTCTGCGCTGGCTTTGGTTCGCTGAACATTTCCCACGGTTTAAAT
>NZ_MJLZ01000121.1 GCF_003666245.1 Brenneria alni
TAAATAGATTGAGTAAATTAATAAACACCGATGAAGTTTTACTTCGACTAAGTAAATCAACCTCAGAAAAGGGAAATGATGATGACAACAATCTCTAACGATATCCCGTCAAGTCCCACTGGATTATATGTAGATAACATTACTTCGACTTCATATAGTTTACATTGGGATACGCCGAAAGATTATGTATACGGCTCACAATTTATTGTTTACAGTGCAGGAAAGGAACTTTTTCCTCTACCTAAAAATGCCGCGCCGTCGGTAAATTTGGTCAACCAAAAACCAGCGACGACATTTACCATTCATGTCACGCAGAAAAACCCTGCGGGTGTAGAGTCTTCACCGAGTAATACAATAACTTTTAAAACATTAGCCTAAAATAAAGTTGTGATGCATGCGGGCAACAAGCAGCCTGATTTCGATATTAAGTTCCGTAGGCGGTTCGGCAACACGTTAACTTAAGAGCTGGCTCTTATACACATTTCCGAGCAAACAAAGACGTTAAAGGCATTTCGAGCCAGATCGATACGACATGTAGTTATATATGATGTATCAAAGTACATGCGGTAGGAGAATAACATA
>NZ_MJLZ01000122.1 GCF_003666245.1 Brenneria alni
TAGTCGTCCCCTTTACCGCCGCGCAGCGTATCCGCCACGTTCGAACCGAGCACCCGATCGTCTCCCGCCGTCTGCGACTCCGCGATCAGCCGCGCCCGGATATCTGCCTGACTCCACGCCGTGCCGTCGTCAAACACCACCGTTTCCACACCCCGGTTAAAGTAATTATCGAACTGGTTTTTCAGCAGGATCGTCCCCGCATCCGCCGCCCCTTCCGCACTCGCTGCAATATGCAACGTCACGTCATTGCCGCTGCGCGTCAGGCTCACCTGGCCGGTGGCTATCCCCTCCAGCGCCAGTTGATCGCCGCGCCCTGAATTTATCGACTCCACGATCGTGTCATTGCCGTCGCCCTGCGCATAATGGTAGCTGTCGCTGCCCTCTCCGCCGTTCAGGTAGTCGTCCCCTTTACCGCCGCGCAGCGTATCCGCCACGTTCGAACCGAGCACCCGATCGTCTCCCGCCGTCTGCGACTCCGCGATCAGCCGCGCCCGGATATCTGCCTGACTCCACGCCGTGCCGTCGTCAAACACCACCGTTTCCACACCCCGGTTAAAGTAATTATCGAACTGGTTTTTCAGCAGGATCGTCCCCGCATCCGCCGCCCCTTCCGCACTCCTCGCAATAG
>NZ_MJLZ01000123.1 GCF_003666245.1 Brenneria alni
GTTTTAGATGGCGACTTTCAGTCGTAGTAGTTTTCCGTTAGGAAAACTTAGTTTTTCTTGGAGCATTCCCCCCCCTCCCCCCGCGCGAAAAATGAAAATCGCTAAAGAGATAGAGAAAGGAAAAAAGAATGCTCATTGCGCTTTGATTACTCAAAAAGTATTTAGACCGTTTCCAATCTGATACCCCCCCCCGCGACCCGCGCAAACCCTACCATGATCTTTTAAGCACTTCTCGTTTTACTAAAGAAGCTATAACGCTTTATAAATTTTAGGTAGGGCGATTCAGGCTGACAACATCGCTCCCGGTTAACTGCTGTCGCAATAACTATAAGATTCACCATCACTTGAGGGACCTTCGTATTCTTATACCTGACACAACAGGTTTTAACGTTATTGCTTTTGAGGATTAAAAAGGATTCTGGAAATGGTATTTAAAAGACTTGTAAAAAGTTGGGATTTAGATTTGACAAATATAAGTTGATTAGATAATACTTTATTTATATTTGTAATCACGTTCTTGTATAACTGATTACAAGACTTAAAAAAGTCAGCGAAAACTTTTTTAGTCCTTAAAAAGTCAGATTTAATATCTGGCTTTTTTTGTATCTTTATTCTTTATAGATC
>NZ_MJLZ01000124.1 GCF_003666245.1 Brenneria alni
GCCGCAGGTGGTGTGGGCCTGATTGCCTGCCAATGGGCGAAAGCGCTGGGTGCCAACCTGATTGGTACCGTCGGCTCAGAAGAAAAAGCCCAGCGAGCGAAAGAAGCCGGGGCATGGGCGACCATTAACTACCAGACCGAAGACATCGTTGCTCGCGTTAAAGAGCTGACCAATAACCAAAAAGTCGATGTGGTGTATGACTCCGTGGGCAAAGATACCTTTGAGCGCTCACTCGACAGCCTGAAGCCGCGCGGCCTGCTGGTCAGCTTCGGCAATGCCTCGGGCCCGGTGTCTGGCGTTAATTTGGGGATTCTGTCGCAGAAAGGCTCACTGTTCGTCACTCGCCCGAGCCTCGGCAGTTACATCACAAACCGTGAAGAGCTGAAAACCGCCAGCGATGAGCTGTTCTCGCTGATCGCCAGCGGCGCTATCAAAGTGGATGTCAGCGACGCGCAGAAATTCCCGCTGTCCGTTCTGCTTGAAAAAAAAAAACAAGACAAAACAGCAGAAAGCCGCGCCTGCAGTGATCACAGACAGAAACGACAGATGTGTGTGTGGCGGGTACTGGACTTGCA
>NZ_MJLZ01000125.1 GCF_003666245.1 Brenneria alni
GGCTCACCTGGCCGGTGGCTATCCCCTCCAGCGCCAGTTGATCGCCGCGCCCTGAATTTATCGACTCCACGATCGTGTCATTGCCGTCGCCCTGTGCATAATGGTAGCTGTCGCTGCCCTCTCCGCCGTTCAGGTAGTCGTCCCCTTTACCACCGCGCAGCGTATCCGCCACGTTCGAGCCGATCACCCGATCGTCTCCCGCCGTCTGCGACTCCGCGATCAGCCGCGCCCGGATATCTGCCTGACTCCACGCCGTGCCGTCGTCAAACACCACCGTTTCCACACCCCGGTTAAAGTAATTATCGAACTGGTTTTTCAGCAGGATCGTCCCCGCATCCGCCGCCCCTTCCGCACTCGCCGCAATATGCAACGTCACGTCATTGCCGCTGCGCGTCAGGCTCACCTGGCCGGTGGCTATCCCCTCCAGCGCCAGTTGATCGCCGCGCCCTGAATTTATCGACTCCACGATCGTGTCATTGCCGTCGCCCTGTGCATAATGGTAGCTGTCGCTGCCCTCTCCGCCGTTCAGGTAGTCGTCCCCTTTACCACCGCGCAGCGTATCCGCCACGTTCGAGCCGATCACCCGATCGTCTCCCGCCGTCTGCATCGACGCGA
>NZ_MJLZ01000126.1 GCF_003666245.1 Brenneria alni
CCGGCCTCGTGGATATTTACCATATCGTCACCAGCAACGGTGTCGATAGTGATGGAGGCCTCCGGGGCTACCGTATCGACGGCGTAAGAACGATCGGCGCTTGCCGTAGTGGTATTACCCGCCGCATCGGTGGTGGTGACACTGGCGCTAACTGCCAAGTTGGAAGCCAGTACAGAACCCGGAATATCTATGCTCCAGCTAACACCATCGGCATTGACAGTAGTCTGGTAGGTCTCCGCACCCACGGTGACCGTCACCGCATCACCGGCTTGAACGTTGTTGCCGACCTTGCCGGTCACGTTGATGGCTTGACTGGACTCAGCGATATTCACCACATCATCACCAGCCACTGTGTCGATAGTAATGGAGGCGTCCGGCGCTACCGTATCAACGGTATAAGAACGATTGGCGCTTGCCGTAGTGGTATTACCGGCGGCATCGGCAGTGGTCACGCTGGCACTGACATTGGTGTTCGCCGTCAGAACAGAACCCGGAATATCTATGCTCCAGCTAATTCCATCCGCATTCACTGTGGTCTGGAAGGTCTCCGCACCCACGGTGACCGTCACCGTATCACCGGCCTGCACA
>NZ_MJLZ01000127.1 GCF_003666245.1 Brenneria alni
ATAAAAAAAAGCAGATTACGGATGCAAATACATACGCATAAATAGGCCAAACATAAGAGTAAATTATGATATCATTCATTTTTATATAATGTATACATTCCACCAATTGTTGCTATGTTAACAGCACTCTCTGCAACCAAAGGCACTGGCCCCATAGTCTTCCATCCGCGAACAAAATCACTATTAATATATCTGAAAAGTCGGAAAGTATCCTCTCTCACGACATTTCTGGATAATCCATAAACGGAAATCCCTAAATCAACGCTGGCGTAAGCTAAATCAGCGCGGTTTTCGCTTTGAGCTATCGATTTGGCTATCGCCCGATAGGTATCCCTGGTCCAGCCCGATCGGTTTTCTCTAAACAACAGGTAATAGCCGTTTTCATACAGGTTATTTAAACCGTGGGAAATGTTCAGCGAACCAAAGCCAGCGCAGAGATAGCCCGCAGTGGCGGCATTTCATTTTGCGTCATTGAGTGGGGAGCGGATAGCTTGATTTCAGTGATTCGGGCGTCTCTTAGCTTGATTAAAAAATATTTTTCCAGTCCTCCCGATGCTGAAATTCGATAAAAGTAGAATTCG
>NZ_MJLZ01000128.1 GCF_003666245.1 Brenneria alni
CCTCTCAGTAGGGCAGTCAGCCCCTTTTCGGCGGCGTAATCTTGGGCAAACGTCAGCAGATCGGGGTCATTCAGTGGCTGGCGCGGGGCCAGATAGGGTTGGTCGAGCAGGGCGTATTTATTGATGCCCAGCGTGTGGTAAGGCAGAAAATGGATCTCCCGGCTGCCGGTTTCTCCGGCAGCGAAGTCGACAATCGCCCGTACCGAGGCGCGATCGGCGTTGAAGTCGGGGATCAGCGGCACGCGAACAATCAGCGGTTGCCCGGCATGTGCCAGTCGGCGGAAATTATCCAGCACTCGCTTGGCCGAGCCGCCGGTCAGGCGTTTAAACGCGGTTTCATCCACGTGTTTTAAGTCGGCCAGCAGCAGATCCAGCACGTCCAGCGAGGGTTCGATGTATTTCCACGGCACGTGCAGGCAGCTTTCAATCGCCGTGTGCAGCCCCTCTTGGCGGCAGCGTTGCAGCAGCCGATGAGTCACCTGCGGCTGCATAAACGGCTCGCCGCCGGAAAGAGTCACTCCGCCGCCGGTGCGCTGGTAAAACGGCTTGTCGCGTAG
>NZ_MJLZ01000129.1 GCF_003666245.1 Brenneria alni
AAGAAGCCATCCGAGATCATGCGGGGTCCCGTGGGGTCGGGGGTAGGTATAACAGACAGGCGCTGGAGCGGGTCGGCGTCGCGCTGTTGACCAATCGTAAGCGGCTGAAGCGTGGGCTTGTGAGGGTACAGGGCGGCTATTGTTTGGGTGACGAGAGGTTTTTAAAAGTTGCCACCTCCCTTGATGAGTTGACGGCGTTGAAAAGCTTTGATCACAAACGCATCCATAACTATTCGCACGGTGAGGCGTTTATCAAGTTAATCATCAACAAGTTTCAGGGTAACGGTATTTCCTTGTTGGATGAACCGGAGGCGGCATTGTCTCCAGGCCGGCAAATGGCAGCGCTTAGCGCCATCGATCAGTTGGTGAAGAATGGCTCCCAATTGATTTTTTTTTTTAATGATCCGGCGCCCCCCGAAATCTCCACTAGATCGCTCGTCGGCAGCGTAAGTTGTTTAAAAAAGACAAACCTATAACGGCGGTAGCGTCGGTTCCTTTTTCTCCCGGGTGAAAACCCACCGCCACTTCTAGA
>NZ_MJLZ01000130.1 GCF_003666245.1 Brenneria alni
CTAAGAGGTTATGTGCCAATATTTTCATTAATTAATGGCAAGTTTGTTCCTGTAATTTAAACAGAAGTTATAATGTCAATATTTATGGTTATCCACATAAATAAAGGATGAGTCATGACAGGCAATGTTAATAAATGGAAAGGCTTGGTTTTCTTCAGTGCGATAATGCTGTCTACAGCAAATGCCGCTATCGAACCACTAAAAATTCGCAGTGTATTTGATATTAATTATGCATTTTGCGCTATAAAGACCAATGGCGTTCTTGGTATGGATAACCGTGATTCAGCAGCGTCCGGCAGAGGTTTCGGTTCATCAAGTACCAACGCGTTGCTTGTTTTGGCAAATGGCGAGAACGAGATTACCGTTGAAATAGGGGCATTGGGATGGTTCTCAACGGAAAAAATAAGCGATGAGGAGCGCAAAAAATTTCATCCAGACGCGGGCTGTAAAGTTGATTTAACGGCTTTTCTGGGCGATGAAACAGCGGTATTAGGCCACATCCATATCGGTATCGATCAAGAC
>NZ_MJLZ01000131.1 GCF_003666245.1 Brenneria alni
TCTTATTTCTATCCATATGATGTGTCATTTTAAGTAAAAGGATTTTAAAGTCAAATTTTATGAGGTGCAGGATGAACATTGCTTATCTGAAACAAAAAATGCAGGCAGACCGAATTATTGCTCTGAAAATCGAGAATGCACTTGTGGAAATTAATCAGGATCTCAGGGAAACTGCGAACACCTTATATTCTGGCGTAGAAAGAGCAAGTTGGTATGGCTCTTGTCTTTTCGATGATTATAAAGATGTTTGTAAGCAGTTAATGACAGAAGATTACAGGATGCTTGTTGCTGTTAAACAAGTGTATCTAAGAGATGATGTCATTCTTGATATGGTCGAGATTTTTTTCAAAAAAAAGCTAAGAAGAATAAGTGAGGAAAAACAAAATAGTATTTTACAGGAGGTTGCAAAAAAATCAGCCGAACATGCTTCAGTTAAATTCAGTAAATTATCTCTTGCTTATGTTCTCGCTAAAATAGTAAGAATGTCGAAGGATTTTAATG
>NZ_MJLZ01000132.1 GCF_003666245.1 Brenneria alni
CCCCCCCCCCCCCCCCCCCCCCCCCCCCCCCCCCCCCCCCCCCCCCCCCCCCCCCCCCCCCCCCCCCCCCCCCCCCCCCCCCCCCCCCCCCCCCCCCCCCCCCCCCCCCCCCCCCCCCCCCCCCCCCCCCCCCCCCCCCCCCCCCCCCCCCCCCCCCCCCCCCCCCCCCCCCCCCCCCCCCCCCCCCCCCCCCCCCCCCCCCCCCCCCCCCCCCCCCCCCCCCCCCCCCCCCCCCCCCCCCCCCCCCCCC